>NZ_JBDSQX010000039.1:0-20508 GCF_039929605.1 Roseateles sp.
GTCCTGGGTCGCGCTGTCGGACGAGCAAGGCATCGAGGGCTTCATGAAGATGGAGCTGCTGGGTGCCGCCTTCGCCGCCGCCGCCATGCCCCTGTCCGGCTTGATCGCCGACAAGGTGGGCCGGCGCAACTTTTTGGGCACCCTGGCGATCGCCATCGGCGTGTTCGCGCTGTTCGCCCCGCTGATGCTGGGCGGCGGCAAGCCCGGCCAGGCAGCATTCATCCTGATCGGCTTCGTGCTGCTGGGCCTGTCCTATGGCCAGTCCGCCGGGTCGGTGACGTCGAACTTCCTGCCCCACTTCCGCTACACCGGCGCGGCGCTCACGGCCGACATGGCCTGGCTGCTGGGCGCGGCCTTCGCACCCGTCGTCGCGCTCTACCTGTCCTCGCGCTTCGGGTTGGTGTCGCTCAGCGTCTACCTGCTGTCTGCGGTGGTGTGCACGCTGCTGGCGCTGCGGGTGAACAAGCGGCTGCGGGCGGCGGCGGTCGTGCAGGACTGAGCTCCTGCCACCGAAACAAGGCGGGCTCAGTCCCGCCTTTTGTTTGCGCCAACAGTTTCCTTGCCGTGAAAGTTTTGTCTACACTTAGCCAGATCGGAAACTGAAAGCACAACCATGGCGCTGACGCTGCACCACCACCCGCTGTCTTCACACTGCTGGAAGGTCTTGATCGCGCTGTACGAGCACGGCACGGCATTCACCGCCAGCATGGTCAACCTCGGCGACCCAGCCGAACGCGCTGCCTATGCGGCGCTGTGGCCCACGGCCAAGATCCCCTTGCTTGCCGACGGCGAGCGCGTGGTGCCGGAGACCTCGCTGCAGATCGAATACCTGGACCGCCGCCATCCGGGCGCAGTCCGCCTGCTGCCCGACGACTTCGACGCCCAGTTGCAGGTACGGCTATGGGACCGCCTCTTCGACTGCTACGTGATGGACCCGATGCAGCGCTACATCGCCCAGATGCTGCGCCCCGAGGCCCAGCGTGATGCGCTGGCCATGAAGGCTTCGGTCGACGCACTGGGGCAAGCCTATGACCTGATCGAGAGCCGCATGGGCGACCACGCCTGGGCGGCCAGCAGCGAGTTCAGCATGGCCGACTGCGCCGCGGCGCCAGCCCTCTTCTACGCCGCCACCATCCGGCCCTTCTCGCCCGGCCACGCGCGGCTGAGCGCCTATTTCGAGCGCCTGCTGGCCCGGCCCTCGGTGGCTCGCGCCCTCGTCGAGGCCCGGCCGTTCTTTAAGTACTACCCGCTGCAGCATGCCCTCCCCGCGCGCTTCCTCGCCTGAAGGCCTGAACCGCCTGTTTGCCGCGCTGTCCGACGGCAACCGGCGCGCCATGGTCGATCAGCTCGCCCGCGGGCCTGCGTCGGTGAGCGACCTCGCCAAACCGCTGTCCATCGCCCTGCCCTCGGCGCTCAAGCATCTGGCCGCGCTGGAAGCCGGCGGCCTCGTGCAGTCGGACAAGGCCGGCCGCGTGCGCACCTACCGCATCGCGCCCGATGCATTCGGTGGCCTGGAGGCCTGGGTGGCCGAGCGCAAGGCGATGTGGCATCGGCAATTCGACGCGCTCGACGCCCTTCTCGAAGCACAGGACAAGCCATGAAGACAACACCCGCTGCCCACACGAGCTTCGTGCTGGACCGCCAGTTCAAGGCCTCGGCCGCACGTGTCTTCGCGGCATGGGCCGACCCGGCCACCAAGCTGCGCTGGTCCGACTGCCATGCCGAGACGACGAAGCCCGAATTCAGCATGGACTTCCGCTCCGGCGGGAAAGAGACCTACCGCAGCGCGCTGCCGGACGGCACGAAGCTCGCCGTCGACAAGGTCTTTCTCGACATCGTGCCCGAGGCCCGCATCGTCTTTGCCTACTCGATGGCGGCTGACGGTCACGCCCTGTCGGCATCGCTCGTCACCGTGGAGTTCACCGACACGCCGGCCGGGTCAACGCTCAAGCTGACCGAGCAACTCGCCTACCTCGACGGCCACGAAGACCTGGCGCAGCGCCGCCGAGGCACCGAAGAGGGCCTCGACCGGCTGCTGCTCGAAGTCGACGCGCTTTAGTCCAGCGCCTTCCGCGCGTTCTGGAACATCCGCAGCCACGGGCTGTGCAGCGCGCGGTCGCCGCTTGTCCAGCTCATCTGCACGTTGCGGAACACGCGCTCCGGATGCGGCATCAGCGCGGTGAAGCGGCCGTCCGGCGTCGTCACCGAGGTCAGGCCGCCGGGGCTGCCGTTCGGGTTGAACGGGTAGGCCTCGGTCGGCTGGCCGTGGTGGTCGACAAAGCGCATCGCCTGGATGACCTTGGCCGCGTCGCCCTGGCGAGCGAAGTTGGCAAAGCCCTCACCGTGCGCGACGGCGATGGGCAGGCGGCTGCCGGCCATGCCCTGGAAGAACACGCTGGGTGACTCCAGCACCTCGACCAGCGACAGGCGCGCCTCGAACTGCTCGCTCTGGTTGCGCGTGAAACGCGGCCAGGCGTCGGCGCCGGGGATGATGGACGCGAGTGCCGCCAGCATCTGGCAGCCGTTGCAGACGCCCAGGGCCAGCGTGTCCTGGCGCGCAAAGAACGCGCGGAACTGCGCGGCCAGCACGGGGTTGAACATGATGCTGCGCGCCCAGCCTTCGCCGGCGCCCAGCGTGTCGCCGTAGCTAAAGCCGCCGCAGGCGACGAAGGCCGCGAAGCCGTCCAGCTTGACGGCACCGGATTGCAGGTCGCTCATGTGCACGTCGAAGCTGTCGAAGCCGCCGAGCGACATCGCGTAGGACATCTCGACGTGCGAATTGACGCCCTGCTCGCGCAGGATGGCGACCTTGGGGCGAGCGCCGGTGCTGATGAAGGGCACTTCGGGCGTGAAGGTCAGGTGGACATGCAGGCCTGGGTCGTCGGCCTTGCCGGCGGCGGCGTGCTCGGCGTCCGCGCCGGCAGGGTTGTCGCGCAGTTGAGTTATCCGCCAGCTCACCTCGTCCCAGGTCTGCTGCAGCGTGGTCAGGTCAGCGTTGAAGACCTTCTTGGCATCACGCCAGACTTCCATTTGCCGCGCCGCATTCGGCTTGGCAACGACGTGCGAATGCCTGGACAGGCCATGCGCGCGCAGCACCTGCATGACGGCATCGCGGTCGGCCGCGCGCACCTGGATCAACGCGCCCAGCTCCTCGGAGAACAGCGCCTTCAGCGTCAGTTCCTCGCGGCGCGCGCCAACCTGGCCGGCCCAGTTCTTCGAGTCACCCATGTCGGCGCGGCTGTCGCTGATGCCGTCGCCTTCGGTGACCAGCAGGTCCACGTTCAGACTCAAGCCGGTCTGGCCGGCGAAGGCCATTTCGCAGGCGGCAGCCCAGAGGCCGCCGTCGGAGCGGTCGTGATAGGCCAGCAGCTTGTCGGCGGCGCGTAACTCGTTAACTGCGTTGACCAGCGAGACCAGCAGCTTGGGGTCGTCCAGGTCCGGCACATCGCTGCCGAACTGGTTCAGCGTCTGCGCCAGGATGGAGCCGGCCATGCGGTTCCGGCCCTGACCCAGGTCGATCAGGATCAGCGACGAGACAACGCGCTGCCATTCAGGCGTCAGCGTGCCGCGCACGTCCGCGATGCTGGCGAAGGCCGTGACGATCAGCGACACCGGCGCGGTGACTTGATTGCCATCCCACTTGGTGCGCATCGACAAGGAGTCCTTGCCGACGGGAATGGAGATGCCCAGCGCCGGGCAAAGCTCCATGCCGACGGCCTTGACCGTGTCGAACAGCGCCGCGTCTTCACCCGGCTCGCCGCAGGCGGCCATCCAGTTGGCGCTGAGCTTCACACGCGGCAGCTCGAAGGGCGCGGCCAGCAGATTGGTAATGGCCTCGGCCACGGCCATGCGGCCGGAGGCCGGCGCGTTGACCGACGCCAGCGGCGTGCGCTCGCCCATGCTCATCGCCTCGCCGGCAAAGCCGTTGAAGTCGGCCAGCGTGACGGCGCAGTCCGCCACCGGCACCTGCCACGGGCCGACCATCTGGTCGCGGTGGTTCAGCCCGCCCACGGTGCGGTCGCCGATGGTGACGAGGAAGCGCTTGCTGGCAACGGTCGGGTGGCGCAGCACGTCGAAAGCGGCCTGCTCCAGCTTCACGCCAGTCAAATCCAGCGTGCCGCCGTCGCGGGCCACGCGCGTCACTTCGCGGGCCGTCTTGGGCGGCTTGCCCAGCAACACGTCCATCGGCATGTCGATGGGATGGCCGGTCACTTCCGTGTCGCCGTCTACCAGCTTCAGGTCACGTTCCTCGGTCACGACGCCGACGACGGCGAACGGGCAACGCTCGCGCTCGCACATGGCCGCGAACTGCGTCAGGCTCTCCGGCGCGATGGCCAGCACGTAGCGCTCCTGGCTCTCGTTGCACCAGATCTCCTTGGGCGCCAGGCCCGACTCTTCCAGCGGCACCTTGCGCAGGTCAAAGCGCGCGCCGCGGCCGGCGTCGTTCACCAGCTCGGGGAAGGCATTCGAGATGCCACCGGCACCCACGTCGTGGATCGCCAGCACCGGGTTGGCTTGCCCGAGGCCCCAGCAGTGGTTGATGACCTCCTGCGCGCGACGCTCGATTTCGGGGTTGCCGCGCTGCACGGAATCGAAGTCCAGGTCAGCCGTGTTCGTGCCCGCCGCCATCGACGACGCTGCGCTGCCGCCCATGCCGATGCGCATGCCCGGGCCGCCGAGCTGGATCAGCAGCGAGCCAGCGGGGAACTCGATCTTCTTCGTCAGGTCAGAGCGGATCGTGCCCAGGCCGCCCGCGATCATGATGGGCTTGTGATAGCCACGGCGCACGCCGTCCACGGTCTGCTCGAAGACGCGGAAATAGCCGTTCAGGTTGGGCCGGCCGAACTCGTTGTTGAAGGCCGCGCCGCCCAGCGGGCCCTCGATCATGATCTGCAGCGCAGAGGCGATGTGGGCAGGCTTGCCGACCGGGTTCTGCTCCCACGGCTCCGAGAGGCCGGGCAGGTGCAGGTTGGACACCGAGAAGCCCGTCAGCCCCGCCTTGGGCTTGGAGCCCCGGCCCGTGGCGCCTTCATCGCGGATCTCGCCGCCCGCGCCGGTGGACGCGCCCGGGAAGGGCGAGATGGCCGTCGGGTGGTTGTGCGTCTCCACCTTCATCAGCACCTCGGCCTGCTCCGTGCGGGCCAGGTAAGCGGCGCCGGCCTGGGGTGCGGGCATCCAGCGCTCGATGGCATGCCCTTGCATGACGGCGGCGTTGTCCGAGTAGGCGATGACCGTGTGCTGCGGGTTCAGCTTCTCGGTGTTGCGGATCATGCCGAACAGGCTCAACGGCTGCGCCTCGCCGTCCACCGTGAAGCTCGCGTTGAAGATCTTGTGCCGGCAGTGCTCGCTGTTGGCCTGCGCAAACATCATCAGCTCGACGTCGCTGGGGTTGCGGCCGAGTTTCTTGAAGTTGGTTTCCAGGTAGTCGATCTCGTCGGCGGACAGCGCCAGGCCGAACTCGACGTTGGCCTTCTCCAGCGCCGCGCGGCCGGCACCCAGCACGTCGACATGCGCCATCGGCTCGGCCGTGCGCTCGTCGAACAAGTGGGCCGTGGCTTCGCGGCTGAAGCAGGCCGACTCGGTCATGCGGTCGTGCAGCAGCGCGGCGCAGGCGTTCAGTTCTTCAGCGCTCAGTGGCTTGGCACCACCGAGCAGGCCGCTCTTGGTCGCGACGCGGTACTCGACGACGCGCTCGACACGCTTCAGCGTGAAGCCGCAGTTGCGCGCAATGTCGGTCGCCTTGGATGCCCACGGGCTGACCGTGCCGAAGCGCGGCGTGACGACGACGAGCGATCCTTCACCGCCTGCGACGGCCGGCTCGCCATAGGTCAGCAGCGCAGCGAAGCGCTCGCGGGTTTCGGCATCCAACGGCGCGTCCGTCCAGACCCAGTGCACCGCGCGGGCGCTGATGCCCGTGATGCGCGCATTGACCGTTTGCAGCCGGGCCAGCAAGGCCTGGGCGCGAAAGTCGGAAAGGGCGTTGCCGCCCTCGAAATGGGTCAGATGCGGGGTCAGGGCCATGGGATCCGAAGGAGGCTGGGCGCGGCGCGAGGCACGCGGTTCTCAGGAGGCACCACCCCAGAAGCAGGGGCGGCGTGCGGACGCCAGGGATTCTACTGAGCCCCCTCGGCCGACAGGCGGCTGCGCCCCGCAGACGAGCGGGAAACCTGCCTGCCGCCGCTCATGCGCGCCAGCCTGCCGCTGGTCGAACACCCCCTTCAGGCCGTGACATCGCGCACGCGCGGCCGACCGCGCCATCCCCGGGGGCGGCTAATGGGTGACCCCGATCCCCCAGGGCCCTTCGGGGCCTTTGTGCTTTCAGTAGCGCAGCGTGGCCCCACCCTGCGGGGGAGCATCAGCCCTTGGGGCAGCGTAGCCTTAGCGCCTGGACCCCGGCGCGCCCCCGTTCAAACCTGAGGGATATCGCCGCACTCAATGCGCTGCGCGGTTGCCGATCAGTCCCATTGCCGGGCTGCTCATCAATGCCTCGATGTTCAGCAAGACCAACATGCGTTGCTGCACGCTGGCAATGCCGGTGATGAAGCGGGTGGCCACAGCAGACGACATCTCAGGCGCGGGCCGAATCACATCTCCGGTGAGTTCCAGCACGTCGGACACGGAGTCGACCACCGCGCCAACCACGCGGTCGCATACGTTCAGGATGATCACCACCGTCAAATCGTCATACGTCACGGTCTCGCAGCCGAGATTGAGCCGCAGATCGACGATTGGCACGATCACGCCTCGCAGGTTGACCACGCCCTTGATGTAGGCGGCGGCGTTGGCGATGCGCGTGGGTGCTTCATAGGAACGGATCTCCTGAACCTTCAGGATATCGATGCCGTACTCCTCGGCGCCGATGCGGAAGGTCAGGTACTCGCCGCCCGTCGGCGCCGCAGTGACGGCACGTGCAGCTTGGTGACAGGCCAGGAGGGTGCTCTCTCGAATCATGTCCATGATCTTGGCTCTCCAGGGAAGTGGGAGGGAAGGGAGTGTTAATGCCGCAGATGCAGTTGCGTCTGGCAGCGCGGGACGGCTGAAGCCGTCCATGCCCATCGGTCAGAACTGTTCCCACTCATCGCCGGCACCGGCCATGGCCACTGCGGCTCCGGCGGGCGCGAGCTTCACGGTGCCCATCGAGGCCGGACGCTGCACTTGCTTCAGCGCGGGCTTGCGGATCGGCGGCTTGGCCTGCACCTTGCTGGGCAAGCGCGTCGCAACGATCGCGCTCCTCGTCTCGCCCTCGCTGAGCTTGAACACACTCACCGCCTCGACAAGTTTGGCGGCCTGCTGATTCAGGCTGTCGGCTGCCGCCGAGCTCTCTTCCACCAGCGCCGCGTTCTGCTGCGTCACCTGATCGAGCTGATTCACCGCGTCGCCCACCTGGTTGATGCCCTGCGTCTGCTCTTGCGTTGCCGAGCTGATCTCGCTGATCAGGTCGTTGACCCGCTTGACCTGCGCGACGATGTCGCTCATCGTGCGCCCGGCTTCACCGACTTGCTGGCTGCCGGCCTCAACCTTCTCGACGCTGTCCGTGATCAGGCCCTTGATCTCCTTGGCCGCCGACGCCGAACGTTGCGCCAGGCTTCGCACCTCGCTGGCCACGACCGCGAAGCCGCGGCCCTGTTCGCCGGCCCGGGCCGCTTCCACCGCGGCGTTCAGGGCCAGGATGTTGGTCTGGAACGCAATACCGTCGATCACGCTGATGATGTCGACGATCTTCTTGCTGGATGCCGTGATGGCCTCCATCGTGCCAACCACCTGGCCGACCACCACACCGCCTTGTGCGGCCACGGCACTGGCCGAGCTGGCCAGCGCGGTCGCCTGGCGCGCGGTGTCGGCGTTGTTCTTCACGGTCGACGTGAGCTGCTCCATCGACGCCGCAGTCTCTTCGAGGTTGGCGGCTTGTTCTTCGGTGCGCTGGCTCAGGTCGGCGTTGCCGGTGGCGATCTGGCTCGACCCGGCGGCAATGCTCTCGCTGCTTTGGCGCACCTGGCCGACGATCTGCGCGAGGCTGTCGCGCATGGCCTTCATGGCCGCCAGCAGGCTGGCGCTGTCGCCGGCGCGCAGCTGCACGTCGACGGCCAGGTTGCCTGCGGCGATTTCGCGCGCCACCTCGCTGGCGTAATCCGGCTCACCACCGAGCTGGCCCGTGATCGAGCGCGTCAGCCACCAGGCCACGCCAGCCCCCACCAGGAGGCCTGCCAGGCCGAGGGTGATCATCAACATGTGCGCGAACTGGATGTCCGACTTGATGCTGGTGCCACTGGCCTCGACCAGCTTCTTCTGGAAGGCCGACAGCGCCGTCACATGGCCCAGCAGCACGTCGAGCGCCGGCATCGTTTCGGCGAACAAGAGCTTCGTCGCCTCGTCGTGCTTGTCGCTGGCCACGAGTTTGTCGATCGCGCCGAACGAAGCGGCATAGACAGCGCGCGTTTCCTTGACCTTGGCGAGCAGCGCCTTGCCTTCGGGCGAATACACCAGCTTATCCAGCACCTCGATGGAATCGCTGACCTGCTTCCTGTTCTCTTCGATGCGCTGACGGATCGTGTCGCGGTGGGCCTTGTCGTCGGTCACGACCAGCTCCAGCGTGCGGCGCCCATTGGCCCGCGTGAAGGCGTTGATGTTGGCCGCCGCGTCCGCCTTGACCCAGTCCTTCGTGACGATCTTGTCGCTGGCTTCGCTCACGCTGTCAAAACGCATGATCGCCACGGCGATCATGATCGTCATCAACAGCAGCACGGTGGCGAAACCAAGGCCGAGTCGGGTGCCGAGTTTCATGCGGGTTGAGGTATTCATGATGGCTCATCCAATTGAGTTGAAAAGCTGCTTCGGCCTTGGCGTACAGCTCGTCATACTGGAGCTGCTTGTCACCTTAGGCACGAATGTCATGTTAGTCACGACAGGTCCATTAGGCATGCGACCGCAGGCAACGCAAAGGAACTTGGTCACGAATTGGCAGGGATCTGCATCCTTGTTGAATAAGCTTGTTGCCGCTGCCGCCGGTTGTCAGGTCGCAAGTCAGGTCGCGAAACGACGCAACATCCCAGCGGCGTGGCCGACTTTTGCAGTCACGTGCTCGATGGGGCGGCGATTCGTGACCGATTTCCTTTGGCGCTGGCAGCATTCCATGCCTCAATGGCCACATCATGTCTAACGTGACAAAAATGACCACTGTGACAAGCCAGGATCCGAGCGCCGAGCCGGCTGCGGTTGATGTGCTGACGTCGCGTGCCGCCGCGCTGCGCTGCGGGGTCAGCTTTCGGACCGTCATCCGCTGGATCGAGCGCGGCACGCTGGGCGCGTACCGGCTACCCGGGCGTGGCGACTACCGCATCGCCCGGGCGGAGTTGCAACGCTTCATGAAGGAGTACGGCATCCCCGATCCGGATGCGCCCGTGGGCACCCCCAAGCGGGTGCTGGTGGTCGACGACGACCCGGGCATGGCGAGCGCGATCAAGCGGGTGTTGACGCGCGCCGGCTACGAGACGGCCGTTGCGAGCGATGGCTTCCTGGCCGGCTCGCTGCTGCACACCTTCAAGCCGGGTCTGATGACGCTGGACCTGCGCATGCCCGGGATTGACGGCTTCGGCGTGCTGCGCTTGCTACGCGAGACCCCAACGTTGTCTGCGTTGAAGGTGTTGGTGATCTCGGGCGAGAGCGAGGCGCGCCTGCGCGAGGCGCTGGCTGAGGGCGCGAGTGAGACGCTACCCAAGCCGTTCGGCAACGAGCAGCTACTGGAGGCGGTTCAACGGCTGGTGGGCGCACCGCCCTGAAGCTCCTGCGGCTGCTTTACACGCCCGGGTTGCGGGGAAGTACGGATCACGGCCCGTCGTGCCTCGATTAGGATAGCGCTATCCAATGACTACATCCCCGCCGAGCCAGCTTGGCAGACACCCTTCTCCCATGACCCACTCCGCGCCCGTATCTCTCGTTGTCATGGGCGTCGCCGGCTGCGGCAAATCCACGCTGGCCGCTGCCCTCGCCGAGCGCCTGGGCGACGACTGGCTGGAGGGCGACCTGTTCCACAGCGATTCCAGCCGCCGCAAGATGGCGCAAGGCGAGCCGCTCACCGACCAGGACCGCGCTAGCTGGCTGGCCAGCCTGTGCGAACAGCTGCAGCAGCGCCCGGGCCTGCTGGTGACCTGCTCGGCCCTCAAGCGCGCCTACCGCGACCAGCTGCGACAAGCCTCGCCCGGGTTGCGGTTCGTATTCCTGGACATCGACCGAGCCGAGGCCAGCCGGCGGGTGTCGACGCGCGGTTCCCACTTCTTCGCCGTCAGCCTCATCGACAGCCAGTTCCAGACACTGGAGACGCCGGTGGGCGAGGCGGGCGTGATTCGGCTGGACGGGCTCAAGCCGATTGCCGAACTCACCGCCGAGGTTCTCGATTGGCTGAGCCAGAACCAGTCGCAAGCCGAGCGTTGATGCCATGAAGCAACCACCGCTGACCAAGCGCGAGATCGTCGGCTACGGCCTGGGCGACATGGGGTTCAACTTCTACTGGACCAACATCTCGACCTTCCTGCTGATCTTCTACACCGACGTGTTCGGCATCACCGCCGGTGCGGCGGCGACGATGCTGTTCGTCGTCAAGATCTTCAACGCCTTCACTGACCCCATGATCGGCGCCTTCGCCGACCGCACGCAGACGCGCTGGGGCAAGTTCCGGCCGTACCTGCTGTTCATGCCCGTGCCGCTGGCCGTGATCGGCGTGCTGACCTATTCGACGCCCGACTTCGGCCCGACGGGCAAGCTGGTGTGGGCCTACGTGACCTACCTGCTGTTGATGACGATCTACACCAGCGTCAATCTGCCCTACAGCGCCTTGTCCGGCGTGATCTCGGGGGACGCGCGGGAGCGCAATGCGATCAACGCGTCCCGCTTCGTCTGCGGCTTCGCGGGGGGCACCATCGTCACGGCAGTGTCGCCCCGGTTGGTGGCTTGGTTAGGCGCCGGGGACCCCGCTATGGGCTGGACGCTGACCATGGTGTTTTGGGGCGTCGCTGCGGCGCTGATCTTCGCCTTCACCTTCAGCGCGACGACCGAGCGGGTCGAGCCGGTGCAGGCCGGGCCCTCCACCGTGCGCCAGGACCTGGTCGATCTGCGCAGCAACCTGCCCTGGATCCTGCTGTTCTTCCTCGCGCTCATCATCATGCTCAGCATCACGATGCGAATGACCAGTGCGGCCTACTACTTCAAGTACGTGGTCAACCGGCCGGAGCTGCTGGCCACCTTCATGCCGGCCTATCTGCTGGCTGCGGCCGCGGGCACGGCGTGCACGCCACTGCTCACGCGCTTCATCGACAAGCGCAAGCTGCTGATCGGCCTGATGCTGGCCTCCACGGTGTTGTCGACAGCCTTCCTGTTCGTGCCCAACGACAACATCGTGCTGATGTACGCGCTGCAGATCGCACTGGGCCTGTGTCTGGGCCCGAAGTCGCCGCTGTCGTTTTCGATGCTGGCGGATTCCGCCGACTACAACGAATGGCGCAACGGCCGCCGTGCCACGGGCATGACCTTCGCGGCCAGTTCCTTCGCGCAAAAGCTCGGCACCGCCGTCGCGGTCGGCGTCATCGGCGTGCTGTTCTCGTCGCTGGGCTACGTGCCCAACGCCGTGCAGTCGACTGAGTCCCAGGCGGGCATCGTCTGGCTGATGTCGGTGATCCCGGCCGGCTTCACGCTGTTGGCGGCGGTCATCATGGTTTTCTACACGCTGGACAACCCGGCGATGGCGCGCATCCAGGCCGAACTGGCCGAGCGCAAGTCCTCCACTTCACCCGTCTGACGCCCATGCTTCGTCACATCAACGGCGGCGAGCGCTGCGAACTCACCAGCCCCACTGCCCTGCCCAAGGCCGGCGGCTTCCTGTGGAACCGCCGCATGATGATCCAGGTGACTTGCCGGGGCTATGCCACCGCGCAGTTCATGCAGCCCGAACCGGCCAAGTACGCGCATGCGCCCAACCTGGAGGCCAAGACCTTCATGCAGCCGGAGCAGGCCTACTACGCCCACCACCCCGGCCGCTTCGTCTACGTGAAGGACGAGGACACGGGCGAGCTGTTCTCGGCGCCTTACGAGCCGGTGCGCGCGGCGGTCGACGCGTTCAGCTTCGTCGTCGGCAAGCATGACCTGAGCTGGACGGTGGAGCACCTGGGCCTGCGCGTGGAAATAACGTTAGGCCTGCCGACGGACGATGTCGTCGAGCTGTGGGAGCTGCGCGTCAGCAACCTGTCGGGCCGGCCCCGGCGCATCAGCGTCACTCCCTACTTTCCCATCGGCAACATGTCGTGGATGAACCAGTCCGCCGAGTGGCGCGCCGACCTGGGCGGCATCGTCGCGAGCAGCGTCACGCCCTATCAAAAGGTGGCGGATTACTTCAAGAACCTGCAGCTCAAGGACAAGACGTATTTCCTCTGCGAGCGTGCGCCTGATGCCTGGGAAGCGAGCCAGGCCGCGTTTGAAGGAGAAGGCGGCCTGCACGCCCCAAGCGCGCTGCAGGCCGAGCAACTCGCCGGTGGCGACGCCCGCTACGAAACGCCCGCCGCCTGCGTGCAGTACCAGCTGACCTTGCAGCCCAACGAGGGCCAGACCTACCGCTTCCTCTTCGGCCCCGCGCTGGCCGACGACGAGATCGCCAACGTGCGCGAGACCTACCTCAGCGAAGCCGGCTTCGCACACGCCCGCGCGGCCTACGCCAACTACATCGACAGCGGCCGTGGCTGCCTGCGTATCGAAACACCCGACGCCGACTTCGACCGCTTCGTGAACCACTGGCTGCCGCGCCAGGTTTTCTATCACGGTGACGTGAACCGGCTCAGCACCGACCCGCAGACGCGCAACTACCTGCAGGACAACCTCGGCATGGCCTACATCGCGCCGGCCGTCACCCGCAGGGCGCTGCTGCACGCGTTGAGCCAGCAAGAAGCGAATGGCGCCATGCCCGACGGCATCCTGCTGATCGAAGGCGCCGAGCTGAAGTACATCAACCAGGTGCCGCACACCGACCACTGCGTGTGGCTGCCGGTGTGCCTGCAGGCCTACCTGGACGAGACGGGCGACTTCGCACTGCTGGACGTGGTGGTGAATGAACTCACGGTAGCCCAGCGGCTGGATGCCGCCATGGCCTGGTTGCAGCAGGACCGCGACGCGCGCGGCCTGAGCTTCATCGCCCAGGGCGACTGGTGCGACCCGATGAACATGGTCGGCTACAAGGGCCGTGGCGTCTCGGGCTGGCTGACCGTGGCCGCTGCCTATGCGATGAAGCTGTGGGCCGGCATCAGTGCCGACGCCGGCCGTGCCGAGGCCGCCACGCGCTGGCGCGCCGCCGCGCAGGCGCTCAACGACGCCGCCAATCGCCACCTGTGGGATGGCGACTGGTTCGCCCGCGGCATCACGGACGACGACGTCGTCTTCGGCGTCAGTACCGACACCGAGGGCCGCATCTACCTGAACCCGCAGTCCTGGGCGATGTTGAGCGGCGCGGCCAGCGAGGCACAGCGCGTGAAGATGCTCGCGGCCATCGACGCCCAACTCGACACGCCGCACGGTGTGGCCATGTTCGCCCCGCCCTACTCCGGCATGCGCGACGACGTGGGCCGCGTCACGCAGAAGCACCCGGGCTCGGCCGAGAACGGCGCCGTCTACAACCACGCGGCCGGCTTCTACGTTCACGCCCTCTACGACTCAGGCGAGAGCGACCGCGCCTGGCACGCACTGCGCCGCATGATCCCGGGGCCGGACGAGGCCGACCTGCTGCAGCGCGGCCAGTTGCCGGTGTTCATCCCGAACTACTACCGTGGCGCGCACCGCGAGTACCCGCGCACCGCCGGCCGCTCCAGCCAGCTCTTCAACACCGGCACGGCGGCGTGGGCCTACCGCAGCGTCATCGAGGGCCTGTGCGGGCTGCGCGGACACGCGCAAGGGCTGCTGGTGAAGCCGCAGTTGCCCGACAGCTGGGAGCGGCTCAACGCCGAACGCGAATTCCGGGGCGCGCGCTTCAAGTTGCAGGTTCGGCGCACGGGCACGGCTCGCGTGCTGCTGGACGGCCAGCTGTTGCCGGATGGCTTGGTGCGCAACATCCAAGCCGGCCGCGAGTACCGCCTGGATGTCGAACTAGGCTGAATCCCTTCGCACGACCTGGAACCCCAGGTCCACGTTCGGCTGCTCCACCGGCTGGCCGCGCATCAGCTTCATTAGCATCTGCGCCGCCTGCTCGCCGATCTCGCGGCGCGGCGTGGCCACGGTGGTCAGCGGCGGCACCATCTGGTCGCTGCCCGGTAGGTCATTGAAGCCCGCCACGGCCACGCGCCCCGGCACGGCCACGCCCAGGCGCAGCGCAGCCAGCAGCGCACCCTGAGCCAGGTCGTCGTTGCAGAAGAAGATGGCGTCGGTGTCGGGCGCCTCGCGCAGCACACGCTCCAGCATCGCGCCACCCAGCGCCATAGACGAGGGCTCGGCGACGAGCACCTTGTTCACCCGGTCGCCAAGGCCAGCCTGCACGAGCGCGTCCGCGTAGCCCTCGCCGCGCTCCAGCGTGCGGGGATCGAGCTGGGCGGCAACGTAGACGACATGGCGCCGGCCGGTGTCCAGCAGATGTTGGGTGAGGGCCCGTCCGGCGGCCCGTTGGGAGAAGCCGACGCTGTGGTCGTCTGGCTCCGCGCCGATTTCCATCACATGAACGCAGGGCACGCCACTGCCCTCGATCAGCGCTGCAGCCGCCGGGCTGCGGTCGCGGCCGGTGACGATGAGGCCGGCCGGCCGGTGCGAGAGGAAGCTGCGCAGCACGGCTTCCTCTTCGCTGGCGTCGTAGTGGGTGACACCGATCAACGTCTGGTAGCCGGCCGGTACGAGGCTGTTCTGCACCGCGTCCAGCAGTTCCACGAACAAGGTGTTGCTCAGCTTGGGGATCAGCACCGCCACGTGGGAACTGCGGCTGGAGGCCAGCGCCCGGGCGGCGGGATCGGGCACATAACCCAGGGCAGCCACGGCCGCGTGAACGCGATCACACAGTTCCTGGGCCACGGCGCGCTCCCCGCGCAGAGCGCGTGAGACGGTGATGGGACTGACGCCAGCGGCCTGCGCCACGTCGGCCAGCGTCACTCGGCCGGTGGCCCTTGTACGTCGAGGAGGCGCGTTGTTTGTCGACGACGGGCTGGACATGGCTACATAGTATCCCCCATACCGACGGTCATACCCGACGCCTAGGATAGCGCAATCCCGTAACGGAGTTCTGTGGCCCTGGCGCCCGGGAACTACACGGGTGGTTCAGTTCATCATGTCCCGCGGTTCTTTTTAGCTCACTGGGATAGCGCTATCCAATAAACAAGTTTTGTTTAGCGAACCCGCTTTAGACAGACCACAAGGCGGCGGCCACGCCACCAACTCCAGGAGACCTTCATGCGAATTCCCGCTTCCAAGACGCTGATCCATCTGGCCGCCCTCACGGCTTGCTCCGTGCTGGCGCTTCCCGCCCAGGCCCAAAGCGCTGAGACTCCGGCCACAACGCCTGACGCCGCGCCAGAGGTCCCCCCCCGCGCGAGCGTGCTGGAAGCCGTGATCGTTTCGGGCTCGCGCATCTCGCAGCGCGGCTTCACGCAACCGACGCCCACCACCCGTGTGACCGCCTCGGACCTCGAGAAGGCGGCTCACCCGAACATTTTCCAGAGCCTCGCCGAGTTGCCTGCGCTCCAGGGCAGCACGGGTCGCACCACCTTCACCAACAGCACCAGCAGCGGCTTGCAGGGCCTCAGCTCCCTGAGCCTGCGCGGCCTGGCCCCGATCCGCACCCTGACCCTGCTCGATGGCCAACGCGTGGTGCCGGCCAACGTGACCGGCGTGGCTGACATCAGCCAGTTCCCACAGCTTCTCATCACGCAGGTCGACGTGGTGAACGGCGGTGCCGGCGCCTCTTACGGCTCAGACGCCGTGGGCGGCGTGGTGAACTTCATCACCGACAAGCGATTCAAGGGCTTCAAGGCCAACATCGAAGCTGGCCAGACCAACTACAACGACGACAGGAACGGCGCACTGCAAGCCGCCTGGGGCAGCAGCTTCCTTGACGACCGTGCGCACCTTGCCGTGAGCGTGGAAGTCGTCCGAGAAAAGGGCGTGCCCTCACCCCGCTTTGGTGGCCAGGGCGCGAACGGCCGCACCTGGTTCAACAACCCGGCCTGGCAACAGCGCCCGACCAGCCAGACCACGGACGGCAAGCCGCAGCTGTTCGACATCCGCAACGCCCAACAGTTCCAGTACTCCAAGTACGGTTTGATCACCCAGGGTCCGCTGCAGGGCACCGCCTTCGGCAAGGACGGTGTGCCCTACAAGTTCGAGTACGGCTCCAACGGCGTGCCTACCGGCACGGGTGCAGTCACAGGCTGTATCACGCCCTTCTGCGTGGGCGGCGATCTCTCCGGCACCATCGGCGGCGGCACCACCATGGGCATGAACCTGCTGCGTGAAGTCTTCTACACCCGTGGCAGCTATGACGTGAACGATGACACCGAGGTCTACTTCACGGTCAATCTGGCCAAGACCAACGCCCGAAACACGCCCAACCCCGGTTCGCCCAAGCTGGACAACTTGACCATCCAGTGTGAGAACCCCTACTTGCCGGCGTCCATCAGGCAGGCCTGCGTGGATAAGGGCATCACCAGCTTCAAGTACGGCACCGCCTATGGCAACCAGCCGAAGGACATCGAGGTCAACCCGATCCGCGAACAAAAGCGGTTCGTGCTGGGTGCGAACGGCAAGGTTAACGTGCTGGGCAAGGACTGGTCGTATGACAGCTACGCCGAGTACGGCGAAAACAGCATCGACCTGAAGGTTAGCAACATCATGCTGAACCCGCGCTTCAACGCCGCGATCGACGCTGTGCGCAATTCGTCCGGCCAGATCGTCTGCCGCAACGCCACCGCTGTGGCCGCAGGCTGCGTGCCGCTGAACATCATCGGCGACGTGCAACAGGATCCGGCCGCGCTGGCCTATGTGTTCCCGGCCGTCGGTCCGCATCAGTTGTCGGTGCAGCGTCAGTCGGTGGTCAGCTTCAACGTCAACGGCCAGCCGTTCTCGAACTGGGCAGGGCCGGTGGCGGTCGCCTTCGGGGCCGAAGGTCGCAGGGAAGCCTACTGGGTGACGGGCGACCCCTATGGCAACGGCGTCTACCCCGCAACGCCCAATACGGCCGACTACCCGGCTGACCCGCTCCTCAACACCACCGTGGGCAACAACTGGTTCGCCGGCAATTACCACGCTGCGCGGGGCGCCTACAACGTGAAAGAAGGCTTCGTCGAAGTGAACGCTCCGATGTTCAAGTCCGACAGCCTGGGCGAGGCCAACCTCAACGCGGCCGTGCGCCGCACGCACTACAGCACCGCCGGCAGCATCAACAGCTGGAAGATCGGCTCGACCTGGAAGACCGGTATCGATGGCCTGCGCGTTCGCTACGTCGCCTCGCGTGATGTGCGCGCGCCGAATCTCTCCGAGCTGTTTGCCGCGCCGGTGGTCATCAACCAGGCCGTCAACTTCCAGGGCAATACCTACAACGTGCAGCAGCGCACCATCGGCAACGTCAACCTTCGCCCCGAGCTGGCCAACAACCGCATCCTCGGCCTGGTGTTGTCGCAGCCGAAGTGGGCGCCAGGGTTCAGCGCGTCGATCGACTATTTCGACATCAAGGTGAAGGACGTGATCGCCACCCTCGGAGCCCAGCAGGAAGTGGACCTCTGCGCTGCGGGCAACCAAGAGATCTGCGCCGCGATGGATCTCGTCAGCCCCGTGAAGTACGTGACGCTGCAGGCCTTCAATCTGTCCAAGATGCGCAACAAGGGCTTCGACATGGAAGCGCTGTACCGATTCAACCTCGCGGGCGTCAATCTGCCCGGCAAGCTCACGCTGCGCGGCCTGGCCACCTACACGAAGAGCTTCGTGTCGGAATCGGGCATCGTCGGCACCATCCCGCAAGAGCGCGCGGGCGTCAACCTCGGCGACACGCCGAAGTGGAAGGCCCAGTTCTCGCAATCCTGGGAAGGCGAAAAGGCCAGCTTCACGGTGGGCCAGCGCTGGGTCAGCGATGGCGTCTACAGCAACGAGTTCATCGAGTGCCAGACCACCTGCCCAGTCTCCACCGCCCAGCACCAGACCATCGACAACAACCAGATGAAGGGCGCTTTCTATTGGGATCTCGCCGGCAACTACAAGATCAACAAGAACATCACCGCCTACTTCAAGATCGACAACGTCACCGACGTCGCGCCGCCCAACGCCCCGGGCACCAACACCGGCTATGGCGTGAACCCCTCGCTGTTCGACGTCCTGGGCCGCCAATACCGCATCGGCGCGCGCCTGACCTACTGATGTGGGCGGCGCCGGGTGCAAGCCTGGCGCCTCCGTCACGTCGTCAGCCGGCCTGCATGCGGCCGACGACCTCGCGCACCTCGGCCAGCAGCGCTGGCACGCCGACCGTCGTCGACTGGCGCTCGCGCAGCACTTGCCGGCCGCCGACCCACACGTTGCTGACCTGCTCACGGCCAGCCACGTCGGCCAGCTTGCCCACTTCCAGCGAGCCGAGGTCGTGGGCGCGGCCCATGGCCTTGGCGGCGCGGATGGTCGCATCTCCAGCGCGGTGCGTGCAGACGCGACGGTAGGGTCGCCCGTGATGCCCTTGGCCAGCAGCGCGGCCGAGCGGATCTCCAGATGTGGTTCTGCAGCCAGTCCATCAGCGGCACGTCCTCGGCCACGCCGCGCAGCAGCGTCATGGCCGAGTGCGCATGACCGGGGATGAGGATCTGCTCAGGCAGTTCGACGCGTTCGGCTTGCGGGTACTGAGCCAGCAAATCGGCGCGCCGGCCGACAGCGGCGATGCTCACCGTCGATCAGCAGTGCGTGGTCATCGAGCACGGGCTCGCCCGGCTTCATCGTCAGCACACGGCCAGCGCCGCAGCGGCCTGGGCAAAACTCAGCGCCGCATCGATTGACTGGCCCTCGGCCAGTGCCGTGACCAACGCACCCACCAGCGTATCTCCGGCGCCGACGGTGTCCACCGCCTTCACCGGCGCGGCCGGCACGCACGGGCGGCGGGGTCGGGTACGTAGCCCAGCGCGGTAGCGGCGGCCTGCACGCGCTCGCACAGCTCCGGCGCCACCGCCCGCTCGCCGCGCAGCGCGCGGGACACGGTGATGGGGCTAACGCCCGCAGCCTGCGCCACGTCCGCCAACGTGACCCGGCCGGTGGCCCGCGTGCGTCGGGCGGGGGGACTTGCACCCGCACGAGTGCGCCCATGCTGGGCGCACAAAAAAGCCCGCTAGCGATAGCGGGCTGTGAAACCGTCAGGAGTTGAGGTTGACGGAGGGATCCTTGCGACGGCCGATCAGCCGTGCTTGGCGTCGAAGAACTGTTCGTCTTCGGTCGAGCCTTTCAGCGCCGCGGTGGAGGCGTTGGCTTCGATGGTGGTGGTGACGGCATCGAAGTAACCGGTGCCGACTTCGCGCTGATGCTTCACGGCGGTGAAGCCCTTCTCGGCGGCGGCGAATTCCTTCTCCTGCAGCTCGACGAACGCGCTCATCTGGTGGCGGGCATAGCCATGGGCCAACTCGAACATCGAGTAGTTCAGGCTGTGGAAACCGGCCAGCGTGATGAACTGGAACTTGTAGCCCAGGGCGCCCAGCTCGCGCTGGAACTTGGCGATGGTGGCGTCGTCCAGGTTCTTCTTCCAGTTGAAGGACGGCGAGCAGTTGTAGGCCAGCAGCTTGCCTGGGAACTTGGCGTGGATGGCGTCGGCGAACTGCTTGGCGAAGGCCAGATCGGGCTTGCCGGTCTCGCACCAGATCAGGTCCGCGTACGGCGCGTAGGCCAGGCCGCGGCTGATGGCCTGGTCGATGCCGTTCTTCGTGCGGTAGAAGCCTTCGACGGTGCGCTCGCCGGTGCAGAAGGGCTTGTCGTTCTCGTCGATGTCGGCCGTGACCAGGTCGCCTGCTTCGGCGTCGGTGCGGGCGACCAACAGCGTGGGCGTGCCCATCACGTCGGCAGCCAGGCGGGCGGCGACGAGCTTGGCGACGGCTTCACGGGTGGGCACCAGCACCTTGCCGCCCATGTGGCCGCACTTCTTGGCGCTGGCCAGTTGGTCTTCGAAGTGCACGCCAGAAGCGCCGGCTTCGATCATGGCCTTCATCAGCTCGAAGGCGTTCAGCACGCCGCCGAATCCGGCTTCCGCGTCGGCCACGATGGGCGCGAAATAGTCGATGTCGTTCTTGCCTTCCGACCACTGGATCTCGTCAGCGCGCTTGAACGTGGCGTTGATCTTCTTGACGACCTTGGGCACCGAGTCCACCGAGTACAGCGACTGGTCGGGGTACATCTCGCCATTGCTGTTGGCGTCGCCAGCAACTTGCCAGCCCGACAGGTAGATCGCCTTCAGCCCGGCCTTGACCTGCTGCATGGCCTGGTTGCCGGTCAGCGCGCCCAGCGCGTTGACGAAAGGCTCGGTGTTGACGAGGCCCCAGAGCTTCTCGG
>NZ_JBDSQX010000040.1:0-3795 GCF_039929605.1 Roseateles sp.
GCAAGCTGCTCGTGCGATACGAGAAACTCGATCGCAGCTTCCTCGCGCTCAACCACATCGCCGCAGCGATCATCGCGTTCCGCAAGGTGCCGCTGACAATAAACATTATTTACGGATAGGCTCTTAGTCATGTGGCTGCGCCGGCACCGCTGGGCCTGTTTTGGTCTGATGACCTTGAGCTTCATGGCCTTCGGCCTGCTGACGCTGGACCTGGTGCGACTGGTGAGCAGCAACGCCGCCTTCCTCTCCGAGAATGGCTGGCAAGGCCTGCAGGACGGCGGGCTGCGGCAGTTGCTGGAGCTGCTGATCTCGTGCGTTGGCGCAATGGCAGCCTGGCTGCTGTTCAAGCTGTGCGAGACCGTGCTGATCCAATCGCTGACCCGATGAGGCCCGGCGCCACAAGCGCCACGGCCACAAACACAAGACCCGAGGAGACCCCATGCCGGTTCTGAACACCCAGCTCAACCCACGCTCGGCCGACTTCAAGGCCAACGCCGACGCGATGCGTGGCCTGATCGCCGACCTGAACGCCAAGCTCGCCAAGATCGCCCAAGGCGGCGGCGACGCTGCCCGCGCCAAGCACACCGCGCGCGGCAAGCTGCTGCCACGTGACCGCGTGGAGATGCTGCTGGACCCGGGCACGCCCTTCCTGGAGCTGGCGCCGCTGGCGGGCCTCAACCTTTACGACAACGCGGCGCCGGGCGGCGGCGTCATCGCCGGCATCGGCCGCGTGTCTGGCGTGGAGTGCGTTGTCGTGTGCAATGACGCGACGGTGAAGGGCGGCACCTACTACCCGATCACCGTCAAGAAGCATCTGCGCGCGCAAGAGGTGGCGGCGCAGAACCGCCTGCCCTGCATCTATCTCGTCGACAGCGGCGGCGCCAACCTGCCGAACCAGGACGAAGTCGTCCCCGACCGCGACCACTTCGGTCGCATCTTCTTCAACCAGGCCAATTTGAGCGCGGCGGGCATTCCGCAGATCGCCGTCGTCATGGGCTCGTGCACGGCCGGCGGCGCCTACGTGCCGGCGATGAGCGACGAGACCATCATCGTCAAGAACCAGGGCACGATTTTCCTGGGCGGCCCACCGCTGGTGAAGGCGGCGACTGGCGAGGTCGTCACGGCTGAGGACCTGGGTGGCGGCGACGTGCACACACGCCTCTCCGGCGTGGCCGACCATCTCGCCAACAACGACACGCATGCGCTGGCCATCGCGCGGCAGTCGGTGGCACGGCTGAACTGGACGAAGGCGAACCCGCTGGCCATGCAGGAAGCCAGGGCACCGCTGTCCGACCCGGCCGAGCTGCACGGCGTCATCCCCACCGACACGCGCAAGCCCTTCGACATCCGCGAGGTCATCGCCCGCATCGTCGACGGCTCGGAGTTCGATGAATTCAAGGCCCGCTACGGCGCCACGCTGGTCTGCGGCTTCGCCCACATCGAGGGCATGCCGGTCGGCATCGTCGCCAACAACGGCATCCTGTTTGCCGAGAGCGCCAACAAGGGCGCCCACTTCATCGAGCTGTGCTGCCAGCGCAAGATTCCGCTGGTCTTCCTGCAGAACATCACCGGCTTCATGGTCGGCCGCAAGTACGAGAACGACGGCATCGCCCGCGCCGGCGCCAAGATGGTGACGGCCGTGGCCTGCGCTGCTGTGCCGAAGTTCACCGTCATCATCGGCGGCAGCTTTGGCGCCGGGAACTACGGCATGTGCGGCCGCGCCTACTCGCCACGCTTCCTGTGGATGTGGCCCAACGCGCGCATCAGCGTGATGGGCGGCGAGCAGGCGGCCAGCGTGCTGAGCACCATCAAGCGCGACGCCATCGAGGCCAAGGGCGGTGCCTGGGGCGCCGACGAGGAAGAAGCCTTCAAGGCGCCGCTGCGCCAGCAGTACGAGGACCAGGGCCACCCCTACTACGCCTCCGCCCGGCTGTGGGACGACGGCGTCATCGACCCGGCCGACACGCGCCGTGTGCTGGCGCTGGGGTTGTCGGCGTCGTTGAACGCGCCGATTCCGGAGACGAAGTTCGGCGTGTTCCGGATGTGATGCTGATTCGCCCGCTGGTGCCGAGGGACTCGCTCGACGACCTGACCGCGCTGCTGCACGCGTCCTACGCCTCGCTCGCCGCCCAGGGCTGGAACTTCACGGCGGTGGACCAGAGCGTCCACGTCACGCGGGACCGCCTGGCCGGCGCCCAGGGCTTCGTCGCCGAGCTAGGCGGCCGCCTCGTCGGCACGGTTGCCGTGCGCGGCCCCAAGCGGGCTGACGAGGCCTACATCGCCGATCCACCGCCGCCGCTCTACACAACGCCCGACACGGCCATCCTGTCGCAGCTGGCTGTGCACCCGGACTGTCGCGGGCTGGGCGTGGGCGAGCGCCTGATCGACGCCGCCGAGGCGTGGGCGCGCGAGCAGGGCTTCGCGCAGCTGGCGCTGGACACCGCCGAGCCCGCCCTCGCCCTGCGTCGCCGCTACGAGCGGCGCGGCTACGTCGCGGTGGGCGGCGTGCAGTGGCAGGGCAAGACGTATGCGTCGGTGCTGATGTGCAAGTGCCTCGCCCGCCACCCCACGTGACGTCCACGCCAGCGCACTGATACACTCGATGCGCATCATTACCCAACGTTCTACACATCATGCGCACCAACATTGACATCGACGACGAGCTCATGAGCGCCGCGATGGCTGCCGGCCCGTACAAGACCAAGAAGGAAGCCGTGGAGGCCGGGCTGGCCCTGTTGAAGCGGCAGGCCGCTTACCGCGAAATCCTGAAATGGAAAGGCAAGCTGCAGTGGGGCTGGGACGAGCACGAACAGCGCCTGGACGGCCAGCCCAACATGGTCCGTGCGGCAGAACCCGAGGCAGCTTATCGAGCCAAGCCCGCCGTTGCTGGCAAGACGGCGGCCAAGACAGCGCCCAAGGTGGCAGCGAGGGGCAAGAGCCATGGTCGTCGTTGACAGCGGCGTCTGGATCGATCTCTTCGCAGGCCGCGAGAACGGCGCCACTGCCGCACTCGCACGCCTGCTGGACGACGGCCAGACACGGCTCGTGGTGCCCGACCTGGTGCTGTTCGAGGTGCTGCGCGGCTTTCGCGCCGAGAGCGATCTGCGCGTCGCGCGCTCGCTGTTCGCCGGCCTGCCCACCGAGGCCACCGGCGGGGCCGACCTGGCCCTCAGCGCGGCCGACCAATATCGACAACTGCGCCGCCTGGGACTGACGATCCGCAGCGGCATCGACTGCCTGATCGCCACCTTTTGCATTGAGCGCGGCTTCGCGCTGCTGCACCGTGACCGCGATTACGAAGCCTACGTGGACCACCTCGGCCTGCAAGCCTGGCCCCACCTTGCCCACTGACGCCATGACCGCCTTGCACATCGCCATCGCAGGCCACACGGCCCGCATCACGCTGAACCGCCCCGACGTTCGCAACGCCTTCAACGCCGAGCTGATCGCGGAACTCACAGACGCCTTCACCACGTTCGGCGCCCGCAGCGACCTGCGCGTCATCGTCCTCGCCGCCGAGGGCAAGGCCTTCTGCGCCGGCGCCGACCTGAACTGGATGAAAGCCATGGCCGGCTACTCGTGGGACGAGAACCACGCCGACGCCACCCGGCTGGCCGACATGCTGTGGGCTATCTACTCGTGCCCAGTGCCGGTGATTGCGCGCGTGCAGGGCGACGTCTATGCGGGTGGGGTGGGGTTGGTCGCCTGTGCGGACATCGTCGTGGCGGTGGACACAGCGGGCTTCTGCCTCAGCGAGGCCAAGCTGGGGCTGCTGCCGGCCACCATCGGGCCCTA
>NZ_JBDSQX010000041.1:0-9219 GCF_039929605.1 Roseateles sp.
GCGCCGAATGTCAGCAAGGACTCGGCCGCACTGGTCAGCAGCAATGCCGGGTTGACGCGCAACCAGCGCAGGCTGACGCGGCTGCCCAGCTCGAACAGCAGCAAGGCCATGGCGAGGTCGACGATCAGCCGGTCGGTGCCGTGCAACTGGCCGTCGCCGAGGCCGCGGCCCAGTGCGGCCACCGCCATGCCGGCGGCGCTGTAGCCGACGATGCGCGGCAGGCCCAGCACGCGGAACACCGCGCCACCCAGCAGGGCCCCGGCCACCATCGTCAGGGCGAGCCAGAACAGCAGGTCCGGCTGGGGCGGCCAACGGTCGAGACCCAGATAGCCGGCAATGTCGTACATGTTTGTGCTCCTTTGTCGTTCTGGTTCGGCGTCGGCAAAGTCTAGGCCACCCCTGACGAGGGGCAATGCTCGTGCCGGCACCGGCCGAAGGCCGCCCTCAGCGCTTGAAAGTGTTCAGAACGGCGCGTCAAAACGCCGTCAAGCTTCCAGCCTCTTCAGCCCACCTGACCCCGAATGATTTCACCCATGACCGCCTCGGCAACGCCAAACGCGGCCACCAGTTGCGCCATCAAGCGCCTGGCCTTGGCGCTGTTGTCGCCGCCGTAGTTGCAGACATAGACGTCCAACGTCACCGCGCCCAGTTCCGGCCAGGTGTGCACGGCGAGATGCGACTCCGCCAGCAGCACGACGCCGGTGATGCCGCACTGCTCGTCGGCGGCGCCGAAGCGATGGAAGAGCTCGGCCACGCCGCTGAGGCCCGACGCCACGACCACGTCTCGGCACAGGCTGAACAGGGCCTCGGCGTCACGCAGCAGCGGCAGCGCCGGGTCGACGCCGCGCAGGTCGGCCGTCAGGTGCAGGCCTTGCAAGGCTCAGCCGCCGGTGACGGGAGGGAAGAAGGCCAGCTCGTCGCCCTGCGACAGCGTCGCGGACTCGGCGCACATCTTGTGGTTCAGTGCCGACCGCACCGCGCGACCCGGCGCCAGCGCCTCGGCATGGGCGCCGCCACGCGAGCGCAAGGTCTCGCGCACTGCGGCGACGGTGCTGGCATCTGGCAAAACCAACGCCTCACCTTCACCCAGCTTCTCCCGCAGCGACGCGAAGAAACGCAACCTGACCGTGATCACGACAGCAGCTCCGCGAATGGCAGGAAGCGCACGGCGTCGCCCGCCTTGATCGCTTGGCCGGCAGGGTTGTCGATCAACCCGTCGGCCCAGAAGGCCGAGGTCAGCACGCCGCTGCTCTGGTTGGTGAACAGCGCCAGGCCGCCCTCCTCGTCGAGCCGCACGCGCAGGAACTCACGGCGCTTGTCGGGCTTGGGCCAGTCGAAGCCGGCCACCAGCCGGTAGCCGCGTGGCGTGAGGCGTGAGGCGCCCTGCAGCTTGAGCAGCGCGGGCCGCACGAGGACGAGGAAGGTCACGAGGCTGGACACCGGGTTGCCAGGCAGGCCGATGAAGTGGGCATTGCCAACCCGGCCATACGCGAACGGCTTGCCGGGCTTGATGGCGATGGCCCACAAGTCCAGCTGGCCTTCGGCTTGCACGGCGGGGCGCAGGTGGTCTTCCTCGCCGACCGACACGCCGCCCGAGGTCAGGATGACGTCGGCGCGCGAGGCCGCTTCGCGCAGCGCGGCGCGCGTCGCATCGAGCTTGTCGGGCACGATGCCCAGGTCGACCACCTCGCAGCCCAGGCCGTCCAGCAGGGCCCGCAGCGTGAAGCGGTTGGAGTTGTAGATGGCACCCGGCGGCAGCGGCTCGCCGGGCATGACGAGCTCGTCGCCGGTCGAGAACACGGCCACGCGCGGGCGGCGAGTCACCGTGAGCTGCGCGGCGCCGGCCGTGGCTGCGAGGCCCAGCGACACGGCATCCAGCCGCGTGCCAGCGGGCAGCACGACGGAGCCGGTGCGCACGTCCTCACCGCGCAGCCGCACGTTGGCCCCGGCAGCGATGGGCTGGGTGATGCGCAACTGGCCGTCCACCAGTTCGGTGTGCTCCTGCATGACGACGGTGTCGGCACCCGGCGGTACCTGCGCGCCGGTGAAGATGCGGGCGGCTTGGCCGGCGGGCAATGGCGAAGGCACGCTGCCGGCAGGAATCCGTTGCGTCACCGGCAGCAGCGAGGCCGCATCGGCAGCCCGCAGCGCGTAACCGTCCATGGCCGAGTTGTCTGCCGGCGGCACGTCCACCGGCGAGACGAGATCATTGGCCAGAACACGGCCACGCGCATCAGCGGCGGCGAGCGTCTCGGTGCCGGCCAGCGGCGCGATCTGCGCCAGCAGCGACGTGAGCGCGTCGTCCAGCGCGATCAGCGGTTTCCTGGGCTCAGACATGCGCGCGGATGTAGGCCTTCACCTGGTCCACATCGGCCGGCATGAGTTTCACGCGCTTCGGTCTTTCCTCGATGCCCTCCAGCCCGGCGGGCCGTGGCGGCTCGATGCCCAGGGCCTCGTGGATGGTGGCGGCGAACTTGGCCGGCAGAGCAGTCTCAAGCACCAGCATCGTCACGGCCGGGTCGCGCTGCTCCAGCGCCACCTTCAAGCCGTCCGCCGTGTGCGGGTCGATGACGATGCCGTGCTCGGCGTGGCAGCGGCGGATGGTGGCGATGCGGTCGGCATGCGTGCTGCGACCCGAGCTGAAGCCGAAACCGGCAATGTCGGCATGCTCGCCGGCCGCCAGCTCGAAGTGCGGCGCGCTGAAGTGCGCCTTCACGCGCGCACCGTCGCGGCCGAGCAGGTCGAACACGAAGCGCTCGAAGTTGCTCGCCTTGGAGATGTCCATCGACGGGCTCGACGTCTCGTGCGTGTCGGCCGTGCTGCGCGGGCGGTAATTGCCGGTACGGAAGAACTCGTCGAGCACGTCGTTCTCGTTGGTCGCCACGACCAGCTTGGCGATCGGCAGGCCCATCTGGCGCGCCACATGCCCGGCGCAGACGTTGCCGAAATTGCCTGACGGCACCGTGAAGCTGACCTTCTCGGCGTTCGTCTTGGTCGCCTGGAAGTAGCCGGCGAAGTAGTAGACGACCTGGGCCAGCAGCCGCGCCCAGTTGATGGAGTTGACCGTGCCGATGCGGTGTTCGCGCTTGAAGGCAAGGTCGTTGGACACGGCCTTGACGATGTCCTGCGCGTCGTCGAACACGCCTTCGATGGCGATGTTGTGGATGTTGGCGTCCTGCAGGCTGAACATCTGCGCCTGCTGGAAGGGGCTCATGCGGCCGTTGGGGCTGAGCATGAAGACGTTGACACCCTGCTTGCCACGCATCGCGTACTCGGCCGCGCTGCCGGTGTCGCCGGAGGTGGCGCCCAGGATGTTCAGCGTCTCGCCACGGCGGCCGAGTTCGTACTCGAACAGCGCGCCCAGCAGCTGCATGGCCATGTCCTTGAAGGCCAGCGTCGGGCCGTTGGACAGACCTTGCAGCGCGATGCCGTCGCCCAGCCAAGTCAGCGGCGTGATCTGCTCGGTGCCGAAGACCTCGGCCGTGTAGACCTTGCGCGTGATCGCGCGCAGGTCGTCGGCCGGGATGTCGTCGATGTAGAGCGACAGGATCTCGAAGGCCAGGTCGGCATAAGCCAGGCCGCGCCAGCGGGTCAGCGTTGCCGCGTCGACGCGCGGGTAGGTTTTGGGCAGGTAGAGCCCGCCGTCGGGGGCTAGGCCTTCGAGGAGGATGTCGGAGAAGCCGCGCTCAGTGGCGTCGCCGCGGGTGCTGATGTACTTCATGTCAGGCCAGCTCTTCCTTGCGGATGCGCACGATGGGCGCGAGCACGGTCGGCAGGCCCTGCATCTTGGCCAGCGCTTCGTCCATGCGGCCCTCGGCGGTGTCGTGCGTCAGGATGATGAGGTCGGTCTGGCGCTCGCCGTCAGCGGACTCGCGCTGCAGCACGGCGTCGATGGAGATGTCGTGCTCGGCCAGGATGGTGGTGATGCGCGACAGCACGCCGGCCTGGTCCGCCACGACGAGGCGCAGGTAGAACGCAGTGTGCACGTCGGCCATCGGCAGGATGGGCGTGTCGCTCATCGCGTCGGGCTGGAAGGCCAGGTGGGGCACGCGGTGATCCGGGTCGGCAGTGGCCAGGCGGGTCACGTCCACCAGGTCGGCGACGACGGCCGAGGCGGTCGGCTCGGCGCCGGCGCCCTTGCCGTAGTACAGCGTCGTGCCGACGGCATCGGCCTGCACGACAACGGCGTTCATCGCGCCTTCGACGTTGGCGATGAGGCGGGTCGACGGGATCAGCGTCGGATGCACGCGCAATTCAATTCCGTTGTCACGGCGGCGCGTGATGCCCAGCAGCTTGATGCGGTAGCCGAGTTGCTCGGCGTACTTGATGTCCGTCGCCTGCAGGCTGCTGATGCCCTCGACATGGGCCTTGTCGAACTGCACCGGCACGCCGAAAGCGATGGCGCTCATGATGGTCAGTTTGTGGGCCGCGTCCACGCCTTCGATGTCGAAGGTCGGGTCGCTCTCGGCGTAGCCCAGGCGCTGGGCTTCCTTCAGCACGGTGGCGAAGTCCAGGCCCTTGCCGCGCATCTCCGACAGGATGAAGTTGGTCGTGCCGTTGATGATGCCGGCGATCCACTCGATGCGGTTGGCCGTCAGGCCTTCGCGCAGCGCCTTGATGATGGGGATGCCACCGGCCACGGCCGCTTCAAACGCGACGACGACGCCTTTCTCGCGCGCGGCTTCGAAGATTTCCGTGCCGTGCAGCGCCAGCAGCGCCTTGTTGGCCGTGACGACGTGCTTGCCGTTGGCAATCGCCTGCAGCACCAGCGTGCGCGCCGGCTCGATGCCGCCGATCAGCTCGACGACGATGTCGATGGCCGGGTTGTTGACGAGTAGCTGCGCGTCGCCGACGCAGGGCACGCCATCGCCGACGACCGCCTGATAGGCCTTGGCACGCTCGGCGTTGCGGGCGGCCACCATCGCGATCTCGATGCCGCGCCCAGCGCGGCCGCGAATCTCGGCCTGGTTGCGCTGCAGGACGTTGAAGGTGCCGGCACCGACGGTGCCGAGGCCGATGAGGCCCACTTGAATCGCTTTCATTGCACGGCTCTCAGGGACAGCGGGTAATCAGGAAAAACTGCGGCGGCGATAGCCCGCCAGGAAACGATCAATCCGGCCAACGGCCTCGCGCAGATCGTCCACATTGGGCAGGAAGACGAGGCGAAAGTGATCGTGCTCGGGCCAGTTGAAGCCGGTGCCCTGGACGATGAGCACCTTCTCCTCGGCCAGCAGCTCGTAGGCGAATTGCTGGTCGTCGGCGACCGGGTACATCTTCGGGTCCAGCCGCGGGAACATGTAGAGCGCGGCTTTGGGCTTGACGACGCTGACGCCGGGAATCTGCGTCAGCAGCTCGTAGGCCAGGTCGCGCTGGCGGCACAGCCGGCCGGTGGGCGCGACGAGGTCATCGATGCTTTGATAACCGCCCAGGGCCGTCTGGATCGCCAATTGACCCGGTGTGTTGGAACATAGCCGCAGCGAGGCCAGCATGTTCAGGCCCTCGATGTAGTCGCGGGCATGGCGCTTCTCGCCGCTGACGACCATCCAGCCGGCGCGGTAGCCGCAGGCGCGGTAGTTCTTGGACAGGCCGTTGAAGGTGATGAACAGCACGTCATCCGCCAGCGACGCCATGCTGGTGTGCGTCACGCCGTCGTACAGCGTCTTGTCGTAGATCTCGTCGGCGAAGATGACGAGCTGATGGCGGCGCGCCAGCTCGATGATGCCGAGCAGCAGGTCGGTTGGGTAGAGCGCCCCGGTCGGGTTGTTCGGGTTGCAGACCATGATGCCGCGCGTGCACGGGCTGATCTTGGACTCGATGTCGGCCAGGTCGGGCAGCCAGCCGGCGCCTTCGTCGCACAGGTAATGGACAGGGCGGCCGCCGGACAGGCCAACGACGGCTGTGTAGAGAGGGAAGTCGGGCGCCGGGATGAGGATCTCGTCGCCGTCGTTGAGCAGCGCGTTGATCGACATCTGGATCAGCTCCGACGCGCCGTTGCCCAGATAGACGTCATCCACCGTGACGCCCTTGACGCCCTTTTGCTGCGTGTAGTGCACCACCGCCTTACGCGGCGCGAACAGGCCCTTGCTGTCGGTGTAGCCACCGACATCGGCTAGGTTGCGGATCATGTCCTGCACGATCTCGTCCGGCGGCGTCAGGCCGAACACCGCCGTGTTGCCAATGTTCAGCTTGATGATTTTGTGGCCCTCTTCCTCCATCTGGCGCGCCTTGTCCAGCACGGGGCCGCGGATGTCGTAGCTGACGCTGGCGAGCTTGCTGGACTTGGCGATGGGCTTCAAAAGGGGCTCCGAAAAGCAGTTGCTGCAGTGCAGGGGGTGAGCCGCCAAGTTTAAGGGCCGGGCATGGGGAATGCCGTTCTGGGCGACACTCGCGCCCCGCGCTCTCTGCCCTCCGTTTTCGATGAAGTTTCAGCTCGACGAGCCGCAAGGCGGCAACAGCATTTCGCGCCACGACGCCAGTGGCGTCTGGGTCAACGGCCGGCCACACACCGCCAGTGTTCTCGTCCCCTGGAAGGGCAACGTGGTGACCTGGGCGCCTTCGCGCTTCGAGGAACTTCAGCCCGCGCATTTCGAAGCAATCAAGGCTTTGAATCCTGAACTGGTCGTCTTCGGCAGCGGCGCAAAGCTGCGGTTTCCCAACCCGGCCTTATGGCGAGGGCTGGTCGAAGCACGCATCGGTTTCGAGGTCATGGACCTCGCGGCGGCCTGCCGCACTTACAACGTTTTGGCCAGCGAAGGCCGCAATGTGCTGGCCGCGCTGCTGATCGAGGGATAAGCTGCCCGACCCTGCGGTAGGACAAGGCCCTATAATTGCTGGCTATTGCATGCGGGCGCCCGCGTGAATTGCTGCACATGCAGCAGTCACGACCCGGAGACCCCGCGAGCCCAACTTGCCGCACCCCCCAATGACGCCTGCGATCAACAAACCCCTGCCGGAAATTGACGCTCAAGCCACCGGCGGCGTGAAGTTCACCGCCAACGCCTTTCTGGGCAAGTCGGTCGTGCTGTATTTCTACCCGAAAGACAACACGCCCGGTTGTACCACCGAGGCGATGCAATTCCGTGATCGCCACAAGGACTTCGTAAAAGCCGGCGCCATCGTGTTCGGCGTCTCGCGCGACAACATGGTCTCGCATGACAAGTTCAAGCAGGCCCTGGAGCTGCCGTTCGAGCTGATCGCCGACACCGAAGAGAAGCTCTGCCACATGTTCGGCGTGGTCAAGAACAAGATCATGTACGGCAAGAAGGTCAAGGGCATTGAGCGCTCCACCTTCCTGATCGCCCCGAACGGCATCCTGGTGGGCGAATGGCGCGGCATCAAGGTCGCCGGCCACGTCGACGAAGTGCTGAAGGCCGTCAAGGGCCTGAAGAAGGAAGCCGCCTAAATAGGCGTTGTTCTCCGACATCGCGGGTGCCCGCAGGATGTGCATAATCGGCGCATGCCCCGGGCCGCAACCTCGCCTCAGACTTCAAAGCCGCACTCATCCTGTGCGGCTTTTTGCTTTCTGGAGCCGGGATTGCGAGGGGTTCACCTGCCGTCAATCAGCCGTACATGCCACTGCCCAAGCCTCCTGCACAACGCGCCAGCCGCCTCGATGCCACTGCTTACTCGGCCAATCTGACCCCTAGCAAACCCCGGGCGACATCGCCCACCATCGCGCACGTCAGCGCGCCGGCCGTCGCACCTGCGGCGCCGGTCGCGGCCCCGACAGCCGAGGTACTGCGCCTGCCCACCCCCGCCTCCAGCCCGGCCGCCAAAACGGCGCTGCCGACCAAATCGGCGAGCAAGGCGCCGGCCAGGGCCGTGGCGCCCAAACGCACACGCAAGCCCGCCGAGGCCGCCAAGCTCTTCGTGCTGGACACGAATGTGCTGATGCACGACCCGATGTCGCTGTTCCGCTTCGAGGAACACGACGTCTTCCTGCCCATGATCACGCTCGAGGAGCTGGACGGGCACAAGAAGGGCATGACCGAGGTAGCGCGCAATGTGCGCCAGGTCAGCCGCGAGCTCGACCAGCTCGCCGCCAGCCTGAAGACCAGCGGCATCGAGGAAATGTCCAAGGGCCTGTCGCTGGCGGGCACCGGCCACCGCGAGGCCGAGGGCAAGCTCTTCTTCCAGACCGAGTTGATCGACGCGCCGCTGCCGGCCGGATTGCCCCAGGGCAAGGCGGACAACCAGATCCTCGGCGTGGTGCAGGCCCTGAAGAACCTGCATCCGGAGCGCGAGGTGGTGCTGGTGTCCAAGGACATCAACATGCGCATCAAGGCCCGCGCCCTGGGCCTGCCGGCGGAGGACTACCGCAACGACAAGACGCTGGAAGACTCCGACCTGCTCTACACCGGCGTCCAGGCCCTGCCGAACGACTTCTGGGATCGCCATGGCAAGACCATGGAGAGCTGGCAGCAGGGCGGCACGACCTACTACCGCATCAGCGGGCCGCTGGTGCCCACGCTGCTCATCAACGAGCTGGTCTACCTCGAAGCCCCCGGCGAGACGCCGTTGTATGCCAAGGTCACCGAGATCACCGGCAAGTCAGCCGTGCTGCGCACGCTGAAGGACTACGGGCACCAGAAGCACGCCGTCTGGGGTGTGACGTCGCGCAACCGCGAGCAGAACTTTGCGCTGAACCTGCTGATGGACCCGGAGTGCGACTTCATCACGCTGACCGGCACCGCCGGCACCGGCAAGACGCTGATGACGCTGGCCGCCGCGCTGGCCCAGGTGTTCGATGACCGCCGCTACAGCGAGATTATCGTCACCCGCGTGACCGTCCCCGTGGGTGAAGACATCGGCTTCCTGCCCGGCACCGAGGAAGAAAAGATGGGGCCCTGGATGGGCGCGCTGGACGACAACCTCGAGGTGCTGGCCAAGGGTGGCTCCTCTGCCGGCGAATGGGGCCGCGCCGCCACTCAGGACCTGGTGCGCAGCAAGATCAAGATCAAGAGCCTGAACTTCATGCGCGGGCGCACGTTCCTGAACAAGTTCGTCATCATCGACGAGGCACAGAATCTGACGCCCAAGCAGATGAAGACGCTGATCACGCGCGCCGGCCCCGGCACCAAGATCGTCTGCCTGGGCAACCTGGCGCAGATCGACACGCCCTACCTGACCGAAGGCAGCTCGGGCCTGACGTTTGCAGTCGACCGCTTCAAGGGCTGGGCCCACAGCGGCCACGTAACGCTGGCTCGCGGCGAACGTTCG
>NZ_JBDSQX010000042.1:0-78155 GCF_039929605.1 Roseateles sp.
GGCTTGCGCAGCACCGCCGATGTCGGCAACGTGACGCTGGAAGTGGGCGGCCAGTTGCTGCGCCTGGCAGACATCGCCACCGTGCGCGCCGGCTACGAGGACCCGCCGAGCATGACCATCCGCCACAACGGCACGCCGGTGCTGGCCATCGGCGTGACCATGCAGTCCAAGGGCAACGTGCTGGACTTCGGGCACGCCCTGGAGCAGCGCATGGCCGAGGTGCGCAAGGACATGCCGGTGGGTGTCGAGATCCAGCAGTACGCCGACCAGCCGCGCGTGGTGGCGGAATCGGTCTGGGAGTTCGAGCGCTCGTTCCTGGAGGCGCTGGCCATCGTGCTGGCGGTGTCCTTCCTCTTCCTAGGCTGGCGCACCGGCATCGTGGTGGCTGCTTCGGTGCCCCTGGTGCTGGGCCTGGTGGCCGCCGTGATGTACGCGGCCGGCTGGGCACTGGACCGCATCTCGCTGGGCGCGCTGATCATCGCGCTGGGCCTGCTGGTGGATGACGCCATCATCGCCGTCGAGATGATGGTGGTGAAGCTGGAGCAAGGCTGGGGCCGCCTGGAAGCCGCCAGCTACGCGTACACGAGCACCGCCTTTCCGATGCTGACCGGCACGCTGGTCACTGCCGCCGGATTCATGCCGGTGGGTTTCGCCAAGTCCATCGCCGGCCAGTACGCGGGCGGCATCTTCTGGGTCGTCGGCGTGGCGCTGATCCTGTCGTGGCTGGTGGCCGTGGTCTTCACGCCCTACCTGGGTGTGTTGCTGCTGCCCAAGAACCTGGCCTCAGGCACCCACCACGACCCCTACGACCGGCCCGTCTACCGCAAGCTGCGTGCCGTCATCGACTGGGCCGTGAACCGCCGGGCCTGGGTGCTGGGCGGCACGGTGCTGGCCTTCGGCATCGCCGGCGCCGGCATGCTGCTGGTGCAGCAGCAGTTTTTCCCGACGGCATCGCGGCCTGAACTGCTGGTGGAGCTGCGGCTGCGCGAGGGCGCCTCGTTCGCCGCCACCTCCGCCCAAGTGAAGCTGCTCGAAGCGCGGCTGGCGAAAGACCCGGATGTCGAGTTCTTCACCGCCTACACCGGTGCCGGTACACCGCGCTTTTACCTGTCGATCCAGCCGGAGCTGCCCAACCCGGGCTTCGCCCAGTTCGTCATCAAGACGGCGGGCATCGAACAACGCGAACGGGTGCGCGCCCGGCTGCTGGAGCTGTTTGCCAAGGACGAAGCCCTGCCCGACGCACAGGCCCGCGTGACACGCCTTGAGTTTGGCCCGCCGGTGGGCTTCCCGGTCCAGTTCCGCGTGATCGGCCCCGACAAGGCGCAGGTGCGCGAGATCGCCTACCGCGTGCGCGAGACGGTGCGCCAGAGCGCGCTGGTGCGTGACACCCAGCTCGACTGGAACGAGCAGGTGCGCTCGGTACAGGTCCACGTCGACCAGGACAAGGCACGGCTCCTGGGCCTGTCCAGCGCCGACATCCAGGGCCTGGTGCAAACCACGCTGGACGGCGCGCCGGTGACGCAGATCCGCCGTGGCGAAGAACTCGTCGACGTGGTCGTGCGGGCCACGCCCGAGGAGCGCAGGAACATCGGCCAACTGGGCGACCTGCAGGTGTTCACCCGCAGCGGCGTGAGCGTGCCGCTGTCGCAGATGGCGCGCGTGGAGCCGAGCTTCGAAGAGCCGGTGCTGTGGCGCCGCAACCGGGACATGGCGCTGACCGTGCGCAGCGACGTGCTCGACGGCGTGCAGGGGCCCTACGCCACGGCGCAGATCAGGCCGTCGCTGCAGCCCATCATCGACAGCCTGCCGCTGGGCTACCGCATCGAGGAAGGCGGCGCCATCGAAGAGAGCGACAAGGCCAACGTCGCGCTGTTCGCGGTGTTCCCTGCCATGTTCGCGGTGATGCTGACGCTGCTGATGATCCAGCTGCAAAGCTTCTCGCGGCTGTTCATGGTGTTCATCACCGGCCCGCTGGCGCTGATCGGCGTGGTGCCGGCGCTGTTGCTGTTCCATGCGCCGTTCGGCTTCGTCGCACTGCTCGGCGTGATTGCGCTGGGCGGCATGATCATGCGCAACTCGATCATCCTGGTGGACCAGATCGACCAGGACATCGCGCGAGGCGAGGCGCCCTGGAACGCCATCGTGGAGGCCACGGTGCGCCGCTCACGCCCGGTGGTGCTGACCGCCGCTGCCGCAGTGCTGGCCATGATCCCGCTCATGCACAGCGTCTTCTGGGGCCCCATGGCCATCTCGATCATGGGCGGCCTGATCGGCGCCACGGCGCTCACGCTGGTCTTCGTGCCGGCGCTGTACGCCGCGTGGTTCCGCATCTGGCGCGACAGCCCGGCCCACATGCCAACGCCGGCCGCTGAGCCGCTAACGGCCATCGCACGAACCGCACCGTCTGCAGCATGAACACGGCGAATCGCCATCACGCTTCCAAGGAGATGAACATGTCCATCACCGGCGACACCCCATCCGGCATCACGATCCCGGGAACCCGCAGCCACGACGTCGAACCGGCCGGCACAGGCGACCGAGGCCAAGGCCGGCTCCGCTACCTCAGCGGCGGCACCGGGGCGCCCTTGGTCCTGCTGCACACCGTGCGCACCCAGGCCGAGCACTTCCGCAAGCTGATTGCCTTGGTGAAGGACCGGTACACCGTGTACGCGCTCGATCTGCCCGGCATGGGCTATTCGCAGATCGTGCCCGGCGCCTCGTATGAGGAGCCTGCGATGCGCGCCGCCGTCAAGAACCTCCTCACGCAGCTGGACCTGCGCGACGTGACCCTGCTCGGCGAATCCATGGGCGCCGTGCTGGCCCTGACCACGGCCGCGGATATGCCCGACCGAGTCCGGCGCGTCGTGGCGATCAACCCCTACGACTACGCCGGCGGCATCAAGCGGTCGAGCTTCCTGGCGCGCTTCATCGTCACCGGCGTGCTCGCGCCCGGCATCGGCCCGATGCTCGCCAAACTGGAGCCCAAACCCATCGTGCGCGCCGTGCTGAACGGGGGCTTGGTCAACACGACGGCGCTCGGTGATGACTACCTGGATGAACTGCTCAAGGTCGGCCTGCGCCCGGGCTACTCGACGGTGGCTCGCGCGGTGTACGCGGCCCTTCCCAGCCTCATTGCGGCCCGCTCGCGATACGCCGAGGTCAAGGCACCGATCCACCTCATCTACGGCGAGAAGGATTGGTCACGCCCGTCGGACCGGCAGGCCAACCAGCGGCTGCTGCCCGCCGCCCAGTTCACGCAGGTGCCCAGCGCCGGCCACTTCATCGCGCTGGAAAGACCGGACGTGCCGGCCACGCTGCTGAACGAGTTGGCGCAGCACGCCTGACGTGCCCCCCATGTCGCCCAACGCTTGCGTGGCGTTGCGAACACCACGCGGGGCGTGCTGCTCAGCAGCCGAGGGCCAGCGCGATGGCGGCGTCGACCGCCGCCAGTGGCTGCGCCAGCCGTGCGAGCGCGCCACCCGGCACCTCGTCGCGTTGAGCCGCTGCCCAGACGGGCGCGGGGAAGTGGCTGTCCCAGTCGAAACGGGCGATGACGTGCCAGTGCAGATGCGGCACGACATTGCCCAGCGTGGCGAGGTTGACCTTGGTCGGCGCGAGCAAAGCCCGCAGCGTCCGCTCGATCTCGGTGACAGAGTCCATGCAGGCGTGTCTATCTGCTGGGGCCAAGTCGCTGAACTCGGCGACATGCGCGGTCCAGATCAGACGGTAGAACGCGGGGAAACGCCGCGCTTCTTCTCCATCGACGACTCGCACGACGCGGAACTGCGCCGTGCGGGCGACGACGAGGCCGCCGTCGCTCTCACACAGCGGGCAACCGATCACACCAGCACCCGCTCGATGCCACCGTTATTGGCCTTGGCCACGTACTCCGCCATCCAGTTCTTGCCGAGGATCTGGTTGGCCATTTCGACGACGATGTAGTCGGCTTCAAGCAGCCCGTTCTGCAGGTCGTCGCCGTAGCGGCTCAGGCCCTGCAGGCAGCTCGGGCAGGACGTCAAGATCTTCAGGTTCTCGTTCGCGCCAACCTTGCCGCTCTCGCGCAGCGCCGTTTCGGCCTTGCGCAGTTCCTCTTCCTTGCGGAAGCGCACCTGCGTCGAGATGTCGGGCCGCGTCACGCCCAGCGTTCCGCTCTCGCCGCAGCAGCGCTCGTTTTTGACGACGTTCTCGCCCACCAGCGCCTTCACCGTCTTCATCGGCTCCTGCAGCTTCATCGGCGAGTGGCAGGGGTCGTGGTACAGGTAGCTGGTCTTGGAGCCGAGGGTGATGCCCTTCTCCAGCAGGTACTCGTGAATGTCGATGATGCGGCAGCCGGGGAAGATGTCCTCGAACTTGTAGCCCTGCAGCTGGTCGTAGCAGGTGCCACAGCTGACCACCACGGTCTTGATGTCGAGGTAATTCAGCGTGTTGGCGACGCGGTGGAAGAGCACCCGGTTGTCGGTGATCATCTTCTCGGCCTTGTCGAACTGGCCCGAGCCGCGCTGCGGGTAGCCGCAGCACAGGTAGCCAGGCGGCAGCACCGTCTGCACGCCGGCATGCCAGAGCATGGCCTGCGTGGCCAGGCCCACCTGGCTGAACAGTCGCTCCGAGCCGCAGCCGGGGAAATAGAACACCGCCTCGGACTCGCTCGCCAGCTCGGGCGGGCGAATGATCGGCACGTAGTCCTTGTCCTCGATGTCCAGCAGCGCGCGCGCCGTCTTCTTGGGCAGGCCGCCGGGCAACTTCTTGTTGATGAAGTGGATGACCTGTTCCTTGATCGGCGCGGCGCCGAGCGTGGCCCGTGGCGCCGCCGTCTGCTTGCGGCCGGCCGGTTTGAACAGCTCCACCGCCAAGCGCTGCGCCTTGAAGCCGATGCCCACCATCGCCGTGCGCGCGAGCTTGATGGTCTCGGGGTTGGTCGCGTTCAGCATGAACATCGCCGCCGCGTTGCCGGGCCGCCAGGTCTTCTTGCCCATCTTGCGCAGCAGGTTGCGCATGTTCATCGTCACGTCGCCGAAGTCGATGTCGACCGGGCACGGCGACAGGCACTTGTGGCAGACCGTGCAGTGGTCGGCCACGTCCTCGAACTCCTGCCAGTGCTTGATGGACACGCCGCGGCGCGTCTGCTCCTCGTACAGGAAGGCCTCGACCAGCAGCGAGGTCGCGAGGATCTTGTTGCGCGGGCTGTAGAGCAGGTTGGCGCGCGGCACATGCGTGGCGCAGACGGGCTTGCACTTGCCGCAGCGCAGACAGTCCTTGATGGACGCGCTGATGGCGCCGATGTCGCTCTGCTGCATGATCAGCGACTCATGCCCCATCAGGCCGAAGCTCGGCGTGTAGGCGTTCCTCAAATCGGCATGCAGGTCGGCGCTCTTGAGCAGCTTGCCCTTGTTGAAGCGGCCTTCCGGGTCGACACGCAGCTTGTAGGCCGTGAAGTTGGCCATCTCGTCGTCGGTCAGGAACTCCAGCTTCGTGATGCCGATGCCGTGCTCGCCGGAGATGACGCCGTCCAGCGAGCGCGCCAGCACCATGATGCGCGCCACGGCCTGGTGGGCCGTCTGAAGCATCTCGTAGTTGTCGCTGTTGACGGGGATGTTGGTGTGCACATTGCCGTCGCCGGCATGCATGTGCAGGGCCACCCAGACGCGGCCACGCAGCACGTCCTTGTGGATGCGCTTGCACTCGGCCAGCAGCGGCTCGAAGGCCGCGCCGCTGAAGATGGCCTGGAGCGGCTTGAGGATCTGCGTCTTCCAAGACGCGCGCAGCTCGTGCGTCTGCAGCCCCTCGAAGAAGCCGGTGTCGATGCCGTCAAGCCACTGCTGCCACAGCTCGCCCACCTCGCGCAGCAAGGCGAGCGCCTGCTGCACACGGTCTTCCAGCAATTCGGCGCTCGGGATCTCGCCCGCGTCGTCGCTCTTGCCCAGCGGCAGCTTGCCGGTGGTGAACAGCGCCTGCAGCGCCGTCACCAGCGCCAGCTTGTTGCGCAAGGAGAGCTCGATGTTGATGCGCTCGATGCCCAGCGTGTACTCGCCCATGCGGTGCAGCGGGATCACCACGTCCTCGTTCACCTTGAACGCGTTCGTGTGCTTGCTGATGGCTGCCGTGCGCTTGCGGTCCAGCCAGAACTTCTTGCGCGCATCGGCGCTCACGGCGATGAAGCCCTCGCCCGAGCGGCCATTCGCTAACCGAACAACTTCAGACGTTGCGCGTGCCACCGCATCGGCGTCGTCGCCGACGATGTCGCCCACCAGCACCATCTTCGGCAGGCCACCGCGCTTGCTCTTGGTCGCGTAGCCCACGGCCTTGAGGTAGCGGTCGTCCAGATGCTCCAGGCCCGCCAGCAGCACGCCGGTGCCGGCAATCGAGAACATGTAGTCCTTGATGTCGACGATGCTGGGCACGCAGTCGCGCGGGTTGCCGAAGAACTCCAGGCAGACCGTGCGCACATGGGCCGGCATCTTGTGCACGATCCAGCGCGCGCTGGTGATCAGGCCGTCGCAGCCCTCTTTCTGGATGCCCGGCAGGCCGGCCAGGAACTTGTCCGTCACGTCCTTGCCCAGGCCCTCCTTGCGGAAGACGCGGCCCGGGATGTCCAGACGCTCCGTCTTCTCCAGCTTGGTGCCCGAGGCGTCGAAATAGCGCAGCTCGAAGCTGGCGATCTCGACGTCGTGGATCTTGCCGAGGTTGTGGTTCAGGCGGATCACCTCCAGCCACTTGGCCTCGGGCGTCACCATCTTCCAGCTGGCCAGGTTGTCCAGCGCCGTGCCCCACAGCACGGCCTTCTTGCCGCCCGCGTTCATGGCCACGTTGCCGCCGACGCAGCTGGCCTCGGCCGAGGTCGGGTCGACCGCGAAGACGAAGCCATGCTGCTCCGCCAGGTCCGCCACGCGCTGCGTGACGACACCGGCTTCGCTGAAGATCGTCGGCACCTCTCGGTCCAGGCCCGGCAGCTGCAGCATCTCCACGCCGCGCAGCGCTTCCAGCTTCTCGGTATTGATGACGGCGCTGTTCCACACCAGCGGGATCGCGCCGCCCGTGTAGCCCGTGCCGCCGCCGCGCGGGATGACCGTCAGGCCCAGCTCGAAGCAGGCACCCACCAGCCCGGCCATCTCGGCCTCGGTGTCCGGCGTCAGCACGACGAAGGGGTACTCGACGCGCCAGTCGGTCGCATCCGTCACATGGGACACGCGCGACAGGCCGTCGAACTTGATGTTGTCCTTGGCCGTGTGCTTGGCCAGCGTCTTGGAGGAGCGCTTGCGCAGCACCGCCACGCGCTCGAACATCAGCGCGAACTCGGCCACGGCGCCACGCGCGGCGATCAGCAGCTCGCCCACCGCCTCATCGCGTTGCGCGTCGGCAGAGGCGTCGCGGCGCTTCTCCACCTCGCCCAGGCGGTGATGCAGGGCCTCGATCAGTTGGCCGCGGCGGCGCGGGTTGTCCAGCAGGTCGTCCTGCAGGTAGGGGTTGCGCTGCACCACCCAGATGTCGCCCAGCACCTCGTAGAGCATGCGCGCAGATCGACCCGTGCGCCGCTCCAGCCGCAGTTGGTCAAGCAGCTCCCAGGCGCGAGCGCCCAGCAAGCGGATGACGATTTCGCGGTCCGAGAACGAGGTGTAGTTGTAGGGAATTTCACGCAGGCGGGGGGCGTCGCCAGCGTGGGGCGTGTCGGTTGCGGCAGCGGCAACCGGCATCAGGGGATGCGGGGCGTTCATAGAGGGAAAGGATCGTATCGCAGAGGGTTTCACCCCAGAATCCGCCGGATGAAGCCCTGGCCCTATCCAATCTGGCTCGCGCACCGTGGCGCGGGCAAGCTCGCCCCGGAGAACACGCTGGCTGCGTTTCGCCTTGGCGCCGGTTTTGGTTTTCGAGCCTTCGAATGCGATGTCAAGCTCAGCCGCGACGGCGAAGCCTTTTTGCTGCATGACGACACGCTGGAGCGCACGACCAGCGGCCTGGGCTCGCCGAACAACGTCGACTGGGCCGACTTGGCCCGGCTGGACGCCGGTGGCTGGCACAGCGCGCCATTCGCTGCCGAGCCCTTGCCGACGCTGACCCGGATCGCTGCCTTCTGCCAGGCCAATGGCTGCGCGCTGAACATCGAGATCAAGCCCTGCCCCGGTGTCGAGCGGCTGACCGGTGAGGTCGCGGCGCGCGAGGCCGCGCGGCTGTGGGCCGGCGCCGCCCTGCCGCCGCTGCTCAGCTCCTTCAGCCCCGAGGCGCTCGAAGGTGCCCGCAACGCCGCCCCCGCCCTGCCCCGCGCGCTGCTGCTGGACACACTGTGGGACGGCTGGGCCGAGGCCACCGTGGCACTCGGCGTTGTCGCCGTCATCACCAACTGGCGGGTGATGGACGCGGCGTTGATCGAGCGCCTGCATGCCAGCGGCTGGCGGGCGTTGGTCTACACCGTCAACGACGCCGCCGTGGCCGAGCGCCTCATCGCCGAAGGCATCGATGGGATCATCACTGACGCCGTCAACGAACTCGGACCCTCATGCTGAAGACCTTCTGCGCCACCGCCCTCGGCCTGCTCGCCACACTGGCTCAGGCAGCCCCGCCCACATGCGAGGCCGAGCGGCAACTGCCGCTTGAGCGAATCACCGAGAGAGTCGTCCTCGTCGGCGAGACGCACGGCAACGAGCAGGCGCCCGCCTTCGTCGAGCGGCTGATCTGCGGGCTACTGGCGCAAGGCCGGCCGGTGATCCTCGCGGTGGAGCGGCCTGTGACGGAGCAGTCCGCCCTGGACCGCTACCTGGCCTCGGCGGGACAGAGCGCCGACAGGCGTGCACTGGTCAGCGAGCCCGACTGGACAGCGCCCACGCAGGATGGCCGCAGCAGCGAGGCCATGCTCAAGCTGGTCGACAAGGTTCGCCTCTGGCGCCAGGCAGGGCAGCCCGTCCAGCTGGTGGCCCTGGTCCGCCCCTGGGCGGCCAGCTCCGCCCCCTTCGACCCCAAGCTCGCCCAGGCCGAGGGAGACCTTGGCATGGCCGACAGCCTCTCCGCAGCGCTCGACCGACACGCGGGGTACAGCGCCGTCGTGTTGGCCGGTACCTTCCACACCGTGGTCGGGTCGAAGATGCACCACGACATCATCGGCTCGCCGTCTATGGGCGATGTTCTCGCCACTCGCCTGCCGGTGCACGCCATCGGGCTCAGCAGCGGCGCAGGCGAAACCTGGGTGTGTCATCAACCCAGGGAATGCGGCCCGCGACGCTTGAGCGCCGCGCCATGGAACCTGCCTGATGCCCGAATCGACACATCGGTCGACCTGGGGCCGATTACCGTGTCGCGCCCCGCAGCCCTCAGCCTGTGATCCGCGAATAGACGGCCGTGTCGCGCGGTGCGCCGTCTACGCCGAGGGCCTCGTTGCGCAGCACCCCCTCCAGCTCGAAGCCGCAGCGCTGCGCCACGGCACGGCTTTTCAGGTTGCGCGCATCACAGCGGATCTCGACGCGCCGTGCGCCCAGCCGGTCGAAGGCGAGCGCCGTCAGCAGCGCAACCGCCTCGCTGACATGGCCCTGGCCCGCCGCCTCGGGGCGGATCCAGTAGCCGATCTCAAAGCGCCGGACGACCCAGTCGATGCGGTGCAGGCCGGTGCCGCCGAGCATGCGGCCGGGGCTGCCGTCGGGGCGACGGGCATAGATCTGGAAGCACAGGTCACGGCGGGCAATGAAGTCGGCCTGCATGCGGCGCACGACCAGCTCCGAGCTTTCGGCGGTCGGGGCTTCCTGCGCCCAGGGCATCCACGGCCGCAGGTGCGAGATAGCCTGCGTGATGACAACGGCCAGCTCGGCGCCCAGGCCCGCGTGCGGCGCGAGCAGCACGGTGCGCGGGCCATCCAGCCGCTCGGGGATGTCGATCAACACCGGGTCCTGAGGGTCGCTCATACGGTCACCGCCTCGACCGGCTTGGGCAACTCCCGCACGCCGCGCAGCACTGGGTGGTTCCAAGCCCACACGGCCGTCAGCACGCAGCCCACGCCGGAGAAGGCCAGCGCCGTGCGCAGGCCGAAGTGCTCGCCCAGCCAGCCGCCCAGCAGCGCGCCGGGTGCGGCGGGCAGCAGGATGAGCCAGCGCACGGTGCTGGTCATGCGGCCCAGCATGGGCGCCGGCGTGACGGCCTGGCGCAGCGACAGGAAGTTGATGAACATCAGCACCGCGCCCACGCCCCAGCCGAACAGCATCAGCGCGAAGCTGGCCACGCCCAAGGAGCCAGACGGCGCGAAGGCGAGCTGCAGCCAGGCCAGGCCGCACAGTGAGAAGCCCAGCACCAGGCAGGGCCCTGGGCCGAGGCGGCGGCTGATGCGGTGGCCGAAGATGCTGGCCAGCACGGTGCCCACGCCGATGGCCACGTAGGACCAGCCCACGGTCTGCGGCGCCATGTGCAGCTCGCGTGTGGCGAGCAGGATCTGCACGACGAGTGCTGCGTTGTGGAAGAGGTTCCAGGCGGCCATCAGGATGGCCATGCTGACGAGCAGTTGCCGATCGCGCACGAAACGCAGGCCGGCCTTGAGTTCCGCCCAGAAGTCCTGCGTCTTGCGCGGCGGCAGGGCTTCATGCACGCGGATGCCGCGCAGGATGAGCACCGACCCGGCCAGCATCAGCGCGTCCACCACCAGCGCCATCGGTGCGCCCAGCAGCTTGATCAGCAGGCCCGCCATGCCGGGCCCGGCCACGTCGGCGCCGGACGAAGCCAGCGCATTCTTGGCATGCGCCTCCACCAGCCGCTCGCGAGGCACCACCTGGGTCAGCACGATCTGCGCGGCGGTGCCGGCCGTCGTGTGGACGGTGCCGATGATGAAGCCGACGACGTAGAGCCATGCCATGTCCAGCACGCCCAACCAGGCAGCGACAGGCACCGACGCGACGGCCAGCGCCAACGCGACCTCGCCGCTGATGTAGACCGGCAGCTTGCGCACGCGGTCCAGCAGCACGCCGGCGGGCAGCGAGAACAGCGCGAAGGGCAGCACCTCCAACGCCTGCAGCAGGCCCATCTGCGTGGGGGTGGCGTTCAGCATCACGGCGGCCGTCAACGGCAGCGCCAACAGCGTGATCTGGCCACCGAGGGAGGAGCAGAGGATGGAGGTCCACAAACGCCGGTAGACGGCGTCGCGCAGCAGGTCGCTGGGCGCGAGGACGAAGAACTGGATGAAACGGGACAACATGACGGCTCGGGTTGAGACTCGACGCGCGGGCCGCAGGCCCGCCAGGCAGGACACGCCAGGAAGGCGCGTCAGTCGAGATCGAGCAGCTTGGTCATGCGCTGAATGCTAGCAGCGTGGCTCGACGGTGAGCTCCGCAAAGCCGGTGGCCGCGTCGAACTCGCGCCGCAGTGAACCGGCAGGCAGCGGCGCCACCAGCAGCTCTGCCGTCGTGCGCACCTGGCAGCCGGCGCAGACATGGCCGCCGAACACGCGGCCTGCCGCGTCGGACACGCTGGCGTGCAGGTGTGCGCCGTCGGGTGTCAGGCTGCCGCTGAGGGTGAGGATCTCCAGCGGGCCTTCAATCAGCGTGGCCCCAGGCTCGCCGGCAAAGCGCAGTTGGGCGTGGGCGAGGCTGCCGATGCCGGCGACGACAAAGCCGGTGCGGCCGCTGGCCTCCAGCGTGGCGCGCAGGTCGTCGCCAGGGTTCAGGCGCAGTGCCTCCATGCTCACCAGCCCACGGCCGCACCATCACGGCGCGGATCACTGGCGGCTACGTAGCCTTGCGCACTCGGGTCGCCCAGGCGCCAGATGAACTGGCCGGCGCCGAAGTCCTGGTAGCTGTCGTGGATGTCGCCGATCTCGTGACCGCGTGCGCGCAGGGTCTCGATGGTGGCGGCGGGCATGTGCGGCTCGACGTTGATCGACAGGCCGTCGTTGAAGCGCCAGCGCGGCGCATCGCAGGCGGCCTGCGGGTTCTGGCCGTAGCAGAGCATGCGCACCAGCGTCTGCATATGGCCCTGGGGCTGCATGTTGCCGCCCATGACGCCGAAGCTCATGACGGGCGCGCCGTCCTTCGTCAGAAACGCCGGAATGATGGTGTGGAAGGGGCGCTTGCCCGGCGCGACCTGGTTGGGGTGCCCCGCCTCCAGCGTGAAGCAGTGGCCGCGGTTCTGCAGGCTGACGCCGTAGCCAGGCAGCACCAGGCCCGAGCCGAAGCCCATGTAGTTGCTCTGGATGAAGCTGACCATCATTCCGGACTCGTCGGCCGCCGTCAGGTAGATGGTGCCGCCCTTGACGGGGTTGCCGGCGCCGAAGACCTGCGCGCGGGCCGGATCGATCAGCCTGGCCCGCGAGGCGAGGTAGTCGGGGTCTAGCAACTGCGCGGCGCTGACCGTCATGGCGCCAGGCTCGGCCACGTAACGGTAGACGTCGGCAAAGGCCAGCTTCATCGCCTCGATCATCAGGTGCTGGGCCTCGGGGCTGTCGACGGCGTGGGCCGTGACATTGCAATGCTCCAGCAACCCCAGCGCCATCTGCGCGGCGATGCCCTGGCCGTTGGGCGGGATCTCGTGCAGCGTGTGGCCGGCAAAGTCCTTGGCCAGCGGCGTGACCCATTCAGGCTGGTAGGCCGCGAGGTCGGCTTCCGTCAAGGCACCGCCCGTCTCACGCGCGAAGCGGGCCAGCGCCTGCGCGATCTCACCGCGGTAGAAGGCCTCGCCCTTGGATTCGGCGATCAGCTTCAGGCTGCGCGCTGCGGCTTCAAAGCGGAACAGCTCGCCAACCTGGGGTGCCCGGCCGTTGGGCAGCAAGGCTTGCGCAAAGCCGGGCTGCGATGTCAGCTCGCTCAAGCCCGCAGCCAGCGCCCATTTGCCCTGCACGACGGGCGGCACGGCAAAGCCGCGCTCGGCGATCTCGATGGCCGGCTGCATCAGGTCGGCGAACGGCAGCTTGCCGAAGCGTTCACTCAGCGCCACCCACGCGCCGACGGCGCCGGGCACCGTCACCGAGCCCCAGCCACGCTTGGGCATGACCTGACCCTTGAAGAAATCCGGCGTCCACGCTGCCGGCGCCGGCCCCGAGGCATTGAGCCCGTGCAACTGCTGCCCGTCCCACAGGATGCAGAAGGCGTCCGAGCCGAGCCCATTGCTGCACGGCTCGACCAGCGTCATGCAGGCTGCAGCAGCGATGGCTGCGTCCACCGCATTGCCACCCAGCCGCAGCATCTGCAGGCCCGCCTGCGCCGCGAGCGGGTGCGAGGTCGAGACGATGTTGCGAGCGAACAGCGGGCTGCGCCGGCTTGGATAGCCGGCGGCCCAGTCGAAGCGAGAGGCTGTATTCATGGAGGTCGATTCTGCGCGGTGTAAGGCTTTGCAAAGCCCCGGTGCATCGTCAACTTGGCGCGATGGGGCGTCGTTGTGGACCCAAGCTTTCGCGAAGCCCTCCCAACCCCAAACACCCTGGAGCACTCAAGATGAACACGCTGAAGACCGCCATCGCCACCGCCCTCATCACGCTCGCCTCTGGTGTGGCCCTGGCGCAAAGCCCGACCCCCGCCACTGCGCCTGCAGTCAAGGCCAGCGCCGCCACGCCTGCTGTCAAGGCTACTCCGGCGACCCCGGCAACCGGCACCGCCGCCACGGCCGCGACGCCGGCCATGCCGGCTGACGCCGCCAGCGGCGCCAAGCATCACAAGCGTCACGCTAAGAAGCACGCCGACGCCAAGACCGAAACCAAGACGCAGTAAGCGCGAGAGCGCTCTGCGCAAGGCCGCTGCCCTCAAAGGCAGCGGCCTTTTATTTGTTCAGCGGATCGGCGCCATCTCGCGCAGCGCCTTGACCGCACCGCCGCCGATGGCGGCGCCGAAGCGCTTGGCCAGGCGCTCGGCCACGTTGTCCTTGGGCGTGTAGTCGATGACGTCCTCGGCCTTGACGACCTCACGGGCCACGTAGTCGAGGTTGCCGTAGTGGTCCGCCAGGCCCATCTGCACGGCCTGCTCGCCGTTCCAGAACAGGCCGGAGAAGGTCTCGGGCGTTTCCTTCAGTCGCTTGCCCCGGCCTTCGCGCACGACGGCGATGAACTGTTGGTGGATCTGGTCCAGCATGGCCTGCGCATAGGCGCGCTGCTTGGGAACGAGCGGGCTGAACGGGTCCAGCATGCCCTTGTTCTCGCCGGCGGTCAGCAGGCGGCGCTCGATGCCGACCTTGTCCATTAGCCCGGTGAAACCGAAGCCGTCCATCAGCACGCCGATGGAGCCGACGATGGAGGCCTTGTCGACGTAGATCTCGTCTGCCGCTGCGGCGATGTAGTAGGCACCGGATGCGCACATTTCCTCGACGACGGCGTAGACCGGCTTGTCGTAGCGCTTCTTCAGCCGCTTGATCTCGTCGTAGACGATGCCCGCCTGCACCGGGCTGCCGCCGGGCGAGTTGATGCGTAGCACGACCGCTTGGGCCGCGTCGTCCTTGAAGGCGTCCCGCAGCGCGGCCAGCAGCAACTCGGCGCTGGCTTCGCTGTCCGCAGCGATCTCGCCGCGCACCTCGACGAGGGCCGTGTGGGGCGTCGTCGTCGTCGCCACATGCCGGCCCTGCCACCACAGGCTGTAGATCAGCAGGGCCGCGATCAGCAGCCAGAACAGGCGGAACACCGTGCGCCAGCGCCGCTCCACGCGCCGCTCGCGCAAGAAATCACGCGCCAGCTGGGCCAGCAGCGTTTCGTTGTGCGGCGTGAGCGAAGGCGGCACGCCGACGGGCTCGGGCATCGGGGGCGGCAGGGTGTCTTCGGGGAGGCTCATATCAGTCTTCAAAAGCGGGTTTGGTATCGCGTGTCGGCTGCCAGTAGACCTCGCCGTCGCGCTCGGTCACTTCGATCTTGGTCAAGCGGCCCCGGTTGCAGGGCCCCATCACGCACCGGCCGGTCAGCGGCTCGTAGACGGCGCCATGGATGCTGCACATGATGAAGCGCTTGTCGCCGTCCAGGAACTCGCCTTCCTGCCAGTCCATCTCGGCCGGCACATGCGCGCAACGGTTGAGGTAGGCCACGACACGGTCGTCGAAGCGCAGCGCGAAGGCCCGCACCGGCTCGCGCCACTGCAGCACGTCGAAGCTGACCGCCTTGCCACGTTCCTCCAACTCTGCGGAAGCACACAGGCGCTGCGGCGACATAGCGTCCATATCAGCTGTCCATGACGTTGTGCGCCACGTTTGGTTCGTGGAATGGCCTTCTCGGGCCGAGCGCCGGGCCGCTCCCAAGCCGGCCCGTCCGGCGATGTGCTTGCGGCTCGATGCCGCGAGCATCGCCGTCCCCACGGGGGACCGACCAGGCACGTCCGCGTCCAGCGGCGAGGGACTGGGCGAGGGGCTTCACGTCAGGCATGCGCGATCAGCCAGTCGTGCAGCTCGCGCGTCGAATGCGCGATGAAGAGCGGCTTGAACTCGGCAAAGGTCTCGTGGTCATGCGCGCCGAAGCTGACCGCCACGCAGGGCGCGCCGGCATTGGCCGCCAACTGCAGGTCATGCGTCGTGTCGCCGATCATCAACGTCCGCTCGGGCTCCACGCCGAACTCGCGCATCAGCTCCAGCAGCATCTGCGGATGCGGCTTGGAGCGCGTCTCGTCGGCCGTGCGTGTGGCGTCGAACAGATGGCCCAGCGCGCTCGACGCCAGCACGCGGTCCAGGCCCACGCGGTTCTTGCCGGTGGCTACGGCCAGCCAGTGATGGCGGGCTTTCAGTGCCTCCAGCATCTCCAGGCTGCCGTCGAACAGCGACAGCTCGTGTTCGGAGGCCAGATAGTGATGGCGATAGCGCAGCCCCAATTCGGGGTAGCGGTCCTCGGCCAGCCCCGGCACCGCATGCTCCAGCGCGTCACGCAGGCCCAGGCCGATGACGTATTTGGCGCGCTCGAACTCGGGCTCGGGCAAACCGACGTCCACGGCGGCGCGCTGGATGCAGCGGGCGATCAGCGCGGTGGAGTCGAACAGCGTGCCGTCCCAGTCGAAGGCGATGAGGTCGAAGCGTTGGGGTCTCATGGGTTCGCGAGGTTGGCACATTCGGGCGGCAGCGGCGCTTCCAGCGTCATTTCGGCGCCCGTGGCGGGATGGACGACGCGCAGTTGGCGGGCATGCAGGAACATACGATCAAATTTTGCCGGCCCGCGCGCCAACTCCCGGTTGCGCTCGAAGTCGCCGTACTTCGGGTCGCCAACGATGGCGTGGCCCGCCTGCTGCAGGTGGACGCGGATCTGGTGGGTGCGGCCCGTCTTGATGGTCACGTCGAGCAGGCTGAACTGCGGCGTTCTCTGCACGACCTTGACGAGGCTGATCGAGCGCTTGGCGTCTTCCTCCTCCGCCTTGCCCGGCCGCACCCACCGCTCCCCGTCGCCGCCGACGAACTTGACCAGCGGCACGTCGATGACCTTGAGCTTGGCCGGCCAGTCGCCCCAGACCAGGGCGGCATAGGTCTTGCCCGTCTCGCGCTCGCGCAGTTGGTCCTGCAGCGCTACCAGCGCGCTGCGCTTCTTGGCGATCATCAGGAGGCCGGAGGTTTCCTTGTCGAGCCGGTGCACCAGTTCCAGGAACTTGGCTGTTGGCCGCGCGCGGCGCAACTGCTCGATGACGCCGAAGCTCACGCCCGAGCCGCCGTGCACCGCCACGCCGGCCGGCTTGTCGATGACCAGCAGGTGGTCGTCCTCGAACACGACCGGGAACTCGCGCGGCGGCGCTTCGGGCTGGGCGGCGCGCTCGGGCAGGCGCACGGGCGGGATGCGCACCTCGTCGCCGATCTCCAGCCGTGTGTCGGCCTGGGCGCGGCCCTTGTTGACCCGCACTTCACCCGCGCGGATGACGCGGTAGACATGCGTCTTGGGCACGCCCTTGAGTTCGCGCAGCAGAAAGTTATCCAGCCGCTGCCCGGCGGAGCCTTCGTCCACCGTCACCCGCCTGACCGCCGGAGCCGCTGCCGGGGGAGGGGTTTGCGTGGTGGCGGGCGGCGATGGAGCTGCCTCTATAATCCTTTTCACCACGTTGTTGCCGTAAGTATTTGATTTGCTTGATTTTAGCGGCGGTAACGTGCGGTCAACGGGCGAAAGCCCGGCGGCCACAGGCGATGCAACGCGAACGATGGCCGGCAGGTTCCCTCCCTGTGTGAGTGAACGGCCCGCTGACAGACGCGGCAGAGCGATGACACAAGAACCCGCGAGCCCCGCTGCTTTTGATTGTTTCGAAGGCACACGGCGCCCGCAGACAACAAGGTTTCCATGGCGACAGAGCGCCTGGCCCTCCGGCCAAGTGAGCTGTCACCAGCGTCCAGCAGCCCACGCAGATGAGCATGCCCCTCCCCCCACACGCACCCCAGCGGCCCCGGCTTGATGCCGGCGTGGCCGCCCTGACCCGGCCTATGGCTGGGCGGGTGCGCGCGGGAGCCGGCAGCTCGGCTCGCTTGAGTGCTGCTGCGGCGCACGCGCCAACGCCGACTGCACGCTGACCCCCCGGTCAGTTGCGCTTTCGGTCCAGGGCGATTCCTTCCTCGGTTCTTCTCGTCGCCCGTGCATCTTGAGCTGCTCTCGGGCAGCGCGATGAACGTGCGCGTTTTGCGGCGGCTGATGCCCCCCGGCGCGCGAGGAGTGATGACATGAAACGCATGCTGATCAATGCGACGCAGCCGGAAGAGCGGCGCCTCGCAATCGTTGATGGCCAGAAGCTGCTGGACTTCGAGACCGAAATCGAAGGCCGCGAGCAGCGCAAGGGCAACATCTACAAGGCCGTCGTGACGCGGGTCGAGCCCTCGCTCGAAGCCTGCTTCGTCGACTACGGCGAGGACCGCCACGGCTTCCTGCCGTTCAAGGAAATCTCGCGCCAGTTCTTCCGCGAAGGCACCGACGTCAAGAACGCGACCATCAAGGACGCGATCAAGGAAGGCCAGGAGTTGCTGGTCCAGGTCGAGAAGGAAGAGCGCGGCAACAAGGGCGCGGCGCTGACCACCTTCGTGTCGCTGGCCGGCCGCTACCTCGTGCTGATGCCCAACAACCCGCGCGGTGGTGGCGTCAGCCGCCGCATCGAGGGTGAGGATCGCGAGGAGCTCAAGGAGAACCTCGACCAGCTCGAGTACCCCAAGGGCATGTCGCTCATCGCCCGCACCGCCGGCATCGGCCGCACGGCGCCCGAGCTGCAGTGGGACTTGAACTACATGCTCAAGCTCTGGACCGCGATCGACGACGCGGCCAAGGGTGGCAAGGGCGCCTACCTGATCTATCAGGAAAGCAGCCTCGTGATCCGCGCGATCCGCGACTACTTCACCTCGGACATCGGCGAGATCCTGATCGACACGGACGACCTGTACGAGCAGGCCAGCCAGTTCATGAACCACGTGATGCCCGACCAAGGCCATCGCGTGAAGCGCTACCGCGACGACGCGCCGCTGTTCAGCCGCTTCCAGATCGAGCACCAGATCGAAACGGCGCACAGCCGCACGGTCAACCTGCCCTCGGGCGGCGCCATCGTCATTGACCACACCGAAGCGCTGGTGTCCGTCGACGTGAACTCGGCCCGCTCGACCCGTGGCACCGACATCGAAGAGACGGCCACCCGCACCAACCTCGAAGCGGCCGACGAGATAGCCCGCCAGATGCGCCTGCGCGACCTGGGCGGCCTCATCGTTGTCGACTTCATCGACATGGAGGAGAGCAAGAACCGCCGTGACGTGGAACAGCGCCTGCGCGATGCGCTGCGCAGCGACCGCGCCCGCGTGCAGTTCGCCTCCATCAGCAAGTTCGGCCTGCTCGAAATGAGCCGCCAGCGCCTGCGCCCGGCGCTGAGCGAAGGCAATCACATCACCTGCCCGCGCTGCAACGGCACCGGCCATATCCGCGACACCGAGTCCTCGGCGCTGCAGATCCTGCGCATGGTTCAGGAAGAGGCGCTGAAGGACAACACGGCCGCTGTGCATGTGCAGGTGCCGGTCGAGGTGACGAGCTTCCTGCTGAACGAGAAGCGCACCGAGATAACCAAGATCGAGCTGAAGCAGCGCGTGACCGTGCTGATGGTGCCCAACAAGCACCTCGAAACGCCGAACTACAAGCTGGAACGCCTGCGCCACGACGACCCGCGTCTGGAGAACCTGCAGGCCAGCTACACGATGATCGAAGAGCCGACCGACGAGGTCGGCATCACGCGCCGTGGCGACGTCGAGAAGAAGAACCGCCAGGAGCCGGTCATCAAGGGCATCCTGCCCGAGCCCGCGCCGATGCCGGTGGCAGCGCCCGCGCCCGCGCCGGTGGTGGCCGCACCCGCACCGGCGCCCGTCGTGGCGCCCACGCCGGCACCCGAGTCCAAGGGCTTCTTCAGCCGCCTGTTCGGCAGCATCTTCGGTGGCGGAGCCGCCGCGCCGGCACCGGTGGCCGCTGTCGAGGCGCCCGCGCCGGCCGCTGGCACGACCGACAAGCCCAAGCGCGAAGGTGGCCGTGACGGCCGCGGCCGCGACGGTGGCCGCCGTGGTGAACGCGGTGAGCGCGGCGAGCGTGGACAGGGCGGCCAAGGTGGTCGCCGTGACGGCAAACCGCAGGAAGCCCGTGGCGACCGTGGTGATCGCCCAGAGCGCGGTGACCGCAAGCCGCGTGGCGAGGGTGGCGACAAGCCCGAACAGCAAGCGCAACGCCCCGAGCGCGCCGAGCGTGGTGAGCGCCAGGAACGCCCGGATCGCCAGGAACGCGGCGATCGTGGTGAGCGCCGCCCGCGCGGTGATCGCCCGGAGAAGGCGCCTGTCGACGCCGCCCTGGCGTTGAATGCACCGCTGACCGAAGACCAGGCTGCCCTCCACGACGCGCCGCCCGCCTTCGTCGACAGCCAGGCCGAAGCCGGCCTGCCGCAGACCGGTGACACGCCGGCCGGCGAAGATCGCCAGGGCCGTGGCCGCCGCCGCCGCCGTGGTGGCCGCGACAAGGGTGACGAGCAAGGCACGACGGCCGGCGATGAAGCCGCGCCGGAAGGCACCGCCCCGGCCCCTGCGGAAACCTCCGGCGACGCCGTGGCCGCCGACGCAGCACCCGCTGCCGAAGGCGACGACGCAGGCGAAGGCCGCGAGAGGAGCCGCCGCGGTGGCCGCAATCGCAACCGCAACCGCCGCGAGGAAGGCGCCGTCGACGGCCAGGAAGCCCCGGCCGTTGAAGGCGCTGCTGTCGCTGCAGAAGCTACTGCGGAAGTTGCGACCGAAGCCACCGCCCCGACCCAGGGCTCGCTGATCGAGAACGCGATGGCTGGCACTCAACCGCCGGTACAGGTCCAGGCGCCGGCGCCAGCACCCGCACCGGTGTTGGCTCCGCCGCCGCCCGCACCGACACCGGCACCGACACCCGCCCCGGTCGTCGAAGCCTTCAAGCTGCCGCTGAGTGACCTGCACGCCGTTGCCGAAGGTGCCGGCCTGAGCTGGGTCAACTCCGACGCCGACAAGATCGCTGCCGTCCAGGCCGCCATTGCGGCGGAGGCGGCACCGGCGCCGCTGGGCCGTGCGCCCGCAGCGGTTGCCGTGGTCGACGAGGGCCCGCTGGTGCTCGTCGAAACCCGCAAGGACCTGAGCCAGGTGAAGCTGCCTTTCGAGGCCTGATCAAGGCCTGACCGCCCCGTTCTGCCCCCCACGAAACGCCGCCGGCCACAAGCCGCGCGGCGTTTTCTCTTAGCCCAACCCCAAGGCTTCCATGACGACCACCGCCACCGCAGCCAAGATGCCGCCGCAGATCCCCTACATCATTGGCAACGAGGGGTGCGAGCGCTTCAGCTTCTACGGCATGCGCAACATCCTGACGGTGTTCATGATGACCAGCCTGCTGCTGGCCATCCCTGAGGACATGCGCAAGGCCGAGGCCAAGGAGGTGTTCCACACCTTTGTCATCGGCGTCTACTTTTTTCCGCTGCTGGGCGGCTGGCTGGCCGACCGCTTCTTCGGCAAGTACCCGACGATCTTCTGGTTCAGCGTCATCTACTGCGCGGGCCACGCCTGCCTGTCGATCTTCGAGAACAACCTGAAGGGCTTCTACTTCGGCCTCTTCCTGATCTCGCTGGGCTCGGGCGGCATCAAGCCGCTGGTGAGCAGCTTCGTCGGCGACCAGTTCGACAAGAGCAACCGCTCGATGGCGCAGAAGGTCTACGACGCCTTCTACTGGATCATCAATTTCGGCAGCTTCTTCGCGTCGCTGCTGATGCCCGTCATCCTGAAGAACTACGGCGCCAGCGTCGCTTTCGGCCTGCCGGGCCTGCTGATGGGCCTGGCGACGCTGATCCTGTGGAGCGGCCGCAAGAAGTACCTCCACCAGCCGGCGCGCGGCGCCAACCCGCACAACTTCCTGAAGGTGGTGTGGACGGCGCTGAAGGGCGGTGGCCTGGGGATGGCCGTCGCGGCGCTGGGGCTGCTGCTGGCGGCCTACGCCCTGAGCGAGATGACCAGCCTGGGGCTGGTCGCCGCCGTCTGCCTGGCGCTGGTGCTGGTGATGGGGTTCGGCGGCGTCGGCGCGTGGCTGCAACTGGACAGCGCGCGTGGCGTGCACCCCGACGAAGCCGTGGACGGCGTGCGCGCCGTGCTGCGCGTGCTGGTGCTGTTTGCGCTGGTGACGCCGTTCTGGTCCCTCTTCGACCAGAAGGCCTCGACCTGGGTGCTGCAGGCCGACCAGATGGCCAAGCCCGCCTGGTTCCAGTCGTCCATGATGCAGGCGCTGAACCCGCTGCTGGTGATGATCCTCATCCCCCTCAACAACCTGGTGCTCTACCCCGCGCTGCAGCGCATGGGCTTGCGGGTGACGGCGCTGAGGCGCATGGGCGTGGGCATCGCGCTGGCCGGCGCGGCCTGGATCGTCGCGGGCGTGCTGCAGCTGTGGCTGGACGAAGGCTCGACGGTCAGCATCGTCTGGCAGATGCTGCCCTACGCGCTGCTAACGCTGGGCGAGGTGTTGGTCTCGGCCACGGGGCTGGAGTTCGCCTACAGCCAGGCGCCGCTGTCCATGAAGGGCACCATCATGAGCTTCTGGAACCTGTCTGTGACGGTGGGCAACCTGTGGGTGCTGCTGTCCAACGTCAGCGTGAAGAGCCCGGGGGCGCTGGCGGCGATCAAGTCCACCGGCTACAGCGAGACGGCCTGCCTAATGTTCTTCTTCGCCGGCTTCGCGCTGGTGGCGGCGCTGCTGTTCGCGCTGGTGGCGCGGCGCTACCCGATGCAGGACAACTATCGAGGCTAACTTGCCGGTGATGCTGTCGCCGTGCCCGAGGCCGGCCGTGCGGAGTCTCGAGCGCGGGGCGATCAATGATCGGCAATTCAGGTGATCAAAGCGACCACGGGAGCCCCATACTGGTGGGCGAACCGCACACGAACCTGAAAGGTCTCTGATGGCACCGCGTGAGGTTCGATTGCTTTTGGTCGACGACGACCCGTCCGCGATCCAGGTCATGGCGCGGATGCTGTCGCAGTACCCCGACCAGCGCTTCGCCACATCGGGCCAAGCCGCACTCCGGCTGGCACGCGAGCTAACCCCGGATCTCATCGTGCTGGATGTCGACATGCCAGGCATGACCGGGCTCGACGTGTGTGAAGCGCTGAAGGCGGACCCGGTCCTGGCAGATGTCCCGGTCATCTTCGCCACCAGCAACGACCCCACGGCCGTGATGCAAGAAACGGCCTTTCGCAAGGGCGCATCCGATTTCGTCACCAAGCCGCTGATCGCGGTCCAATTGACAGCCCGCGTGCGTGCGCACCTGCGCATCAAGCTGCTGATCGAGGACCTGAAACGCAACAGCCTCGCATCAGGTGCCACACGCCCCCTGCTCGGCACGCAGACGCCTCGACTGCTGATCGTCGACGATGACATTCCATCGATCTACGTGCTGCGCAACACGCTGGCTGGAATGGGCGATTTTCACTTCGCCAAGAACGGCGACGATGCGTTGGAACTCGCGCGTCGCCTGCTGCCAGACCTCATCTTGCTCGACGCGCACATGCCGGGTATCGACGGATTCGACGTGTGCAGGACGCTCAAGGCGGAAGCCGCCTTCAGGCACGTGCCGATCGCTTTCGTCACCCGGTTCTCCGATCCGCAGAGCGAGATGCGCGCGCTGGATATAGGCGCGGCAGACTTCATCGCCAAGCCTTACACCCGGGCCGTTCTGCAGGCACGCGTGCGCAACCTGCTCGAGCTGAAGCGACGCACCGATGCCGAGTTGGCGTCGGTGCGCGAACACCTGCAACGCGTGGGGGATGCGCGTGTCGCCGACATCGTCGCTGCCGCATCGGACGCCATCGTCACCTGCAATGCAGATGACAAGGTGGTGCTGATCAACGCCGCGGCTTGCCGCATGTTCGGCATCGAGCGCGAGCAGGCCATCGGGTCGCCGATGCAAGCTCTGTTGGGCGAGGGTGCGTTGATCGACAACCCAGCGCAGAACGCCCCGGCACGCATCACGATCAAGCGGACGGGCGGTGAATGCTTCCCGACCGAGATGTCGGTGTCCCGGGTTGGCGATGGGCCGGACCGCTTGACCACCGTGATGCTGCGCGATACCAGCGACCGTGATCGGCTCGAAGCCGAATCACGCTCGCGCAACGAAGCCGAAACGGCCAGCCGCACCAAGACGCTGATGCTGTCCTACATCGCCCACGAGATGGGCAACCCCTTGAACGGCATGCTTGGTTTCGCCCAGCTGATGGCGGCCGATGACAAGCACCCCATGCCTGCAGTCCAGGCCAAGCGTCTGACGCAGATCCAGGCCAGCGGCAAGCATTTGGAAGTCCTGATGCGCGACGTGATGGACCTCGGCCGCCTGGAGACGGGCAAGCTGACGGTCGAGCTGCGCCCCGTGGACGCCGCCCGGTGTGCGCAAGACGCTGCGGAGGCGGTCTCGGCGCTGGCGCAGCGGGCCGGCGTGACGCTGTCGTGCCCGCTCGGGACGGCGCCTGTCCGTTGCGCCGCCGATGTCGGGCGGCTGCACCAGTGCCTGTTGAACCTGCTGACGAATGCGATCAAGTACAACCGGCCTGGCGGTTGGGCAAAGATAGCGGTGACCAGCGATTCGCATGCGATCACGATTGCCGTGAGCGACAACGGCATAGGCATGGACGCGTTGCAGCGCCAGCACCTGTTCGAACCCTTCAACCGCCTCGGCAGACAGCTGGCCTCGACGCCCGGCGCGGGCCTCGGGCTGGTGATCACGCGTCTGCTCGTGGAGGCGATGAATGGCCAACTGCGCGTCGAGAGCGAGTTCGGTCAGGGGAGCTGTTTCACCATTTCGCTTCCCGGTGCACTCGACGCTGCTCAAGACACCCTGAACCGCTCGGCAGTCGTCGATCTTCGAGCAACCAGCGCCGCTACGCGTGGTGCAGAAGACAAGCCATGAGCGACAGCATCCTGCTGGTGGACGACGATCCGTCCGCGATCCGGCTGCTGAGTCGCATGCTGGCGGACGTGGGCAACTTGCGCTTCGCGACCAGCGGGGAAGATGCGCTGCGGCTCGCGCGCGAGTCGGCGCCCGACCTGGTGCTGCTCGATGCAGAAATGCCCGGCATGAGCGGGTTCCAGATTCTCGAAGCGCTCAAGGCAGACCCGGCGCTGGAGGACGTGCCGGTGATTTTCGTGACCAGCCACAGCGAGCCGGAATTCGAACTGTCCGGGTTCGAACTGGGCGCGGCCGACTTCATCGCCAAGCCCGTCCACGCGCCGCTGGTCGTGGCCCGCGTCAAGACCCAGCTGCGTGTCAAGCGCATTGCCGACGAGCTGCGCCGGATCGCGACGGTCGACGTGCTCACCGGCGTCACCAATCGGCGCGGTTTCGACGAGGCGCTGGAGCATGAATGGCGCCGCGCCCGGCGCGCCGGTGACCCGCTGGCGGTGCTGATGATCGACGTCGACCACTTCAAGTTGTTCAACGATCACTATGGTCATCCCGCCGGCGATGTTTGCCTGCGCGCCGTCGCGCAGGCGCTGGTCGGCACCAGCCTGCGCCCGGCGGATCTGGTTGCGCGATACGGCGGCGAAGAATTCGTCGTGCTGCTGCCGCAGACGCCGCGCCTGGGCGCTGAGCATGTGGCCCACAGCATCCTCGATGCCGTCGAAGCGCTGACCATCCGTCACGAGGCCTCATCGACCGCATGTCATGTCACCGTCAGCGTGGGCGTCGCTTGCTACGACGAAGCGAGCAAGTGCTGGGTCCCGCCGTCGGCCGACTCCCGCGCCGCCGGTCTTGGCGTGGGCCACTCCCCGCTCGACCTGGTGCGCGCTGCCGACCAGGCCATGTATTGCGCCAAGCGCGCCGGCCGGGCCCAGGCCATGTTGCTGGACCTCTGCGATGTGGATGCGCCGCAGGGGGTGCGCGCCGCGCGCCGACCGCTGGTCGGTCACGAGTCCGGGCACTTGAAGCTCGGCCCACTCCCGCGCACCCTGCCGCCGCCTGACTGATTGATCACGCGCTCAAACGCGCTAAAACGCGCTCAACAAAGTTGCCCATGCCCAAAATCGCCGGCGATACCTCCACTCCTCGCAATCCCGCCGACGGCACCGTGGAGTACCTCAACGAGGTCCGGCGCCAGGAGGCCTTGCTCAAGACCGGCGCATTGCAGAGTGCGATTTTCAACAGCGCCAACTTCTCAAGCATCGCGACCGACGCGAAGGGCGTGATCCAGATCTTCAACGTCGGTGCCGAGCGCATGCTGGGCTATTCGGCCAACGACGTGATGAACAAGATCACACCGGCCGATATCTCCGACCCGCAGGAATTGGTCGCGCGCGCCGAAGCGCTCAGTGTGGAACTCGACACCTCGATTGCGCCCGGTTTCGAGGCGCTCGTGTTCAAGGCCTCGCGCGGCATCGAGGACATGTACGAGCTGACCTACATCCGCAAGGACGGCAGCCGCTTCCCCGCAGTCGTGTCGGTCACCGCGCTGCGCGACGCCGAAGATCGAATCATTGGCTACCTGCTGATCGGCACTGACAACACGGCTCGCAAGCAGGCGGAAGAGGCGCTGATCAAGGCCGGCGCCCTGCAGTCAGCGATCTTCAACAGCGCCAACTTCTCGAGCATCGCCACCGACGCGAAGGGTGTGATCCAGATCTTCAACGTCGGCGCTGAACGCATGCTGGGCTACGCGGCCGCCGACGTGATGAACAAGATCACGCCGGCCGACATTTCCGACCCCCAGGAGGTGATCGCACGCGCCAAGGAGCTCAGTGTCGAACTCGAGACCACCATCGCGCCGGGTTTCGAGGCGCTGGTATTCAAGGCCTCGCGCGGCATCGAGGACATCTACGAGCTGACCTACATCCGCAAGGACGGCAGCCGCTTGCCGGCCGTCGTGTCGGTGACCGCGCTGCGCGACGCCCAGAACGCCATCATTGGCTACCTGCTGATCGGCACCGACAACACCGCGCGCAAACGCGCTGAAGAAGCGCTGCTGAAAGCCGGCGCCTTGCAGAACGCGATCTTCAACAGCGCGAACTTCTCGAGCATCGCCACCGACGCCAAGGGCGTGATCCAGATCTTCAACGTCGGCGCCGAGCGCATGCTGGGCTACACCGCCGCTGACGTCGTCAACAAGATCACGCCCGCCGACATCTCCGACCCGCAGGAATTGATCGAGCGCGCCAAGGCGCTGAGCGTGGAACTCGAGACCCCGATTGCCCCAGGCTTCGAGGCGCTGGTGTTCAAGGCCTCGCGCGGCATTGAGGACATCTACGAGCTGACCTACATCCGCAAGGACGGCAGCCGCTTCGGGGCGGTGGTGTCGGTGACGGCGCTGCGCGACGCGCAGGACGCCATCATCGGCTATCTGTTGATCGGCACCGACAACACCGCGCGCAAGCTGGTCGAAGCCGAGCAAAAAAAGCTCGATCAGCGCTTGCGTGACCAGCAGTTCTACACCCGCTCGCTGATCGAATCCAACATCGACGCACTGATGACGACCGACCCACGCGGCATCATCACCGACGTCAACAAGCAGACGGAAGCCCTGACCGGCTGCACGCGGGACGAGCTGATCGGTGCGCCGTTCAAGAACTACTTCACCGCGCCGCACCGGGCTGAAGCAGGCATCAAGCGCGTGCTGGCCGAGGGCAAGGTCACCAACTACGAACTGACCGTCCGCGCCCGCGACGGCAAGCTCACCGTGGTGTCGTACAACGCCACCACCTTTCATGACCGCGACCGGCAGCTGCAAGGCGTCTTCGCGGCGGCGCGCGACATTACCGAGCGCAAGCAGTACGAGGAATCGCTGCGTCAGGCGACGCAAAAGGCCGAACAGGCGAATCGCGCCAAGAGCGAGTTTCTCGCCAACATGAGCCATGAGATCCGCACGCCGATGAACGCAGTCATCGGCCTGACCTACCTGCTCGGGCAGACCTCGCTGGACGAGGAGCAGCTGGCCTTTCTGACGAAGGTCAAGCTCGCGAGCAAGTCGCTGCTGGTGGTGCTGAACAACGTGCTCGATCTGTCGAAGATCGAGGCCGGCGAATTGATCGTCGAGAGCACCGCGTTCAGCCTGCCCAGCCTGCTGAAGGAGCTGACCGACGTGATGGCGGTCCAGGCCGAGGCCAAGGGCGTCGCCTTCGACATCGTCGTCGCGGACGAGCTGCCACCGGCCCTGGAGGGCGATGCGACGCGCCTGAGCCAGATCCTGACCAATCTGCTGTCCAACGCGATCAAGTTCACCGACCACGGCAGTGTCGAGTTGCACGTCCGGATGCTTGCCGCCACGGCCAGGCATGCGACGTTGTCGTTCGCCGTGCAAGACACCGGCATCGGCATCGCGCCCGAAGTTCAGAAGCAGTTGTTCGCGCCGTTTGCCCAGGCGGATGCGTCGATCACACGGCGCTTCGGTGGCACCGGGCTGGGGTTGTCGATCGTCAAGCGCCTGGCGGGCCTGATGGGCGGGCACGTGAGCTTGGAGAGCACCCCTGGCGTCGGCAGCGTGTTCAGCGTCGTGCTGGACTTTGCGCTCGCCTCGCCTGACGCGGTGGCGCGGCGGGAGGCGTCTCCCGCCGCAGCCGGTGAACGCGCGCTGCTGGACATCCGGGTGCTGGTGGTCGACGACAGCGACATCAACCTGGACGTGACGAAGCGCATCCTCGAATTGGAGGGGGCGAAGGTGGTCCTGGCAAACAATGGACAGGAAGCCTTCGACCTTCTTGAGGCACAGCCCCACGCCATCGACGTGGTGCTGATGGACGTGCAGATGCCGGTACTCGACGGCCACGACGCCACCCGGCGAATCCGCCTCGAACTGCACCTGGCGGACTTGCCGATCATCGCCCTGACTGCCGGCGCGCTGAGCAGCGAGCGACAACGCGCCACGGCGGCCGGCATGGACGACTACCTTGTCAAACCGTTCGACCCGCAGTCCCTCGTGGCCAGCATCCTGCGCCGCGTTGCGCCTGGGAACGGCCGGCCGGTGCCATTGGCCGCTGGCTCGCCCGACACGCCGACGCCGCAAGCGCTGCCGTGGCCCGAGATCGAGGGAATCGATGGGTTGAACGTGCGCGAACGCCTGAGCAATGACTTCGGCTTGTTCAAGTCGATGCTCAAGCGGCTGCTCGACGAGTTCTCGGCCGTCCCGGTTCCGACCGCCATGCAGGCCTCGTCCCACCTGGGCATCCATGCCGGTCGCATGCACAAGCTGAGAGGCAGCGCGGGCACCCTCGGGGCCAAGGAGATCCATCAACTGGCGGGCGAGGCGGAGGCGGCCTGTGCGGCAGGAAACGTCGAGAGATTCGTTGAGCTCGCCAGGCAGCTTGGCATCAAGCTGCAACGGCTGCGGGAATGCGCGGCGACGTTGGTGCTGACAGCGCCCGCTCAGGCCGGGGATCCGGCTATAGCCACGGGTGGCGACAGCATCGAGCCGCAGGTGCTGGCCGATCTCATTGGTCGGCTTCGCCAGCAAAGCATGTCGGCGATTGAGCGCTTCAATGGCCTCTCCCCACAGCTTCAGCGGCTCTTGAGCAAGGGCTCGTTCGAACTGCTGTGTCAGCACATCGACAACCTGGAATTCAGTGCTGCCGCCGATGCACTGGAAGCGGGCCTGCATATGCCAGTGAGCTGAACAGCTTGTGCGATAGCTCAGCGGCGTGACCGCTGGTCTTGCCTGCTGCGAACTGGGTCAAGCCCTGTTGCAGCCGGGTCAAATTACCCACGCCGCCTAACGCCCGGCACGCCCGCTGCGCTCTACGATGCCGCCGCTTGCCTGACAGGGTGGCACTTTTTGATCCCACGATGACCGACGCCCGACCCCACCGCCCCTACATCGACCCGACCACCGGTGACGTGCCGGCGCCGGCACCGCCCGCCGCAGCGCCTGCGGCCTGGCAGCAGGCCTCGCACCGCCCCCGCAGCGCGGGCACGCCAGGGCCTGCCCCGCGGCGCCGACCGCCTGTGAGCGACATCAGCGAAGCACCGAAGGCGGGTTATTTCAAGCGCCACTGGCGCGGCGAGCAGAGCCTGGCGCGCAGCTACTGGCTCAACAGCTTCCTCGTCGCCACGCCGCTGGCCATGGCGTTGACGGGGCTGATGAGTTGGATCAGCGTCAAGGGCGATTCGCTGCAGATCAACGCCATCGTCGTGCTGATGGGCTTCCCGCTGCTGATGGCGCTGGATGTCTGGTGCATCGTCGGCGCTTGGCGCTCCGCGACAGCCTATTTGCGTGACTACGGGTCGGCGCTCTGGGGTTGGCTGGCCCGCATCACGCTCGCGCTGGGCGCGCTGCAGTTGGCCGTCTCGGTGCTGTTCGGCCTGCTGCCCAGCCTCGGTGAGTTCTGGCAGATGGCGCGCGGCATCGACCCCATCGGGCAGGCCAAGTTCAGCTTCTCGGCCGACGGCCGCAGCCTGCGGCTGGACGGTGTCATCGGCATGGGCGACGGCGAGCGCCTGCGTGTCCTACTGGCCAGCAGCGCCGCCCGCGACCTGAAGCGCGTCGAGCTGTCATCGCCCGGTGGCCGGGTGCGCGAGGCAGAGCACATGGCCAGCGCCATGAAGGAACACCGCCACGAGGCCCGCGCCGTGGGCACCTGCGCGAGTGCCTGCACGCTCGTCTTCCTGGCCGGCAACCCGCGCCAGCTGGCGCCCGAGGGGCAGTTGGGCTTCCACCGCGCGTCCACCGGCACCTACAACCCGGTCTTCGAGGAGCTGGCCAACCAAGAGCTGGCCAAGACCTACCGCGAGCTGGGCCTGCCGCAGACCATGATCGACACGACGCTGCGCACCTCGTCGAGCAACATGTGGTTCGTGCCGCGCGAGGAGCTGCAGGCCCACGCGCTGATCGCACCGTCGCCGCGCACGCTGGCCATCCCGCTGCCGCCTGCGGGCGCCGGCCTGGCGGACTTTGACGACGCGCTGCGCATGCATCCCGTCTGGGAAGCGCTGGAGCGGCGCACGGCAGGCACCATCGAGACCGTCGCGCAGCGCATGTTGGCGGCACGCTCGGCAGGCGCGGCCGACGAGGAAGTGCAGGCTGCTGCCCTGCCGCCGCTGGCCCAGCAGATGCCAGCCCTGATCAACGGCACGGACGCCGTGCTGCGGCGGCGTTATCTGCAGATCGTCGGCGAGCAGCTCCAGGCACTGCGCACGCCAACGCAACCCGGCGCACGGCCCGCCTGCCGCGACCTGCTCGATGGCCGCCTGGCCGCCCGCCAGCTGTTGCCCTTGGACGCTCAGGCGCGCGAGGCGCAGTGGCTGCTTGAGGTCGCCAACAGCGCACCGCCGCGCTGGCTGCCCAAGCCGCCGAGTGCCATCGAGATGGAAGTGCTGGACCGCTCCGTCGGCAACTCCGCGCTGGGCATGCTGGGGCGGCTGTGGGCCGATGCGCCCACCGCTTCTGGCGCGGCCTCCTGCGAGCCCGTCATCGCGATGCTGGGCCGCGTGGCTGCCCAATCACCGGCACGGCGCCAGCTGGCGGAGCGGTTGCTGTTTCAGGGCAGGATTTAGAGTGGTGTTGCGCGTCGACTCGCCCAGAGGCGGGGCGCCAACTGCTGACCGGCAAGCGCCATCCCCATGACCAACAGCGCCGTCGGCCAGGCCCAGGCTACCGGCAGCGCGGTCAGGCCCGCAGCAAGGCCGACAAGAAAGAACGCCTTGGCTAGCGAGCCCTGGACATAGGCCTTGAGCAGCGCGCCCGTCCGGGCCGCGCCATCACGCCGATGGGTGGACACGATGGTGCAGATGCCGACAATGGGCACGGCCGCCAGCAGGCCGCAGATCGTCGGCCCGGCCGCGCCGCCGACCAGGCCCGTTAGCAGCGTCAGCGTGCCGGCCACGACCATGACCATGCAGCAGTTGCGGCGGTCACGCTGCGGGTCGGCCGCGGCGCGGCGCTGCTGTGCGGCGTCGACGCATGGCAGGCCACGGCGGGCCCAGACCATCGTGGCAAAAGCAAACAGCGAAGACGCCACAAGGCCGCCAGCAAGCTGGGGCTGCACCACCGCCCCGAGCGTCACGCAGGCCAGCAGAGCCAGCGCCGTGCACGCTGCCGGACAGCGCCGCGCGCAGCCACGGCCGTAGACGAGGGCGAACACGGCCGTCAGCCCGGTTGACACCAGCGCCGCCGTGGCGGCCTCGGCCGCCCAGCCGCCACCGCGCTCCAGGCTGAGCCAGAACAGCGCCGGCGCCGACGTGACAGGCACGGCCGCCACCCAGCCGCCCAGGCGCGGGCCACCCCGCTTCATCAGCCATTGCAGGCCGCCCACGAACGCTGCCGTGACCAGCGCGTGTTCCACCATCTGTGCGTCCATCGCCCCGCCCCTTCGCTCGAGCCGATTGGCCCTTGCTTGGATAAACGCGGTTTGCAGCAGAAAACCGTCATCGGCGTGAAAACTCACGCAACGCGGCGTTAGGGGTGCGGGTTTGCGGTCTCGACAACGACGAAGGCGACGGCGTAGTCCTGCTCGTCGCTGACGGTCACATGGGCGCTCAAACCGCGCTCGGTGAACCACTCGGCCAGCGCGCCGTGCAGGGCGATCTCCGGCTTGCCGCTGGGCGCCTTGACGACCTCCATCGCGCGCCAGGTCATGGGCATGCGCAGCCCTAAGCCGATGGCCTTGGAGAACGCCTCCTTGGCGGCGAAGCGTGTGGCCAGATAGGCCTCGCCGCGCGCAGCGACCTTGGCATGACGTTCGCGGTAAACGGCCAGCTCATGTGGGCCGAGCACCTTCTCGGCAAAACGCTCGCCGCGCCGCGCGAGGGTCTCGCGGATGCGGCGGATGTCGCAGAGGTCGGTGCCGATGCCGTAGATCATGCGGCGGCGATGGCGCGCAGATAGGCCCGCACCGCGTCGGCATAGCCCAGCTCCAGCGCGTCGGCGATCAAGGCGTGGCCGATGGACACCTCCTGCACGCCAGGCACTGCGCTCAGAAAGGCCGTCAGGTTGTCACGGTTCAGGTCATGGCCGGCGTTGATGCCGAGGCCTATCTTCAGCGCCGCCTCGGCGGTTGCGGTGAAGCCTTGCAATACCTCGGCTTGGCGCTCGGTGCCGAAGGTGCTGGCGAAGGTCTCGGTGTAGAGCTCGATGCGCTCGGCGCCCAGTTCGGCAACCAGCGCCATCGCGGCCGGAATCGGGTCCATGAAGAGGCTGACGCGCACGCCGAGATCGCGGGCTTCCTGGATCAGCGGCTGCAGGCGCTCGGCGTCCTGCGGCAGCGTCCAGCCATGGTCGGAGGTGAACTGCTCTTCCGAGTCCGGCACGAAGGTGACCTGGTGCGGGCGATGTCGGCGCACGAAGTCCATCAAGTTCTGCGTCGGGTTGCCTTCGATATTGAACTCGGCCTGGGGCCAGTCTTTGAGGAAGGCAGCGAGGTCGTCGACATCGCCCGTGCGGATGTGACGCTCGTCCGGCCGCGGGTGCACGGTGATGCCTTGCGCGCCCGCCAACAGGCAGGCCTCAGCCGCGCGCAGCACGCTGGGGATGCCGAGGTGGCGGGTGTTGCGCAACAGCGCCACCTTGTTGACGTTGACCGACAGGGCGCAGCGGGTGTCGCCGGAAGCAAAAGGGTTCATTTGTCGAGCAGGTTCTGGACATCAACCATCAGCGCGCGGGTGCGCAGCGGCTGGTGGCCCAAATGGTAGTGGAGCAGTCCGCGCAGCGTCGTCTTCAGCCCTTGCGGCTCGGCGGCGCAGGCCTGGCGCAGCGCGGCCATGCTGCCGTGCAGCAGCGCCGCTTGCAGCTGGATCAGCAAGCTGCCGGGCAGGCTGGCGTCGCTGGCCGCAGCGATGACGCCAGACTCGGGCGAGAGCTGGTAGCGGCGCTCAGGGGCTATGGCCGTCTGCGTGGTGGCGACGACGCTGAGGTCCGGCAGCAGGCCGAGTTCCAGCAGCAGCTTCAGCTCGAAGGCCCGCAGCGCAGCGTCGCCCTCGGGCAGCGCCGCCAGCGTGTCGGCATAGGCATCGAACAGCCGGGCGTGCGGGTCGTGCCGGGCCAGCAGCTTGAGCAGCAGCTCGTTGAGGTAGTAGCCGGAAAACAGCGCGGCGCCGGCCGGCATCGTCGCGCCGCCGCCCCACTCGGCGCTGCGCAGCGTCTGCACTTCGCCGCCCTCTGCCTTGGCCGGCTTGGACAGGCTGACGCTGATGCGCTGCAGCGGCAGCAGCACCGCGCGCAGCTGCGAGTACGGCCGCTTGGCGCCTTTGGCGGCCACCGCCACACGGCCGGACTCGCGCGTAAACAGGTCGAGGATGAGGCTGGACTCGCTCCAGTCGTGGGAGTGCAGCACGTAGGCCTGCTGCGTCGCTGGCGGACGCGTCAGCCTCATCGCTGCAGCCCAGGAACAAAGCCACAAAGCCACAGAGGCACAGAGAAATTCAAGGGGCGTTCCCTCTGTGTCTCTGTGCCTCTGTGGTTGCCTTTGAACTGGCCGTCACTCGTAGCCGTAGCTGCGCAGATGCTCTTCCGTGTCCGCCCAGCCCGAGCGCACCTTGACCCACAGCTCCAGGAACACGCGGCCGTCCATCAGATGCTCCAGCTCCTGGCGCGCTTCCGAGCCGATGCGCTTCAGGCGCTCGCCGCCCTGGCCGATGATCATGCCCTTGTGGGCGTCGCGCTCGACAACGATGCTGGCGCTGATGCGGCGCAGCTCGCCCTCGTCTTCCCACTTGTCGATGATGACGGTGGAGGTGTAGGGCAGCTCGTCGCCGGTCAGGCGGAACAGCTTCTCGCGGATGATTTCGCTGGCCAGGAACTTCTCGCTGCGGTCGGTCAGCGCGTCCTCGGCGTAGAACCAGCCCTGCTCCGGTAGATAGGGCTTGAGGATCTTGAAGAGGCGGGTGACGTCGCTCTCCTTCTTGGCCGACAGCGGCACGAACTCCGTGAAGTTGCGTCGTTCGGCCATGCCCTTGAGCCAGGGCGCCAGCTCGGCGCGGCGGTGCACGGCGTCGAGCTTGTTGGCGATCAGCACGACCGGCTTGTCCTCGGGCAGCAGGCTCAGCACCTTGGCATCGTCCAGGCCGAAGCGGCCGGCCTCGACGACGAACAGCACCAGGTCCACGTCACTCAATACGCCGTGCACGGTGCGGTTGAGCGTGCGGTTCAACGCGGCGTTGTGCTTGGTCTGGAAACCGGGCGTGTCGACGAAGACGAACTGCGCCTCCTCGACCGTGCGCACGCCGGTGATGCGGTGGCGCGTCGTCTGCGCTTTGTCGGACGTGATGCTGACCTTCTGGCCGACGAGGGCGTTCAGCAGCGTGGACTTGCCCACGTTGGGGCGGCCGACGATGGCGATGAGGCCACAACGTTGCAAGTTCGGCTGGGTGGCACCGTCAGCGGCGGCTGCGGCGGGAACAGCGGCGGGAGGAACTGCGTCGGTGGTCATGGTTTGCCTCGTTCGGCGGTGAGTCTGTCCTGGAGGCGATCAAGAAGGCGGCGCGCGGCCTCCTGCTCGGCCGTGCGGCGTGAGCGTCCTTCGCCCAATTCGGCCACGTCCAGGGCCGGCACCGCGCATTCGACCTCGAAGGTCTGCGCATGGGCCTGGCCGCGCGTGGCGACGATACGGTAGCTCGGCACGGCGATGCGGCGTGCCTGCAGCCATTCCTGCAACGCGGTCTTGGCGTCCTTGCCGAAGTCGCCCGAGCCGGCCGCCGTTGCGATGGTTTCATCGAGCAGGCGGCGCACGATGGCGAGGGCGGCGTCGTAACCGGCGTCGATGTAGGCGGCGCCCAGCACCGCCTCGACAGCGTCGGCAAGGATGGACGGCCGGTGCGCGCCACCGCCGCGGGCTTCGCCGTCGGACATCTTCAGCACGCCGGGCAGACCCAGGTTGAGGCCGAGCTTGTGCAGGCTGTCCTCGCGCACGAGGTGGGCGCGCACGCGGGTCAGGTCGCCTTCGTCGGAGCCGGAATAACGCTCGTAGAGCAGGCTGGAGACGGCCAGGCTCAGCACGGCGTCACCCAGGAACTCAAGACGCTCGTTGTGGTCGGCACCGTAGCTGCGATGGGTCAGCGCGCGCGACAGCAGCTCGGGCCGCTGGAAGCGGTGGCCGAGGCGTTGTTGCAGGGCGTCGAGAGCAGCGGCGTTCATCGTCGGGGCGCCAGCGGCAACAGCGTCAACCTGACTTGCCCCGGTACTTGATCAGCAGATAGACCGGGCCGAAGACATCGACCTCCTTGTCCCAGGCGAACTCGATGACGACCTTGTCGTTGCCGTCCTTAGTCACCACGAGGTCGCCGCTCTTGATGCTCTGGATGGAGTATTCGACCGCCGTGGCCCTGTCGAACTCCTGGCGCACCTGGGGCACCGTCGAGGGATTGCCGGCGGCGATGCGGTTGACGACACGTTTGACCGTGTAGTACTCCAGCACGGTTGGAAAGACCTTCATCCCGACGACCGCCGTGACGGCGGCGATGCCGCCCCAGAACAGCAGCCCGATCAGGGACAGGCCGCGCTGGCGACGGGGAGAAGACGACATCGAACGGTGGGGACGGTTCATCTGGGATTCAATCGAAGAAGGTACCGATGCGCTTGAGGTTACCGAAATTCATCCAGACCATGAAGGCCCTGCCGACGATGTTCTCGTCAGGCACGAACCCCCAGAAGCGCGAGTCACGCGAGTTGTCGCGGTTGTCGCCCATCATGTAGTAGTGGCCCGCCGGGACCTTGCAGGTCACGCTCTCGACGGTGTAGCGGCAGTTTTCCTGAAAGGGGAAGGGGCCGTCGGCGCGGTCCGGACGGAAGCTGTGAAGCGCGGTCTGGTCGACCAAGATCTGGTGCGGCTTGTCACCGAACTTCTCAGTAAAGCGAGGTCGGTATTCGCGTCGCATGCCACTGTCGTCGTAGAAATTGTCGACGGGCTGCGTAGGCTGGAGTTGGCCGTTGACGTAGAGCTTCTGGTTGACGTAGCTCACCTCATCGCCCGGGATGCCGACGACGCGCTTGATGAAGTCGGTGCTCGGGTCTTCCGGGTAGCGGAAGACCATCACGTCGCCGCGCTTCACGTCGTTGTTGGCGATGATCTTCTTGTTCAGCACCGGCAGACGGATCCCGTAGTGGAACTTGTTGACGAGGATGAGATCACCGACGAGCAGCGTGGGCACCATGGAGCCCGACGGGATCTTGAAGGGCTCGAACAGGAAGCTGCGCAGCAGGAAGACGATGAGGATGACCGGGAAGAGGCCGGCGGTCCAGTCCAGCCACCAAGGCTGCTGCAGGATCTGCTGGCGGGCCGGCTCGACATCACCGTCCACGCGGCTGATGCCCTGCGCGGCCAGGGTCTGGCGGCGTTTGGCGTCGTTCTCGACCAGCGTCTGCGCCGCCCGATTGCGGGCGGGCGCAAAGTAGAAGCGCTCGGCCAGCCAGTACAGCATGGTCACCGAGGTCAGCAGGAAGAGCAGCAACGCGAAGTTGCCGGTCCAGCGACCGATGTACCAGCCGCCAAGATAGGCCACCAGGGCCGCGTACAAGATACCGGTCAGAGCGCTCATCAGGGAGGTTTTCAAGGCGGGGGGATGGGAAGCGATGGGGGTCAATCGTCGACTTGCAGAATCGCGAGGAAGGCTTCTTGCGGCACCTCGACGGAGCCGATCTGCTTCATGCGCTTCTTGCCGGCCTTCTGTTTTTCCAGCAGCTTGCGCTTGCGGGAGACGTCGCCGCCGTAGCATTTTGCCAGCACGTTCTTGCGCAGCGCCTTGATGTTCTCGCGGGCGATGATGTTGCCGCCGATCGCCGCCTGGATGGCGACGTCATACATCTGCCGCGGGATGTGTTCGCGCATCTTGGCCGCCACGCCGCGGCCACGGAACTGGCTCTGCACGCGGTGCACGATGATGGACAGCGCGTCGACCCGGTCACCGTTGATCAGGATGTCCACCTTCACGACATCGGACGCGCGGTACTCCTTGAACTCGTAGTCCATCGACGCATAGCCGCGCGACACGCTCTTGAGCTTGTCGAAGAAGTCCAGCACGATCTCGGCCAACGGCATCTCGTAGGTCAGCATGACCTGCTTGCCGTGGTAGGCCATGTTCAGCTGGTTGCCGCGCTTGAGATTGGCCAGCGTCATGACCGGGCCGACATAGTCCTGCGGCATGTACAGGTGCACGGTGACGATGGGCTCGCGGATCTCCTGGATCTGGCCCACCTCGGGCATCTTGCTTGGGTTCTCGACCAGGATCACCGAGCCGTCGCCCTGCACCACTTCGTAGACCACGCTGGGTGCGGTGGTGATCAGGTCCTGGTCGAACTCACGCTCCAGGCGCTCCTGCACGATCTCCATGTGCAGCAGGCCCAGGAAGCCGCAGCGGAAGCCGAAGCCCAGCGCCTGCGACACCTCGGGCTCGTAGCGCAGCGAGGAGTCGTTGAGCTTGAGCTTTTCGAGCGCGTCGCGCAGCTGGTCGTACTCGCTGGCTTCGGTCGGGTACAGGCCCGCAAACACCTGAGGCTGGATTTCCTTGAAGCCCGGCAGCGCCTGTTCGGCGGGGCCCAGGTTGTTGGGCAGCTTCTTTTCCAGCGTGATGGTGTCGCCGACCTTGGCCGCCTGCAACTCCTTGATGCCCGCGATGATGAAACCCACCTCGCCGGCATTGAGCTGCTCGCGCGGCGTCGACTTGGGCGCGAACACGCCGAGGTTGTCGGCCGGGTAGACGGCGTTGGAGGCCATCATGCGAATGCGCTCGCCCTTCCTGAGCGTGCCGTCGACGACGCGCACCAGCATCACCACGCCGACATAGTTGTCGAACCAGCTGTCGATGATCATCGCGCGCAGCGGCGCCTCGACGACGCCGTTGGGCGACGGCATGCGGGCGATCACGGCTTCGATGATTTCGTCGATGCCCATGCCGGTCTTGGCGCTGCACGGGATGGCGTCATCGGCGTCGATGCCGATCACGTCCTCGATCTCGGCGCGCGCGTTTTCCGGGTCTGCGTTGGGCAGGTCCATCTTGTTGAGCACCGGCACGACCGTCACGCCCAGGTCCAGCGCGGTGTAGCAGTTGGCCACCGTCTGAGCTTCCACACCTTGCGAGGCGTCGACCACGAGCAGCGCACCTTCGCAGGCCGACAGCGACCGGCTGACTTCATAAGAGAAGTCCACATGGCCTGGCGTGTCGATGAGGTTCAGGTTGTAGATCTTGCCGTCCTGCGCCTTGTACTGAAGCGAGGCCGTCTGCGCCTTGATCGTGATGCCGCGCTCGCGCTCGATGTCCATTGAGTCCAGCACCTGCGCTTCCATCTCGCGGTCGCTCAGGCCACCGCAGCGCTGAATGATGCGGTCGGCCAGCGTGCTCTTGCCGTGGTCGATGTGGGCAATGATGGAGAAGTTGCGGATGTGATTCATGGAGTCTGCAGCGCGCGAGGCCGGCAAGCGTCAACGGCGCGAGCCGTTGCATGGACAGCTCTTATCGCGCAGCGATGTGAAGGCGCGGGAGCGCCGTGTCGTGGGTAAAAAAAAGGCACGTCGAAGAGGCGACGTGCCTTCCAACAAAGGTTTGGCAACTGCTTGTTGGGCTTTCATTGTAGCCAAAAGGGTCGGCCGAGAGCCCGCACCACCATTGGTTTTCCGGCCGTTGCAGGCCTCCAACAAGGAATTTATCAACAGCTTATCCACAAGAACCTGTGGATCACCTGTGGATCAAATCAAGCCGTTACCGGCAGCCCACGATTGCATGGCCAAGCACCCCTTTCGAGGATGCGTTCGCCCGCATTTTAGCGGGCGACGCGAACAATCGCGGCTCTTGTGCAGAAGTTAGCCGGTGCCAACTTCCAAATACGGTGGACAACCTTTCGGCGCCGTCCCGCCAGCCTTGCCGCATCGCGGAAAGCCCGACAAGACAACCCAGTCTTCCGGGCCGAATCAGTGCACCGGCTTCAGCAGCACGAAGCTCGTGACGTCGTCGCGGCGCACGACGAGATTCATGGGCTTGGTCTTGTCGGCCTTGGCCAACTGAGCCTGGAGAGCCTTGACCGAGTTCACCTCGACGTTGTCCACCGACAGGATGAGGTCGCCGTCGCGCAGGCCGGCGCGGGCGGCGGCACCCGTGGCGCTGTCGACCTTGACGCCGGACTTGAGCTTGAGGTCCTTGCGCTGGAGGTCGGTCAGGTCGGACACCTTCAGCCCCAGCGCTGCGCTCGGCCCGGTGGCGGGCGCCGGTTCCTTGCTGCTCTCGGCGCTGTCGCTGCCCGGCTTCTTACTGCGCTCGTCTTCGCCGATGGTGACGACGATGTCCTTGTTCGCGCCGCGGCGGAACACCGTCAGCGTCGTCTTGGCGCCGGGCTTGACGTTAGCCACCAGGCGGCGCAGGTCGGCCGCCTTGTCCACGGTCTTGCCGTCGACCTTGGTGACGACATCGCCACCCTCGACGCCCGCCTTCTCGGCCGGGCTGCCGGCCACGACGGAGCGGATCACCGCGCCCTGCGGCTTGCCCAAGCCGATGGCCTCGGCAATTTCCTTGGTGATGTCGTCAGGCAGCACGCCCAGGTAGCCGCGCACGACACGACCGCCTGCGCGCAGTTCGTCGGCCACTCGGACGGCGTCGGCGATGGGGATCGCGAACGAGATGCCCATGTAGCCGCCGTTCTGGCTGTAGATCTGCGAATTGATGCCGATGACCTCGCCGCGCATGTTGACGAGCGGGCCGCCGGAGTTGCCGGGGTTGATGGCCACGTCGGTCTGGATCAGCGGCAGCAGGTCGCCCGTGTCGCGCTGCTTGGCGCTGATGATGCCGGCCGTCACGGTGTTCTCCAGGCCGAAGGGCGAGCCGATGGCCATGACCCATTCGCCGACCTTGGCTTTGTTGCTGTCGCCGACCTTGACGAACGGCAGGCCGGCGGCCTCGATCTTGACGACGGCGACGTCGGAGCGCTGGTCGGCGCCGATGAGCTTGGCCTTGAGTTCGCGCTTGTCGGTCAGCGTGACGATGACTTCGTCGGCGCCCTGCACGACGTGGGCATTGGTCAGCACATAGCCGTCGGCGCTGAGGATGAAGCCGGAGCCAACGCCGCGGCGCATCGGGCCGTCGTCATCCGGCGCGCCGCCGCCGCGTGGCGCGCCACGGCGCTGGTTGGGCACGGGGATGCCGAAGCGGCGGAAGAACTCCTGCATCTGCTCGTTCATCTCGGCCTGGCCTTCGGGCACCTTGACCTTCTCCGCCGTGCGGATGTTGACGACTGCCGGACCGACCCGTTCGACCAGCTCGCTGAAGTCAGGTAGCTCACGGGCTTGCGCGGCCGCCGGCGCATGGCCGAAGGCAAGTGCGAGCGCCAGCGCGGTGCCGGTCAGCAGCAGGCGCGCACGGGCGGGGGGGAGGCGGTTCTCAGCGTGCATAGAAAGTTCCAGGTTCAGCGGGCGGAGGAAAGTTGCATTGCTTCATTGCGCGGGGCGGGAGGCCGCCTGCTCGGGCAGGGCCAGCCCCCAATCGATGATCTCGGGCGGCACGTTGACCAACACGCCGGCTTCGTGCGAGCCGCTCAGGGACGGCAGCGTACGGCCTGCCGCCGTCTGGGCAAAGCTCATGCCCGCAAGCCCTTGCGCGCGTGGTGTTGCGAATGGCGCAGCGGCGGCGAGGGTGTCCGGCGACGCGGGCGTGCGCAGCGCGCCGATGCCGATGGCCACGGCGACGAAGCCGGCGGCGACGGCGAACGGCGCGAACCAGTCGCGACCGCGCGGGTGCGCGAGGAGCGGTGCCGGCATCTGTGCATGCAGCGCGTCGAGCAGGGTGTGGGGCTCGCGGTGCAGCGCGGGCAGCTCGGCGGAGCGCAGGCCGTCGCCTGCCGCGTGCCACAGCGCCCAGCGCTCGCGCAGCGTGGCGTCGGCCGCCCAGGCCGCGTTCACACGCGCCCACTCGGCCGGCGTCGCGCGGCCGTCCATGACGGCGGACAGGGCCTCTTGCAGATCCCCGTCCAGCGCATCGTTGTCGGGGCTCCTCATCGCCACCCTCCCCCACTCAGCATCGGCCGCAGCCGCACGGCCAAGGCCTCCCGGGCGCGGAAGATGCGCGAACGCACGGTGCCCGGCGGGCAGTCCATCAAATCGGCGATCTCGTCGTAGCTCAAGCCATCTACCTCTCGCAGCAGCAACGCCCGGCGTTGATCTTCCGCCAGGCCCTCGACCGCCTCGTTGAGCCCGCGCGCCAACTGGCGGTTGGCGAGCAGGGCTTCGGGGGTCGCATCGTCGGTTGGATGCGCGTCGGTGCCGAAAGTTCCCTCGTCGTCGTCCAGGGACTCGACCGGCCGCTGGCGGCTGCGATGCCGCTGTGCGGCATTGATGGCGATGCGGTAGACCCAGGTGTAGAAGGCGCTGTCACCGCGAAAGGCAGGCAATGCGCGGTAGGCGGCCAGGAAGGTCTCCTGGCAGAGGTCGGCCACGTCGGCGGGGTCACGCACGCTGCGCGACAGCAGGCGCTCGACGCGGCGCTGGTACTTCAGCACCAGCATGTCGAAGGCGGTGCGGCTGCCGGCCTGCGCCTCGCGCACCAGCAGGGCGTCGGCGTCCTGGCCCTGGGCGTTCATGGCTGCACCGTCGGCGCGGCGAACACGGTCGCGCGCAATGCCGCCCAATGGGCAGCCTGCTGGTGCCGCGCCAACGGGAGCCAGCATGGGCCAGGGCTGGCACGCAGCAGCAGCCAGGCATCGAGGTCGATCAGCACGGTGAGTTGGACAGTGGCTTCTTCATCGCGATCAGAGTCGGCCAGCCACCAGGCCTGGCCATCCCAGCGCAGGCGGCGCGGCAGCACGGCGGCGGCGCGCCAGCCATAGATGCTGACCAGTGGAATGGACAGCAGTGCCGGCCACGCAGACGGGTAATGGCTGAGCATCCAGGCAGCCAGGCCACCCGAAGCCAGCGCCGCGACGCAAGCCATGACCGCCTGCAGGGCCGGCTGGCGCTGCAACTGCACGACGACGGGCGGCGTGCGACGCATCGCCCGGTGCGCCTAGACCCGCTTGAAGATCAGCGTGCCGTTTGTGCCGCCGAAACCGAAATTGTTCTTCGCGGCGATGTCGATCTTCATCGGCCGCGCCTCGTTGGCGCAGTAGTCCAGGTCGCACTCGGGATCCTGGTTGAAGATATTGATCGTCGGCGGGGCGATCTGGTCACGGATGGCCAGCGCGGTGAACACCGACTCGATGCCGCCCGCGCCGCCCAGCAAGTGGCCGGTCATGGACTTGGTCGAGCTGATGACCATCTTCTTGGCGTGATCGCCAAAGGCCAGCTTGATCGCGTTGGTCTCGTTCACGTCGCCGAGCGGCGTGGAGGTGCCGTGGGCGTTCATGTAGTCGACCTGGTCGGGGTTCATGCCCGCATTGCGCAGCGCCGCGCGCATGGAGCGCTTGGGGCCGTCGACATTGGGCGCGGTCATGTGATATGCGTCCGCCCCCATGCCGAAGCCGACCAGCTCGCAGTAGATCTTGGCGCCGCGCTTCTTGGCGTGTTCGTACTCTTCGAGCACCAGCACGCCGGCACCCTCGCCCAGCACGAAACCGTCGCGGTCCTTGTCCCAGGGCCGGGACGCGGTCGCGGGGTCGTCGTTGCGAGTAGACAGCGCACGGGCTGCGGCGAAACCGCCGATGCCCAGCGGCGACACCGCACCTTCAGCACCGCCCGCCACCATCACGTCGGCGTCGCCGTACTCGATGAGGCGGCCGGCTTCGCCGATCGCGTGCAGGCCCGTCGTGCAGGCCGTCACGATCGCCAGGTTGGGCCCCTGGAAACCGAAGTTGATGGAGACGTGGCCCGAGATCATGTTGATGATCGAGGCCGGGATGAAGAACGGCGAGATGCGGCGCGGGCCGCGGCTCGTCAGCTCTTCTTTCGTGTCTTCGATCAGCGGCAGGCCGCCGATGCCCGAGCCCACGAGCACGCCGATGCGCTCGGCCTGCTCCTCGGTCAGTTCGTTCCCTGTGGGGATGCCGGAATCACGCACCGCCTGGAAGGCCGCCGCCAGGCCGTAATGGATGAAGTTATCCATGTGGCGGGCTTCTTTCGCGGGGATGTAATCCTCGATCTTGAAGCCCTTGACCTCACCCGCAAAGTGGCACGCCATGACGCTGGCGTCGAAGCGGGTGATGGTGGCAATGCCGGAACGCCCGGCGAGGATGTTGGCCCAACCTTCGGCAACGGAGTTGCCGACAGGACTGATCAGACCAAGACCGGTGACAACGACACGGCGACGGCTCATGCGGTACGGATCACAGAGTTACGAGAGAAAAGAAGGCTCAGGCCTTCTGGTGCTTGACGGCGTAGTCGATCGCCAGCTGCACGGTGGTGATCTTCTCGGCCTCTTCGTCGGGGATCTCGATGCCGAACTCGTCTTCGAGGGCCATCACCAGTTCCACGGTGTCCAGAGAATCGGCGCCCAGATCGGCAACGAATGCCTTCTCGGTGGTGACGTCGGCCTCAGCCACGCCAAGTTGCTCGGCGATGATTTTCTTGACTCGTGCTTCGATATCGCTCATGACACTCCTCCAGGAGGGGTTTGCAGAAAACAGCCCGGCATTCTAAGGGCACTAGAGTTGCGCCCCTAAGTCGGGGCCCAAGCGGAAATTGAAGCAGCTTATGCAGGCCGTCAGGCCATGTACATGCCACCGTTGACATGCAGTTCGGTACCCGTAATGTAGGCACCGCCCGGTGACGCCAGGAAGGCAACCGCCGCAGCGATTTCCTCCGGCGCGCCCAGGCGGCCCAGCGGGATCTGCGCCAGCAGCGCGGCCTTCTGGGCCTCGGGCAGCACCTCGGTCATGTCGGTGGCGATGAAGCCAGGCGCAACGCAGTTGACCGTGATGCCGCGGCTGCCGAGTTCGCGGGCCAGCGAGCGCGTCAGGCCCGCCACGCCGGCCTTGGCGGCGGCGTAGTTAGCCTGGCCGGCATTGCCGGAGGCGCCGACGACCGAGGTGATGTTGATGATGCGGCCATTGCGCTGCTTCATCATCGGCTTGGTGACGGCGCGGGCGAGGCGGAAGACGGCCTTGAGGTTGGTGTCCAGCACCGCGTCCCAGTCGCCGTCCTTCATGCGCATGGACAGCGTGTCGCGGGTGATGCCGGCGTTGTTGACGAGGACGTGCAGGCCGCCCTCCTTGGCGACGATATCGTCCACGGCCGCCTGGCTGGCAGCGGCATCGGTCACGTTGAGTGCGATGCCGCGGCCACCGAACGCAGCGAGGGCTTCGGTGATGCCGGCGGCGCCGGATGCGGTCGTCGCCGTGCCGATGACGCGCCAGCCTTCATGGGCGAGGGCCAGCGCGATGGCTCGGCCGATGCCACGGCTGGCGCCGGTGACGAGGGCGACGCCCTTTGATGCAGATTCAGTCATGGGTTCAGCCTCCGAGGAGTGCTCGGGCCTCGGCGAGCGAGGCGGGATCGAACACGCAGGCGGCGACAAGCTCGCCGTCGATGCGCTTGGCCATGCCGCTCAGCACCTTGCCGGGGCCGGCTTCGATGAGATGGCCGACGCCGCGCGCCTTCAACGCCTGCACTACCTCGACCCAGCGCACCGGGCCGAAGGCCTGGCGGTAGAGGGCGTCGCGCAGCGCCTCGGCGTTGTCGTTGACGGCCACGTCGATGTTGTTGATGACGGGGAAGGCAGCGGGCTGGAACTGCACCGTCGCCAGCCTCTCCTTCAGCCGCTCGGCGGCCGGCCTCATCAGGCTGGAGTGGAAGGGGGCCGACACCGACAGCGGCAGCGCGCGCTTGGCGCCGGCGGCCTTCAGGATCTCGGCAGCCTTGTCCGCGCCGGCCTTGCTGCCGGCAATCACCGTCTGCTTGGGGTCGTTGAAGTTGACGGCCTCGACGGCCTCACCGGTCTCGGCGGCGGCCTGTGCACAGCCCGCGCGGACGGCGTCGCCGTCCAGGCCCAGGATGGCGTACATCGCGCCGGCGCCCACCGGCACGGCCTCCTGCATGGCCTGGGCGCGAAAGCGCACCAGCGGCAGCGCATCGGCCAGGCTCAGCACGCCGGCCGCAACCAGCGCCGTGTACTCGCCCAGCGAATGGCCAGCGGCAGCCACGGGCACCGCGCCGGTCTCGGCAACGAAGGCGCGCCAGCAGGCGATGCCGGCCGTCAGCATGACGGGCTGGGTGTTGGTGGTCAGGTCCAGCAGCTCCTTGGGGCCGGCATGGATCAGCGCGCCGATGTCCTCGCCGAGGGCGGCGGAAGCTTCTTCAAGAACGAGGCGGACTTCCGGGTGGTCGCCCCAGGCGTCGAGCATGCCGACGGCCTGCGAGCCCTGGCCGGGGAAAACAACAGCAAACGGTGCGGTCATGGATAGAAGCTGTGAATGGACCGCGCGCGGCCGAGCAGACCGTCGCGGCGTCGCCAATCAAGGCGCAAAGCGGAGCCGTAGCCGGAACTACGGCGAGCATTTGCAACGCCGAGTGGCGACGTTGCGGCGGGATGAGCGGCTGTGCGGGGTTCGTTCACAGCTTCTAATATTTGAGAAGGGCGGCGCCCCAGGTGAAGCCACCGCCGACGCCTTCCAGCATCACGGTATCGCCACGCTTGACGCGACCGCTGCGCACCGCCACGTCCAGCGCCAGCGGCACGGAGGCGGCCGACGTGTTGCCATGCTCGTCGACAGTGACGATGAGCTTGTCCATGGACATGCGCAGCTTTTTGGCCGTGCCCTGCATGATGCGGATGTTGGCCTGATGGGGGATGAGCCAGTCGATGTCGGCGTCCGTCAAGCCGGCCTTGTCGAGCACCGAACGGGCGACCTTCTCCAGCACGCCGACGGCGAGCTTGAAGACGGCTTGGCCATCCATCCTCAGCAAAGGCGAGCCCAGCACCTGGCCGCCCGACACGGTGCCCGGCGTGCAGAGAATGTCGGAATGGCGCGCGTCGGCATGCAGCTCGGTGGCGAGGATGCCGGGCTCGTCGCTGGCGCCGAGCACGACGGCACCGGCGCCGTCGCCGAACAGCACGCAGGTCGTGCGGTCCTTGAAGTCGAGGATGCGCGAGAACACCTCGGCGCCGACGACGAGCGCCTTGCTGGCGGCGCCGGTCTTGATCATCGAGTCGGCCACGCTGAGCGCGTAGACAAAGCCCGCGCAAACCGCCTGCACGTCGAAGGCGGCGCAACCGAACACGCCGAGCTTCTTCTGCAGCAGGCAGGCGCTGGACGGGAAGACCATGTCGGGCGTGGACGTCGCGACGATGATGAGGTCCAGCTCCTCAGCCTTGATGCCGGCGGCTTCCAGCGCGGCCAGCGCGGCCGGGAAGGCCAGGTCGCTGGCGCTTTGGTCTGACGCAGCGAAGTGGCGCGCGCGGATGCCGGTGCGCTCGACGATCCAGTCGTCCGAGGTTTCGACGCCGTCGGCCGCGAGGCGCTCGGCCAGGGCCTGGTTGGTGACCCGGTCAGCGGGCAAATAGCTGCCGGTGCCGAGGATGCGCGAGTAGCGGGGTGAGGTGTGTCCAGATGGGCTCATGCAGCCTGAGCGGCGGGCGCCGCCTTGTCTCCAGCATCGGTCGCCTTCGCCTGCAGCGCGGCGACGATGCGGTCGTGTACCCGGTCCAGCAGCCGGTTGCGGGCGGCATCATAAGCGCGGGCCAAAGCCTGCTCGAAGGCGAAGGCATCGGCCGAGCCATGACTCTTGAAGACCAGGCCGCGCAGGCCCAGCAGCGCTGCGCCGTTGAAGCGGCGGTGGTCCACACGGGCCTTGAATGCCTTCAGGATGGGGAGAGCCAGCAGCGCGACACCCTTGGTCAGCAGGTTGCGGCTGAACTCTTCCTTGATGAAGGTGCCGATCATGGTGGCGAGGCCCTCGGAGGTCTTGAGCATGACGTTGCCGACGAAGCCGTCGCAGACGACGAGGTCCGTCGTGCCCTTGTAGATGTCGTTGCCCTCGACGTTGCCGAAGAAGTTCAGCTGGCCGGCCGCGCCCGCCGCGCGCAGCAGCTCTCCCGCCTGCTTGATGGTCTCGCTGCCCTTGATGGCCTCCTCGCCGATGTTGAGCAAGCCGACGCTGGGCTCCTCGATGCCTTCGACGGCCGACACCAGCGCGCTGCCCATGACGGCGAACTGCAGCAGGTGCTCGGCCGTGCAGTCGACGTTGGCGCCGAGATCCAGCACGGTCGTGAAGCGGCCGCGCTGGTTGGGCACGACGGTGGCGATGGCCGGGCGGTCGATGCCGTCCAGCGTCTTCAGCAGGTACCGGGCCACGGCCATCAGCGCGCCGGTGTTGCCGGCGGACACGCAGGCATGCGCAAGCGCCGGGTTGCCGTCACGGTCGGCCTTGAGTTGCTGAATGGCGATGCGCATGGACGAGTCGCGCTTGCGGCGCAGGGCGACCTCGACCGGATCGTCCATCGTGATGACTTCACTGGCCGCGACGACACGGCAGCGCGGCCAGGCGGCGGCAGCGGTCAACTCTTCGGGCTTACCGACGAGGATGAGTTCAGCGCCGGGGTGCTTGTCGAGAAAGGCGCGGCAGGCCGGCAGCGTGACCGAGGGGCCGTGGTCGCCGCCCATGCAATCAACGGCAAGGCGGACGGGCTCGGGCAGGGTCGCGTGGGTCATCGAGGCAGAAGCGTTTCAGAAAAGACCAAACCCGGCACAGCGCGTGGCGCAGGCCGGGTCGGCAGATTCTCGGGTGCGCAGCGCAGCCAGTGCGGTGCGGGTCTGCAAGCCTCGCGGAGGCTTGCTCAAGCTCAGGCCGCGTCGGCCTTGCTCTTCAACACCTTGCGACCACGGTAGAAACCGGTCGGGCTGATGTGGTGACGCAGATGCACTTCGCCCGTCGTCGGCTCGATGGCCGTGCCCGGGGTGACCAGGGCATTGTGGGAACGGTGCATGCCACGCTTGGAAGGCGACTTCTTGTTTTGCTGAACAGCCATGAAATTCTCCGAATTCTGCGGGGTCTAGTGCGCGGTGAGGTGCGGGGTTTGGGTTTGCGACCCCTGGAAAAGTCTCAAGCGGGAAAACAGCTCGAGCCCCAGGCCGCAGAAAAGCCCACGAGTGTAGCAGCCAATGCTTTGATCGCCAAGCCAGGCGGGCTAAAGCGTCCGGCAAGCCAAGCGGATTCATGGCCTCAGGCGCTGCCGCCGCGCTTGAGCGCCGCCAGCGCGGCGAAGGGATTGGGACGCTCGCCCTCTCCGTCCTCACCCGCCAGTTCGTCGTCTTCCACATGGGCCAGCGGCTCGGGGCAGACCTCGTGACGCGGCACCAGCGGCAGGGCCAGCAGCACCTCGTCCTCGATGAGCTCGCGGGCGTTCAGGTGGCGCGGCATGGCAAGCACATCGTCGTCGCTGTCGGCATCCAGCGCCGCAGCTTCAGCCTCGGTGTCGACGAAACGGATCCAGCGGTCGATGTCGACATGCTCGCCAACGGGCTTCAGGCAGCGCTGGCAGGTCAGCGCGACCTCGACCTGCGCTGTCACCTGCAGCCAGGTCTGGGTCTTGCCATCCTTGGCCTGGCGTGCCTCTCCCTGAAGACGCCAGTGCAGGGCCGGCCAACCCTGCGCCGGCGCGTCGGGCGCTGCGGACTCGGCCAGGCGCTCCAGCGACTCAGCCCGCCATTCGCCCTCCAGACTGGCGCCATCGCGGGCGAAGGCGGCGAGGTCAAGCTTCTCAGGAACAAAGGCGCGCGGTTTCATGTCCACCAGTTTAGGCGGGCGAGAATGACCCGATGCCCCAGTTGATCCTCGCCTCGACGTCCCGCTACCGCCAGGAATTGCTGGCCCGGCTGCGCCTGCCCTTCGAGGCCGTGGCGCCGGAGGTCGACGAAACCGCCCTGCTCGGCGAAGCGCCGGCCGCCTTGGCCGAACGCCTGGCGCTGGCCAAGGCACGGGTCGTGGCCGCGCGCTTCCCCGGTGCCATCGTCATCGGCTCCGATCAGGTCGCCGATCTGGCCGGCGAAACCATCGGCAAGCCGGGTACGCATGAAGCCGCCGCCGCCCAGCTGCGCCGCATGAGTGGCCGCGAGGTCGTCTTCCAGACTGCGGTGGCCGTTGTCGCACCGGGCCTCGCCGCCATCGAGCGCGCCGAAGTGCGGGTGCGCGTTCGCGAGTTAAGCGATGCCGCCATCGAGGCCTATTTGCGGGCCGATGAGCCTTATGACTGCGCCGGCAGCGCCAAGGTCGAGAGCCTGGGCATCGCGCTGCTGGACGCCGTCGAATCCGACGACCCGACCGCGCTAATCGGTCTGCCCTTGATTCGCACCTGCGCCCTGCTGCGCCGCGCCGGCCTGGAGCCCCTCGCATGACCCTCGGAAAACTGATCCTGATGCCCAACACGCTGGACTTCGGCGTGGACGATTCGCTCGACCTGCGCGCGGTGCTGCCGCAACGCGTCATTGAGACCGCAGCGCGGCTGACGCACTGGGCCGCCGAGAACGCCAAGACGACGCGTTCGCTGTTGAAGCGCATCGATGCCATCGCGCCACTTCACCAGCCGCTGCAGGCGATGCAAATCACCGAGCTGCCGCGTCCGCCCAAAGGGGGCCGAGGTGGCGGCGATGACGCGGCCGCCTGGCTTGCGCTGCTGGACCCAGCCCATGCCGGGCACGACCTCGGCCTGATTTCCGAAGCCGGCCTGCCCGCCGTGGCCGACCCCGGCGCGCGCTTGGTGGCGCTGGCCCACGAGGCCGGCATCGAAGTGGTGCCGCTGGCCGGGCCCAGCTCCTTACTGCTGGCGCTCGCGGCGAGCGGCCTGAACGGCCAGAGCTTCGCCTTCGTCGGCTATCTGCCAGTGGACGCCAACGCACGCACGGCACGCATCCGCGAGCTGGAGGCGTTGTCGGCCAAGGCGCAGCAGACGCAATTGCTGATCGAAACGCCCTACCGCAACGAGGTGCTGAACCAGGCCTTGCTGGCGACGCTGAAGCCCGCCACGCGGCTGTCAATCAGCGTCGGACTAACGCTGCCCGGCGGCTGGACACAGACCGCCACCGTGGCCGACTGGCGCTTGAATCGCACCAAGCTGTCCGACCGCATCCCTGCGGTCTTCTCGCTGCTGGCCTGAGGCTGCGGTTTAAGACTCTGCTTCGGTTTCAGCTTCAGCCGGCTTCTTGGCGCCGAACAGCGCCGCGACCTGCTTCTTGGGCTTGATGTAGCTGGACAGGCCCTTGGCCGGCGTGGCCGCCTTGGCCTTCTCCCAGGCGGGCGGCTCGTCGCGCGAGCTCGACTCGTAGGGTTTGTTGAAGAACGGGTCGGCGGATTGCGCCGGCGTGCGCATGGCGGGGCTGGTCGTGCGAGCGGGGCGGTCATCACGCTCAGCACGTGCGGGCCGCTCTGCGCCCTCCTGGCGCGCCGGTGCATCCTCGCGCGGACGGCGCTCGAAACGCGGCTTCTCGCTTTCGAGCTCGAAGGGATCGAGGTCGATCTTGCGCTTGATGAGCTTCTCGATGTCCGCCACCAACCGCGCATCCGACTTGGTCACCAGCGTCACCGCCAGGCCCGACGCACCCGCGCGGCCCGTGCGGCCGATGCGGTGAACGTAATCCTCGGCGTTGAAAGGCACGTCGAAATTGAAGACTGCTGGCAGGTCGGCGATGTCCAGGCCGCGAGCCGCGACGTCGGTCGCCACCAGCAGATCAACATCACCGCGCTTGAAGGCGTCGAGCGACTTCAGCCGCTCGTCCTGCGACTTGTCGCCATGCAGCGCCGAGGTGCGCAGGCCGTCGCGTTCGAAGGTGCGGGCAAGGCGGGCCGCGCCCAGCTTGGAGTTCACGAAGATGATGGCCTGCGTGATCGCGCGATCTTTCAGGATCTGCCTCACCACCGCCCGCTTGTCGTCGTCCGTGACGCTGATGAAGCGCTGTTCGACGTTGGTCGCGGTCTGGTTGGGCCGGGCCGTCTCGACCAGGATGGGGTCCTGCAGATAGCTCTGCGCCAGCCGCTTGATCTCGGGCGAGAAAGTCGCCGAGAACAGCAGCGTCTGACGCGCCTTGGGCAGATAGCTGAGGATGCGCTGCAGGTCCGGCAGGAAGCCGATGTCGAGCATGCGGTCCGCCTCGTCGAGCACGACGTACTCGACCTGGTTGAGCACGCAGTTCTTGGCCTCGATGTGGTCGAGCAGCCGGCCGGGCGTGGCGATCAACACCTCGACGCCGGCTTTGAGCGCGGCCGTCTGCGGCTTCATGTCGATGCCACCGAAGACGACGACCGAGCGCAGCTGCGTGTGCTTCGCGTACTTTTTGACGTTCTCGGCGACCTGGTCAGCCAGCTCCCGCGTCGGCGCCAACACGAGGGCGCGCACCGGATGCCGGGCAGGCGACACGCTCGCGGTCTCGTGCTTGAGCATGCGCTGCAGCAACGGGATGGAGAAGGCCGCCGTCTTGCCGGTGCCGGTCTGGGCCGCGCCCATGACGTCACGCCCTTCAAGCACGATCGGGATCGCCTTCGCCTGGATGGGCGTCATCGTCAGGTAGCCGGAATCGGTCACGGCGCGGATCAGCTTGGGATCCAGGGGAAGGGTGTCGAAACGGGCCGGCGGGGCGGTTTCGATGTCCCCAATGTCGGGCTGTTCCGACGGTGATGCGTTTTCACTCATAGCCGACGATTATCGCCGGCCTGCCTCTTGCGCGTGTTTCAGCGGTTCACGACCAGCCATTTGGGGGTCTTGAAGCGAACGATGCGTCGGTAGAGCACGACATAGGTGACGCCGAACAGCACCATGCACGCGGCGATCAGCGGGGTGGAGTTCCAGAAGGCCAGCGCGGGCACGAGGGAGGACACGCAGAGCATCCACAGGTAGGGTGCCGTCATGGAGTTGCGGCGCGTCATAGCGCGGGCGTCGCGCGCACCGATAGCCCAACGCATCAGGCGGCGGTAGATCAGCGAGTGAAGATGAATGCCGTCTGGTAGCCCCGTCGGCACCGAGCGAATGACTTTTCGGCGGTACATCGAGAACAGCGTCTCGAACACTGGGTAGACGCAGACCATCAGCGGGAACAGCGGCGACACCTCCGCGTTGCGGGCAATCAACAGGATGCCGATCTCGGCAAGGTAGAACCCGAGGAAGTAGGCGCCGCCGTCGCCCAGGAAGATCAGGCCGGAGGGGAAGTTCCAGACGAAGAATCCCAGAGCTGCGCCCACGCCTGCCAAAGCCCACAAGGCCACGGGAACGTCACCCACCTGGTAGGCCACATAGGCGAAGACAAGCAGCATCAGGCTGACACACATGGACGAGAGGCCGTTGAAGCCGTCGATGATGTTGACTGAGTTGGCGACGCCGGCGACGGTGAGGATGGTGGCGAACCAGGCTCCGACGGCGGTAGACACCAACCAATCCAGGCCTGGAACATCCGTCTTCGTAATCGAGGCGCCGAGCAACCAGATGCCCAGGGCGGCCGAGACCGCGGTGGCCAACAAGCGCTTAGCGGGAGAAACCCTCTTGGTCAGATCCTCCACCAATCCGGCCAGGAACGCTGGCAGGCCACAAATGACAAGCAAGGCGCCCAGCGTCCAATCGGCATGCTTGACCATCGCAGCAACGCCTACACAACACAGGATGCCGGCGAACATTCCTGCCCCGCCGATACGGGGCACAGGTGTGGCATGAAATTTCTGCGGGCCAGACAGATCGGCGTCGGCCGAAAGGTGGGCGTGGCTGCGCGAGGAACGAATAACCAGAAGGGTCACCAACACAGCCACAAAGAACGACACGAGAAGATAGAGCATTCGCTGAAGTTTACCGAGCGGGACGTGAACGTACGTCAACAGCCGGCCATCTAGAATCCGCCTCCTTTCACGAGGCGCTTTGCAACGCAAGGCTTGCCGCTCCCGCCGATCAACCGACTGGTGACACATTTGCGCTGGCATCCTCTTACAGCCCTTCTGACCGTAGCCCTTCTTGCCGGCTCTGCTCCCGTACTAGCGGCTCTCGATAGCACTGATTCGGACAATCAAAGTCAGAATTCGAGCAGCGCCGGCCCGATTAAGCTCGGATCAACGCCATCACGAGTTCAACCATCGGCGGAAGACTTGGGGCGCTCCGGCCTTGGCGAAGATGGACTCGTCAACGCAAAGCCGACCATCCCTAGCGAGTTCGAAATCTACGTCAGCGGACTCGCTGGCATTCCCATCCAGAGGATGGGTAGTGACCTGATGCTGCCGACTCGCAGTTTCGCGTCAGTAGAAGCAAACCGCCAAGTGCCGCCCGACTATGTGGTGGGACTTGGTGATGAGATTCAGCTAACTATCTGGGGCTCGGTTGATGCGGACCTGCGCATGACGGTCGATCGCGCGGGGCGCGTCGTGATTCCACGCGTAGGTCCCGTTGTGGTTGCGGGGCTACGCTATGCCGATTTGAACGAACTGCTTACTCGTCGCGTCGGGCAGGTGTTCAAGAATTTTCAACTCAGCGCAACGCTTGGTCGCCTGCGCAGCATCCGATATTACGTAACCGGCTTCGTGGCTCGTGCAGGCGCGTACAGCGTCAGCAGCCTTGCGACAGTCATGACGGGTCTTGTACAAGCGGGAGGTCCCTCCGCAGCCGGCAGCTTTCGAAACATTGAGCTGCGGCGCAATGGGAAGGCTGTCGGAGCGTTTGACCTTTACGACCTGCTAGTCGGTGGGGACAAGAAGGGTGACTTGCCTTTGCAGGCGGACGATGTCCTTTACGTGGGGCCGATCGGCGCACAAGTGGCGCTGATCGGGAGCGTCAATCGTCCGGCAATCGTTGAACTGAAGGGTAATGAGACTGTTAACGACGCTATTCGCTATGTTGGCGGACTGTCCACAGTCGCTGATTTGCGTCGCGTGGCAATAGAAAGATTGAGCGAGCGAAATGATCGACGAGTCGTGGAGCTAATCCTGCCAGTTGATGGAGCCCAGCGACTTAGCAGCGGTGACGTGATTCGCGCGTTTAACAGCGTTTCCGCAGCACTGCCGCAGGCAAAACAATTCAAGCGCATTCGAGTCGAAGGCGAGGTGGCAAGACCCGGTGACTATGTAATGTCACCAAACAGCACGTTGAGCGATGCAGTTCAAGCCGCAGGCGGCGTCACGCGCGATGCATACTTTTTCGGAACCGACTTTTCCCGTGAGAGTGTGCGCCGAGTCCAGGAAGCTCAGTATGAGCGCGCGCTCAGAGATTTGGAAACCGACTTCACCCGCAACACGTCGACGCACAAGGTAAGCAATGCAGAAGACGCAGCCGCAGCAGTGCAAAACCAGGCCGGTACAACGCGGCTGATAGATCGGCTGCGTGCTACTCGCCCCACAGGGCGCGTCGTCTTGGATTTGACTGATGCAGCTCGAGAACTGCCCGCGCTCCCTGTTGAAGACGGCGACCGTCTGTACATCCCGGCTCGCCCTAACACGGTGGGCGTCTTCGGAAGCGTCTTTAATGCCGGGAGCTATTTTCTCAAACCGGGCAACTCGATCGAAGACATCGTCAAGGTCGCTGGCGGCCCAACACGCGGTGCTGATACAGGCAGCATGTTTGTGCTTCGCGCCAACGGCAGCGTCATAAGCACACGACAGTCAACGAGCGGCTGGTTCGGGGGGAACGCACTCGCTAGTCTTAGCGCATTACCCGGCGACACCGTATTTGTTCCGGAAGAGCTTAACAAGACGACGTTCATACAAGAAGCCAAAGATTGGACGCAGATCCTCTATCAGTTCGGGATTGGTGCAGCCGCGCTGAAGACGATTAAGAATTGAAAACCTCAATAAAGCTTGTATTCCTGACGCTGAGCCGGCAACGCCGCATTTCTAAATGATTGATCTAAATCCAGATGCACGCATGCCGAACTCCGCCGAGCCATTCCGCAAGCTGCTTCCACGTTGGCGCCTTCTCGTTGCTGCACCGCTGATCGCTGCGGGCGCCGCTTTCGGCATTAGCTATCTGATTGCCCCAACATTCACCGCGCGAACCACATTCATCCCTCCGCAGCAACAGCAAAGCTCTGCTGCGGCGGCGCTGAATTCATTGGGTGCCCTGTCAAGCTTGGCCGGCAGTGCTGCAGGCATCAAAAACCTTGGCGACCAACTAGTCTCTTTGTTGGCAAGTGCCAACGTTGAAGATCGAATCATCGACAAGTTCAAGTTGATGGAGGTCTATGACGCGAGATTTCGGGTAGACGCGCGCCGCGAGCTTGAACAGAACGTGCGCGCGAATCTCGGCAAGCGTGATGGCCTAATCACTATCGATGTCGACGCCAAGTCGCCGGAGCTCGCAGCAGATATCGCGAACCAATTTGTACTAGAACTTCAACGCCTCACATCCGACATCGCGCTGACCGAGGCGCAGCAACGACGTGTGTTTTTCGAGGCAGAACTCAAGAGTACCAAGCAGCGCCTTGGTGTCGCACAACGCGCACTGCAAGCCAGCGGGTTCAACTCTGGCGATTTGAAGGCGGAACCCAAAGCGGCTGCGGAAGATTTCGCACGGCTGAAAGCCGAAGAAACTGCCGCGCAGGTTCGCCTGCAAGTGCTCCGTCGATCATTAACCGAATCTTCTGCGGAAGTTCAGCGACAGAGCGCGATGGCGCAAGCTCTTAAGGCGCAAGTTGCTCGACTTGAACGCACTGGAAGGACCGCGGGCAATGCAGACTATGTGACCACCTATCGAGAATACAAGTATCAAGAGGCACTTTTTGACCTTTTCGCCAAGCAGTATGAAATGGCGAGACTTGACGAAAGCCGTGATAGCTTAGCTATTCAGATAGTCGACAAAGCTACGCCCCCTGAGCGAAAAAGCAAGCCCCGTCGTTTGATGTTCGCTTTGGCGGGCGCAGGTGGCGCCTTCTTCATCTTGGTGGGATGTCTGTTATTAGGCATTGGGGCGACAACACGTCCGGTTATCACCTAGTGATTGGCCAAAGACCCGATGAGGCTAAAGGTTCTAGAGCCACACAAAGTCCGACGGACTTCCGCTTCAAGGCGTTATGAGACGCGAGCGACTTTCCGCAACAGCCCGCAAAATCCAAACAATCTAATATGACGTCATCCGCGTCATCCCCGTCCTCTGACCCCAATGAACCGTCCGGCGGCGTCCGTGCAGCGCTTCTGACCGGAGTACTTTTGCTCCCGATCGATTACCTAATGCCTACGGCGGAAGCATTCCGTGAAGCGGGCGCAAAGCCTTCGATTGTTGCCTTTAGCATTGCGGCGTTAATATCTTGGTATCGCCGCCGCCGAGCGGAGCGGATGTTAATTGACGACGGGCAGCGAGAACTCTGGTTGCTGCTTCTGTGTGCGGGAGGGTTCGCTTTTTGCATCAACTTATTGATGGGTTGGTCCGACTTCGGACGCACAAAAAGTCCTACGGTTCAATTCATTACACAGGGGGCGTTACTTTCTCTCTTTTCGGCGGTCACCGTGGAGCTGAGCCATCTGTTCCGCGTCGAAGGAACACGGAAGTTTGTGATCCGGCTGTTCCCGTTTGTCGCTATTTTTCATCTAGCGCTATTCTTCCTGGAGGCTTCCGGCCTTATCACCGACGGGGCTGGCACCTTCCTCGGCTTTTTTCGGAGCGAAGGCGATGTAATTGAACGGCCAAGCGGATTGATGAGCGAGCCATCGTATTTTGGGGTATTTGCCGGAATGTTCGGCTTTGCGCTAATTTTCGACCGCTCTCAACACTGGGCCGTGCGATTCGTACTGCCCCTACTGATGTCTGCTGCAGCGCTTTGGATTAATGCGAAAACCATTGTCGCCGTTGTCGGCATACAGTTGCTGGGTGTACTTTGGAAAAATCGGCGCGACATACCAGTCGTTGCTCAGTCCGCTGTGTTGGGATCTTTTATCGCAGCCGCAGCGTTTTACATCACTTCGATGGCAGCGTTTGACCTAGAGGAGAACTTGAGCAGCGTCATGCGAATAGGTTCAACGATGCTGGGGCTTAACCTAGCTGCAGAAGGCTACGGATGGATCGGCGTTGGCACCGGTCAGTTCCATTTTCTTTACCGCGAGGCATTCGCGCCGGACTTTCTGATGTTTTCCAAAGAAGCACTCGATCAGATGGATCCCAGCGCCCTTGGGCGAGCGTCTGCCTACAACATTTTCGTGCGACTACTCGTTGAAGGAGGCCTTAGTTCATTGCTTGTCTTCCTAATCATAGTATGGCGCGCTCTAGTGAGCGCCACCAACTACGGCGGAGATCACGGCCGTTTCGCCTTCCTTTTGATTCTTGCCAGTCTTGGATTTCTTTTGACGCAAGACACTTACTTTTATCCGCCATTGTGTCTTGGACTTTCTCTGGCATTCTCGCTTAGTAGCTCGGAACGCGTGTCGAGCGAGAAGCGCTGCGAACTAATTCCGACACCATGACCGCAATACTGGTTGTCCCATCGCTAAAAATTAGTGGAGGTATCGGGGAAGCTTTGCGTCTGCTGTCCGATATCTCGAAGGCAGACGTCTTAGTGTTATCCATGTGGAGGAGCCCGCATCCGATGGAATCGCCGGCCCCTATTGAACATCTATCCTGCTGGAAACCCGTCGCGGCGCGGGCTCCCGCAGACTTGATTCCGCTCTTCGTTCGTTTCGCCAAGTGGCGGCGGCAGGAAAAAAAGCAAGACAAGAAGCTGTCGACATACATATTTACACACTATTCCACACTGCCTCTTGCGCTACTAGTACCAAAACAGAACCGCATTTTCTTCGTGCAGGGCATTGAATGGCGCTTCGTAAAGAATCCTGTCGTATCCTGGCTATTGAAACGGTTAATCCTCGCATCGTATCGATCTGGACGCATCATCACCGCAAATCAATTCTTGACGGCACAGATGCAAGACGCCGGGCTAACGGTTGCAAGTGAAATGCCAATATGGGCATCTTCAATCTTCAAGATGCATGCGCGCGAACATCGTGACATCGACTATGCGATGGTGCTGCGCAAAGGAGAAGTCAAAAGGCTAGATCTTTACCGGGACTTTCTAGCGCAGGCATTCGCGAACAAAAGAAACGTGTGCTTTATTACCCCAGAAGATGAAGTCGCCGCTGAATTCTCCAAGTTCACCACCAATGTACTGTTACGCCCGTCCGCAGAACAGATGCGGGATTTCTATGCCCGTAGCCGCTGTTTTATTCATCTGAGCGATCACGAAGGTTTTGGATTGCCTCCTCTCGAAGCAATGGGAGCTGGATGCGTACCTGTATGCAGAGATTCAGGTGGAATTCGGGCATTCCTTCAAGCGCCACTATCGAGCCTAATCTTCCCAAAAAGCCTGCCAGCGGATCAGTTCTTCGCCGAGGCAGAAAAATTGTTAAACGATGCGGAGCGGTTAAATCAGCTTTCCGAAGAGGTCAGGCAAGCTTTTGACATCGGTCTTGCGTCGAGTTTGAAGGCACGTGGCCGCCTGATTAACACACTCACCTGATTCTCGCTTATGTCTGTCAAGAGCACTCTTTCCTTATCGATTGTCAGCCACGGGCAGGGCCATCTGATTCGTCCCTTGCTTGCAGAACTAGCGGAGCGGCCGTCTTTTTGCCACGAACTTATTTTGACCCTCAACGTTCCGGAGGACGAGTCCTTCTTTGCGGACTTTGACGAACTGCCAATTCAAATTCTGCGGAATGAAAATCCAAAGGGCTTCGGTGCAAATCACAATGCTGCTTTCAAGCTGGTATCTGGCTCTCATTTCGTAGTTGTCAACCCGGACATTCGCCTCGATGGATTGCAACCTGGGCTGTTGCTCGAACAATTGAAAGATCCGCGTGTCGGCATTGCCGCGCCTGTGGTCTATTCGAGCACCGGCCAATTACAGGACAGCGCACGACGGTTTCCGACGTTGGCTAGGTTGCTCTCCCGACGTCTGACCGGTGACGTCGGCCCAGACTACCAAATCGGAATCATTCCAATCGATGTTGATTGGGTGGCCGGGATGTTTATGGTGTTTCGGACTTCAACGTATCACGAACTTCAGGGTTTTGATGAGCGCTACTTCATGTATTTCGAGGACGTGGATTTGTGTCGCCGATTGCACGGCAATGGCTATAGCGTAATGCTGGTTCCTAGTGCGCGCGTGATCCACGACGCGCAGCGCGCAAGTCGGCGCAAGTTCCGCCATTTTGTTTGGCATATAGCGAGTGCCGCCCGGTTTCTAGCGAAGATATAACGGTGGTGTAAGTCTCCAGCCCGGGCAGGTGGGACACGCGGGTTGCTCGGCAGTATCACTGCGGGCCCCAGGCCCTCGAGCTGCAGGCAGCGCCCGTTCAGACTCCATTCGTCGTTCTGCTCCAGCATCGTGGCGCCCACGAGCCCGCGTGATGGAGGCGTTGTTCGGGGAGATGCCAGGGCGATTGCATGAACGGGAAGGCAAATTTGGGCCCGCCAGACCGTGTTGCACCGTGGTATGTGTTCACGGGGTCCAGCCCCACGCTGGCAACTGCGCGATTCTCCAATCCAGATGAAGTTCGCATTGCAAGTCGTTGATTTCATGCCGACACTTGCACTGTGCAGACCCTCCCGCGTCAGAATAGTTGTCGCCTCCATAGATCAATCCAGGGGGCGGCGATGGAGGACGGATTTGGCTCGATACGGACAGGCATTCATGGACAAGGCGGTGGCGAGGTTGCTGCCGCCGGAGAGCGCGCCGCTGGAAGTGGTGTCGCGAGAAATGGGCGTCGGGGTGGGTACGCTGGAGCGGTGGCGCGACAAGGCGCAGTCCATGCCCGCCCGAGGGCGGGCATGGACTGCAGGCGCCCGGCTTGAGGCGGTGATCACCACGGCGGCGATGAGCGAGCCTGCCAAGAGCGCGTGGTGTCGCGAGCACGGGGTGTACCCGGCCGAACTGGACAAGTGGCGCGCGAGCTGCACCACCGCACTGGCTGACCCCGAAGACGCACGCGCCAGCCCGCAAGCAACGCGGGCGGACCGAAAGCGCATCAAGGAACTCGAGCGCGACCTGCTGCGCAAGGACCGGGCGCTGGCCGAGACGGCAGCGCTGCTGGTGCTGTCAAAAAAGTCGCGGCGATCTTCAACAAGGGCGAGGACGAATGATCGGCCTCGAAGATCGCCAGGCTCTGGCCCTGGACATCGAAGCAGCACATGCGGCCGGCGCGCGGCTGAAGCCGGCCTGCGAGACCGCCGGCATCGATGCACGCACCTTGCAACGTTGGAAGGTCACTGAAGGCCTCACAGCAGGCGATGGCAGGCCGCAGGCGGTTGCGGCCCACGCCTGGCCATGCCTTGAGCCCTGAGGAGCGTGCTGCGCTGCTGGCCGTGGCCAACGAGCCACGCTTCGCTTCGGTGCCGCCGGCGCGCATGTATGTGTTCACGGGGTAGCCCGTCCGTACCAGGTGGGCGATACCAGCCAGCGGCGAAGGGCGTTGAGCGTCAGCCGGTGGGCGCAGCCGGCACCGGCGAGGCATGAGGTATCAAGTCGGCCCTGCAAAATCACTTCGAGCGCTCACCGGCCCGTCTGAAGTGCGATCAGCGGGCGTCGCGGCGCTGGAATTCCAAGCCGCAGGCTGGCCCACATAGAGGTCAGCACGCCAGCCAAAGTCGTCAGCAGGCCCCATGCGCCGATTCGCCCATACCGTGCCCCTTCGGCGCACACCAAAAAAACCGCCTTCGCGGCCATGGCGGCCTGTGCCGCGATCGCCCGCAGCAGCCAGCGGATGTTGTAGCCCGCCGCGCAGCTCAGCGCGTGCAGCGCGTCGCCGATGGCGCCCTTGAGCCAGCAGCGATCCATGCGGTGGTCGCTCTTGAGGTGGCCGATGGCCGGCTCGATGGCCTGGCGCCGCTTGAGCCAGCGCCGCTGCAGCGCGGTCAGCGTCTTGAACTTGCCCCGGTGAATGATCTCCACGCCGGGGTTGTCGGCGTCCACGCCCCGGTAGCCCAGGTCCACGATGACTTGGCTGGGCTGGCGTGCCAGGTCTTGCAGCAGGTTGCGTGTTTGCTCCAGTTGCTGGGCCAGCGTGTGGCCGTCGAACGGGTTGCCGGGGAAGCTTCTCGCGCCCACCATCAGCCCGCTCTTGTGCGTGACGGCCAGGCTCACCTTGACGCCGAATTCGTAGGGCTTGCGAGCTTTGCCTTTGCCGATGCACTCGACCTCGGGGGCGTGGATGGCGTAGAGCTTGTTTTTGTCGTGGCGCTGCTGGGTGCGGATGCGCTCGGCGCGCTCCAACAAGGTGCTGAGCCGGCTCAGTGCGGCGGCGCTGGGTGGCGTCGTCGCCGGTGCACTGCCTGCCTGATTCTGGGCGATGCCCTGGGCTTGCGCATCCAGCTTGCGCTGCACCTCCCGCAGCACCACCCCGAGGATCGTGCGCTGGCGCTTCACGGCCTTGCGCAAGCGCTTGAACTGCTTGGCGTGGGCGTAGCCGCCGGCCTTGCGCCGCAAGGTCTTGCCTTCGGCAGCGAAGGTCTGCTTGAGCGCAATCCCCACCGCACGGGCGGCCTTGACCACCTGGTGGCGCGCGATCTCCAGCAGGCGGCTGTCCACGGGGTGTGCGATGGCCTTCTCTTGCACCGTGGAGTCCACGATCACGCGCTCCAGCTCGGCGGGCTTGATGGCCTTGATCTCAACCGCTGTCTCAATGGTGAACTTGAGCAGTTGCTCCAGACCTTGTTCGCCCAGGCCTGAGCGGAAGCGCCCGATCTGCGTGACATCACAGGGCAAGCGGGGCTCGTAGTACTCCATGCCGCTGAAGCACTGCCAGGGCACGTTCTCGCTCCAGCGCTGCACCAGCTCCTCGTCGCTGAGGTTGAAGGCGTTCTTCAGGTACAGCAGGCTGGCCATCAGGCGAATGGGCAGACGAGGCCGACCGGCGGGGCTGATGCCGCCACCGAATTCGACGGTGTGCTCGCCCAGCAGGTCTTGCGCGATCTCGCTGTCCGGCGTACGCGCCTTGCGCGCGAAGTGCGGTGCCAGGGCCTGCTCAATCAAGCCCCAGGGCAGTCGAGCGGCGAGCACCACCAGAGGGTGCCTGGGATCGACCATGGCGTCCAGTCGGGAGCGGAAAAAGTCCGGCGTGCTCATGGTCCAAATCCCCCAGAAATCAGCCTCCAGTGGATAACATTCCAGGGGAATTGACCATCCGTGAACGCCCGGAAACACCAGTGTTTATGCGGGTTGTGGGGCTTTTGCAGGGTCGACTATTGAGCTTGGCCGATTGCACCAGGCTCATGACGATGGCCGCCCGCTCGCCGGCCAGCTCGCTGCCCACGAACAGCCAGTTCTTGGCGCCCAGCTTCCAGGGCTTGATCTGCTGCCCAATGTGGTTGTTGTCGATGGGCACGGCCCCGTCGTCCAGGTGCAGCGTCAGCGCGCTCCAGTGGTTCAGGCTGTAGTTGATGGCTTCGCCGATGGCGCCGCCGCTCACGCGCCCGCGCTCCAATTCCAGCCACACGCGCAGTTCCTCCCACAGCGGCTTGCTCAGGCGCTGGCGGCCCTCGCGGCGGTCCTCGGCGCTCATGCCTGCGAAGTGGCTCTCGACGTGGTAGATCCGCGCCCAACGCTGCAGCGCTTGCAGCGCCACGGGACTGGCGCCGGCGTTGCGCGGGGTCAGCTCCTCGAACTTGCGCCTGGCATGCGCTGCACAGGCCGCAGCCGTGCGCCCGGGATGCAGGCTCGCATCGAGCACCGGGGCGTAGCCCGAGTACCGGTCGCACACCAGCGTGCCGCGCCAGGGCAGCCCCGCGCGCGGCGGGTCCAGGCCGGCGAGGAAGGCGATGGGGTACTGCGCGCCCCGACCGGCGCAGAAGTCGTAGATGACCCCCGGCTGCGGGTCGAGTTGGCTGCGTGCATAGGCCCAGATGAAGGCCTTCTTGGTCTTGCCCGCGCCGGGGTCAAGCAGCGGGATGGGCGTCTCATCGGCGTGTAGCACCGCAGCGCTCAGCACGAAGCGCTTGTGCGCTTCGTACAGCGGCTGCAGCGCCGCGCCACCGGCGCCGGCCCAGGCCGCCAGCGTCGAGCGCGGCGTGTGCACGCCCGCTCGCGCATTGATGGCCTCTTGCCGGTAGTACGGCAGGTGGTCGGCGAAGCGGCTGATCAGCGTGTGCGCCACCAGCCCGCTGGCCGGGATGCCACCGTCGATCACGTCGGGCTCGGCCGGCTCTTGCCGCAGCCGCCCCTGTCCACGTTGGCTGCAGCACCGGCACGCCCACTTGCCGTAGATGTGGCGATGCACGAAGAACTGCGCCGGGATGATGTCGAGCTTCTCGCTCACGTCCTCGCCCACGCGCTGCATCGGCGCACCGCACCCCTCGTTGGCGCAGGTGGTGTCGGCCGGCTCGTGGTGGTGTTCCACGCGCTGCAGGTGTTCGGGCAATGCCTGGCGGCGCGGCTGGCGCGGGGTGGCCTTCGGCGCATGGGGTGTCGGCGCCAGCTTGGCCTGCAACTCGGCCAGTTGCGCCTGCAGGGCGGCCTCGTCCTCGATCAGCGTCTGGGCGAACAGCGCGCGCTGCTGCGCCGTCATCGCCTCGGTCTTGGCGCCGAACTTCCAGCGCTTCAAGCGCGCCAGCTCGAGTTGGATCTTCTCCAGCCGCATGTCGCGCCAGGCGATCTCGCGGTCCCGGCGCTCGATCTCCTGATCCCGACGCTCGATCTCGCCGACCTGCTGCTCGATGCGCTGGCGCATCCGTGCGATCACCGCCGCCGCTTCGGCCGGCAGCCTGTGCTCGTCAATGGGGGGCAGGTCTTGCACGCCTTGCATGCGTGGCATGTTGCCGTTGGAGCCCGGCTCGCACCATTGGCGCAAGCACTCTTGCCGGCCTGGCTGCGGGCATGACTTTGCGCGCGAACTGAAGCGCAAACTTACGCACGGCGGATCACCTGCAGCTCAGGCAGCCGCTGCCACGGCAGCCCCACCACCAAGGCCTCGAACTGCTGCGCCGTCAGCTGCAGCGTCGCCGCCGCGCCGGCCGCGCCAACCTCGGGCGCACTCGTCCACGCGAAGCCGCCGTGATGCAGCCGCCGCGTGGCGCACCACACGCCGAAGCCGTCGTGCACCAGCAGCTTCAACCGCGTGGCCCGTGCGTTGGCGAACAGGTAACCGTGGTGGGCCTGCGCACAGCCCACGGTGTTGACCACTGCGGCCAGCAGCCGCTCGGCGCCTGCGCGCATGTCCTGGGGCTGCGTGCACAGCCACAGCGCATCGATGCGGATCATGGCTGGCTCATCCCTTGAACAGTGCGCTGGCCAGTTCGCTCAACCAGGCCGCGCAGCCCGGCGCGTGCGACGCCGGCCACCGCACGGCGACGTCGGCATCTCCGCAGCGCAGCTCGACACGGATTGCTGGCGCGTCGGGCTCGGCCGCGCCTGGCATGCCGGCTTCAACGCTCGGCTCATCGCCGCTGCCGGCCGCTGCCAGGCCCACCGGCACGAACCGCATCACCGGCAGCGGTGGCGCCGGCAGTGCCGCTGCAGCAGTCTCGCCCGCCCTCGATAGTGCCGCACAGGGCACACCACTTGGCACGACCAAGCCCGCGCGCTTGAGCCCTCTGCCCACCAGCCACTTGCGCACTAGGTTCGCGTTCACGCCGTGGGCCATCGCCACTGCAGCGACCGACGCCCCGGGCTCACGACACTGCGCCAGGACCTTCGCCTTGAAATCCGCCGCGTGCACTCGCCGCGCGCCTTGTTGAACATTGGGTTGCATAGGTGTCCACCAAAATCAGGTGGACGCCATGTTCACGCGATGGCGACCGGGGCGGAAGGTGGGGCCGCCGGACGCTCACTCTTGACGCGCGCCTGAGTCCAGGTTGACTCGCTCCTCCAGCAGCTCACGCGGTCGATCAACTGCGTGATGAGGGCGTGGCATTCGGGCACCTTCTGGGGCAGCTGCGCCATCGCTGCGTCCGGCGAGGATTGGCTGGCGGCACTTGGTGGCTTGGTCTGCACAGTGCAAGTGTCGGCATGAAATCAACGACTTGCAATGCGAACTTCATCTGGATTGGAGAATCGCGCAGCTGCCAGCGTGGGGCTAGACCCCGTGAACACATACCCTTGCCGGTCTCCCGGCGCTCCCGATCCAATATTGACCACGCGGCGTGCGGTTCAAATCTAGGACCGCTAGATCACCGCACCGCTCAAAACTTCCCCAGGATCACTGCCATCCAATTTATCCAATTGGTTGATGGATCCTTCCTAGTAATGTTTACCCGGTAGAATGAACAAATCCTGACAAATATACTCGCGCGGTGCACGGCCTTGAATTCATCGAGCAAGCGAATGATTTCCGTGGATGCATTGCTCAAAACCAAATCGGTGGAATCAATTATTTGCCGATTGGTTCGCTTGAGCTTGCCGCGCAAAATCCAGTCCCTAAGAAGGGTCAGTCTCCCCAGAGCACCTGCTCTAACGCCGGACTGGTTCGCAGAATGAATTCTGTAACGCACACCTGGAAATGGATCATATACCACACTCCCATCAAACATCAAGACATATATAAATGTAAGCCAATCGTGACCTAGTGGCTCAATACGATTTAAAGACGGAGGAAAAATACGCCTAGCGGCCTCGTTGAAAACAATGGTATTCCCCGTAGAAATACAATATCCCAAAGCATGGCGAAGCTGAATCGACTCTACTGGCGGCCTCTTCTCTAAGCCTATGCAAACAGCATTCTCGTCGACGAGCAACGTGGCACTGCAATATGCAAACGGAATTTCGCCATCCACTTTTTGGTAGCGTTCAATTGCTTTCTCGATCCTTGCGGGCTCCCAAATATCATCTTGATCTGCAAAAGCGTAAAGATCAAATCCTTTGGCTCTGTCTATAAGACTGTAGAAATTTCGCTCAAGCCCGCTTCTCGGACCGTCAACTATCTCAATAGTCCCTGGATACCTCGCTTGATGCTCAACCAAGATCGATTTGGTCAGATCTTGAGAGCCATCATCAGAAACCAATATTTTAATATTTTCAACCGTCTGTCCAATAATGGACTCCAACTGCTCCAGCAGATATGCCTGACCATTGAAAGTCGCCATCAATACGCAAACAGAGAATCCATTCATAACGTTCATCCAAAGACGCAATATATTTTTTTGGCAAGCATCTTGAATGGCACCGACAGGTAGTCGCTCCACTTAAAGTATTTACGGTATTTGCGTAAATAAACAAGGGCCGATATGAAGGACAGCTTACGACTCGAATACCTTTCCGCGATTACGTATCCCAACGTCAATCTCATATAACGATTTAGAGGGCCGGAGTAGTCAACAGCAATTCCACGATTGCTGTAAGCCGACCTTAAAATTCTCCTGTAAGTCTTATAAATGTCGTCAACCGCGAACTTCGCCGTGACGTTGTCGGCATGAATATTGTACTTGCAGACAACGCGACCTTCTATAACAGCCCATCCGTCAATCTTTATGAAATCCGCCAAAAGCCCCATATCAATGGCAGTCGGATAATAATTCCTGTAACCAAAACGTCTCAAAGAATCGACTCTAAAGAGAGTGGCGCTGGGAAGAGCAGTGAACTCACTCAGAAGTATTCGCTGCATTAACTCTTGGCAAGTCAAGAGCTGGCAATCGCTGGGAATTGGCTTGGAAACGCTCGAGCTCCCAATGATCGCAACGATCTCAGAGCTCAACGAATGCCTTTCCGCGCGTTGCAGAGCCGCGACAAGCGTGGAAATCCCATCGACTTCTAACTCGTCATCGTCCGACAACATCAAGCAATACGACCCTCGAGCTCTACTTGCTAAAAAGTTCCAATTGCCGATCAAACCAATATTCGTCGTCTGCCTATGCAACGCAATCTCACAGCTGGACGAAATCGACGCCAAATAAATATCCGTTCCATCCTCGCTCGCATTATCAGATACAACGATTTCAATACGACAATAGTCCTGCCCAATTGCACTCTCGATTGCACGCTCCAAACGCGCAACGCGATTATAAGTCGGTATCAAAATTGACACCAAAGGCAAATCTTCTGTCATCTTCCAGTACAGCTTAATTAATCGGAGAATCGCATACCGAGATTAGGAGCGATATTTCTTCGCCCTATCGACCAACAGCGAGAACCCCTGTTTCAGCAAACGAGAATAGGTGGTATTCAGCATACTGCAGGCCGCTCGCGGCCACACCCAGTTGTTAAATGACAGCTGAGACATGCCCACCACCATCACTAAGCCAAGGACGCCAAAATGTGGCGCGACAATCCATGAGCCGATGACAATCATCAATCCCGTAACAAGCGCCGCGGTTACAAATGGCACTTTGTTCGAAATAGTCAACAAGTTGGCGCAGTTTCCATGATTGAGCTCAAAGAGAAATATTAAAGACATTGCCAGCAGAATCCAGGTGTCCGGAAGTATTAGGTTTCCTTTGATTTGCGCCAAAGCAAATGGGCCGATCGTAACGAATCCTGCAGCGCCTACAATGAACATTACTATTCCGAGCGCCAATGCAGCTGCAAACATATCCTCGGCCTCCCTACGCTGCTGTCTGGCCCACAATGTATTCAATACCGGCAATTTCATGCTGAATGGAACGCCTGCCAGCGACTGCAAAAAGGTTAACACCTGGACCGAAAAGCTATAGCCAGCAGCGGGGACGACGCCAATTGTAAGACCAGCAATCAATAGATTGGCGCGCGTAATGAGAAACGCCCCGAGCATTACGAGGCCATACCGACCCGAATTATGCCAAAGCACGCGCACCAACGCATTGATATCCGAGGCGAGCGGGCCGATTGCATGCGCGCACTGCAACTCCGCTCTTACATGGCGATAGCAAATAGCCCTGCCAACAATCGCAGATCCCAAAGCGCCCAGTGCGAGGCATGCAAGTCCGCCACCAGCCACTAGCGCACCAATAGATACCGCCAGCTGCAATCCCCTGGTCAATACCAAGGTTTGGTTATAGAAATTGACGTCTCCGTGACCAAGAATCATGGAGTTCGTATATCCGAACCATAGCGAAATGACACAGCCTGAGGAATAAATTAACCACGCCGTCAAAACGCCATCTGCAGGAGTTCCAGGAGGGAGTACATTTAATAGATAGAGCGTCCCACCACCCCATAAAGTGGCCGCAGAAAGTGCGCCTACGATATAGTATATTTTTCGAGAAGAAAATATCAACTGCGCAAGTAGCGGGTGATTAACTGGACCGTGAGATTCGTCTAAGCCGACCGCACGCAGGGACTGGGCGCCCGCATAGACGTACGAGAAGCTTCGCGCAAGCGTTGGATTGAAGCCAAGCTCAAGCAATTGGCCTACGCCGGCCATAACGACGAAATTCAACCAGATTGCAGTTTCTTCGGCGCCGAGATACCTCGAAGAAACGGGAATAACAATGGCCCACAATGCTGCATTGGCGACGTTGGCCGAAATAGCCCAAATAAATCCAGTCCGCGCCTTCATCCGGAAGCTATTTTTGCAGCGAGTTCGCTAGCTGACGACCTCGCATCACACAGTCGTCTGACCAGAAATATTTCCACTGCCCAAAACGTCCAGCCATTGACAATGATGCTGCACTCCGATTGCGTTCTACGGCATTCCCTCGTGTCCAATCGGTTAAAGGGTGGGTATCGTCCTGCTCTCTAACGAGTCCGTATTTCGCTAACCATTGCCAAATCTCGTCCAGTGCAGCCTTGGTGTCGTGAAGAAAAATAACGTTTGCCCACGGAGCAATCGAAGTTGTGATATTGCCCTGCCCGCTCACGACCTGCGCAAGCGTTTCCGATGGCAAGACCCCCATCTCAACCAATTCCTCATGCACTCGCGCGCCTATTGAAGAAGGATCCGTCAACAGAGGCTTATATCTGCTGAAATAGACTTCCGCCTGCACACCAGTCCAACCTGGGCCAGGAGCGTTATTTTTCGCCAATTTATCTGTAAAACTCAGGCGCGTGGATATCTTATCTTCGTCATAAACGTAGATCCAATGCTCTGGGCGTGGGGAGACACCATGTACACCAACATTCACCATCAACAATTGAGTGCAGCTAAGCGCACGAGCCGCGTCACGAACATTAAGCGGGACGTTTATGCAGGCGTTGATGAAATCCGGCAACGGTATGGTATTTATCAAAGCCTGATATTTCATACACTCGCCGTCAGCAAGCCAAACCGAGCGCTGATCAAGATCGACGCGTACAACCCGACTTCCAAATCGAATTCGAGCATCTTTCGCCATACTCTTTGCAAATGACTGGTAGCCACCGCGTCGAGGATAGCGAACGGTATTTATGTAATGCGTTGAATGTGGCATTGGACCTTTCGATCCGGCGAGAACCGCGTCTACATCGGGCTTAAGGACTCGTCCACCCAACCAATCTGTAGACAGAGCTGCCGGCTCAACCGTCCAATATTTCCTGGTATACGCTGCCGGGAAAGTTTTCGCGAAAGTACTTCCGAATGCGGCGTCAAGCCACTGCGCATAGTTAATTGGATCGGGCTCCCCCGCAAGACTGCGGGAGTGCAAGAAGGACTGTAAACACTCAGTACGCAGCGGCTCGGGCACCTGAAAGAGAGCCGTCTGCGCTGGGTGATTGATCCAGGTGCCCTGAAAATAGTTCGAAACACAGACGGGAAATTCTTCAAACTCTCCCCCCACTGCTTGAACGAAGAGCTCTCTAACATATTCGTGCTTGGTAAAGGAGACGTGTGGTCCCTGATCCCAAGTGAACCCACTTTGGCGCAGACTTGACGCATGCCCAAAGGCTGAAGCGCCCTGCTCCAGAACAAGCCAGCCCTCGTGCCCAAGGTGATATGAGCAACTGAGCCCCGCAAGGCCCGCACCGATAATTATATTCACGGCTGGGGCCTTGATTGGGGATGCAAATCGTCCATCAAGGCGGCAAATCGCATGGGCTCCGAAGCTCGGTACGGGACCGCGCCTATCAGCAGGCGGCCTCGAGCGTCCAAACGACGCCACCATAGTTCAGCGAACTTGTGCAGCGGTACGGGGAATCCGGATGCCACGTTCCTTACATTGGGAATTCCAGCGAGGACCGTGGTCGATGACGCCGCATCCAAGAATGCCTGCGCAACTTCCGCCACCGGCACAAAGTCGCGAACCTGCTCGCCGGTCGTCATCGGAAAGTCTTCGCCAGCGAGCGCTGCCTTTTTCAATGAGGGGAAAAAATTTGATTGATTCTGCCCATCTCCAAAAGCAGAAAAGATGCGGAGATAGCAAAGTTCAAGCTGATATTGCGCTGCCAGTGCAATCGCGAGCATGTAGCTTGCGGCTTTTGAGGCCGCGTAGGCATTCGTAGGCTCAAGCGGCGCGTCAACGGGCAGATTTTCAAATCTGTCCGCGCTTCGACCGTATTCCGCGAATGACCCCGCCAATATCACACGTCGTATACCAGCAGCGGCGGCAGACTCGAGAAGCCGCGCTGTGCATTCCACATTCCAACGCACTAGTTCGCTCACAGTGGCTCGTTGAGGGCTGACGCCAACAGACGCCAAATGCAAGAGAACGTCATGGCCCGCAAGATCCTGTGCTTCCACTTCATCCAGCGGGCGTTCCAACCAGCTTACCGAACAGAAGTCAAAAGGGATCCGACACTGAGATCCAGGGCGACGAACGGCGGTAATCTGATGGCCTCGGAGTTGCGCCAGCTTTAATACGTGACTTCCGATAAAGCCGGTTCCACCAGTAACGAACATTTTCATGGCTAGAACGCCGATTGATATTCAAAAAATGATGGATGACTTACATCTCGCTTGGATATCGTGGGCGAATTGATACCCCAATCAAAACCAAAGCTATCCCACTTCACCCCAGCATCATGACTAGGGGCGTGTTGTGTGCTCGTTTTGTAGATCATCAAACTATGTTCTTCCAACGATTTGAATCCATGAGCCACGCCACTTGGAATAAAAATCAGATGCGGCCGCGCAGCCTCAAGGACGATTGATGCCGCACGGCCATAATCGGCGCCTGGCCGCAAATCTAGAAGCACATCCAGGACGGCACCGGCGGCACAATAGACTATCTTGTCATGGTGGTGCGGGGGAGTCTGAAAATGCATTCCTCGAATCACCCCCTTTTTCGAAAAGGAATAGAACTCCTCTCGAAAATCAAATTCCAGTCCATTGTCACCGAATGCTGAACGGCTGTAAGTCTTGACAAACGACCCCCGATCGTCATCAAAACGATCTAGTAGGACAACACGTACGCCGCTGAGCAATGGCTGAAGGAATTCCATAACAGTCGACGTTTAAAAGTTCACGCCGAAGAACTCGTCCAGCTTGCTGGCGATGTAGTCCAACTGTTCCTGGCCTAGCGCGGGGAACGTTCCTAGCCAGAACGTCTGGTTCATCACGATGTCGGTGTTGGTCAGCTCGCCACTGACGCGATAGTTCCGGCCCGTCATGTAGGGCTGCTTGGTCAGATTGCCCGCGAACAGCAGGCGCGTGCCGATCTTGTTCTCTTCAAGGAAATTGATCAGGTCCGCGCGCTTGACGCCTGCGCTGTCCTTGACGATCAGCGGAAAGCCGAACCAGGATGGTTCGGAGTTGGGCGTGGCTTCGGGAAGGTGCAGAAACTCAGCCACGCTGGCCAGCTTCGCCTTTAGATAAGCGAAGTTCGCGCGGCGCTTGGCAATGAATTCCTCGACGCGGTCCATCTGCGCCAGCGCGCAAGCGGCCTGCATGTCCGAAATCTTTAGGTTGTAGCCTAGATGGCTGTACGTGTACTTGTGGTCGTATCCGTCGGGCAGCTCGCCGCCAAGTTCCTTCTTAGTCCAGCAGAAGCGTTTATCGCAGGTGTTGTCCTTGCCCGGTGGGCAATAGCAGTCGCGGCCCCAGTCGCGGAACGATTCGGCGATCAGCTTCAGCTCGGCATTGTTGGTGAAAACCGCGCCACCTTCACCCATCGTGATGTGGTGAGCAGGGTAAAAGCTCAACGTGCCGATGTCGCCGAAAGTACCAACCAGTTGACCGTTGTAAGTCGCCCCAAGTGCGTCGCAGCAGTCCTCGATCAGCCACAGGTTGTACTTCTTGCACAGCGCCGTGACCACGTCCAGGTTGAACGGATTGCCCAAGCTGTGAGCCAGCATGATGGCCTTTGTCTTTGGCGAGATCGCCGCCTCGATCTTGCTGGCGTCGATGTTGTGGGTGGCCAGGTCGACATCGACAAAGACTGGCACAGCACCGAATTGGACGATCGGGTTCACGGTTGTCGGGAAGCCGGCGGCTACGCCGATGACTTCGTCGCCCTGCTGGATCGCTCGCTTGCCCAGCTTCGGGCTGGTGAGCGTCGAGAAGGCAACGAGGTTCGCCGACGAACCGGAATTGACGGTAATAAGGTACTTCACGCCCAGGAACTGGGCTAGGCGCTGCTCGAACATCGCGTTGAAGCGGCCGGTGGTCAGCCAGCCGTCGAGCGACGCGTCGACCATCATCTTCAGTTCACCAGCGCCGATGACCTTGCCAGAAACAGGCACAACGGTTTCGCCTGGTACGAAAGGCTTAGGTGCATACGCTATGTTGGCATATTGCTGGACCAGCTCACTGATCTGGCTACGGAGCTTGTCCAGTTGCGGCTGGAAAGTAATAGTGGTGGTGCTCATACGTCGGATCGATATTGAGAGATTTGATTCAGGCATACGGCGCGCATGTCATGTCCCGAAAGCCAAGCATGATGCCAATCGGTAATTCGGGTTAGCGCAGTATCTAGCGACCAGCGTGGTGTCCACTGCAGGCGCTGATGCGCCTTTGAGACGTCCAACTTCAGGAAACTGGCTTCATGGGGATGCCTTCCAGGCTGCAACGTCCAAGAGGCGTCGCTGCCCCATGATTCGCATAGATATTCAACAATCCACTGTACAGGCCGGGCGTCGTCGTCGCGGGGCCCAAAATTCCAACCTTCTGCGTCGGCTTGGCCTTGTGTGTACAGGCGCTCAGCCAGTAGCAAGTAGCCAGAGAGCGGCTCCAACACATGCTGCCACGGACGTATCGCATGCGGGTTTCGGATCAGAACCGGCTCTTTGTTTTGCAACGCACGCAGGATGTCCGGCACCAGGCGGTCCAGCGCCCAATCGCCTCCGCCGATGACATTGCCGGCGCGCGCAGTCGCCAATGCGATGCCAGCGTCCTTGAGGAAGGACTTGCGGTAGGCCGAACTCACCAACTCCGCGCAGCCCTTGCTGTTGGAGTAGGGATCGTGACCTCCCATTGGTTCGTCCTCACGGTAGCCCCAGAACCACTCACGATTCTCGTAGCACTTGTCGGTCGTGACATTGACGATCGTCTTGACCGATCCTGCCGTGCGTGCGGCCTCAAGCACATGGACAGTGCCCATCACATTGGTCGCATAGGTCTCGACCGGTTGATCGTAGGAGAGCCGTACCAATGGCTGCGCCGCCATGTGAATGACTATCTCAGGCTTGAAATCATCAATTTGCGCCTTCACCGCAGCGCAGTCGCGGATGTCGACAATGTGGTGCGCCATACCCTCCGCAACCCGTGCGACCTCGAACAGACAGGGCCCAGTGGGTGGCTTTAACGCCAGACCGCGAACAGTCGCACCCATCGATAAGAGCCAAAGACTTAACCAACTGCCCTTGAAACCTGTATGGCCGGTTATAAGGACTTTTTTGTTCCGCCAGAAATCAGGATTGGTCTGTCGCATATGTTTCGCCTCAATCCCACTTCTTCCAGGGCGCCTTGCCGGAACTCCACAGCTCCTCCAGCATGTGCTTGTCGCGTAGCGTGTCCATTGGCTGCCAGAAGCCATGATGCTCATAGGCCATCAGCGCCCCGTCCTTTGCCAACCTCATCAGCGGCTCCTGCTCCCAAGTTGTGCTGTCGTCTTTCAAATAGTCCAGCACACTAGGCGACAGCACAAAGAATCCACCATTAATTAGCGCACCGTCGCCCTTTGGTTTCTCTGTAAAACTGTGGACTTCGTGATCACGAATGTCGAGCGCTCCAAAGCGGCCAGGCGGATATGTCGCAGTCAGCGTAGCGGCCTTCCCATGCGATTTGTGAAACTTGATCGTGGCACCGATGTCGACATCGCTGACGCCGTCTCCGTACGTAAAACAGAAAGCATCTTCGCCACGCACGTAATCTGCAACGCGACGCAGGCGGCCACCGGTCATCGACTCATCACCCGTGTCAACCAAAGTGACATTCCAGGGTTCCGCCCGTTTGTGATGGACTTCCATCCTATTGCTGCGCATGTCAAAGGTCACATCAGACATGTGCAAAAAGTAGTTTGCGAAGTACTCCTTAATGACGTAGCCCTTGTATCCACAGCAGATTACGAAGTCATTGACCCCATGGTGCGAGTACATCTTCAGGATATGCCAAAGGATCGGACGTCCGCCGATCTCGACCATCGGCTTAGGGCGAGTCGACGTTTCTTCGCTAAGGCGTGTGCCTAGCCCACCAGCCAGAATGACTGCTTTCATGGAGATGTCCTATTGAGGATTATTCGGAATATTCAGGTTTCCGACGAACACACGAAAGCGTCTGAATGAAACTGGCGTCGTGGTAGACCAGCTGCCTGTAGTTGCACTTGAGCACTATGAATCATTGCGTCGGAGCCGCATGCATAAACGAGTGTGTTCGGCAGATCTGGTCCATCGGCCAGCATCACATCTTGGACATGTCCTCGGGCGCCCACCCATTCATCATCGGCACGCGACAGCACAGGTACCAATCGAAATGGCGAAACAACCATCTTTTCAATGTAGAGATCGTCCCGGTGGCGCGCCCCCCAATAGACCGTTGTATTCCGTGGCTGTGCGTCAACAGGAAGCTTGTCCAAGCCTTCCAGAATAGCCTTCACAGGCGCGATACCAGTACCAGTTGCAAGGAGAACTAGATCCTTACCAGCCTGCGCTCGAACGAAAAACGTTCCCAACGGACCGCGTAGCCGCAGGAGGTCATTTACCTTTGCATGCTGAAACCAATAGCGACTCATCGCGCCGTTTGGAACTTCTCGAATGTACAGTTCGATGTGCTTGTCCGGTCGCGGGGCATTTGCTACTGAATAGCTGCGTCGAACACCTTCGCTACCGATCACCTCGATGTACTGCCCAGGCAGGAACTCAAAGTCTGATGTTGGAGGCAAGCGCAACTGAACACGCATAACATCACGCGTCAATCGCTCAACCGCCTGGATCCGGCAAGGGACCGTCTTGGATTGCGGCAAAACAACCTCTCCAAGGTCGTCGATTTCTATTGCCACAGGACCACGCGCTTGGCGAATGCACGTTAGGACGAAGCCTTGCGCACGCTCGTCGGCTGTCAGACCAAGCTCGTCATGGGTTGCGGCGGTCTCGCCCGAAAGGACCTTACCTTTGCAGGTACTGCAGCGCCCCGTTCGACAACTGTAGTCAAAGACAATCCCCTGCCTAAGAGCTGCCTCGAGGATCGGCTCGTCGGGCCGGGCCTCAAAGTTGCGGCCACTTGAAGTGGAAATGGAATGCATGAGTGGAAATCTTCGGCAACTCAATAGCCGATGTTCATAATCTCAGACCAAGCTTGGCGTCGACACATGCGCTGGCATGTGCCATCCTCCGACCTCATGATTTCCCTATTCGGATGCCCGAGTCACGCGCTTCGGACTGCACAGCCTCAATCTCTATCTTCAAGAGTTCATACTCCACAAGTTTTCTTTTCAGGAATCTACCCGCAAGAACAGCCTTCTCGGAAAGTCCTCTGGGCGTGAGCACATAGACGTATCCGAACTTGTTCTTCGAACTCGAAAAATTCTGCATCTTCACCCAGCCTCTCTCAATCAACGCCTTGAGGCAATAGTTGAGCGCGCCAACACTAACGCCCAGGATTTCCGCTAACTCCCGCTGGGTATGGTCAGGATTATCTTCAAGAAGACGCATTACTCGAAAGTATGTATCTTCCTGAATTTGAGCTTGGCGACTGAGATTGGATTGAAGCAAGACGACGGGGAGAAAGTAGCGTTTGTCCGCAGGCGGCTCGCAGTGCCCGTCCCGCTGTCAAGTCAGCGTCGGGCGGCGGACGAGACTCCAGCCAGAGAGACTTCCGTTTGAAGTTGAACGATCCTACCGCATCCCTTACATCGCAGCTCTGACTCACCGCCGCGCTCAACGTGACTGTCCGTGACAGCGTGCCATCCGGGCGACTCAAAACGCTGTCTGCGCTCAACCGTCTCCATTTCATCTGACAATCCAAAGTGGACCGGCGACCAAGGATGCACAGCACTCTTAATGTGGAAGACACCCCCACCGGGCGCGACAACATCTGACCTGAAGCCGGCCGGAGCGTGAGGACGCAACGGTGGGAATCGCTCAGGCGGCGGCGGGCGAGGCGATGAAGCCGTGCTTGTGCAGCATCTTGAGCCAACGCGGGGCATTGCGCGCCACGTTCAACGCCTCGTAGTCGACGACCTGATCCTGGTAGTAGGTGCCGCTGGCCAACATGGCGTAGACCGTGCGCAGAATCTTGTGCGCCAGCGCGACGACCGACTTGCGGTGCCCCTTGCGGATGGTCAGCGCCTGGAACTTGTCCTTGAAGGCACAACGCGTTCGCGCGGCGGCTTGGGCGAATTCGCACAGCAGCCGGCGCACCCAGGCGTTGCCGCGACGGATGCGCCCGCTCTTGCGCTTGCCCGCGCTCTCGTTGTTGCCCGGGCAGATGCCGACCCACGACGCCAACCGCTCGGCACTACCGAAGGCGCCCATGTCCGCACCAATCTCCACCAGCAGCATCGCTGCGCCCATCTGGTCGATCCCAGGCAGGGTCTGCAGCAGCGTCAGCTGCGCCTGCCACGGCTGTAGACCCTCCAGCAGGTACTTGTCCAGCCGGGCGATGCGCTGCTCGATCTGCTCGATGTGCTGCAGGATCTCGTCGGCGACGAAGCGGTGCGTGGCGCTGAAGTGCTCGGTACTCAGCGCCTCGAACAGCTCCTCGCGACTGGCGCGGAGTCGTCCCTTCAGGTCCAGCACCTCGTGCAACGGCTTGTCCTGCAGCAGCGCCTTGACCATGGCGCGTGCGCTCTGGCCATGCAGGTCGTTGACCACCACGTTCAGCCGCACCCCGGCATCGACCAACACCTTGTGCAGGCGGTTCTTCTCGGCACTGGCCGCGCCCACGAGCTTTTGCCGCGGGCGCGCCACCAGGCGGAGCTCGCGCAAGTCCCTGGGAGGGATGAACGATGCACGCAGCAAACCCGCGCGTGCCAGCGTGGCCAGCCACTGTGCGTCAGCCATGTCGGTCTTGCGACCGGGCACGGCCTTGACGTGTCGGGCATTGACCACCCACGCCACGATGCCCACCGCCTCCAGCGCTGCGAATGGGCTCTTCCAGTACACCCCCGTGCTCTCCACCACCACCACCTCGGGCCGAACCTCCAGTGCCCATGCAGCCAGCGCGCGGCGGTCGCGTTTGAAGGCGCCGAAGTCGCGCTTGGTGACCTCCAAGCGGCCGTCGTCATGTTCGACAACGGCGCACGCGGTGATCTTGGCCTGGTGAACGTCCAGCGCGATGACGCGCTTGTGCATCGGGGTCAATTCCATGGTCGGGCTCCTGGCGCTTGAACAACAATCACAAGCGTGCGGGCCTGCGAAGGTGCCGCCGACCAACGGCCTGCCGGGCACGCCCGGCGGCTCTGTTTAATGTGGGCTGTCAGGCGCGCCCGGCTCCCTCACGGGACTGGGCAGCGCTCGCAGGCAATCCTGGGTAAGAGTGGTCGGCAGCGGGTCAACTTAGAGATCGCGGTCCAAGGTGCCATCAATAAATTGATCGACATCTACCCGTGCTGGCCCGCACACCCCCAGTGTCTTCCATCATCCAGGGTGCTGCACCGATTCATGTCACTTAGAGCATCGACAGTGCATAGTGCGGCGCATACCAACTCACGGCGTCGGGTGCTTGCTTACCGTAGACCCTATCCCAATGACTCTGAAGCGCCCGGCAATGCGTTTGTAACCTCGCGCCTCTGGAAGTAGTTCATCGAACAATTTCGAGATCGCTGTGATTTCTTGATGAGCAAGCTGCTCACCGCGCTTAAACGCCATGGCGGTCATGAGTTCATTGCGGATAAACCAAAGTT
>NZ_JBDSQX010000043.1:0-25699 GCF_039929605.1 Roseateles sp.
CGCACAGCCGCCTGCACGGCAGCAGCAGCTACCGGGTGCCATGGCTCGTGGACGAAGAAAGCTGCGACGTGCTGCGCGCCTTCACGCAGCTCAAGCATCAGCTCATGCCCTATCTCTACGCCAAGGCTCACGAGGCGACCGAGACGGGCGTGCCGCTGATGCGCGCGATGCTCATCGAGCATCCGCACGACCCGGCCTGCGCGCCGCTGGACCGGCAGTACCAGCTCGGCGAAAGCCTGCTGGTGGCACCCGTGTTCACCGAGAACGGCGAGGTGGACTTCTACCTGCCCGAGGGCAAGTGGACGCATCTGCTGAGCGGCGACAAGAAGCAGGGCGGCCGCTGGCATCGCGAGACGCACGGTTACTTAAGCCTGCCGCTGTACGCGGCGCCTAACAGCGTCATCGCTTGGGGTGCCGAGACCGAGAAGCCGGACTACGACTACGCCAGCGGCACCGTGCTGCGCGTGTTCGAGCTGGACGACGGCCAAAGCGCGGGCTTCACGGTCGTGGGCCTGGACGGCAGCGTCGCGGCTCGCGGCACGGTCGGCCGCAAGGGCGGGCAGTACACGGCGCAGGTCACCGAGGGCGCGCTGCGCAATTGGGGCCTGGACGTGGACGGCAAGCGCAGCCCGCTGCTGGCTAAAGGGGCATCGTTGAGCTGGGGCGCCTAACTGACCGATTAGCCGGTGGGCGTCCAGGTGGCCCGCCGGCTCATTGAGCCTCGCGACTCAACAGCCCGATGTCTTCAGGGTGATCGTCGGATCGCTTCCCGCCGAGACGGCTTCACGGTATTGCACGCTGCAGTTCGCTGGGTCGGTTGCGGCGTTCAAGCGCCACTCGGTGATCTGTCCGGTGGAAATCGACACGTTGAAGCCGCTAGCGTTCAATGCGACATCGATCTCGTTTGTCCCGACAGAGCCCGCGGCATCGGGCCAGCAATTACCTCGCCCGCAACGACGGCAAATCCCCGGCCTGCTCGCCCGCGCGAGCGCCGAGGGATGCGCTTGCAGTCCCTTGAGTTCAAGGCGCAGGGGTCAAGGCACTCAGCGCCGCGGACACGTAGACCAGTGGCGCGTTCCAGTTGATTGCGATCTCGTTGGTCGTGTAGCTGCAGAGGTCGTCCAGATAGGCTTTGGCCGGCGCCTGCGAAGGGTAGGGCGCCTTGCAGTCGTCGCCCCGGCCGGGGTGGGGCCCGCCGACGATCATGCCCGGCACGGGCGGCAGTTGCGGCATGGCGCCCGAGGGGCGGTGATGCGGGTGCAGCGGCGAGCGCGTGCCGAAACCGGTGACCATGGCATAGCCGGTCGGGTGGCGGCCCAGCACAAAGTCCAGCGCGGCTTGGGCGGCGTCCAGCTTGCGGCGGTCGCCATCGAGGCGGTAGCCCTGGATCAGCATCAGCGCCTGGTTCAGCGCGACGGCGTTGCTGCCCCAGATGAAGTCTTGCGTCCGCATGCCCACGCGGTAGGGTGAGCGCTCCCAGCGCGTCACGATGTCGTTGGCCAGAGCCAGGATGTGGCCTTCGATCAGCGGTCGGTCCGCCTTGGGGCCGAGGGTGGCGCGGTGCTGGGCGAGGCTGACCCAGGCCAGCGCTTCGACGGTCGCCCAGCCAGGCACCTCGGGCTTGGCCGCAGGCGCCCGCATGGCCTGCCAGAAGCGGTCGTCGTGCGTCGTGATGTAGAGCTCGGCAGCGGCCCAGTTGAACTCGTCGTCGAGCTTGTCATCGTCATAGCCGCCGGTGTGGATGTCGGCCGGCTGGCGGTAGATGACCTTGGGGTTGGCCTGAGCCCAGTCCCAGGCGCGCCGGGACGCGGCCAGCATGCGTGCCGACAGGCCCGGCCGCTGCGACTCGAAGGCGGCGAACACGCGGCTGGCCTGGGCCATCGCGGCGGCGAAGTCGAGTGTGGCGGCGGTCGTCTTCATGACCACATAACGGTCATGTCGGGCGGCATGCGGCATGACGATGCCGTCGAAGCCCTTGTCGGTGAGCTTGTGATAGACGCCGCCGTCGGCGGGGTCTTGCATGGCGAGCATCCACTCCAGGTTCCACAGCGCCTCGTCGAGGACGTCGGGCAAACCGTTGCCGCTCTCGGGGATGTTGAGGTTCTGTGCCTTGAAGAAGGCCGGGTAATGCTCCCAGGCGGCCAGCAGCGTGTAGACCGTGATGCCGGAGTTGACGATGTACTTGTTGTAGTCGCCCGCGTCGTACCAGCCCTTGGGCGCGGAGATGACCGTGCCCTCGGGTCGGCCCGGGCCGGCGGCCGAGGCATGCACCAGCACGTGATCATCCGGATGGCCTTCAGGCCGCTCCCAGGTCCCGGCGTGGGCTGCGTCCAGCGCGATGCTGGCGCGGTTGAAGTAGAAGAACTTGAGCGCCGCCGCGTTCAGCGCGGTGTAGGCATCGGCCGCGATGACGAAAGGCGCGGACGGCGGCACGCCGGCCACCTGCAGGCGGTAGCGCCCCGGCGCGCGCAGCGCCGAGAAGTCGGCCAGACGCACCGCCTCTTGCGCCGGCTCCCAGTGCTGCGCGGCGCCCAACGGGCCGCGGAAGACCTCGCGGCCGCTGGCGGCGTCGACGAGGGTGAAGAACTCGGCCTTCACGTCGCGCAGTACCGCCCATTTGCTGCCCCCCGGCAGATAGCCGACCTGGTTGAGCTGGATGGCGGCGGTGTCGGGCGCGGCTGGCGTTGCCTTTGCTGCCAAGACGGGAGGCTGCGCTGTCGGAGTGGCCAGGGGAGCCTGGCTGCAGGATTGCAGGGCCAGCAGCAAGGGCAGCAGCGCGAAGCGCGCCGTGGTGCGGGTGAGAGCGGGGTTCATCAAGCGGACGGTCATGGGGTCGGAAGGGTCAGGGTTTTGATTCGGGCCATTGCAGGTGCACCAGGCGCCAGCCCTCTTGTTTGAGGCGGCGCAGCAGCAGGGGCAGGGCGGCGGCGGTCTGGTCCTGCACGTCGTGCAGCAGCACGATGCCGCCACCCTTCTCGCGCAGGCCCTTCAGCAGGCGTTCGGCCATGGCCTCGGGTGTCTGGCCCTGCACCCAGTCTTCGATGCCGACGTCGGCCGACAGCACGGTCACCTTCTGCTGGGCCAGGGCCTCGCGCAGCGCCGGCGTCTCGGCCAGGTAAGGGAAGCGCCAGGCCGCCGGCTCGCCGCCGGTCACGTAGCGGTGCGTCTTCTGCATGCCCTCCAGGTCGGCGAGCTGCTCCTTGGCGGGCAGTTCGCCGAAGGCCGAATGTTTGTAGCCGTGCATCGCCACCGTGTGGCCTTCGGCGCGCACGCGCTGGGCCAGCGCCGCGTGCTGGCTCATCGGCTCGCCGTTCATGAAGAAGGTGGCCTTGGCGCACTCGGCCTTCAGCGCCTGCAGCACGCGCACGGTCGTGCCGGGCTTGGGACCGTCGTCGAAGGTCAGCACGAACTCGTTCGGCGCCAGCGGCAGCCGCGCGTACGGGGCACCGTAGGCGGCGCCTTCGCGTGGCAACTGCAGCACGCGCTGCGTGCCCAGCGCGTCGGCGTTGCAGCCTTCGATCTGCCATTCGACGTGGTCGGTGCTGCCGCGATCGTCGCGCACCTGCAGCGTGGCGGGGCCGGCGGCCAGCTCGACGGCGGGCCAGACGGCGATGCGGTCGACCACATCCACCGTGCCCACGGTTTTGCCGTTGACCTCCAACGTGGCCTTCGCCGCGTTGCTGTAGGCCTTGATGTCCACCTTGCCCGCAGGCCGGGTGGCCAGGCGCTTGCTGGTGAGGTGCAGCACCGGTTTGGGCTGCCACCAGGCGCGCATCAGGTGATAGGCATCCTTGAGCCTGCTGCGGTCGTAGGTGACGAGGCCCTTGTCGTTGCGGCCGGTGGTGTCGCCCTCGTGGCGGTTGGCAGCGGCATGGTCAAAGGCCAACCAGATGAAGGTGCCCCACATGAAGGGCCGCTTGGCGATCTCGGCGGCATAGGTCTCGTGGAACAGCGCCTGGTATTGCTCGGGGTGCCAGCGGCCGCCGGGTTCGGGGCGGCGCGGCGGGTCTTCCTGCTGCACGGCGCTGGCGCCGGCGCCGTATTCGCCCAGGCCGATGGGCTTGCCCGGCAGCTTGGCGTGCAGCTTGTCGGCCCAGGGGCCGATGTCCTTGAACTGGCCGTCGTACCAGCCCCAGTAGCGGTTGTAGGAAGCCAGGTCGGTCTGCAGCGCCATCGGGTGATCGTCCGGCGCGCAGCAGTGGGCGTAGGTGGTCAGGCGCGAGGGGTCTTCCTGCTTGGCCAGTGCATGCAGGTCGGCCAGCAGGGCGCGCACGGGTTCGTCGCTGCGGTAGACCTCGTTGCCCACGCCCCAGACGGCCACCGAGGCATGGTGGCGGTTCTGCCGCACCAGCTCGCGCAGCTGGGCGTAGAGGTTGTCGCCGAAGGCCGGCGTCTCCTCCATCGCCGAGTTCAGCGGGATCTCGGTCCACAGCACCAGCCCCAGCTCGTCCGCACGCTCGTAGGTGTAGGGCGGATGCTGGTAGTGCACCAGGCGCAGGGCGGTCAGGCCCAGGTCCATCAGGATGCGCAGGTCCTCGTCGATCTCGGCCTTGCCCACGGCCACGCCGCGCCCCGGGCGGCCGGCATGGAAGTAGTTGACGCCGTGCAGCGGGTAGGGCTTGCCGTTGAGCAGGAAGCCGCGCTCAGGGTCGACCGCGAACTGGCGCAGGCCTAGCGGCAGCTGCACCGTGTCGGCCACCTGGCGGCCGTCCAGCAGTTCGGCGCTCAGGCGATACAGATAGGGGTCCTGCACGCCTTGCCACAGCCGGGGCTTGGGGACGGTCAGCATGGCGCTGGCGGTTTGGGCGCCGGCCGGCAGGCGCAGACGCTCGACGTGCTCCGCGACGCTGCGGCCCTGGGCATCGCGCAGCGTCAGGCGCAGCTGGCGCTCGGCGGGCTGCTGGCCGTCGTTGCGCAACTCCACCTGCACGGTCAGTCGCGCGCTGTCCGGCGCTAACGCGGTGTCCACGCGCACGCCGGGGCCGCCATGGTCCAGCAGCTCGATGTGGGCGTCGGGTGTCTCGATGAGGCGCACCGGGCGGATCAACCCGCCGAAGACGGTGAAGTCGCCGCCCAGCGGCGCGACATGCGGCAGCTTGGCGTTGTCCACACGCACGGCCAGCACATTGCGGCCGGGTTGCAGCAGCGGGGTGATGTCCAGCCGGAAGCGCGCATAGCCGCCTTCGTGGCGGCCGGCATGGCGGCCGTTGACCCACACATCAGCAGCCAGCGTCGCGCCGTCGAACTCCAGGAAGCGGCGTGTCTCGCCGCCCGGCTTGATGTCGAGCACGCGCCGGTACCAGCCCGCGCCGCGGTAGGGCGTGCCGCCGGTCTCGCCGTCGGGCACGTTCCAGGTGTGCGGCAGCGTCACCGTCGCCCAGCTGCCATCGTCGTAGCCGGGCTCAGCGGCGCCGGCAACGTCGCTGCGGTTGAACTGCCAGTGGCCGTCCAGCGGCGTGACGGTGCGCTCGGCCTGGGCGACGCCCAGCGTGGTCAACAGCAGGGCCAGGGCGGCGCTGCGCAAGGTCTCTTGCCATTTCAGCCAGTTCATCGAGGAGAGGCTTCCATCCAGACGCGGCCGGTGAGGCCGGAGGGTTGATTGGGTTCGGCGCGCACCAGCACCGTCAGCGTGCGCCAGCCGGCGCCGGCAGCCAGCGGCAGGCTCAGCGGCGCGGCGGCGGGCGAGGTCTTCTCGCCGATCTTCGTGCCGTCGACCCAGACCTCGGCCTGGCCGGTGATCTCGCCGAACACCAGCCGGCCGTGGCCGTCGTTGCGGTCGGCGCGCAGGCGCATGGAGGCGCGGTAGGCACGCCAGGCGTTCGCCTCGGCCGGCTGCTTGATGGGCGCTTCGCCCCAGCCCCAGCTGTTCATGTCGGTCTCGGCCAGCACCTGGTTGGGATCGGGTCGCTCGGCTTGCGGCGGCGAGATGCGCCAGCCGCTGACGCGGTTGACGGCCTCGGCGGCGGCCACGGCCGGCACTTGCGCTGTGGCCTGCACGTCCAGCACCAGTTCGGCCGGCTGCATGCCTGGGGCGCTGGCGCGCAGCGTCAGCGGGCCCTTGCCCTCGCGGCGGCTTTGCAGGATGACCTGGGCCAGGCCGTTGAACAGCGCGCGCTCCGGTGCCTTGGAGGATTCGTGCGAGTTCGGGTCGCCATTGCCGACGCCGATGAGGCTGCCGGCGCCGCTGACCTCGAACTTGACAGGCAGGTTGGCAGTCGGCACCGGCAGCCCTTGGGCATCGACGGCGCTGACCGTCACGGGCAGGGCGTCGCGGCCGTCGCCGGCCAGGGCCTGGCGGTCGGGTGTCAGCACGAGGCGGGCCGGCTCGCCGCTGGTCTGTACCACGTCGCGGCCGAGCTCGCGGGCGCCGTCCAGCGCCACGGCCTCCAGCTTGCCGGGTGCGAACGGCACGTCGAAGCTGACCATGTCGTAGCGGTCCACCTCGCGCTCGCCGACGGCCTGGCCGTTCAGTAGCAGGCGCACGCGCGGCGCATTGCTGGCCACCATCACCTTCACCGGCTTGCCTTCGCTACCGGCCCAGTTCCAGTGCGGCAGCACCTTGATGACGGTGCGGTCCTTCACCCAGTGCGCCTGGCGGATGTAGAACGCCGCCTTGGGGAAGCCGCAGAGGTCGATGGCGCCGAAGAAGGCGCTGGCGCTGGGCCATTCGAAGGGCGTGGGCTCGCCGTGGTAGTCGAAGCCGCTCCACACGAAGGTGCCGGCGATGAAGGGCCGCTCGGCGATCTGGCGCCAGCCTTCGCGGTGGGTCTGGCCCCAGGAGGAGGGCTCGTCGTCGTAGCTGCCCAGCACCTGCGCCTTGTGGTCGCTCTGCCAGGCGCCGCGGGTCATGTAGGCGGCCGTGTCCTCGGTGCTGGTCACGGCGCGCTTGGGGTGCTCGCGGTGGTAGCGGTCATAGCCTCCGACCTGGTAGTTGATGCCCACCACGTCCATCACCTGCGATGCATTGCGCTCGCTGAAGATGCCGTCGTGCATGCCGCCGGTGACCGGGCGCGTCGGGTCCAGCTTCTTGACCACCGCCACCATGCGGCGCGCGATCTCGCGGCCCTGCGCGCTGCCCTGCAGCGGCTCTTCGTTGAACAGCGACCACAGGATGACGCTGGGCCGGTTGCGGTCGCGCCGCACCAGCCATTCCAATTGGGCGAGGGTGTCGGGGCTGGCGTTGAAGTTGCGGTTCTCGCTCATCACCAGCAGGCCGAGGCGGTCGGTCAGGTCCATGACCTCGGGCGCCACCGCGTTGTGGGCGAAGCGCACCGCGTTGACGCCCATCTCCTTCAGGCGGCGCAGGCGGAACTCCCAGATCGCCGTCGGCACGGCCACGCCGACGCCGGCATGGTCCTGGTGGATGCACACGCCTTGCAGCTTGAGCGCCTCGCCGTTCAGGAAGAAGCCCTTGTCGGCATCGAAGCGCAGCGTGCGAAAACCCGTCTTCAGGCTCGTGGCGTCGATCTCGCGCACCGGGCCGCTGCCGGCATGGCGCAGCACGGCCTTCACCTGATAGAGATCGGGCGACTGCGGCGACCACAGTTTGGGCGCGGGCACGGCCAGTTCCAGCCTGGCCGTGGCGTTGTCGAGGGCGGCCACGCGCACCCGCGTCGAGCCTTGGGCGACGGCTGCGCCGTCCGGCCCGGTCACGAGCAGCTCGACCACCGCGTCACGCAGCGCTTCGCCGGTGTTCTGCACCTCCACCTCCACCGGCAGCAGCCAGCGGCCTTTGCGTTGCACCGGGTTGGCGTGCAGGCCGTCGGTGACGATGTGCAGCGCGTCGCGCTTGACCAGCCAGGTGTGGCGGTAGATGCCGGCGCCTTCGTACCACCAGCCCTCCTGCACCTCGGCGTCCACGCGCACGGCGATGTTGTTCACGTCCTCGCCGTAGCGCACATAGGGCGTGATGTCGATGGCGCGGCCGTTGTAGCCGGAGAAGTTGCGGTTGACGGCGATGCCGTTGACCCAGACGGTGGAGTGCGTGGCGATGCCGTCGAACTGCAGCTCGATGTGGCGGCCACGGTCGGACTCGGGCAGCTGCAGGTAACGCCGGTACCAGCCGAAGCCGCGCGCCCGGTAGCCCTGCGAGGCGTTCTCGTTGCGGTCCAGCGGGTTCTCGATGGCCCAGTCATGCGGCAGGTCCAGCCGGCGCCAGCCGGAGTCGTCGAACTCCGGCGACGCCGCGCCCGCCGCGCCACCGGCCTTGGCCTGGTGATAGCTCGCGCCGTGGCCCTTGATGGGCGGCGTCTTGACGTCGCCAGCATGGAACAGCCAGCCCGCGTCCAGCGACAGGCGCTCGCGGCCGGCGGCCTGGGCCGTGCTGACCGACAGCGAGAGCGACAGCAGCAGCAACGCGCTGGCCAGCCGGTGGAAGAGGGAGGCGGCGCGGGTCATGGACAGGGCCCTTGAGAATCGGTTGACGTGAAAAAACCAAAGCGCACGGTCTCTTTCGAGGCCGCGCGACCGGGTTGTGCGGGCAGGGCCGGGGCCGCTGCCGGATGGGTGCGAAGTTTCAGCCTTTGCGGCGGCGGCGCACCGCAGCGGCTGCTCCCAGGCTCGCCAGGCAGAGCATGGCGGAGGTCGGCTCCGGCAGGGCCTGGACCGACGCGGACAGGCCGATGCGCATCCAGGTCCAGGCGCCGTCGCTGCTGTCGTTGGTCCAGCTGGCGCTGAGGACGGAGGGGCCGGTGTAGCCAGGCAGCGACTGGTCGACGAAGGCCTCGGCAAAGCTCATCGGCACGCAGTTGACCAGGGCGTCGGCGGCGTTTGAGAAGTCTGCGCCGCAAAGCTCAATGCTGGCGTTGGCCTGCGAGGTGCCCGTGCCGCTGGCATAGATGTCCGCCAGCTTGGCGCTCACCGTGATCGTCGTGCCGCTGCCGACCAGCACCTTGCCGTCGTAGACCTTGGAGAAGGCCCAGACCGACTCGCGGTTGGTGGCCGCGGCATTGGCGAAAGCCGTCATGCCGTCGAAATCCCCGGAGGTCGCCGCCGTCGTGCCGGCCGTTGCCGCACCGTGGTAGTCCGACACCGAAGCCGTCATCGCATTGCCGTGCCAGCCGCTCTTGCTGTCGCTGGTGGCCGGGTCATCCAGCCCGGCCACTGCGCCGGCCGTGGGCTCTAGCCAGCTGACGTCCTTGAAAATCACGTCCCACCACTGGCCGCCCGACGCGGCAACTTTGATATCCGTGAGGACCACCCCGGCAACGTCGGCCGCAGCCAACTGGGATGCGGCGATCAGCGCCGCAGCGGCGGCGTATTGAATAGTCTTGAGCATGAGGTCTCCGGTTGTGTTGGTTTTCACTTCGAGGGCTGAGCCAGGATCCGGCGCAGCGTCGTTTTGTGGTAATACCAGTGTCTCAAAATGAGAATTTGGTAATACCGGTGAAAACACTTAGACGCGTTGATTCGTAGGAGATGGGTTTTGCCGCTGGAAGCGGGTGCGCGGGCCGGACAGCACGGGTCAATTGGCCTATTGCTCGCGGGATCCGGGGCACGCCATACCTTCTTGGCTTGACCGCCCAGTGGATGCACGTATCGGGGAATCGCTCTAGAAATCGGCGACCTTACCCCAGGAGGACTGCTTGAACCGAGCGGGATTGAAAGACGCAGGGTCGAAGATCGGCTTTGCTCCGCTGGCCAGATCGGCGATCAAGTGGCCAGCACCCGGGCCGATGCCGAAGCCGTGACCGGAGAAGCCCGCCGCCAGGATGAAGCCGGGCAGTTCCGCCACTTCGCCGATGCCGGGGACGCCGTCCGGCGTGCTGTCGATGTAGCCCGCCCAGGTGCTGGTGACGGGGGCCCGGGCCAGGTCGGGCAACAGGTCGACGGCACGGCGGCGGGTCTCACGAACACCCGCCGGGTCGGGCTTGGGGTCGAGGATGCGCACGCGTTCCATCGGCGTGGGCGCATCGAGCCGCCACCGCGTGACGGATTCATGGCCGCCCCGGAGCCCTTCGAGGCCGCCGGGCCACACGTTGCGCCAGCGCTTGGCGAACATCGGCAGGAACTGTGGCGCGAAGCGCATCAGCTGCGCCGTCGGGTCGACGCGCCCGCGCCCGCTGATGGCCAGCGTGTAGCTGCCGTCGCTGCGGCGGGTGATGGCCACGCCAGCGGTGAACAGGGTGTCCGGCAGGCCAGCCGCCATTGGCGACACGTGCACGATGGACTGCCGGATCGTCGCTTGCGGAAAGCGGATGCCGAGCTGGCGGCAGAACGAGGATGCCCACGCGCCGCCCGCCATCACGGCGATGCCGGTCTTGATGGTCCCCGCTTCGGTGACGACGCCGCTGACCCGGCCGCCTTCGCGCTCGATGCCGCGCGCGGCGCAGTTCTGGTGGACGCTGCCGCCGAGCTTGAGGATCGCGGCGGCCACCGCGGGCGCCGCTTTCGACGGATCGGCCGTGCCATCGCTGGGCGAGAAGACACCGCCCTTCCACGCGCGGCCGGTCGCCCGGCCGCGCTCGGTGGCCTCGGCGCCGCTGAGCATGTGCGTGGTCACGCCCGCGGTCCTGGCGAAGTCGCGCCAGCTGGCCCAGCGGGAAATCTCTGCCTCGTCATTGCTGAGATAGAACAAGCCGCAGCGGCGAAAGCCGGTGTCTTCGCCGGTCTCGGCGGCAAACTTCTCCCAGAGGTCGATGCTCTTGGTGGCCATCGGCAGCTCGCGCGCGTCGCGGTTCTGCTGGCGGCACCAGCCCCAGTTGCGGCTCGACTGCTCGGCGCCGATGCGGCCCTTTTCAACCACCGCGACCGACAGCCCGCGCCGGGCCAGGTAGTAGGCGGTGAACACGCCGATGATCCCGCCGCCGATGACGACGACGTCGGCACTGGCCGGCAGGGTGGGCGAAGTCTCGACGAGGCGAAGTGGCTGGCTCATGGCTGGATTCCCGATGTCGTTTCAGGCCGGCACGGTTTGCACGACGTAGAACTTGGCGACGCGCTCGCTGCTCTCCCAGCCGACCGGCGCGCCCTGCGGCACGAAGAGTGCGTCGCCGGCTTGCGCCGACAGCACGCTGCCGTCGGGCGCGGCGAATCGAACGCCGCCAGCCAGCAGGTGCATGAACTCGTTGAGAGGGTGGGCGCGCACGATGCGGTGGTAGGGCGTTGAGTCCCAGGTGCCGGCCTTGTACTGCGACTGCTCGTCGGTGAAGACGTTGTCGCTGCGGCAGGCCGGGGTGGGGCCGAGCAGGGTTTGCGGCGGCGGCGGGTTGGACGGCTTGAAGTCGGCATCGGCACGCAGCGGCGTGATGCCGGGGGCGAGTGCGCCGTCGCATGCGGCCGCGCAGGTCACGAAGCGCACGCCGGCCGGGGCCGCGATGTGCAGCGCCGTGCTGCGGGCGATGACGGCGCCCGACCCGGGGCCGACCACCAGCGGCGCCGCGCCGGCCGCCGTCAGCGTCAGCGTGCCCTCCACGACGACGAGTGTCTCGGTGTGCGGAAAGCTCGCCACGCTGAGCTCGCCGGTGAAGTTGACCCGTCCGGCGATCATCGAGCCCGGGCCTTCCCATGCGACCTCCCGATGCGCCGCGAACGGGTCATCCTTGCCGAAGGCGGCCTGGCGGAAGGCGGTGGACAGGGGGGCACCGTCGGCGCGGTGCAGCAACAGGGCTGCGGTCATGCTTGTTCCTCGTTCATGTCGCCAAGAATGGCTTTGGTTTCCAGGTATTCCTGCAGGCCTTCGACGCCGTACTCGCGGCCGTTGCCGGAGCGCTTGTAGCCGCCAAAGGGCGCGTGCGGGTTCCAGGCCTGGTGGTTGATGTGCACCTGACCGGCGCGGATGCGCGCCGCGACGGCGCGCGCGGCGCCGAGGTCCCGGCCCTGCACATGGGCGCCCAGGCCATAGACCGTGTCGTTAGCGATGGCCACGGCCTCGTCCAAGCTGTCGTAGGGGATGACGGCCAGCACCGGCCCGAAGATTTCCTCCTGCGCGATGCTCATCTGCGTGTTCACGTCCGAAAAGACGGTCGGGCGCGCGTAGAAGCCGCGCTCCAGCCCTGGTGGCCGGCCTAGGCCGCCGCAGACGAGGCGGGCGCCATCGGCGATGCCGGCCTCGATCATCTGCTGCACGCGGTTGAACTGTGCGCGGTTGGCGACCGGGCCGTGCGTGCTCTGCGTCGAGCGCGGGTCGCCCACGACGAGGGCCGCTACTGCCGCCGCGGCGAGTTGTTCCACCTCGGCCAGGCGCTCGCGCGGCACGATCATGCGGGTCGGCGCGCTGCAGGACTGACCGACGTTGCGAAAGGCCGCAGCGACACCCATCGGCACGGCGCGGGCGAAGTCCGCATCCGGCAGCATGAGGTTGGGCGACTTGCCGCCCAGCTCCTGCGCAACCCGCTTCACGGTCGGCGCGGCGGCCTGCGCCACCAACACGCCGGCACGCGTCGAACCGGTGATCGAGATCATGTCCACGTCCGGGTGGGCCGACAGCGCCGCACCCACGTCCGGCCCGTCGCCGTTCACCAGGTTGAACACTCCAGCAGGCGCGCCGGCATCGCGCATCACCTCGGCAAAGAGCAGCGCGCTCAAGGGCGACAGCTCGCTGGGCTTGAGCACCACGGTGCAGCCCGCTGCCAGCGCCGGGCCGACCTTGGCGGTGATCTGGTAGAGCGGCCAGTTCCACGGCGTGATCAGGCCGCAGACGCCGATCGGTTCGCGGACGATGGCGACACCCTCCCGGCGGGTGACAAAGGGATAGCTGCCCGCGAGGTCTCGGGCCACGCGAATGTGCTCCGCAGCAACGGGCACCTGCGTGCTGCGCGCGACGCTGATGGCGGCGCCCATCTCCAGCGAGATTGCCTGCGCAAACAACTCGGCGCGCTCCAGGATCAGGCCGTGCACACGGTCGAGCAACGCCGCCCGACGGTCGGCGGAACTCACGGACCAGGTGGCGAAGGCACGCCGGGCCGCAGCCACGGCGGTGTCGACGTCCTGCGCGTTCCCCAGTGCGATCTCTGCGACGGCCTGCTCCGTCGACGGGTCGATGACGGCACTTCTCGCCCGGCCCACCGGCAGCCGCCACTCGCCGTCGATGAAGACGCGGTCCAGGCAACCGGCATTGGCGAGGTGCTCAACGATGGGGAAGTTCATGCAGCGGAGTCCTTGTAGAAGCCGGAGGGAAGTAGACCGCCTGGGCGGCATGAAGGGGTTTGGGATGCGCGCCCGCCTTTGCAAGAATGTTTCGTAATGGCCCTGCAGAACGGCGAACGCTGCGGTTTGCGCACGGCTGATCGAGACCCCGCGCCGGGGCGCTGAACCTAAGCTTCAGCGATGCTTGATGAACAACATCCCACCTTGCGCCCGCGCGGCGAACCCGGGCCCGACGTGGTCACGGACCTGCTGCCCGAACTGGTCGCCCTGCGGCGCGACCTGCATGCCCACCCCGAGCTGGCGTTCAAGGAACAACGCACCGCCGGCATCGTCGCGGCGGCGCTGCGCCTGCTCGGCCTTGACGTGCATGAAGGCCTGGGCGGCACCGGCGTCGTCGGCACGCTGCGGCACGGCAACAGTGGCCGCAGCGTCGGCCTGCGCGCCGACATGGACGCGCTGCCGATGGCCGAGCAGTCACGCCTGGGCCATGCCAGCCGCCATGCCGGCGTGCACCACGGCTGCGGCCATGACGGCCACACCGCCATGCTGCTCGGCGCCGCGCGGCAACTGGCGCGCACGCGTCGGTTTGACGGCACCGTGCACTTCATCTTCCAGCCGGCCGAGGAAGGGCAGGGCGGCGCACGCGTGATGGTGGAGCAGGGCCTGTTCGAGCGCTTCCCCTGCGACGCGGTCTACGCGCTGCACAACTGGCCCGACCTGCCGCTGGGCCAGGCGCAGACGCGGCCCGGCCCCATCATGGCCGCGGCGGACCGCTTCGACATCGTGCTGCGCGGCCGCGGTGGCCACGCCGCGCAGCCGCAGCACACGCCCGACGCGCTGCTGGCCGCGAGCCAGCTGGTCGTGCAGCTCAACACCATCGTCTCGCGCCGCATCGACCCGGCCGCCTCGGCGGTGCTGTCGGTCACCCGGCTCGAAGGCGGCCAGAGCCACAACGTGCTGCCGGCCGAAGCCCGCATCACCGGCACGGTGCGCAGCTTCGACGCCGCGGTGCAGGACCGCGTCGAGACCGCGCTGCGCGACGCGGCAGCGGGCGTGGCGCTGATGCATGGCATTGCGGTCGACGTGACCTACACGCGCTACTACCCGTCCACCATCAACACACCGGCCGAGGCCGCGCTGGCGCTTGCCGCAGCGGCCGATGCCGGTCTCGACGCAGCCGAGGCGCTGCGGCCCGCCTTCACCAGCGAGGACTTCGCCTTCATGCTGCGCGAGCGGCCGGGCGCCTACCTGTGGCTGGGGCAGGGCGGCGAAAGGCCGTTGCACCATCCCTGCTATGACTTCAATGACGAGGCGCTGCCCTACGGTGTGCGGTGGTTCTGCGCGGTGGTGGAGCGGGAGCTGCGGGCGGAGGGGTGATCTTTGGCAATGCTGGAGATCGGCCTTCGGCTACGCCCCATGCGCCAACGGCTGCTGCCGCCTGGAGCGCTGGGAACGCCTCCTCGACTGGCTTTGAACAATCTGAGCGGCTAGCGTCAGGCTGAACTGGCCGCAGCCATCCCACGGGCGGCTAGCCTTTTTCACTCCATCTGCGGATCGCGAGCTCGCCATGAGCAATGGTTTCCTGCTTTGCTGCCGCCGCCTTTCGGCGCTTCTCGTCCATGTGCGGCAGGTCGATATCCAGGGCGATTTGCCTGAGCTTGTCAGCGATGGCCATTGCCTCCTTGTCAGTCCACCATTCGGACAAGATGTCCAGAATTGCATTCCGATGCGGCCCATCGCCGCCAAAGGACAATGCCATTCGGGCGATCAGACGAGCACGCCGATCCAGACTCGCGTAGATGAACCGCTTGGGTCCTCCTGCGGCCTTGTTGACCATGGCGTTGAGCGTGCCGAGATAGAGAGCATCCCATGCGGCGTTCTTCGCACCAGCGATCGCACGCTCTCGATCAGGGGAGCGCAGCCCCTTCATCAAACCGGCTTTCGGCGCGTTGATCGGGCCGAAGAAGACGCACGCCATCGTCGCCACTTGCCCGGCGAAGAAATATTCGCGATGCAGCCATTCGAGCAGCGCCATGTTCTTCTCGAACGGAGTCCCCTGGTGGAATAGCTCAATCTCGGCCACCTTCAACACAGCGCCGTAGCTGGTGCTCCAGTCCCGAAGCCTCCTCGTCAAGTCATGGGATTCGGCCTCGCGCGGTTCGCCGGGTTGACTCAGTTGGTCGCGCCTGCCCAGCGCGACTTCGAGCCAATCGAACTTGTCGCCATGGTCGGCTGCGCGGAACCAACAGAGTTCTTCGAGCGCGGCTTCATTCCCCTCCTGCGGAGCCAGCTCGTGGAACGCGATACCTGGCTCCATCATGATGTCGAAGAAATGAGCGAATGCCGTGATCGCCGCAATGATTTGAGCGTTCTTGCCAATCGCCTCGCCTCTGGCGATTTGCGCCATCCGGGAGGCGATGTTGCGATCGGGCAGGATGACCGTTTCGACCTCTTCGAATTGAAGCGACCAAACTTGGCCGGCCAAGCTGTAAAGCCCGAAGCCGTTTGGCTCGAAGGCCGGGACGAACGGATCGACCTCGGCCAGCAAGGAACAGATCTGCTCGATGTCTTCGACTGGAAAGCCGGCTGGCAGCCGGATGGCCGCTTCAAGGTTCTCATCGGTGTCAAGGTGGGAAGGAAAGGTGCTCATACGAAAATGCTAGCCAAGCCTGACGAAAACCCCACTACGGCCGAATTTCGCAGGTGATCGCAATCCTCCTGCAAACTTGAAACCACCCGGCCAATCTAGAGCCGATGCTTCCAGTTCAGGTGCTGGCATAGCCCCGCAAGGTCGGGATAGATGGTTTTGGCGCTGATCCCATGCCTGTCCAACGCGGCTAACAACACCTGCCGGTACTTGGCCGGCACGTGATACTCGTGCAGATGCTCCTTGATCTTCGGATTCTTCTCAAGCGCCACAAACGTCTTGTTCTTCTCAGCGTATCGATGGAGGGTGAACCAGCCCTGCTGCGCGACGATGCGTGAGTTGTTCAGTCGAGGTTGAAACACCTTGGTCGCGGCGCGCGAAAACGGATCTTGCTTGTAGACATCTTTGGTAAGAAGGCTGTCGGCTTCTAGGGCATACACATACACGTCCCCTTCAGCCTTGTCAGCGCATGCGAACCAAAGCGCGACCAGTGGGTTGCCGGTCCAGTCCAGCAGGCGCGTTTTCAGCCCGAAGTGCTGAGCCAACACCAACAAGTCCAAGTCATTTGGCTCAACGCCGCTGAGAAACGACGCACCTTGAAGCCGTAGCTGCTCAAGCACGCTACGCTCATGTTCCGTGGTGTCCATCGTTTGATCGGCTCGCGCGACGCTGGGAAGCAGGTTCCCTTGCGTCGCCTGCCCTCGGAACACGACGAGGTCGACCAGCAGATCGAAGACGTCGGTCGCTTGGACAAACGATACGAACGATTCAATTGCAGTCTGGCGCATGCCGTCATTTTCACTGCGATTTCTACGAAAACCGCTATCAATGGATCCCACGATCAATATCGAATTCGAGACGCTACAGGCGCTCAGGCTCGCACCGGCCATTGCAGCCCGTGCCGCACAACTCACCGCGCGACTCACCGCGCGACTCGCAGCGCCCGGGCCCGGCATGCGCCTCGCGCGCGTGACCGAATCGCAGCGAGACTGCTTCACGCCGCATGACTGCCACTCCGAGCATCAGGCCCGCGCATTGCTCCAGCCCCGCTGCCTATGCGTAGATCGCGGCTTTGCAAACCCCCGTCGTTGGCCCAACGGTGCCATCGATCCAAGCCGGGATCACCGGTGCCGAGCGCAGTTTCGACGCGGCAGTGCAAGACCGCATCGAGGCCGCGCTGCGCGACGCGGCAGCGGGCGTGGCGCTGATGCATGGCATTGCGGTCGACGTGACCTACACGCGCTATTACCCGTCCACCATCAACACACCGGCCGAGGCCGCGCTGGCGCTGGCGGCGGCGGCCGATGCCGGTCTCGAAGCAGCCGAGGCGCCGCGGCCCGCCTTCACCAGCGAGGACTTCGCCTTCATGCTGCGCGAGCGGCCGGGTGCCTACCTGTGGCTGGGGCAGGGCGGCGAAAGGCCGTTGCACTATCCCTGCTATGACTTCAATGACGAGGCGCTGCCCTACGGTGTGCGGTGGTTCTGCGCGGTCGTGCAGCGGGGGCTTCGCACCGGGGCGTGATCTTCGGCAGGCTGGCGTGGCGGGCTTTTGCGGCGGCGCCTGCGTCGAGAGCGAGGCGGCCGCTTTCGACCAGTGATCGGCCCGTTGCAGTCCTTCGAATCACGCATTCAGCCTTGGCGGCCTCGATCTGCGCGTAGCCCGGCACCTGCATGCGGCCCGCCTTCGCTTCGTGCGTTGCCGAACAGACCTTCAGCGCTCCGGCGCGCACCGTGCCCGGATCGGCCTCTCGCGGCCCGGTTCACCGCCCCTGTTGTGCGGGGCCTTGCCGCAGGTCGCAATCCATTGAACAAGGACCTGTCGATGACCTACCAAAGCGTCAACCCCAACACCGGTAAGACCGTGAAGAGCTTCGAGCATCTCAGCAGCGCTGCGCTCGAACAGTCGCTCGCCACCGCCGAGGCCTGTTTCCAGACCTGGAAGCACACGAGCTACGCCGAGCGCGCCGCCATCGTCGCCAAGGCCGCAGCACTGCTGCACGCGCATGTCGACGACTACGCCAAGCTGGCGACGCTGGAGATGGGCAAGCGCATCGACGAGGTCCGCGGCGAAGTGCAGTTCAGCGCCGACATCCTGGCCTACTACGCCAAGAACGCCGAGGCCTTTCTGGCGCCGACGAAGCTGCATCCGAAGGTTGGTGAAGCCCACGTGGAGAGCAGCCCTTTCGGTGTCCTGTTCTGCGTCGAGCCCTGGAACTTCCCCTTTTACCAACTCGCCCGCGTCGCCGGCCCGCAGCTGATGGCGGGCAATGTGCTGGTGGTCAAGCACGCCGGCTGCGTACCGCAATGCGCGATCGCATTCGAGAAGCTCCTGCTCGATGCGGGTGCGCCCGCGGGCGCCTACACCAACCTGCTGATCTCGCACGAGCAGGCGAACCGTGTCGTGGACGACCCCCGCATCAAGGGCGTCGCCCTGACCGGCAGCGTCGCGGCCGGCAGGAGCATCGCGGCCCGGGCCGGGCAAAACCTCAAGAAGTCGTCGATGGAGCTCGGCGGCAGCGACGCATTCATCGTGCTCGAAGACGCCGATCTCGCGAAGACGATTCCCTGGGCCGTGTGGGGGCGGATGTACAACGGCGGCCAGACCTGTTGCGCCGCCAAGCGATTCATCGTTCTGGATTCGATCGCCGACAAGTTCCTCGAGCAGTTCACGGCAGCCCTGTCCAAGCTGAACGTGGGCGACCCCATGATTGAAACCACCACCCACGGCCCGCTGTCGTCCGAGGGCGCGTTGCTGCAACTGGTCAAGCAGGTCGACAGCGCAGTGGCCCACGGTGCCACGCTGGTGATCGGCGGCAAGCGCATCGACCGGCCGGGTTCGTTTATGCAGACGACCATCCTGACCGACATCGCGAAGGACAACCCGGCGTTCCGCGACGAGTTCTTCGGCCCGGTGGTCTCGTTCTTCCGTGTCAAGGATGAAGACGAGGCCATCGCCCTCGCCAACGATTCCGACTTCGGCCTCGGCGGTTCGGTGTGGACGAAGGACGTGGCGCGCGGCAAGCGCGTGGCGAGCCGCGTGGACACCGGGATGATGTTCATCAACAACATCGACTGGAGCGACGCCGAACTGCCTTTCGGCGGCATCAAGGACTCGGGCTACGGCCGCGAGCTCGGCAACATGGGCATCCAGGAGTTCGTCAACAAGAAGCTCATCCGCACCGCCCACCTTGATGCGCCGGCCTGAGTTTCACATTCCCACCCCAAGGAGTCAGACATGACACGTCAGATGCAAGCCGCCGTCGTCGAGCAATTCGGCAAGCCGTTGAAGCTGCGGGAGGTGGACGTGCCGACCGCTGGACCGGGACAGATCCTCGTCAAGACCGAGGCCTGTGGCGTGTGCCACACCGACCTGCATGCGGCCAAGGGCGACTGGCCGGTCAAGCCCACGCTGCCCTTCATCCCCGGGCACGAAGGCATCGGCCGCGTCGTGGCGCTCGGCGCCGGCGTCACGGCCGTGAAGGAAGGCGACCGCGTCGGCGTGCCATGGCTGTACTCGGCCTGCGGCCACTGCGAACACTGCCTCGCGGCGTGGGAGACGGTGTGCGCGCAAGCGCAGTTTGGCGGCTATACGAAGAACGGCGGCTTTGCCGACTACATCGTCGCCGACCCGAACTACGTGGCCCACGTGCCTGCCGGTTTGACAGCCCGCGACGCCGCACCGCTCATCTGCGCCGGCGTCACCAGCTACAAGGGCATCAAGGAAACCGCAGCGAAGCCGGGCCAATGGATCGTCGTCTCCGGTATCGGTGGCCTGGGGCATCTGGCGGTGCAGTACGCCAAGGCCATGGGACTGCACGTCTGCGCGGTCGACATCGACGATGGCAAGCTCGCGCATGCAAAGCTGCTGGGTGCCGATGCGGTCGTCAACGCGAAGACCGGCGACCCGGTGCAGGCCGTGAAGACGGCGACCGACGGAGGCGCCCACGGCGTGCTGATCACCGCGCCTTCGCTGGCGGCCTTCAAGCAAGGTGTCGGCATGACGCGCAAGCGCGGCACCTGCGTGCTGGTCGGCCTGCCGCCGGGCGAGTTCCCGACGCCGCTGTTCGACGTGGTGGCCAACTGCATCACGATCCGCGGCTCGTTCGTCGGCACCCGTCATGACATGGCCGAAGCCCTGGCCTTTGCGGCCGAGGGCAAGGTGAAGGCCGACAGCGAACTGCAGCCACTCTCGGCCATCAACAACGTGTTCGAGCGGCTTGAGCACGGTGACGTGCCCTCGCGCGTGGTGCTCGATTTCACCGGTGCTTGATTCGAACCCCCGGCTGCTTCATGGCGAGAACTCGTAGACCAGATGTCGCGCCCGTCGCTCGACGAGATCTGCGACGAGATCTGCGACGAGGACTGGCGGCGGACCCGGGCGGTGCGCCTTTGCCGCAGCGCAACCGCGACGGGCGGCCGCCACCGCAGCCCGGTCAGAACGAGTGCGTCAACCCCACGCCGTAGACCTCTTTCGTGCCCGTGCCCAGGATGCGCTTGGAGGCCAGGTCTGCGTACACCGTGGTGCGCTTGGACAGGCTGTAGCCGGCGCTGGCCGACACCATCTCGCGCCGCTTCACGCCGTCGACGTCGGCCTTGCCCCAGCCGGCCTTCAGCGTCGTGGCGCCCATCACATAGACGGCGCCCAGCGTCGCCACCTTGGCCTTGGAGCCAGCCAGGGTCTCGCTGACGTTGACCATGCCCATCAGCGACAGCATGCCGAAGGCGGCGCGCACGCCCACCGATGTCTCCGTCGCGCCGGCGCTGTTCTTGCCGCTGCCCAGCATCATGCGCAGCTTGCCGTCGTTGTAGAGCAGCGTGGCAGCGCGCGTCTTGGCGACCGCGCCTGCGGGCGACTCGGGGGAGGCGCTGACGTGCAGCGACACGTTGGAGAACTTGGGCGAGTCGTAGAACACCGCGTTGGCGATGCGGCCGGAGCCGCCGCCGACCGGGTCGGCGGAGTAGTTCCAGTGCCACAGGTCCCAGGCGGGCGAGACGATGCGGTCGTAGTTGCTCCAGGCGTCGAAGGCCCAGTCCTGGTCCTGGATCGCATCGAGCGCACGGCCCAGGCGCAGGGCACCGAAGCCGCCCTTGATGCCCACGGTCGACTCGCCGTGCCAGAAGGGCTTGGAGGTTCCGCCCTCGGGCGTGCCGGTGTCGGCGTCGAAACGGTGGCGCAGCCGGAAGGTGGCGGCCAGGCCGCCGCCGAGGTCTTCGGTGCCGGCGAACTGCAGGTGGCTGCGCTGGATGGTGCCGACGTTCTTGACGCCGGCCGTGTCGCGGAACACGCCCATGTCGATGCTGCCGCTGATCGTGACGTTGGATTGCGCGCTGGCGACGCCGGCGCAAAGCGCGGCGCCAGCGGCGGCGAGAAGACGGAGGTGGGTGAAAGCTGTCATCGGATTCCCTCTTGTAGGTTGCTTGTCGTCTGGGCGACGAGGGGCTGCTGCGCCGGACCCGTTGCCGCACCGATCGGTGCCAGGGCATTCGAGCATCGGCACCTTGGCGACACGCCGCGTTGTGGCCGCCTGCGGCGACACAAACTGCGGTTATGAAGGGCTGCGGCAGCGTGGTCTGCGCCGATGCGGAAACCACGCATCGGGCAGGTGGTTGCTGCGGTTGAGAAGGCCGCTGTCGGCAGCGTCTGCTGCGTCATCACGACGCGGCGGGGCAGGTCAGGCAGCTTGTGTCAGCGGTGTGAAGCAGGGCCGCTGGGCATCATGCAACACGCCCGCGCGAAGCGGGCCTGCTCGGTCGGCGCGCGCGCAATCAGCGCGTTTCCTGGAACAGCTTCTCGATCGCGCAATGCGTCTTGATGAACGGCGACTTGATGACGATGTAGCTGAAGTATTTCTCGATGCCGATGTTGCGTTCGAGCAGCCCCTCGATGACCTGCTGGTAGTGGTTCACACCCCGGGTCATGAAGCGCAGCAGGTAGTCGTAGCCGCCGCTGACGAGATGACACTCGAGGATCTCGTCGACATCGCGGATGGCGCTCTCGAAGCGGATGAAGTCCTCGCGGTGGTGGTCGGTCAGCGTCACTTCGGTGAATACCGTCAGCGTGTCGCCCAGCTTCTCCAGGCGCAGGTGGGCGCCGTAGCCGCTGATGTAGCCGGCCTGCTCCAGCCGCTTGACGCGGATGAGGCAGGGGCTGGGCGACAGGCCGACCGCATCGGCCAGGTCGACGTTGGTGATGCGGCCGTTCTTCTGCAGATGGGCCAGGATGCGGAGGTCCAACCGGTCGAGCTTGAGGGCTTCTGCCATGGTGTTCTGAAAGCGTGTTGGACGATGCGCGATTGTGTGGCTCAGCCAACCATCGCCGCGCGAACATCGGGCGCCGCCAGCGCGTCATCCAGCACACGGCGCAGGCGCACGAACAGCTCGTCGAGTTCGACTTCGGTGATCGTCAGTGCGGGCGCAAAACCGAGCACATGGTCACCGAAGCTGCGGAACACGAGGCCGTGCTGGTAGCCCAGCGCGAACAGCCGGTCCGCCAGGCCCAGCGCCGGATCGAAGGCGCGCTTGCTGGCCTTGTCGCTGACCAGCTCGAGCGCGCCGAGCAGGCCGATGTGGCGCACGTCGCCCACCAACGGGTGCGAGCGCAAGGCCTCCAGCCCGGCGACAAAGCGCGCGGCAACCCGCTGCGCATTCGCGAGGACGCCGCCCTCCTGGTACAGCCGGATCACCTCCAGCGCCACCGCAGCGGCCACCGGATGCGCCGAGTAGGTCGCGCCGTGGCCGATGGGCTGGCCAGCGGGCGCACCGTCGGCAATGCCGGCGTAGACCCGCTCGGACATCATCGTCGCGCCCATCGGCACATAGCCCGAGGTCAGGCCCTTGGCCAGCGTCATCAGGTCGGGCTGCACGCCCTCGGCGAGGCACGCGAACATCGGCCCGGTGCGGCCAAAGCCGGTGATGACCTCGTCGACGACGAAGAGGATGTCCAGCTCGCGCGCCGCGTCGGCCATCGCCTTGAGCCAGCCGCGCGGCGGCACGATGACGCCGCCGGACCCCTGCACCGGTTCGCAGAAGAAGGCGGCGACGTTCTCCGCGCCCAGCTCGGCGACCTTGGCGCGCAGCGAGGCGACGGAGGCGGCGATCAAGGCCGCGGCGTCGCTGCCGTTTTCATGGCGGTAGGGGTTGGGCGAGGGGATATGGTGCTGCGTGGCGAGCGGCAGGTCGAAGCCGCGGTGGAAGACCGGCAGGGCGGTCAACCCGGCGCCGGTGGAGGACGAGCCGTGATAGCCGCGCTCCAGCGCGATGAAGTGCTTCTTGGCCGGCCGGCCGGTGTTGTTGTAGTACTGCACGATGAAGCGCACGGCGGCGTCGACCGAGTCCGAGCCGCCCAGCGTCAGGTAGGCGCGGGTCAGCGAGGCCGGCGTGATCTCGACCAGCTTGGCCGCCAGGCGGATGGCCGGCTCACTGGCGAAATGGAAGTAGCCGGTGGCGTAGGGCAGGCGGCGCATCTGCTCGACGGCAGCCTGCACGACGCTCTCCTGGCCGTAGCCGACGTTGACGCACCACAGGCCCGCGAAGGCGTCGAGCAGCTCGCGCCCCTGGTCGTCCTGCAGCCATACGCCGTGGCCCGAGCTCAGCACCATCGGGCCGCGCTCTTCGTGGCGGCGCCAGGGCGCAACCGGGTGGATGAGATGGGCCCGGTCCAGGCCGGCCAGCTCAGCGTGCGGGTCGGTCGTGATGGGGGCCTCGTTGGTGGCGGCTGGGGTGCGGGTGAGGGCGGTCATGGGCGGCGTCTCGCAGTGGATCGATGACGTAGCAGTTTGGGCGTTAGGGCGTGCCGGCGGGTGCTGCAATGGCCGTTCGATGCAGCGTCTTGCGCTGAACTTGCGGGCGCAGCGGCACAAGCTGCCGCTGCCCAGGGTTCAGTAGCCTTTGCTGCGATCCACCAGCCCCACCAGCGGCAGCCCCGCCTCGAAGCGCCGCAGGTTGTCCAGCACCACGGCGGCCGCCGTATCCGGCTGCGTCACGCTGGCGATGTGCGGCGTGATCTGCACGCGCGGATGGCGCCACAGCGGGTCGCCGGCCGGCAGGGGCTCGGGGTCGGTCACGTCGAGCACGGCCTCAGCCAGGCGGCCGTCGTCGAGGGCAGCGAGGAGATCGGCGCTCACCAGCTGCGGGCCGCGGCCCACATGCACGAGCCCGGCGCCGCGCGGCAGCGCATCGAACAGGGCGCTGTCGAGCAGGCCGCGCGTCGCATCGGTCAGCGGCAGCAGGCAGACGAGGATGTCGCTGCGGCGCAGGAAGTCGGCCCGCTCGGCCTCGCCGGCAAAGCACTGCACACCGTCGATGTGGCGCCGGCTGCGGCTCCAGCCGGCGCAGTCGAAGCCGAGGCCGCGCAAGGCCTGCAGTACCGCCTCGCCGAGTGAACCCAGCCCCAGCACGCTGACGCGGCACTGCGCCGCGGTGCGCACCTGCAGCGGCTGCCAGCGCGCTTCAGCCTGCAGGCGCCGGTAGGCCGGCCGGTCGCGGTGCAGGTCCAGCACGGCATGCAGCACGTACTCGACCATGCCCTGCACGATGCCGGGCTCGACCATGCGCACCAATTGCACCGAGGGCGGCAAGGTGGCCAGGTCGAACTGGTCCACGCCGGCACCGGTGGAGAACAGCAGCTTCAGGTTCGGGAAGCGCTCGGCCAGCTGCTCGGGCTGCTGCCAGGTGGCGAGGTAGTGCACCTGCGCCGGGTCGCCGGCCTCGGGCCAGAGCCGGAAGTCCAGCGCGGGCGCGTCGCGGCGGAACAGTTCGCCCCAGCGCCGGCCGCGGTCGGCGTCGGCCATGTAGAGGAAGGTGCTCATGACCGCCTCAGCCCAGGGCCTGCGTGACGATGGCGTAGCCCCTTGGCGCGCCGGGCGCGGTGGGCTGCGATGCGGGGCCGCGCTCCATCACCACCGGCGCATCGACGCGCAACAGGCCCATCGCCTCCAGCCATTCCGCCAGGCCGGCGTCGGCATCGATGTCGATGCGCGTGAACCGGCCCGCGTTCATGCCGGCCAGATGGGCGATGAGGGCCTTGGCGCCTTCTGCGTCGGGGGCGACCACCGGGCCGATGCTGTGGCCACGGCCGAAGCGGCGCAACAGGCCGAAGCCGCGCACCGTGCCGCCGTCGTCCAGCACGACGGTCGATTCCGCCTCGGCCAGCAACTCGTCCAGCAGAGCGTCGCGCGGCATGCCGCAGGCTTGGGCGTCGAGTGCCTTCAGCACCGGCGCATCCGAGGCGCCCGCGGGCCGCAGCCGCCAGCCGCTGTCCAGTGCCACCAGCGGTGCCGGCTGCGCAATGCCCTGGTGCTGGCGCAGCTCGCCCACGCGCACGAAGCCCAGGCGCTCATACAGGCCACGGCCTTCCAGCGTGGCATTGAGCCGCACACGGTGGCTGTCCAGCCCGTCGAGCAGCGTGCTCATCAACTTGTGGCCGATGCGTCGGCCTTGCTGCGCGGGCGCGACGATGACCAGGCCGATGGTCGCGTCCTGTGGCCCCCAGCGAAAGCGCAGGGCGGTGCCGACGACCGTGCCGTCCCGCTCGGCGACGACACCCTCGGCATGGCTGAAGGCCTGCTTCCAGTCGGTCGGGCGGTGGGGCCAGCGCAGCGCATCTGACAGCTCGTGTGCTGCCGGCAGGTCGGTGGCGAGCATCTTGCGCAGCCGCACGCCGTCGTCGGCGCTGGCTGCATTCGTATTGGTGGCGGCACCCATGTGACGGGTTCTCCTGAAGGGCAAGGGGTTGCCGATGTTGCGGCCTTTCGGGGCTGTCGCGCCAGCCCGGAAACCGTTGCCAGCGCAATTCGGCAGCTTGCGCTGCGGGTGCCTGGGCGCACGGCATTCGCTGCTGAAACGGCCTTGTCTACGCACGCTCGTTCCGCCGGCTCGTCCCTACCATCGCCGCCATTCCCCCACCACGCCGCTAGGCGGCTGTCGGGCTTTGGATCGGGTGCGCGTTGGGCCTGCAAGGGGGCTCAG
>NZ_JBDSQX010000044.1:0-33718 GCF_039929605.1 Roseateles sp.
CAAGCTGCTCGTGCGATACGAGAAACTCGATCGCAGCTTCCTCGCGCTCAACCACATCGCCGCAGCGATCATCGCGTTCCGCAAGGTGCCGCTGACAATAAACATTATTTACGGATAGGCTCTTAATCTCATGAGCATGCCTTTTGCCCTTGACCACCCCTCGACCGCCTCGCTGCTGCTGGAAAGCACCGGCGAAGGCATCTTCGGCATCGACATGGCCGGCTGCTGCACCTTCGTCAACCGCGCTGCCTGCGAGGCCCTGGGCTGGCGCACGGATGAAGTGCTGGGCCGCAACATGCACGAGCTGATCCACCATTCGCGCGAAAGCGGCGCCCACTACCCCGAGTGCGATTGCCCCATCTTCAACGCCTTCCGCCGCGGCGAGCCCTGCCGCATCGATGACGAGGTGCTGTGGCGGGCCGACGCCAGCCACTTCCCCGCCGAGTATTCGAGCTACCCGGTCATCGAGCACGGCGAGGTGCAGGGCGCCGTGGTCACCTTCGTCGACATCTCGGCCCGCCGCCAGGCCGAGGCGCTGCTGCGCGCCAGCCATGACGAACTGGAGCTGCGTGTGGCCGGCCGCACCGCCGAGCTGCGCGAACTGGCCCACCACCTGGAGGCCGTGCGCGAGACCGAGCGCAAGCGCATCGCCCGCGAGATCCACGACGAACTGGGCTCCCTGCTCGTGGCGCTGAAGATGGACCTGGACTGGCTGGCCCGCCGCGTGGGTGACCCGGCCCAGCGCGAACCCATGGTGGGCAAATGCCAGCGCATGGGCGGGCTGGTGGACACCGCCGTCGAGGCCGTCGGCCGCATCATCACCGACCTGCGCCCCAGCATCCTGGACCATCAAGGCCTGTGGGCGGCGCTGGAGTGGCAGGCCCAGGAGTTCCAACTCGCCGGCAGTGACGAGCGCCAGGTGGACTTCAAGATACATGTGGCGGCCGATGTCGCCGCGCCGGAAGGGGGCCTGGCCATCGCCGTGTTCCGCATCTTCCAGGAGGTGCTGTCCAACATCGCCCGGCATGCGCGCGCCAGCCACGTCGCCATCCGCATCGACGTGGATGCGCCGCCGGGGCCGGTGCTCTACCTGCAGGTGCGCGACGACGGCGTGGGCGCCGCGCCCGAGGCGCTGACCGACGCGCGCAGCTACGGTGTGCTCGGCATGCGCGAGCGGGCGGGGCACTTTGGCGGGCGGCTGGGCATCGAGAGCTTTCCCGGGCGGGGCACGACTGTGAGACTGGTGATGCCGTTGGAGACCGAGCAATGACCATTCGGGTGCTGATCTGCGACGACCACCTCATCGTCCGCCAAGGCATCAAGCAGGTGCTGGCCGAGGCCGAGGACCTGCGCGTCGTCGGCGAGGCGGCCAATGGGCCCGATGCCATCCAGCAGGTCCGCGCGGGTGGCGTCGACGTCGTGCTGCTGGACATCGCCATGCCGCAGCGCGACGGGCTGGACATCCTGAAGGCGCTGAAGTCCGAGTTCCCCAAGCTGCCGGTGCTGATGCTGTCCACCTACCCGGACCGCCAGTACGCCGTGCGCAGCTTGAAGCTCGGCGCGGCGGGCTACCTGAACAAGAGCGCGGACAGCGAGCAGATGATCGACGCGGTGCGCAGCGTGGCGCGCGGCCGGCTCTTCATCACGCCCAGCGTGGCCGAGCAACTGGCCGGTGCCGTGGGTGCGGGTGGCAAGCGCGCAGACGACGAGCAGCCGCTGCACGAGCTGCTGTCGCACCGCGAGTACCAGGTCTTCAAGCTGCTCGCCGCCGGCCGCAGCGTCGGTGAGATCGCCGAGCAGCTCGTGCTGTCGCCCAACACCGTGTCGACCTACCGCACCCGCGTGCTGGAGAAGATCGGCGTGCGCAACGACGTGGAGCTGGCGCTGTTTGCGGTGCGGATGGAGGGGGCGGGGAGCGCCGGGTAGCCGCTTGCGAGTCAGCCGGTTGGCCCTGCCCGGAAAGGGCAGCTCCGCTTGAACGGGGTGTTCGGCACGCTGCGGCTGTCTACTGCGCCGAGACTGCCAGAACGGCCTTCGGATTCGTGCGGGCGATTGCAAGCAGCGTGCGTGCTGCACCGCTTGGCTGCTTCCTTCCCTGCTCCCAGCCTTGCAGCGTGCGGACCGAGACACCCAGCAGGTCAGCAAACTGAGATTGAGACAGGCCGGTGGCTTCTCTGGCTTGCGTGGCCGTCGAGACCACCACCTTGCCCTTGCCGGCTTTCATGTCCTTGATGGACTGCAGGATCTCCGCGCCAATGTCTCGCTTTGCCTCAAACGCAGCGATGTCGGCAGGGCTGAGCTTTTTAGATTTCGAGGGCACGACGGATCTCCTTGAGTGTGCCGAGCGAGATGTTCTCTGACTCGGACTTGGCATACAGCGTGAGCAGGTAGACCTCGCCGGCTTCGTTGCGGGCGAGGTAGACGATCCTCACGCCACCAGACTTTCCCGTCCCTTCGCGTACCCAGCGCACCTTGCGGACGCCGCCCGAGCCTCTGACAACGGAGCCAGCCTCGGGATTCAAAGCAATGAAGGACGCGAACTCGGCGCGCTCGTCTTCGTCCCAGTACCGGGGCCAGAGCTTCTGAAAGATGGGGCTCTCGACGACGGTGAGCATGCTTGGAATGTACGCCTAAGGCGTATATCCGTCAAAAGGTGTGTCGCGGGCCAGCGAGCCGAACGCCTGCGCCTGCGTGAGCCGCACTTCCCAAGATGCAGAGCCGGGGCTGGGCGCTTCGCGGTAAATTGCCGCCGCATTCAACACGACGCGCCCAGGGCGTGAAGGACCTGCCTTGACCACCCGCACCGATCCTCAAACCATTGCGCAAGCCTTCACCGCCGCACGCGCCGCTGGCCGCTCGTTCGACAGCTATCCGGGCACGCCGCCCGCGACGCTGGCCGAGGCCTACGAGATCCAGGCCGCCGCCATTGCGCGCTGGCCCGCCGCGGTCAAGGGCTGGAAGGTTGCGCGCGTCAACCCGGCGTTCGCCACGCAGTTCCCGGAAGAGCGCCTGATCGGCCCCGCGTTCGCGCCCAACGTCCATCACGTGGAGCCGGGCGGCACGGCGCAATGCCCGGTCTTCGACGGTGGGTTCGCGGCCGTCGAGGCGGAAGTCGTCATCGTCGTCGCGGCGGATTCGCCAGCAGGCAAGAGCGACTGGACGGCGGAGTCCGTCATCCCGCTGGTGGCGTCCATGCACATCGGCGTGGAAGTGGCCAGCAGCCCGCTCGCCACGCTGAACGACATCGGCCCGGGGGCCGTCATCTCCGACTTCGGCAACAACTGGGGCGTCGTCGTCGGCGCCGAGATCGCCAACTGGCGCGAGCTGGAAACCATCGCCGTCGAGACCTTCATCGACGGCCAGTCGGTCGGCACCGGCAAGGTCACGATCAAGCCCGGGCCACTCGGCGCGCTGGCCTTCACGTTGAACAAGCGTGCCCAGCAAGGCGAGATCCTGCGGGCCGGCGACGTCATCTCCACGGGCATGATCACCGGCGTGCATGACATCCGCATCGGCCAGCAGTCGCGCCACGTGTTTGCCGGCGTCGGCGAAGTGCTGGTGCAGATCACGCGCGCCACGGCGACGAGCGCTTAAGCCAGTTGGCGCAGGGCGGCCAGGGCGTCCTCGGGATCGTCCTGGCCGCGATAGCGCAAGTTCAGGCGCGGCAGCGTGGCGCCGAAGTGGGCGGCGACCGAGCCGTCGGCGGGGATCAGGAATCTCACGCCTGTCCATTGCTGAGCGCACACCGCAATCGGTTGAAGTGCCGCGCCTGCACCGGCGCCGGAGGACTCGACGATCCACGTCGCCTTGCCTCCCGCGATGCGGGCGTTGCTGAGGTCTTCGAGGGCCAACGCCACCAGCGCGCGCAGCGTCGTGCCCGGTGGCACGGTGATGCGCCGGGAAGGCGCGTCGTCGCTGGCGTGAACGGTCCCGCGCTCGATCCGCACTGTCAGATTCACGGCTGCTGCGTGGGTCGATGCTCTGCCGCGTGACCCAAGCCGCAGACCGAGGTAGAAGATCGCCGCGCAGGGCAGCATCGCGAGGCCCGCCATTAAGGTCAGGCCGAACACCCAGCCGAGCAGGTCGCTGCTGAATAGCTTCGCGAGCAGCAGCGTCACAACCGGGAAGGCGATGACGGCAAGCACGATGAACGCCTTGATGCGCCCGTGGGCCACGCTGGCCCTGGCGGGACGCAGGCATTCCGAATGCAAACCCCGCAGCGAGCAAGCCGCCGATGCTGACGGCGGCGCCGATCATGACTGGCCTCCACGGATAGTCACGGGGGCATGGCCGAGGCCGCTGCGCTGCAGCCAGGCGAAGACGGAGTCCACCGTCACCGTCTCGATCCGATCCGCGAAGCGCTTCTCGTTCGGGTGGTCGTCAAACGCGACGTTGGCGGCCGTGGCCCGCGCGCCGAGGCGCTTCAGCGGGCCGAGCTTCAGCGGCGTGGGCGCGTAGCCCTTCATCAGCATCCACGCCTGCGCCTGCCGCCGATCGGCAACCGTGACCGCCGACAACGCGCTCGCCTCGGAGGCTTCTGCGTGGGCGTTGACCGAGAACGTCGTGACGAGCATGAAGGCGAGGGTGGAGAGGGAGGGGAAGGCGGACATGAAAGAACTTGTCTGAAGTGGGGGTAGCAGGCACGGCTGTCGGCAGCTCTCGTTGTTCCGTCGTTTCATCCGCGCGCCGTCTTGTTTCATTGGTTGCACGCCAACAAATGAAACATGCGGGAGCCTGCCGTGAAACGCCTCTGCGACCTGCGGCGGCCACACTGTCGTTGCTCGAACAATTGGTACCTGCATGCGCTCTCGTCTTATCTGGCCGACCTGGCTCCTTGTCGTGCTCGCGGTCTTCGGACTTGTCGGCTGTGACAGGGCGAACTACCACCGCAGCAGCGGCCAGTGGATGCATGGCGATGCGTCCTTCACCCCGCAGGACCCGGCGAGCTTCGAACCGCTCGACGAGCGCTTTGCGCGCGACAAGCTGCGCGGCTACTGCCGTGGCGCCGTGATCGACGACAGTGACGGCGCGAGCTTCACTGTCGTCTCGCAGACGGAGGCCCGCGACCGCAGCAACGTCTACCACTGCGACACCTACCGGAAGGCGCAGGAGTACTGGACCGCCCAGCACCTGCGCATCGTGCAGATCGAGGGCGCCGACGCGGCCACCTACGTCTCGCTCGGTGAAGGCTATGCGCGCGACAAGCATCGTGTCTACATCAGCGGCGTGCCGTTCAAGGTGCGCGACCCGGCGAGCTTCGAGCCGCTGGGCGGCGACTTCGCACACGATGCCGAGCGCGGCTACTACGCCCGCGTCGAGATCCCCGGCAGCCACGGCCCGAGCTTCGAGAGCATCGACGCACGCGACACCGCCTACGCCCGCGATCGCGCGAACGCCTACTACGGCTACCGCGACGCGGCATCATCGGACTCGACCGGCTACCCACGCCGTGCCGTGCGAACGCTGCGCGGCGCTGACCCGGCCGCGCTGCGCGTGCTCGGGCGTGACTACGCCGCCGATGCGCGCCATGTGTGGCATCAGGGGCAGCCAGTCGTCGGCGCCGATCCTGCGACCTTCGTGGTTGAAGCGGCCGACCAAGGGGCGGCCGATGCCCAGGACAAGTCGGGTGGCTGGAAGTCCGGCCAGCGCGTGGGGGTCGCCAAATGATGCGGCTCGGCCAGGTCTTCTGGAGCATCGCCATCCTCGACGCGGCCTTGCTCGCCATCTTCTTTGCCATCGCGTTGCAGGACAGCGGCGGCCGCCAGGACGGCGGCCGGGCGATGGGCATGTTCTTCTTCGTGCTCGTGCCGGCCGTCGTGCTCGGCGCCGCCATGCTGCTGTTCCATTTCAGCGCCGGCTGGCCGATGAAGTCGATCGCGCTGTTCATCGTCGTGGTGCCCGGCCTGTGGTTCGCCAAGACGCAGGTCGAGGGCTGGACGATCGACCGGCGCATCGAGGCGAACCGCCAGGGCGTGGGCTACTTCGAGGGCGACGCGATGCGCCAGATGGGCGCTGCGGTCGTGCAGCGCGATGTGGCGACGCTGATGCGCATCGGTGCCACGGTGGACGTCAACACGCCGGGCCGGGACATGACACTGATGCGCCTCGCCGTCGACAGCCCCGACACCCGCATCTCGGACGGCAACGAACTGCCCGTGGTGCGCGCATTGCTGGCGCTGGGCGCGCAGGCGAACGACGCGCTGCCGGTCGCCTGCGTTCGCTTCGATTCGGCGTTGCTGACCTTGCTGCTTGCGGCTGGCGCCGATGCCAATCTGAAGGTCTCGCCCCAGGAGCCGCTCGTGTTCGGCGTGATGAGCAGCGTCACGCCCGCCAATTTCAGCCTGCTCGCGAGCCACGGCCTCGACCTGAACAGCAGCTCCTACGACAACCCGCTGGCGGTGCAGCTGGCGATCTACCGCCGTTGGGACCTGCTCGCGATCCTGATCGAGCTGCGCGGCGACACGGCGCGCGCGCGGCCCGACGGCCGGACGGTGGGCAGCGAGCTTGCCAGCCAGATCGCCGAGGAAACCGCAGCCGGGCGCGAGCCCCCGCCTGAGCTGAGGCGTGCCCTTCAGTTGCTGAACGACAAGCGCGTCGGGCCCTGAGCCCGGCTTGCAACAAACGAAACGCGAAGACGCGCCGCGCGCAACGCCATTGCGACCGGCGCGCAGAAAAATCAACGCTCACCACTTCTGATTCAGGACGAAACCCATGCCGATCTCCAATTTCCGTGCGCGCACCGCGCGCCACCTGCTCGCCGCGCTCACGCTGTCTCTGGCAGCCGGCGCCGCGAGCGCCACCGACGCCACGCGCGGCATCGAACAGGGGCTGGCCGCCGCGCAGCAGGACAAGCGCGGCGTCACGCTCTACGTGGCGGGCCAGGCCATCGGCGGCGCCGTGACGCGGATCGAGCCGGGCCTGTGGGTCGAGCTGAAGAGCCAAGCCTTCGGCAAGATCATCGTGCGCCTGGATCGCATCGACGGCATTGCCGCGCCTTGAGGAGCACGACGTGTCGAACCCGATGTCCATCGAAAGCGCGCTCGCCGCGCACTTCAAGCAGCCCGACGGCCCGAGCGTGCCCGGGGTTTCGTGGCTTGTCCGCATCGAGCATGGCGGCCAAGCCTGCCACGCGCGGGTGAAGGCCCTGCTCGCTGCAGACGCGAGCCGCGCCACCCGCCGCGACGAGGGCTACCAGGCGCGCGTCACGATGCAATACCTCGCCGAACTGATCGAGAGCGGCTGGAACCCGACGGATGAGCGTGAGCACACGATAGAGATCGGCAACCCGACCGGCAGCCTGCCCGGAGCCGCGCAACGCCCGTGGTGGCGGTTCTGGTGAACTTCTGGGATCACCCCAAATTCACCCGGCCGACCGACGCGGTGGGCGACTGGCACTTCACGCGGAGCGCCGGTTCGCGCACTGGCGCAGGCAGTTGCGCATCGTCGCCAAGAGGAAGTTCGTCCAGGGGCAGTGCGGCCTCGCCGATGAGGCGGGAACGGGCAGAGCCGGGCTGCACGGGTGCTGCGGGGGGCTGATGGCGCCGCTGCGACGCAAGAGCGTGGCGCCGATAGCACCGCGCGCTTGCCCGAGGATGGCCCCATGAAGATCGCCCCGGCGCAGCCGCGTGCCCTGCACGCGCTGCCACCGGGGCGATCCGCCGAAGCGGCGTGAGGCTCAGCCTTGCTTCTTGCGGCGGCGCGTGACCAGGCCGGCGGCGAACAGGCCCAGCAGGGCGACCGACCAAGTCGCCGGCTCAGGCGTGGCGAACTGCTCGTAGACCTGTGCGGTCGTCAGCGCGTAGGCGGGATTGGCCAGCACATCGATGCTCACGTTCCAGCCGATGGCATCAAAGGCCGCGAGGTCCAGCGCGGTGATCGAATCCATCTTGCCGCCACAGATGTAGGGATTCATGATGCCCAGGAAATCGTTGCAGGGTGTGGCCTGGTCGGGCTGCTTCCAGTGCGAGGCCTGGTTGCCGTCGCCGGTGGTTTCGCCCGTCGAGAAGTAGCCGCCCGACAGGGCCGTGACGCCGCCGTCCACCGAGAAGTAGGACGCCTGGTTCGGCGCCCAGTTCAATTGACCCGCGGCGCTGTAGCGGAACATGTCCAGGCCGTAGGCCCACCAGGCATCGTCGACCGTGCCGTCGTAGCCATCGGAGTAGTCGAAGTCGTCGGCACCGCTGACGAAGCCCAGCGCATGGCCGATCTCGTGGATGGCCACGCCGATGAAGTCGTAGGTCCCAGCCGCAATGCCGTCAGTCGGATTGAAGTCGAAGGCGAACTCGTTGGAGAACTGGATGGTGCCGTCGATGAAGCTGGGGCCGAGGTCGATGCCCAGGGCCTTGACGTTGGCCGTGGTCAGGGCCAGCGTGCTGTTGATGGCGTCGTCAGGCGCCAGCCGTGTGCCGCCGGCAATGTCGATGCCGGTGCTGGTGGCCGGCGCCAGATAGGCCGGCACCAGGGCCGACACGCCGCCATTGCCATTCAATGGCGACAGGTTGGCCAGGGCCAGGGTGTCCAGCGCGCTGGTCTTGTTGGCGTCCAGCAGGGCGTAGTAACTACTGATCGGCACGAAATCGATCAGGCTGGAGCCGGTCGAACCCAGCACGCCCGGGGGCAGCCCGCCGTAACCGACGTTCAGCTCGATCGTGGCGCTGTTGGTCAGTACCGATTCCCAATACTTGGCGGCGATCTTGAAGCCGGCCTCGGCCTGCGTGCCGGTCACCTGAGCGGCGCCGCCGATGTCGTGCAGGACGATGGTGGCGGCCCCGGCGGGCGCAGCCAGAGAGATTGCCGCAGCCGACCCGAGTAGGAAGGACTTGATTGCGGAGCTGAGCATTGGGCTTTCCTGTTTAGTAAAAAGATGCGCGGATGCTAGTGCCCAACTCACCGGTGCTTGCTGCGTTGCAACATCGCGATGTCCCCCTGTTTGAGGGAGGTATTTACCCTAAAAGCGCAGGCTTGCCGGTGGCGCGCGGCCGCTACCGGCGAAACGTCTCGACGTATCGCCTGGCCTCCTGCCGGACGATCTCATCCAGCCCCGGCAGCTTCGCGACGAACGGCGCCAGGTCATCCAACGCCCGAAGCGTGATCTCGGCGAGCGCCACCAGGCGAGCGTGCACCTTCGCATTCGGGATGTCGCAGCGGTGGCCGAAGTCCAGCAGCCCCTGTCGCGCCGCGAAGAAACTCTTGTTGCCCATCAGCTCCAGCGCCAGCGTGTCCTCGGGGATGTAGAGCCGGGTGCAGACGATGTCGTAGGCCGGCGCCATGCGCACCTCGCCGCTCACCTGCTCATACAGCACGCCGAAGTTCTTCATGTGTGCGTCGCCGTTGCCCAGGATGCACGACAGCGCCACCATGTCGAACAGCTGCGTGCGCGCGGCGGCCCAGTGCTCGGGGCTGCAGTAGAGGCTCAGCAGCTTCAGCGCCTGGGAGTAGCTGCCGACGTACTTCTGGTCGGCATCGCGCCCGGCCAGCACCAGCATGTCCTCGAAGCCGAGGATGCGGCCGTCGGCAGGGCGGTCGAAACGGCGCATCACGAACAATTCGCCGTCCTCGGACAGGTAGAACTCTGGGACCGGTATGCGCGCGCGCCTGGCCACGCTCATGCAGAAGAACTCGTTGATGGCCAGGCCGGGGAACTCGCCCAGCCCCGACTTCACGATCAGCTCGGAGGTGGGCAGCGAGGCCTTGTACCCGGCCGAGGGAAGACCGGCCTGCGCCTCGGGCACCAGCACCTTGGGCTGCACGCCGCTCAGGCCGCTGCGCGTCAGGTAGGTGTCCACCAGCCGCGCGAACATGTCCTTCGAGCCTTTGCTGGCCAGCAGCTCCGCCAAGCTCTCGCCCGGCGCTTGCGGCACGGGCGCCGCACCCTCGGCCGAGAAGCGCAGCCGCCCGATCGGTACCTGTGAGCCGATGACAGTCAGCAGCAGCAGCGGGTCCATGCCGGTCGTTTTGGCCAGGCGCTGGCGCAACTGCTCCAGCACATAGCCTTCCGGCAGATTCATCTGGAAGACCGGGTGCAGCGACTTGTGCAGATAGGGCTTGATGCGGCGAGGCATGCCCAGAGCCGGCACTGCCAGGTCGCCGGCTTGAGGGTCGAACGCGAAGACGTACTCGCCTTCCCGCTGCAGGCGCCCGGCCAGGCCTTGTGGCGTGGTCACCAGCACCGCCGGCGCGCGCTCAGACATGCTCATCGCCCATCAAGGCGCCAATCTCCTCCAGCGTCGGCCGCTGCGCTGGCACCAGCTGGAACTGCGCGCCCAGCGCCGCCGCAACGCGGGCATAAGACGCGACCGCCACGCCGGGGCGGCCGGCCTCGACGTGGATGACCTTCAGCCGTGGAATGCCGGCGCGCTCGGCGACGTCGACCAGCCGCAGCCCGCGCGCCTGGCGCATCTCCTTGAGCCTGGCGCCCATGGCCTTGACGGTGGATTCGAAGTCGTTCACAGCGTGCAGGGTATCTTATTTAATACTCTGCACCGTACAGGTATCGAAATTGATACTTATAAATGACGACGTCAGGAAGCCTCAGGGGATGGCCTCACGCCGCCATTGCCGCCACCGACGGCCGTCGAGGCAGCCGCATGAACGCCAGCGCCGACAGGAAGGAACAGATGCCGAGCGCAAACGCCCCGATGAACAGCCACGTATAGCTGGACGTCGCGTCAAAGATCAGCCCGCCCAGCACCGGGCCCAGCGCCATGCCGACGCTGCTGGCCATCGTTGTGCCGCCGATCACGGTGCCCATCATGCGCAGCGGGAAGTTCTCGCGCGCGATCACCGCGAACAGCGGCATCACGCCGGCATAGGTGAAGCCGAACAGCGCGGCCACCGCGTAGAAGCTGCCCAGCTCGCGCGCCTGCACATAGCCCAGCACGACGACGGCCTGCGCCAGCAGCGCCAGCACCAGCGTGCGCGCCGCGCCGAAGCGGTCGCCCAGCAGCCCGAACACCAGGCGCCCGCCCATGCCGGCCAGCCCCTCCAGGCTGTAGATCGACACCGCCGCCATCAGCGGGATGCCGCAGGTGACGGCATAGCTCACCGTGTGAAAGATCGGCCCCGAGTGCGTGGCGCAGGTCAGGAAACTCGTCAGCACGAGGATCAGGAAGGGCGCCGAGCGCAGGGCTTGGCCGACCGTCATGCCGGGCTCGTGCACGGCGCCGGCTTCGGCTGCCGCTGCGGCCTGGGCCAGCGCGGGCGGCCGCCGAATCAGCATCGCCGCCGGCAGCATGACGGCCGCCACCACCGCCGCGATGATTTGCAGCGTGCTGCGCCAGTCCTGCGCCTGCACCAGCCAGGCGGCCAGCGGCGACATCGTCAGCGGTGCCATGCCCATGCCGGCTGACACCAGCGACACGGCCAGGCTGCGCCGCGTGTCGAACCAGCCGGTCACGCAGGCCATCAGCGGCGCAAAGATCGCTGCGGCGGCCAGACCGACGACCGCGCCGAACAGCAGTTGGAAGGCCAGCAGCGACGTCGCCAGGCTGGCCAGCGCCAAGCCCGCGATCAACAACAGCGAGCCCGCCATGACGACGGCGCGCGGCCCGATGCGGTCCGACAACGTGCCCCAGGCCATGCTGCCGATCGCCATCGCCGCGAAGGCGATGGTCATCGCGGCGGAGATGCCGGTGGTGGACCAGCCCGTGTCCAGCGCGATGGGCCGCAGCAGCACGGGCAGCGAGAAGAGGGCGCCGATGGCCACGCAGCCCAGCAGGCCGCCGGCGGCGACGATGACCCAGCGGTAGTGCTCGCGCAGAGCGTTTGTCCAGGAGGGCATGGCGGGTCCTTTATGGTGCGGAACGATGCCGCAGTCTCACCATGAAGACGAACGAGCCGGGGCTGGATCGACAGCAGCGCGGCTGTGTCGTGGCGTGATTCGGGTTTGCAGGAGGCGAGTGCGTGGCGGCGGCGTCGCGCCAGAAATGAAACAAACGCCCGCGGTGCCTGAAACGGCCCGGCGACCCGCGGTGGGCACAGTGCAGTCCATTCACCAGGAGCAGCCTCATGTTTTCACGACGCTTTCGCGCCACCTCAGCCCGCCATGTGCTGGCCGCACTCACGCTCTCTCTCGCGGCGGGAACTGCGTGCGCCACCGACGCCGCGCGCGGCATCGAACAGGCGCTGGCCGCCGCACAGCAGGACAAGCGTGGCGTGACGCTCTACGTGGCCGGCCAGGCCATCGGCGACGCCGTGACCCGCATCGAGCCGGGCCTGTGGGGTCGAGCTGAAGAGCCAGACCTTCGGCAAGATCATCGTGCGCCTTGATCGCATCGAGGGCATCGCCGCGCCTTGAGGAGCAAGCCGTGTCTACAGTCCTGTCCATCGAGAGCGCGCTCGCCGCGCAGGTGCGGTGCCATGCGGAGCGTTCTTTCGCGGTCGCTGGCAGTTGGTGAGGTATGGCGCTTCAGCCTGCCTTGAGGACGCGGCGGAACAGCTCCGGGTAGTCCAACACGATTTGATGCTCGTCCACCTCAAGCTCCACCTTGAATTGCGTCTTGTCTAGGCTTTCGAACAGATAGCGCCGTTCGCTCAGCCGCGTGTACGCCTGCGGCTTCAGTTCGAGCGTCAGGTCCGGCGCCGATATCCACGCCATCCGGAACTCGCGCCGTTCGCCTACCTGGAGTTGCGCACGCCAGAGTGGCAGGCTGTTCGTCATCGGCGTCGGCCAGATGTCGATGTCGATGCATCCCTCCAGCGCCGACAGCGCATGACCTTCGGCGTCCGTCCACTGGCCTGCGCCGTCTGACCGCAGGTGCATGTGTTTTGTCCCGGCGTCGGTCCGGACCTGCAGATCCGCCTCTCGCACCCGGTATGTGTCGTCCCACCGGATCGAATAGTGGAGACGGATGGGCGTTCCCGATTTATCAATCGCCAGCAGCACGCTGTCTGCGCCGCCGTCGCTCAACAGGAGATGCTCGAGGCCGACGGTCTCGAAACCTGGGCTCCATGTGGGTGACCAGCAGATGGATCGTTCGGTGGCTTGAGGCATCGGTGGGCTCTCGATGGGGGCTTCCGGGAGCGGTTGATGATGCCAGCGGCCTGTCCCGTTTGGCGATACAGCTGGGTAGGTTAATGGGATGGATTGATAAGTAATCGTTCGGTAGCATCCCAGCATGAACGAAGCTGATGCCAGATATCTAAGACAAATGCAGGAAATTTCCGTTCGCTTCGCTGCTATAAACCGAATCATCGATTCGACGAAGCCGAAGAATGTCCGGACGGAGCTCGATAACGAATTCCTGTGGCTCCAACTGCGTACGGTTGTCGAAGTGATGGCATTCAGTGGCATTACTGCCGATCAGGAGCGATACGCGGCCCTTCGCGCCGAAGTCCTTAATAATCCCGATTACACGCGAGATGGCAAGGTAAACAAGATCCTGCCGGAGCTGGCGAAGATATCGCCACACTTTTTGCCGATCTCTCTTGCGGAGCACGCGGACCGGGATGAGAGAGGGCGTTTGCGCCTGGATAGGACTTCCTACGTCGTGGAGCTGACGAAGCTCATAGATATTCATGAGCGAGCTGGCGAAAACCTTCATGCTGACAACCCGTTCTCCCCGGCAAAAAGGTCGGAGACGGTCGAACGCCTGAGAAGGTCACGCGAAACATTCCTTACAGACTACGCTTATGTTTGGGGAGTACTGAAGTTCCACGCCAAGGTGTGCTTGGAATTCGATGTGGCTGTAGATAAGCCAACCGAGCCAGCGAACGCAGAACGTGTTTGGCTCGTGCAGTTTGATAAGCCGAGGAAGGGGCACGTTTCGATGCTTATCGGCCAAGCCGTGTTTGATCCTCAATCGAGTTGACCGAAAAAGTGCCCGATTGACTGCGCGGTCTGGAAAGTAGCCAAGCGACCACGCGGTGACAGGCTGCGTGCGCTTGTCTACCCTATCAGCCCCACGTTTTCCCTCGTAGTTCCACCCCTACAAAAACTCGCCGCCCACCACGATTCCGCTAGTCCGCGCCGATTCCTAGAGTCGCTCCCATCCCCAGGAGCACTCGATGACCCACGATCCCTACGACGCTGACCGGCCCCTGTTGATGCACTGCGCCTGCGGCCAGCACGCCAGCGCTGCCGACCATGCGGCCGCCGAGCTGCGCACCCGTGCTCAGTCGGCCGAGTTCGAGGCCGAATCCGCCAGCTTCGTCGAGGCCACGCTGGTGAAGGCGCTGTTCCCGCAGGACGCACTGCGCCGCCGCTTCCTGCGGGCGGTCGGCCGCAACACGGCGATGGCCGCCATCGGCAGCGTGCTGCCGCTGGCCAGCCTGCAGGCCATGGCCCAGGACAAAGGCCCGCTGGAGAAGAAGGATCTGAAGATCGGCTTCATCCCCATCACTTGCGCCACGCCGCTGATCATGGCCAAGCCGCTCGGCTTCTACGAGAAGCAGGGGCTGAACGTGGAGGTCGTGAAGACGGCGGGCTGGGCGCTCATCCGCGACAAGATGATCAACAAGGAGTACGACGCCACGCACTTCCTGTCGCCGATGCCGCTGGCGATCAGCCTGGGCCTGGGCGCTCCGGCCACGCCGATGAATGTGGCGACGATCCAGAACACCAACGGCCAGGCGATCACGCTGAGCGTGAAGCACAAGGACAAGCGTGACCCGGCGATGTGGAAGGGCTTCAAGTTCGCGGTGCCCTTCGAATACTCGATGCACAACTTCCTGCTGCGCTACTACGTGGCAGAGGCCGGTCTGGACCCGGACCGCGACATCCAGATCCGCGTCGTGCCGCCGCCCGAGATGGTGGCCAACCTGCGCGCCGGCAATATCGACGGCTTCCTCGGCCCGGACCCCTTCAACCAGCGCGCGGTCTACGAGGAGGCGGGCTTCATCCATCTGCTGACCAAGGACTTGTGGAACGGCCACCCCTGCTGCGCCTTTGGCACCAGCACCGAGTTCATCCAGAAGAATCCCAACACCTTCATCGCGCTCTACCGCGCGGTGCTGACCGCCGCCGCCATGGCGCGCGAGGCCAAGAACCGCGAGCTGATTTCCAAGGTCATCGCCCCGCAGGCCTATCTCAACCAGCCCGAGACGGTGATTGCCCAGGTGCTGACGGGCAAGTTCGCCGATGGTCTGGGCAACGTCAAGGTCGTACCCGACCGCGCCGATTTCGACCCCATGCCCTGGCAGAGCATGGCCGTGTGGATGCTGACGCAGATGAAGCGCTGGGGCTACCTGAAGGGCGACGTGAACTACAAGCAGGTGGCTGAGAAGGTCTTCCTGTTGACCGATGCCAGGAAGCATATGAAGGCGTTGGGCATGGCCGTGCCGGACGACAAAGCGGGCGGCTATCCGAAGTTCAAGGTCATGGGCAAGGAGTTCGACCCGGCGAAGGCTGATGCCTACGTCAACAGCTTCGCCATCAAGCGGGCCTGACATGACGCCGATCTTGTCGCCACAGTCCATGAACAAAGCCACAGAGACACAGAGGCACAGAGGTGCTCGGACCGTGCCTGCATCCCGCTCTCTCTGTGCCTCTGTGGCTTTGTTTCAAGCCGCTTGCGCGGGAACCTTGACATGCAGAAATCCCTGAACTTCCGCGCCGGCCTGCTGTCGCTGCTGCTGCTCGGCTGCCTGCTCGGCCTGTGGCATCTGGCCACACTGGGCGGCATGCAGGCGGCGCCGACAGCCGCCATGACGCCCGAGCAGATCGAGTACGCCCAGCTGATGGGCAAGCCGGTCGACGCCACGCCTGTCGCGGCCAAGAGCGGCTTCCCGACGCTGGCAGTGATGGGCAGCACGGTGCTGCACCACCTGTCCGAGCCCTTCTACGACCGCGGGCCCAACGACAAGGGCATCGGCCTGCAACTGGCCTACTCGCTGGGCCGCGTGGGCGTGGGCTATCTGCTCGCGGCGCTGGTCGCCATCCCGCTGGGCTTCGTCATCGGCATGAGCCCGCTGATCTACAAGGCGCTCGACCCGTTCATCCAGGTGCTCAAGCCCATCTCGCCGCTGGCCTGGATGCCGCTGGCGCTCTACACAATCAAGGACTCGGCCGCGAGCGGCATCTTCGTCATCTTCATCTGCAGCCTGTGGCCGATGTTGATCAACACCGCCTTTGGCGTGGCCGGCGTGCGGCGCGAGTGGCTGAATGTGGCGCTCACGCTGGAGGTCAGCCCCCTGCGCCGTGCCTTCGAGGTCATCCTGCCGGCGGCGGCACCCACCATCCTGACGGGCATGCGCATCAGCATGGGCATTGCCTGGCTGGTCATCGTCGCGGCCGAGATGCTCGTCGGCGGCACGGGCATCGGCTACTTCGTCTGGAACGAGTGGAACAACCTCAGCCTGCCCAACGTCATCTTCGCCATCCTCGTCATCGGCCTGGTCGGCATGGCGCTGGACCTGATGTTTGCCCGCGCCCAGAAGGCGATCACGTATGTCGACTGAACTCGTTCAAGTGCAAGGCCTGGCCAAGCGCTACGGCGATGCGACCGTCTTCGATAACGTCAACTTCACGCTGACCGAAGGCGAGTTCGTCTGCATCATCGGCCACAGCGGCTGCGGCAAGACGACCATCCTCAATGTGCTGGCCGGGTTGGAGCAGGCCAGCGAGGGCCATGTCTTCATGGCCCAGCGCGAGGTGATCGGGCCGGGGCTGGAGCGCGGTGTCGTCTTTCAGGGCCATGCGCTGATGCCCTGGCTCACCGTGCGCCAGAACATCGCCTTCGCGGTGCGCAGCAAGTGGCCGAACTGGTCGCGTGCCGAGGTGGATGCACAGGTGCAGAAGTACGTCGCCCTGGTCGGCTTGACGCCTGCGCTCGACAAGAAGCCCAGCCAACTCTCCGGTGGCATGAAGCAGCGCGTGGGCATCGCGCGTGCCTTTGCCATCGAGCCGCGCATGCTGCTGCTGGATGAGCCCTTCGGCGCGCTGGATGCGCTGACGCGCGGCACCATCCAGGACGAGCTGCTGAAGATCTGCGCCGCCACGCGCCAGACCGTCTTCATGATCACGCACGACGTGGACGAGGCCATCCTGCTGGCCGACCGCATCCTGTTGATGGCCAACGGCCCGCAGGCGCGCGTGGCGGAGGTCGTCGTCAACACGATGAGCCGTGACCGGCAGCGCGCCTCGCTGCACCACGACCCGCAGTTCTATCGCATACGCAATCACCTCGTCGACTTCCTTGTCGAGCGCAGCGCCACGCTGTCCCACGGCCGCGCGCCCGAGCACCCTCCGGAAGTTCGCCCCGGCTTGCAGACCGCTGAAGTCATTTCCCTCGACACCAACCCCGCCATCCACAGGAGCACCGCATGAGCCGCCTCGACGTCACCGAAAAAATCATCGCCACCAAGGTGGCCAAAGGCATCAAGTGGGCCGACGTCGCCGTCGACATCGGCCTCAGCAAGGAATGGGTCACCGCCGGTTGCCTCGGCCAGATGACCTTCAACGACGAGCAGGCCGCCAAGCTGGCCGTGCACTTTGACCTGACCGAGACCGAGGCCCAGTGGCTCAAGGTCGTGCCCTACAAGGGCAGCCTGCCGACCAGTGTGCCGACCGACCCGCTGATCTACCGCTTCTACGAGCTGATCAGCGTCTACGGCAGCACCTTCAAGGAGCTGATCCACGAGGAGTTCGGCGACGGCATCATGAGCGCCATCGACTTCAAGATGGACTTGCAGCGCGAGCCGAACGCAGCCGGCGACCGCGTCAGCATCGTCATGAGCGGCAAGTTCCTGCCCTACAAGACTTATTGAAACCATGAAGCCGCCACTGCCCCCGTTCACGGCCGAATCGGCCGTCCAGAAAGTGCGCCTCGCCGAAGACGCCTGGAACAGCCGCGACCCGGACCGCGTCGTTGGGGTCTACACCGACGACACCGTCTGGCGCAACCGCGCCGAGTTCCCCGTCGGCCGCGATCAGGTGCATGGCCTGCTCACCCGCAAATGGGCGCGCGAGCTGGACTACCGGCTGATCAAGGAGTTATGGGCCTTCATGGGCAACCGCATCGCGGTGCGCTTTGCCTACGAATGGCACGATGACTCCGGCCACTGGTTCCGCAGCTACGGCAACGAGAACTGGGAGTTCACCGAGGAGGGCCTGATGCGGCGGCGCTTTGCCAGCATCAACGACCTGCCCATCGCCGAGTCCGCGCGGTTGTTCTTCTGGCCGCTGGGCCGCCGGCCGGACGAGCATCCGAGCCTGGGCGAACTGGGTCTGTGAACCGTGGGTGGCCCACACTTCAATGCGGGCCGCGAAGATGGTCCCCGCTGATGCGCTCGAACCAGTAGCGCGCACGGCTGGACAGGTGAGCGTCCTGGACGACCTGATCGAACAGCAGCAGTCCGTTCGGGTCGGCGAGCACGCCTGGCTCCACCGAGATGCGGTTGTTGCCCCGCTTGAGCTGCAGGGTGAGGAACTGCGGTAGCAGGGTGCAAAGGATCACGTTGTGCGTCACGACGACAGTGCGCGCGCGCGTGGCCAGGAACTCCAGCACGCTGGCGGAGGCAGAGAGCGCTTCGAGGTTGTTCGTGCCTCTGAACGGCTCGTCCACCAGCACCAGCACCTTGTCCGTCGACGCCACGGCGGACAGCAACTCGCGGCACCGACGGAGCTCGGCGGCGTAGAGGCTTTCACGGTCGGCCATGGAATCCGTGGCGGTTATCGAGCTGATGACGCCGGTCACCTCGCCCGTGCAGCGGATGCAAAAGGCTCCGGCAAACGCCCGCAGAAACAGCGCGTTCACCCCGAAGGCACGCAACAGCGTGCTTTTGCCGGCGGCGTTCTGGCCAGAAATGAACGTGCCACCAACGTTGGTACGCAGACCGGAAAACGCGATCGGCCGCGCAATCCCAGGGTGCACCAGCCCTTCGAAACCCAAAGTGTCGGCCTGTGCAGTGCCGTCGTGCTGCGCGTCGGCCCACGGAATGCCGAGCCGTTGGGGCGCCGTGCCGAGCGCATGCAGGAAGTCGATGCCGCCGCAATACAGGAAGGCGCGGCGGACCACCTCGATGTCGCGCTCCACGCGCCTGATGTCGGCCAGCATGCAGCGGTACTCGCGCAGCATGAAGAGATTGAGATATTCATTCAGCCATTCCCATTGCGATTTGCTGCGCGACAGAGCCTTGCGGATGGCCTCGATGTTTGCGAGCGGCAGCGAGTGGCTGACCGCGTTCGACGCGATCAACGATTCCGCAGTGGTGAGCACCGTGCAGATCCCCGCCCTGACGGCCTTCCACGAGACCAGGAAGGCGTGCAGCCGGATCTGTGAATACGCCATGCCTGCGAGCGCAATGGCCAAGCACAACCAGCCCGCCGGCGCCGCCACACCCGACGCCACCAGCGCCATGCCGATGAGCAGCAACACCGGCACGACGTGCAGGTGGTTGGCCCAGGCCGGCGTTGGATACCGAGCGCCGAGAAAGAGAAAGGGCAACGGGTCATCCGCCGAGTGGCGCAGCGGTTCGAGCAGCGGCTCCAGCGTTTCTGCGTTGCGCCGGACCTCGATCTTCCATGTGACCTGGTCTCGCTGCGTATCCGCCGTTCCGTTGACGAGGGTCGCGTACGCCGCGTAGTGCCCAGCCTTGGAACACGGTGCGAACACCGCGGTCGTCGCGGCAAGCAATTCGAGGTCATCAACGGTCTGCTCGTCGATGCGATGGCCGGATTCATCGGCGCCGTGCCGGGCGAACCGCTCCAGGTGCTCTCGGCTGGGTGGCGAGGCCGTCGAGGGTTCGGCGGGGGCGGTCAATGCAAACAATTCGCGCGCAAAGCGGCGTTCGTTGGCCAGTTCGGCACGGCAGTCCGGCAAGCGCATCAACACCTATCCTCGGGTCAGCAGTTCGATCGAACCCGTGAGTTCAGGGTCAGGCCGCTGATCTAAACCCCAGCCCTGAAAATTTGATCGAGCTCGCCCGCAGCGCCCACTCAAGCGCGCACCGCCAGCATCACCGCGTAGGCCTTGAACACCGCCGTGGCCGGCTGGCCCACGGCCAAGGCCAGGCCGTCGACCGCATCGTTGGTGACGCTGGCCGTCACGACCGCCCCGCCCGGCAGCGTCAGCCCGATCAGCGACGACACCGCGCCGCGCTCCATGCGTGACACGGTGCCGGCGAGCTGGTTACGTGCCGACAGCTGGTAGCCGCCGAAGTCCGTCACCAGCACGACCTCGCTGGACTTGACGAGCGCCAGCGCCTCCTGGCCCTTCTTGACCTTGAGCTCCTGCGCGGCCTCGGTCGTCAGCGAGGCCGTGACCTGCTGCCCGCCGGCCAGCGCGACACGCACCGTCGTCGTCGACGGGCCGGCGGTCACGCTGGCAATGCGGCCGAGGAACTGGTTGCGGGCGGTGGTTTTCATGGTCATCCTTTTCAGCAGTGTGTCGAGCGCCGGTTGCGTGGCCAGCCAGGCGGCCTGTTCGTGCAGGAAGGCGGCGTGGCGGGCCTGCAGTTCGCGCCAGGCGACGAGCAGCGCTTCGCCTTCGGCCGTCAGCCGCGTGCCGCCGCCGCCCGCGCCGCCGGTGGCTTTGTCGACCAGCGGTGCATGCACCAGCGCGTTAGCGGCATCGAGCACCAGCCATGCGCCCTTGTAGCTGTAGCCGGCAGCGCGGGCGGCCTTCTGCAGCGAGCCGGTCAGCGCGAGCGCCGCGAGCAGGTCGAAGAAGCGGCCGTCCAGCCGGCCGGCCAAGCGCAGGTCGCCCTGCAGCAGCGGGTGGTCGTTGACCGTCATGCCAGGTGCTCCCGCAGGTCATGGTCGCGGGCGCGCAAGCAGTCGGTGATCCGCCCGCCATCGACCAGAAAGACCTCGTCGGCCAGCGCGACCACGTCGTCCGCATCGTGGCTGACCATGACGGCCGGAATGCCCCACTGCGTGCGCACCCGCTTCAGCTCCGCGCGCAACTCGCGCCGCAGCGTGGTGTGCAGTGCGGCGAAGGGTTCGTCCAGCAGCAGCACCTGCGGCTTGCTGGCCAGCGCGCGGGCGAGGGCGACGCGTTGCTGCTGGCCGCCGGAGAGTGTGGCGGGCTTGCTGCGCGCCATGGCCGTGAGGCCGAAGGACTCGATCAGTTCATCCACGCGCGCGGCGTCGTCGGTCTTGAGCCGCTGGCGCCAGCTCGTCAGCCCGAAGGCGACGTTGTCGCGCACGCTGAGGTGGGGGAAGAGGGCGTACTGCTGGAACAGATAGCCCACGCCGCGTGCCTCGGGCGGCAGGTTGATGCCGGCGGCGGTGTCCAGCAGCGCGCGGCCGTTGAGCCTGACGTGGCCGGCGCGCACCGGCAGCAACCCGGCCATGGCCTGCAGCGTCAGCGACTTGCCGGCGCCCGAGGGGCCGTACAGCGCCACGAAGGGCGCGTCGGTCGCGAAGGCGATGTCGAGGTCGAAGCGGCGGCGGGTGTCGCTGACGGAGAGTTTGAGCGCAAGGTCAATCACGGTTTGCCGAAGCCGTATTTGCTGAGGATGGCCTGGGCCTCGGCGCCTCCAAGGAAGGCGACGAAGTCTCGCGCCAGCGCGGCGCGCTTGGTGTCCGCCACCACGGCGGCCGGGTAGGTGACCGGCGCGTGGCCGCCCACCGCCATCGCGACGACGATCTTGCCCTTGGCTAACCCCGTGTCGGTGCGGTAGACGAAGCCGGCCTCGACCTCACCGCGCGACACGTAGTCGAGCACCTGGCGCACGTTGTCGGCAAAGACGAGCTTGGGCTGCAGGCCGGTCCAGAGCTGGGCACTTTCCAGCGCCTGCTGGGTGTAGCGGCCCACGGGCACGGACGCCACCTTGCCAACGGCGATGCGCTTGACCGCCGGCAGCGCCAGGTCGCGCACGCGCTTGACGGGGCTGTCCGGCGGCGCGATCAACACCAGCGAATTGCCGGCGAAGTCGCGGCGCGTCTCGACGGCGATGAGCTTCTGCTCGGCGGCGCGGTTCATCGTCTCCTGGTCGGCGCTGGCGAACACGTCGACCGGCGCGCCCTGCGCGATCTGCTGCAGCAGCACGCCCGAGGCAGCGAAATTGAAGCGCACCGTGGCGCCAGGCTTGCTCGCCTCGAAGTGCGGGCCGATCTCCTTGAAGGCGTCGGTCAGGCTGGTGGCGGCCGAGACGGTCAACGTTTCAGCCACAGCGAACAAGGGCAGGGCGGCGAGCAGGAGCAGCAGGCATTTCATGGCGTGGGCCGTTGCAGGAAACGGTTGGACAGCACGAGGATGGCGACCGACACGGCCGACACGACGAGGGCGAGCATCAGCGCCAGGTCGTCGCGGCCGGCCTGCACCGCGTCGTAGATAGCCATCGACGCCGTCTGCGTCTGGCCGGGGATGGAGCCGGCCACCATCAGGGAGGCGCCGAACTCGCCCATCGCCCGGGCAAACGCCAGCAGCGTGCCGGCCAGGATGCCGGGCCAGGCCAGCGGCAGCGTCACGCGCGCAAACGTGCTCCAGCGCGACTGGCGCAGCGTGCGCGCGGCGGCCTCCAAGTTGCGGTCCACCTGGGCGAAGGCGCTGCTGGCGCCTTTGAGCACCAGCGGCAGCGCCACCAGCGTGGAGGCGATGACGGCGCCATGCCAGTTGAAGATGACCGTGTAGTCGAAGCGCTCGCGCAGCCAACCGCCCACGGCGCCGTGCCGGCCCATCAGTACCAGGATGCCGTAGCCCAGCACCGTGGGCGGCAGCACCAGCGGCAGCATGCAGATGGCCTCCAGCAGGCCGCGCCCGGGCAGCTTCGTGCGCGCAAACACCCAGCCGAGCGCCACGCCCAGCAGCAGGGCCAGCGTTGTCGCAACGACGGCCACGCGCAGCGTCAGCGCGAGCGGCGCGGCGTCGAACTGGCTCCAGAGGTCGGTGGGCATGGGTTCGTAATGTAATCGGCTACATCACGATGGGCCGACTGCGGCGCGGGCAAGCGCGGCCGACTATCCTGGCGCGCAAACCGCCATGGACCTGCTCACCGAACTCCTCTCCCGCCACGGCCTGCTCGCCGTCGCCGTTGCCGTGCTGCTGCATCAGCTCGGCGCGCCGCTGCCGTCCACGCCGCTGCTGTTTCTGCTGGGCGCGGAGTCGGCGTCGCGTGACGGCTTTGCGCTGCGCGCCTTCACCGCCATCACGGGCGCCGCGATGGTGGCCAATGTGCTGTGGTTCTGGGCCGGTCGGCGCCTGGGGCGGCGCGTGCTGGCGGCGCTGTGCCGCATCTCCATCTCGCCGGACAGCTGCGTGCGCCAGAACGAGGTCAGCTTTGCCCGCCGTGGCGCGCTGACGCTGCTGATTGCCAAGTTCGTGCCCGGGCTGTCCGTGCTGGCGCCGCCGTTGGCCGGGGCTTTGGGCATGACGGCGGCGCGCTTCCTCACGTGGAACCTGCTCGGCTCGGCGATCTGGGCCGGTGCAGGCCTGGCGGCGGGGCGGGTCTTCCATGCGCAGATCGACGGGCTGCTGCGTGAGCTGAGCCGGCTCGGCGGCGCGGCCATCGCCCTTGGTGTGGCGGCCGTTGCTGCCTACCTCGCCTGGCGCCTGTGGCGGCGCGCCCGGGTGCGGCGCGAGCTGAATCTTCTCGAGCGGCTGACTCCCGACGACGCGTTGGCCCTGCAACAGCAGGGCGGCGACATCGTCTTCGTCGACGTGCGCGGTGGCGCGCTGGCGGCCAGCCGCATCCCCGGTGCGCGCCATCTCGACCTCGGCGCGCTGGGCGACGCCGCGCTGGCCGGCTGGCCGGTGCAAGCCGAGTTCATCACCTACTGCGCCTGCCCCAACGACGTCTCGGCCGCGCGGGCCGCGCAGTGGCTGACGGCGCGAGGCCACCGGGCGCGCGTGCTGCGCGGCGGCATCGACGCCTGGACGCGCGCCGGGCTGGCCCTGGAAAGCGCCTGAGGCTCTGTCCGACAGACCGCCGGGCCCCCAGCCGATGCCGCGCCGGGGCTGTTGAAGCGAGAGTTGTCTCAAGGCTTGGTGCCATTGCCCAGGCCAACTGGAGACCGCCATGACATTCTTTTGGGCCAAGAAGCGCGAACCCCGTTCCCTGCTGAACCCGGATGGCACCGTTCGCGTGGCCGACACGGCACCCAGGACGCAAAAGGTGGTGGTGGCCGCCGCGCCCAGGCCGAGGAGCCGTGTGTTGCCCTGGTTGCTGGCGCTCGGCGCCGGCGCGGCCATCGCGCTGGTCGCGGTCGTGGCGATGCAGGACCCGCGCTCGGTCGGCACTCAACTCGACGCGGCCGTCACCAACGTGAAGGACGTGCGCACCCAGGCGGAACAAGCCGTCATCGATTCACAGAACGCCGCCGCAGACGCATCTCGTGACGCGGTCAACGGCGTCGGCACCGCTGTGGCGGACGCCGGCATCACTACCAAGGTCAAGGCCGCGCTGGCAGTTGACCCCGCGCTGAGCGCCTCGCGCATCGAGGTGCAGACGGACAACGGCGTCGTGCGCCTGGACGGCCCCGCCCCCGACGCCGCCGCCAAGGCCCGCGCCACCGTGCTGGCCGGAGCGCCGGCTGGCGTGCGCGGTGTGGACAACCGGCTGGCCCTGCCGCAACCCGGCAGCGTCGTCGCCGTGGCGGACGCCGCCTCCCGGCCGGGGCAGTAACGACCCGGTTGACCGGGGAGGGTCGGGCGCGGCTGAGCTCGCCACCGGCAATTTTTCTCACATCCGCCGCGCTTCTTGTAAGCGCCGGCCCGACCTGGGCCGAAGTGCCTGTTCCGCACTTGGCGCCGCTTGCCTGCCCGTGAATCATCGTGTCGCGTTCGGGTGATCCCTGTGCGCGACCGAGGGTCGGGCTGTGTGCCGACCTGCCCACAGCACCCAGCCCGCCGAAACACATGGACAGCGCCAGCAAGACCCCCCGGCCCGATCTGCGCCAAAAACTCATCATTGCCGGCGCTGCCGTCGTGCTGCTGCTGGTGCTGCTCGCGCTGGACCTGCTGCAAACGCGCACCGCCACCGAGGTGCAGGCGCGCAGGAGCGCCACCGCCCAGGTGTTTGAGCGCGCGCCCGAGCAATGGCTCGCCAATCCGCGTGAAGCGTCCGAGTTCGAACGTGCCATCCAGGCGCGCGAAGTCGCGGCCGTCGGCATCGAGGGCCGCCTGGTGCTCTATACCGACCGCGGTGGCCGCCATTTCTCGACCCACCTCATCGACTGCGGCCTCACCTGCAAGAGCGAGATCGCATCGCGCCTGGGCGAGCTGAGCGTGGCCCAGGGCTTCGTGCTGACCGACATCGACGTTGACGCCCGCACCACCGGCCAGCGCTGGAGCCAGTCGCTGGACAAGGTCCTCAGCCTGATGGCACCGCTGCTGGCGATCTTCCTCGTCGTCGGCATGTTGCTCTACGTGCAGCTGCGCGGCCCCATCGGCCAGCGCACGAAGTTGGCCGACAAGCCCAAGACCCGCTTCGACGACGTCATCGGCGCCGAGGAATCCAAGAAGGCCCTGAAGCGCGTGGCCGCCTTCATGAAAGACCCCAAGCAATACGCAGCCGTGGGCGCCAAGGCGCCGCGCGGCGTGCTGCTGGACGGCCCGCCCGGCACCGGCAAAACGCTGCTCGCCAAGGCCCTGGCCGGCGAATGCGGCGCGAGCTTCATCAGCGTGGACGGCTCCTACTTCAGCTCCATGTTCTACGGTGCCGGCATCGGCAAGGTGAAGGAGCTCTTCAAGCGCGCTCGCGAGGCCGCGCCCTGCATCATCTTCATCGACGAGATCGACGGCATCGGCCGCCGCAGCAGTGGCAAGGACGCGCCCGGCGGCGGCGAGCAGGAGCAGAACCGCATCATCAACCGCCTGCTCGTGGAGATGGACGGCTTCTCCTCGCTGGAGAATGTCGTCGTCATCGGCGCCACCAACCATGTCGACAACGTCGACGTGGCGATGCGCCGCCCGGGTCGTTTCGACCTCATCGTGCGCACTTCGCTGCCCACCCCGCCCGAGCGCGAAAAGCTGTTCGGCCTTTACCTCGGCCAGGTGAAGGCGGCCGCCGGCATGGACCTGCCGTCGATTGCCCGCACCGCCTCGGGCATGTCGCCCGCCGACATCGCCAACTGCGTGAACCGCGCTGCGGCTTACGCGGCCGAGGCGGGCGAAACGATCGTCAGCCAGGAGCGCGTCTACCAGTCGCTGGAGACCCATCAGCTCGGCGGCGAGGTGACCAACACCAAGGACCTCATCACCCCCGAGACGCTGCGCCGCATCGCCTTCCATGAGTCCGGCCATGCGCTGGTGGCCCATGTGCTGGAGGCGGGCAGCGTCGAGCGCGTCAGCATCGAGCCGCGCGGGCCGGCGCTGGGTGTGACCTACGTGGCGCGCAATCACGAGGAGCCGCTGTATGGCGAGCGCGAGCTGCGCTCCCGCCTGGCCATGATGTTGGCCGGCCGCGAGGCCGAGCTCATCGCCTTCGGCAATGCCTCCTCCGGCGCCACGGACGACCTCAAGCGCGCTTCCGAACTCGCCACCTCGATGGTCGGGTCCATGGGCTTCGGCAAGACCTTCGGCCTGCTCAGCATGGCCGGCGTACCGCGCGAGCTGATTGGCCCCGACGTGCAGAAATCATTGCTCGACGAAGCCCGCGCGCTGCTGGAAAGCGCGCAAGCCGAATGCCGCCGCGTGCTGGAAGACAAGCGCGACCGCCTGAGCACGCTGGCCGAGATGCTGCTGGGCCACGAGACCGTCAGCGGCGCGCCGCTGAAGCGCGTGCTGTCGGGCGAGCCCGCCTGACGCCGCTGCCTCCTGCCGGCTGACAAGCGGCGGGCCGCCAGCCGCCTAGGCTGCGGCGATGAAGGTCGCCACCTGGAACATCAACAACGTCGTCCGCCGCGTCGACCTGCTCGTCGACTGGCTGGACCGCACGCGGCCTGATGTCGTTGCGCTTCAGGAGCTGAAGGCAGCCACCGACGCCTTCCCCGCCGACGCGTTGCGCGAGGCCGGCTACGAGGCGCTGGTGGTGGGGCAGAAAACCTGGAACGGCGTCGCCCTGCTGGCGCGTGGCCGTGAGCTGCTGCCCGTGGCGACCGCGCTGCCGGGCGATGCCCAGGACAAGGAGGCGCGCTATGTGGAAGCCGCCATCGGCGGCGTGCTCTTCGCCGGCCTCTACCTGCCCAACGGCAACCCCCAGCCCGGGCCGAAGTTCGACTACAAGCTGCGTTGGTTCGAGCGCCTGCGCCAGCGCGCCGCCGCGCTGTGGGCCACCGGCCAGCCGGTGGTGCTGATGGGCGATTGGAACGTCGTGCCGACGGATGCCGACATCTACAAGCCCGACACCTGGCGCGACGACGCGCTGCTGCAGCCCGGGGCACGGCAGGCCTTTGCCGACGTGCTGGCGCAGGGCTGGACGGACGCCATCCAGGCCACTCATCCCGACAAGTCGCCCTTCACCTTCTGGGACTACCGCCGCCGACGCTGGGAGCGCGATGCCGGGCTGCGCATCGACCACATCCTCGTCAGCACGGCGCTCGAGGTGCTGGCTGCGGGCGTCGACCGCGAGGAGCGCGGCAAGGACAAGCCCAGCGACCACGCGCCGGTGTGGGCCGAGCTGCGCATCAAGGCTGCAAAGAAGCCCCCTAGGAGGCGGTGACACCCTGTAAGTGGCACGCCGTCCTACATCGCCTGCGGCGCAACGACGGCAACCTGCCGGCAGTGTCGAACCCGACTGCCCAACTGCCATTTACCCGGAGGAATTCCATGCCTGATGAACTGACGATGCCCGGCAACCGCATCACGATCACCGAAGACCACGAGGTGCGCAACTGGTGCGACTCGCTGGGCGTGACCGAGGAACAGCTGCGCATTGCGGTGGCGGCCGTGGGCGACGAGGCAGACGAAGTTCGCGGGCACCTGGGGCGCCCGGCAGGCTGAGCATGACTGTTTTCGACCACCGACGCGGCCGCTCCGTCGACGTTGCCGGTGCGCGTATCTACGCAGAGAGCCTCGGCCCGACTGACGCACCCGTGCTGGTTCTGCTGCACGGCGGGTTCGGCAACATCGAAGACTTCAACGGCTTGCTGCCGGCGCTCAACGGCTGGCGGGTCATCGGCATCGACGGCCGCGGGCAGGGGGCTTCGACGATGGGCACGGCGCCATGGAGCTATCAGCGCGTTCAAGAGGATGTGGAGCAAGTGCTGCACAGCTTGGGCATCGGGCGCTGCACGCTGCTGGGGTTCAGCGACGGCGGCATCGTGGCACTGCGGTTGGGAGCTTCAAGCCGGGTGCAGGTGGACCGCATCGTCGTGATCGGCTCGACGTGGCATCACAAGAACTTGGCGTCGTCCAAGGAAATCCTTCAGAAGGTCACCGCAGACAGCTGGCGGAAGAAGTTTCCCGAGACCTATGAGGCCTACCAGCGGCTCAACCCCGAGCCCGACTTCGAGCGCCTGACGACCGCCTTGGTGCAGGGCTGGCTGGACGAGTCGCCGTCTGGTCACCCCGACGACCGCGTGGCGGACATCCAGGCGCCCGTGCTGGTGGTGCGCGGCGATGACGACCCGCTCACCGCTTTGAATGACGCCGTCGAGTTGCGCGGTGCGGTCAAGAAGGCGCATTTCCTCGGTATCCCGTTCGCCGGCCATGTGGCCCATGTCGAGGGCGAAGAGGTCTTCCTGCCCGCATTGCGGCGGTTTCTGGGACAGGCAGATGGTGCGGCGGGTCAGCTGAGTCCTAAGGCTGGGGCCTGAGTTTTTGTAGCTCTTCGATGAGGTCCACCACGAAGGCTGCCAGTTCCGGGTTGGCGTCGAAGTCTCGCTCTATCGCGAGGATGCGACGAACCCGATGCAGTTCGGGGCTGGAAAACCTTGGGTCGGCACCTTCGCCGGTGCAGCAGCTGAACAGCCCTGCATTCAGTCGCTGATGCAGCCAGTCCGTATTCACGCCGCAGGCGCAGGCCAATTCCTCCAGGCTCAGGGTGTGCTCATCGATCACAAGCCCCAGGAGAACGGGTTCGTCGTCCATTTGTCGATCCTCGCGATCCTCTCGATCCCTCAGTGGCCGCGCCTGCTGGTGCGCGGCTCGAAGTTCTTGCCCACCATCTCGGCCATCACCTGGTAGGCCGTACGGGCGCCGGGGAGCGTCGATGGCGGCAACACCACCGCCACTTCCAGCACCAGGTCTCCGGCGGGTTCGCCGCTGAGCCCTTGGCCACGCAGGCGCAAGCGCTTGCCGTGCGGTGTGTCCGGCGGCACCGACACACTCACCTGGCCGGCAGGCGTGGTGGTGACCACCTCGGCGCCCAGGGCCGCTTCCCAAGGCGCCAGCGGCAGGCGCTCATGCACATCGCGGCTTGTTGCCTGGCCGGCATCGACCTGCTTGAACTGCACCTCGACATAGAGATCGCCGGTGGCAGCGCCGCCTCGGCCTGCCGAGCCTTGCCCGGGCAGACGCAGGTGCTGGCCGGCGCGTATGCCCTTGGGGATCTGCACCTGGATCTGCCGCAGCGCGACGGCCCGGTGGCCCTTTTCGTCGGGCGCCAAGGTGCGCACCGTCACCGCGCGCACCGCGCCGTCGACTGAATCGGCGGCGTCGATCAAGAGCTTGACGTGCTCGTCGGACCCTCGCTCGGGCTTGGCATCGGCGGGCTCTGGCTTGGCCGCGCGGCCGAACATGCTGGTGAAGAAGTCGCTGAAGGCCTCGCCCGTGCGCCCGGGTGTCGGCTCGCCGTCGAAGTCGAAGCCCTGCTTCCACTCACTGGCCATGTCTGCACTGGCTTGGGTAGCCCCGCGCCGTGCCAGTTCGCGGCGGCGCACGCTGTCATAGGCCGCCCGGCGTTTCGGGTCAGCCAGCACCTCGTAGGCTTCGTTGACCCGGGTCATCGCGTCATGGGCCTGCGGCGTGCCGTTCAGGTCCGGGTGATAGCGGCGCACCAGCCGCCGATAGGCCTGCTTGAGCGCAGGCGCATCGGCAGCGGCGTCCAGCTGCATGACTTCGTAGTAGTCCTCGAAACGCATGCTGCAAGTTTGAAAGTCTGGCCGGCCGGCGCCATCGGACGAGGCCGCCCCCGTGGCGAGCAATCGTCCTACAGCGTCAGCCTGATGCCGCCGCCCGCTGGAACTCGGCGTCCAGCGCCGCGATCCAGGCGGCCTGCGTCAGCGGCGTCACAAAGCTCGCCTCCAGGCTGTTGCGCGCAAGCTGGTAGGCCTCGCGCGCGCCCCACTGCGGCTGGGCCGCGAAGAGCGCGAGCAGGTTCTCGTTCAGGTAGCCGCCGAAGTAGGCCGGGTCGTCGGAGTTGATGGTCACAGCCAGCCCGGCCGCCAGCAGCTGCGGCAGCGGATGCTCGGCCAGGTCGCGCACAACGCAGAGCTTGAGGTTGGACAGCGGGCAGACCGTCAGCGGGATGCGCTCAGCGGCCAGGCGCTGCATCAGCGCCGGGCTCTCGATGGCGCGCACGCCGTGGTCGATGCGCTCCGCCTTCAAAAGATCGAGCGCCTCCTCGATGTATTCGGGCGGCCCTTCCTCGCCGGCGTGGGCCACGCGCTTCAGCCCCAGCTCGGCGCAGCGAGCGAAGACGCGCTGGAACTTGGCGGGCGGGTGGCCCAGCTCCGAGCTGTCCAGCCCGACGCCGATGAAATGGGCGCGGTAGGGCAGCGCCTCTTCCAGCGTGGCGAAGGCATCGGCCTCGCTGAGGTGGCGCAGGAAGCACAGGATCAGCGCGCCGCTGACGCCCAGCTTGTCATGTGCGTCGGTGCAGGCGCGCGACAGGCCCTCGATGACGGTGCCGATGGCCACGCCGCGCGCCGTGTGCGTCTGCGGGTCGAAGAACAGCTCGGCATGGACGATGTGATCGGCCGCCGCCTTCTCGAAGTAGGCCCAGGCCATGTCGTAGAAGTCCTGCTCATGCAGCAGCACGCTGGCCCCGGCGTAGTAGATGTCGAGAAACGTCTGCAGGTCGGTGAAGGCATAGGCTGCACGCAACGCCTCGACGCTGGCATAAGGCAGGGCGACGCCGTTGCGGTGGGCCAGCGCAAAGATCAGCTCGGGCTCCAGCGAGCCCTCGATGTGGATGTGCAGCTCGGCCTTTGGCATGCGGGCCAGCAGGCCGGCGAGGGCCGAGCGCGGGATGCGGTCGAATGGAATTTCAGTGGTCATGGCCATGGTGCATTTTCGGGCCGAGCGCCGGGCCGCCCCAAGCCGGCCCGTCTGGCGATGTGCTTGCGGCTCAATGCCGCAAGCATCGCCGTCCCCTCGGGGGACCGGCCGGCACGCCCGCGTTCAGCGGGAGCGTGACGGGCGAGGGGCTTACTTCCCTGCTCCGGGGACTTTTCCTTCGACACCCTTGACGAAGAACTTGATGCCACCCAGGAAGCCGTCGTCGGCAACGGTGTCCTTGGCCAGCACTTCCTTGCCGGTGTTGTCGACGAGCGGCCCCTTCCAGATCGAGAAGCTGCCGTCCTTCAGCCCGGCCTTGATCTGCTCGACCTTGGCCTTGGCTTCAGCCGGCACGTCGTCGGCGATGGAGACCAAGTCGATGGCGCCTTCCTTGACGCCCCACCAGGCCTTGCCGGTGGCCCACGTGCCGTCCAGCGCGTCCTTCGTGGCCTTGATGTAGTAAGGCGCCCAGTTGATAACGGCCGAGCCCAGATGGGCCTTGGGGCCGTAGGCCTTCATGTCCGAGTCCCAGCCGAAGGCGCGCTTGCCTTTCTCTTCGGCCGTTTTCAGCACAGCGGCGGAGTCGGTGTTCTGCATCAGCACGTCGGCGCCGCCGTTGATCAGCGCGACCGCCGCTTCGGTTTCCTTCGGCGGGTCGAACCACTCGTTGACCCAGACCACCTTGGTCTTGATCTTGGGGTTCACGCTCTGCGCGCCCAGCGTGAAGCTGTTGATGTTGCGGATGACCTCGGGGATGGGAATGGAGCCGACCACGCCGAGGGTGTTGGTCTTGGTCATGGAGCCCGCGATGACGCCGGCCAGGTAGGCGCCCTCGTAGGTGCGGCTGTCGTAGGTGCGCAGGTTGTCGGCCGTCTTGTAGCCGGTGGCGTGCTCGAACTTGACGTCCTTGTGCTCCGCCGCCACCTTGAGCATGGGCTCCATGTAGCCGAAGGTGGTGCCGAAGACCAGCTTGTTGCCCTGGCCCACCAGGTCGTTGAAGACGCGCTCCGCGTCGGCCGCCTCGGGCACCTTCTCGACGAAGCTGGTGGCGATCTTGTCGCCAAACTCCTTCTCCAGCGCCTTGCGGGCGTTGTCGTGCGCAAACGTCCAGCCGCCGTCACCGACGGGGCCGACGTAGGCGAACGCGATCTTCAGCGGCTCGGGCTTGGCGGCGGCCGACGCAGCGGGCGTGGTTGGTGCGGCAGCGGGCGCCTCTTCCTTCTTCGAGCAGGCGGCGAGTGCGGCGGCCGCAGCCAGCGCAGCGAGCGCAAAGGTGCGGCGGGTGGCAATGGATGTCATGGGTTCTCCTGGGGGTTGGTCGGTTAGGTAGATAGGTCAGTGGCCGGGCTTGAAGGGCTTGCCCAGCGACGCGGGCATGTTGGCCTTGATCCATGCCGGGTTGCGCGAGATCAGCACCAGCACGGCGATGGTGGACAGATAAGGCAGCATGCTCAGCCAGTGGCTGGAGATGTCGACGCCTTCGCTCTGCAGGTGGAACTGCAGCATGGTGACGCCGCCGAACAGGTAGGCGCCCAGCAGGATGCGGGCCGGCCGCCAGGTGGCGAAGGTGGTCAGCGCCAGCGCGATCCAGCCCTTGCCGGCCACCATGCCCTCCACCCACAGCGGCGTGTAGACGATGGACAGGTAGGCGCCGGCCAGGCCGCACAGCGCGCCACCTGCGGCCACGGCGGCGAGGCGGATGCGCCGCACCGGGTAGCCCAGCGCATGGGCCGACTCGGGCGACTCGCCCACCGCGCGCAGCACCAGGCCGGCGCGTGTGCGGTACAGGAAGAAGTGCAGCGCCACCGCCAGCGCCATGGCCAGGTAGACCACCGGGTGATGCTCGAACAGCGCCTTGCCGAGCACCGGCAGATCGGCAAGGCCCGGCACCGCCCAATGCTCGCGCGGCGAGAGCCGCTGCTGCGTGTATCCGATGCCCACGAAGGCCGAGAAGCCGGCGCCGAAGAGGCTCAGCGCCAGGCCGGTGGCGTACTGGTTGGTGTTGAGCCAGATCACCAGCAGCCCGAAGAACAACGCCAGCACGGCGCCTGCAGCCATGCCGGCAATGAAGCCGAGCACGTCCGAGCCGCTGTGCACGGCGGTGGCGTAGCCGGCAATGGCCGCGACCAGCATCAGCCCCTCGGCGCCGAGGTTGACGATGCCCGCCCGCTCGTTGATCAGCAGGCCGAGGCCGGCAATCGCCAGCACGGTGCCGGCGCTCAGCGTGGCCGCGATCAGCAGCGCAATCTCATTCATGTGGCTGCCCTCGCCTTGGCCGCCGCTACCCAGCGCATGCGGTACTGCAGGCCGTTGTCGCAGGCCAGCAGCGTGAATAGCAATACGCCCTGGAACACACTTGTCAGCGCCTTGGGCAGGCCCATGCGGCTCTGTGCCAGTTCGCCGCCGATGTAGAACATGCTCATCAGCACCGACGAGAACACGATGCCCACAGGGTGCAGGCGGCCGACGAAGGCCACGATGATGGCCGCGAAGCCGTAGCCCACCGGCACGTACGGCGTCAACTGGCCGAGAGGCCCGGTGGTTTCGAGCGCGCCGGCCAGGCCCGCCAGGCCGCCGGAGGCGAGCAACGCCGTCCACAGCGAAGCGCGCGAGCTGAAGCCGCCGTAGCGTGCGGCCATCGGCGCCAGCCCGCCGATCTGCGCCTGCAGGCCGCGGAACAGCCGAAACAGGAAGACCGTCATGCCCAGCACGGCCACCAGCGCAATGATCACGCCGAC
>NZ_JBDSQX010000045.1:0-12036 GCF_039929605.1 Roseateles sp.
GTCGAGGAACTCGCCTTCCTTCCAGTCCATCTCGGCCGGTACATGCGCGCAACGGTTGAGGTAGGCCACGGCGCGGCCGTCGAAGCGCAGCGCAAACGCACGCACGGGCTCGCGCCATTGAATGACGTCGAAGCTGACCGCCTTGCCGCGATCTTCCAGCTCGGCAGATGCGCACAGGCGTTGCGGTGGGGCGATGTCCATATCAGCGGCAAATGGCGCTACGGGCCATGTTCTTCGGGCCGTGCGCCGGGCCGCTCCCAAGCCGGCCCGTCAGGCGATGTGCTTGCGGCTCGATGCCGCTAGCATCGCCGCCCCCTCGGGGGGCCGGCCAAGGTATGCCTTGGACGAGGGGCTTCACGTTCAACACTCGATGAGGGCTTTGATGACACCTTCACTCGGGTCCAGCAGGCGCGAGAAGCTGGCCGGTACGTCGGCCAGCGCCATGCGGTGCGTGGCCAGCGCGGCATCGGGCACGAGGCCCTCGCGGATGGCTTTCATGACCGTCTCGAAATCCTCCGTCGTCGCGTTGCGGCTGCTGAGCAGCGTGGCCTCGCGCTTGTGAAACTCCGGGTCAGAAAAACTGATGGCGCCCTGCACGATGGACACCAGCACGTAGCGCCCGCCGTGGGCGATGAAGCGGAACCCACGCTCCATGGCCTGGGCACTGCCTGTGGCGTCAAACACCACGTCGAAGAACTCACCCTCGGTGAGCCGCGAAAGTTCCTCCTCGTCGCCTTCGCCCAGGGGCACGGCGGCGGCCACGCCCAACTGGTTGAGCGCGAAGGCGAGGCGGTCCTTCCGGTTGTCAATTGCCGTGACGACCGCGCCGCGCAGCTTCGCGAAGATCATGGCGCCCAGGCCGATCGGGCCGGCGCCGACCACCAGCACGCGTTGGCCCGAAGCGACTTCGCCTCGGCGCACGGCGTGCGCGCCGATGGCGAGGAACTCCAGCATCGCGGCCTGGTCCAGCGTGATGCCTTCGGCCTTGGCGACGAAGCGCTGCGGCACGCTGATGAACTCGGCAAAGGCGCCGTCGCGGTGCACGCCGAGCACCTCGATGCGCACGCAGCAATTGGGCTTGCCCTGGCGGCAGGCGATGCAGTGGCCGCAGGACATATAGGGCATCACATACACCGCGTCGCCCTGCGCCAGGCCGCTGTCGGCGTCGGCCTCTTCGACGATGCCGGACAGCTCATGCCCCATGACGCGCGGGTATTTGAGGTAGGGCTGGTGGCCGGTGAAGATGTGCAGGTCGGTGCCGCAGACGCCCACCCGCTTCACACGTACCAGGACCTCACGGTCGGCGCGCACAGGGCGCGGGTGTTGCTGGGCGACGAGGGTGCCGGGGGATTCGCAGGTGACGGTCAGCATGGTTCGAGGCGGTAGAAGCGAACGGCGTTGTCTCCGAAGAGCGCACGGAGGTCGTCTGGGTGGGGTGAGGGTTTGAATTGACGGGCCAGCAGGTGGGCGAGTTCCCACCAGTCGGCATAGCTGGCGGCCAGGCGCAACACGGGCCAATCGCTGCCCCACAGCAAGCGGCTGGGGCCGAACAGTTCCCAGAGTGCCTGGGTGTAGGGGCGCAGATCGGCGGCGTTGCGACGCTCGCCGGCCTCGGTCAGCAGGCCGGAGATCTTGCAGTGGACCTGGGGCAGGGCGGCCAGCGCAGCCATGTCTTTGTGCCAGGGCTCGATCTCGCCCTGGGCGATGAGGGGCTTGGCGGCATGGTCGATGACGATGCTCAGGCCCGGGTGCCGCTGCGCGAAGCGGCTCAGTCCGCGCAGTTGGCGCGGCAGCACCAGCGCGTCGAAAACCAGGCCGTGGCGCTGCATGGCTTCGGCCGCAGGGTCGCAGGCCGGGTCCGCGATCCAGTCGTCGTCTGGGAGGTCCTGCAGCATGGGCCGTAGGCCCTTGAGCCGTGGGTGGCGGGCCAGCTCGGCGATCTGCTCGGGCGCGTCCGCCGCCTTGAAGTCCACCCAGCCGACGACGCCGCGCACCCAGGGCGTTCTCTCGGCAACCGACAGCATCCAGTGCGTGTCGGTCAGGCTGGGCAGGGACTGCACGAGCACGGTGGCGTCCACGCCCGCAGCCTGCAGATGCGGGACCAGGTCCGGCGGGCCGAAGTCGTGGTGGATGGCTTCCAGCGATGCCGGCGGCCATTGGCCTTGCCGGTCTTGCAGGCGCCAGAAATGCTGGTGTGCGTCGACGATCATGAGTCTTCCTCGGCGGCGTCGCCCGGCAGCGGCGCGGCGATGTGGATCAGGCCGCGCTCACGCAGCGCCAGCCAGAGTTCGCGCGGAATGGCGCTGGCCATCCAGCCCGCATTGGCGGCCACCTGCTCGGGGGAGCGCATGCCCGCCAGCACACAGCTCACCGCCGGGTGCGCGAGCGGGAACTGCAGCGCAGCGGCCTGCAGCGGCACGCCGAACTCGGCGCAGGTCATCTCCAGCGCCTGGGCATGGCGCATGACCTCGGGCGGCACGGCGCCGTAGTTGTATTTGGCTTGGCCCGCCAGCAGGCCGGAATTGAAGGGCCCACCGACGATGACGTTCACGCCAGTCGCGGCGCAATGGTTCAGAAAGTCCAGGCTGCCCTGTTCCAGCAGCGTGTAGCGGCCGGCCAGCAGCACGCAATCGAGCGGCGCGACGTTCAGGGCGACCTGCGCAATCTCCCATTCGTTGACACCCAGCCCGATCTCGCGGACGGCGCCTTCGTTGCGCAGTTCTTCCAGCGCACGCAAGCCGCCACCATCGGTCAGCGCGCGCCAATGGAACTCGTGGTGGTCGCCATGCGTCAGGCTGCCGATGTCGTGCACCAGCAGCTTGTCGATTTGGGTCAGGCCCAGACGCTGCAGGCTGTCTTCGAACGAGCGACGCACGCCGCCATAGCTGTAGTCGTAGACCGGACGGAAGGGCAGGGGAGCGGCCCAGCCGTCGCTGCCGGGCTTGACGTTGGCATCGGGCACCATCAGTCGCCCGACCTTGGTGGACAGCACGAAACTGTCGCGCGGTCGGTCGGCCAGAAACTCCCCGACGCGGCGCTCGCTGCGTGTGTAGCCGTAGAAAGGCGCGGTGTCGAAATAGCGCACGCCCGCGTCCCATGCGGCCTGCAGCGTCGCCGCCGCCGTGGCGTCGTCCACGGCGTCATAGAGGCCGGCCAGTGCGGCCGCACCCAGGCCCAGCTGGGTCAGCCGAGCGTCCGTACTGGCGGCGCTGAGGTGGGGGGCGCTATTCATGTTCAGTGGGGAAGCCGTTGCGGCACAAGTCAATACAGGACGGCCTTGGCCTCGGGCGATTGCAGGTTGCCCTTGGTGACCCAGACCACACCCGTGTCGCGGAACTTGGGCACGGGCTTCTTCTGCAGCACATCGTTGATGGTCTTGACACCGAGCTGGCCCATCTGGAAGGAGCTCTGCACGGCGATGCCCGCCAGCGCGCCGTCCTGCACGAATTTCTGCAGGTCCTGGTTGCCGTCGAAACCGATGGCGACCAGCTTGCCCGCGCGGCCGCTCTGGACCAGGGCGCGACCCATGCCGACGGCTGTGGGCTCGTTGGCGCCAAAGATGCCCTTGAGGTCGCGGTGGGCGGCCAGCACGTCGGTGGTCTGGTTCATCGCCGTGGCCATTTGCGACTGTGAGTAGAAGGGCCCGACGATCTCCAGCTTGGAGTGGGCCTGCAGATAGCTCTTGAAGGCGCCGACGCGGCCGACCTCAGACCCGGCACCGGCGACGAAGGACATGATGGCCACCTTGCCGGTGCTGCCGACCTTGGCAATCATTTCCTTGGCGCACAGCTCGCCGGCGGCGCGGTTGTCGGTGGTGAGGAAGGACTGGTAGTAGGCCTTGCCTGCCTCGGACACCTGCGAGTCGATCAGCACGACCGGGATGCGGGCCTCCCAGGCCTTCTTGATGGCCGGTACCAGCGCATCCGGGTCAGACGGTGCGAGCACGATGCCGGCCACGTGCCGGTTGACGGCGTTCTCGACCATGTTGACCTGGTCGGCGATGGCGGATTCGCTGGCGGGGCCGGAGAAGGTCAGCGTGTGGCCCGGGGTTTCCTTGATGGCGGCCTCGGCGCCCTTGTTGACGTTCTGCCAGAAGGTCGAGTTGGTGGTCTTGACGATGACGGCGATCTCGCCAGCTTGGGCGCCGCTGGTGAGCGCGGCAACGCAGAGGCTGAGCAGGGTGCGGCGCAAGAAATTGGGCATGTGGATGTCTCGGTTGAGTTGGCCGGTCTTCAGCGCCGGTTGCGGAGTTGGTCGATCCAGACGGTGACCAGGATGACCAGCCCGATGATGATTTGCTGCGAGAAGGAGGAGACGCCGTTCATGTTCAGCCCGTTGCGCAGGATGCCGATGACGAAGGCGCCGATGACGGTGCCGGAGATGGTGCCGATGCCGCCCATCAGCGAGGTGCCGCCGATGACGGCGGCGGCGATGGCGTCGAGTTCGTACATGACGCCTTCGTTGGGCTGCGCCGTGACCAAGCGCGACATCAGCACGCAGCCCGTCAGCCCGGCCAGCGCGCCCGAGGCGACGTAGGCGAACATCGCCACGCCCGTCACGTTCACGCCCGACAGCCGCGCCGCCTCGCCGTTGGAGCCGACGGCATGGATGTGTCGCCCGAGCGTCGTGCGGCGCAGCAGGATGCCGGCCGCCACGGCCAGCACGATCATCAGCAGCACCGGGTAGGGAATGCCGGGGAAGATGACGTTAGGAAAGCCCTGCGCGTCGATCTCCTCGATGCGCCACAGCGCGCCGTTGCCCAGCACGCCGAAGGCCTCGCCCAGGCCGGAGATCGCCCGCGCATCCGTCAGCTGCAGCGCGATGCCGCGTGCCACCAGCATCATGCCCAGCGTCGCGATGAAGGGCGGCAGGCGCAGCCGCGTGACGCACAGCCCGTTGACGGCGCCGCACAGCGCGCCGACCACCACACCCAGCGACATTGCCAGCGGCACGCCCATGCCGGCCTTGACCAACATGCCCGCCACCACACCCGACAGGGCCAGCACCGAGCCGACCGACAGGTCGATGCCGCCGGTCAGGATGACGAAGGTCGCGCCGATGCCCAGATAGACGATGGTCGTCACCTGCAGCGACACGGTCATGGCGTTGCCGAGCGAGAAGAAGGCGTCGCCGCTGAGCGAGAAGACGAGCACGAGCGCAAGCAGGCCGGCGAGCGCGGCGAATTTCTGGATGAGGTCTTTCTGGCGGTCGTTCATAGGATCGGTTCAAGTGCCGCCGGGGAGGGTTTGGCGGCGGTGGTCGCGCCCACGGAGGCGTGGTGCATGACGTCCTGCTGGGTGCACCCGCGGGTGTCCAGCAGGCTGGCCAACTGGCCTTGGCGGAACACGGCCACGCGGTCGCTCATGCCCAGGACTTCCGGCAGGTCGGAGCTGATCAGCACGACGCCGATGCCCTGGGCGGCGAGCCGGTCCATCAGTTCATAAATGGCGTATTTGGCGCCCACGTCGATGCCGCGGGTTGGCTCGTCGAAGATGATGACGCGGGCCTCGCGGAACAGCCATTTGGAGATGACCACCTTCTGCTGATTGCCGCCCGACAGCAGGCGCGCGATCTGTTCGGGTGAAGGCGTGCGGATGGACAACTGCTGGATGAAGCGCTCGGCGGTCGAGCGCTCGCGCGCCGCGTCGACGAAACCCAGGCCGCTCGCCAGCGAGCCCAGGTTGGCCAGTGTGATGTTGTGGGCCACGCTCATCTTCACGGCCAGCCCGTGCGTCTTGCGGTCTTCGGGAACGTAGGCGATGCCGGCGCGGATGGCATCGCGCGGAGAGCGGATGGACAAGGCCTGACCGGCCAGTTCGACATCTCCGGCGTCGACCGGGTCCGCACCGAAAATCGCCCGTGCCACCTCGGTACGGCCGGCGCCGATCAAGCCGGCAAAGCCCAGGATCTCACCCCGGCGCAGTTCCAGGTCCAGCGGCCCGAACACGCCGTCGCGACGCAGGCCGCGAACGCGCAGCAGCACTTCGCTACCGGGCTGCCGCGTTGCCGGGGGGAACTGCTGGTTCAGCTCCCGGCCCACCATCAGGCTGACGATTTCGTCGATGGACGTGTCGGCCCACAGGCGCGTGGCGATGTAGTGGCCGTCGCGCAGGATGGTCACCCGGTCGACGATGTGGTCCAGCTCGTCGAGCCGGTGCGAGATGTAGACGATGCCGACGCCCGCGCGCTTGAGTTCGTTGACGACGGCGAGCAGCCGCGCCGCGTCGGCCTCGCCGAGCGAGGACGTCGGCTCGTCCATGATGAGCAGCCGGGCGTCCATGGACAGTGCCTTGGCGATCTCGACCATCTGCTGTTGGGCGATGGACAAGGTCGACACTGCGGCGTCGGGATCGATGTCCACGCCCAGGCGCTGCAGGCAGGCACGCGCCCCGTCCCGCTGGCGGGCACTGTCCACGAACCAGCCCCGGCGCGGTTCGCGGCCGAGCCAGATGTTCTCGGCCACCGTGAGGTGGGGCACCAGGTTCAGCTCCTGATGGATCATCACGATGCCCAGGGCCTGCGCATGGTGCAGACCGTTGACGCGCACGGGCTCGCCGTCGATGGTGATGTGGCCCTCGTCGGGCGTGTAGACGCCGCTGAGGATCTTCATCAACGTCGATTTGCCGGCGCCGTTCTCACCGCAGATGGCGTGCACTTCGCCGCCGTGAACGTCCAGCGCTACGCCAGACAACGCGACGACGTTATCGAACCGTTTGCGGACACCCGCCATGCTGAGCAGGGGCGCGACGCTGGACTCAGCTGGCAGAGAGCTCATTGGCGAGGAGAGTGGCAACGGGAAAGTTTCGGTCATGCCACTTTGCCACATAAGCAATTTGGTAAGACCAGTAGATACCCGGAACTCAGGAGCGCAGCCGGCGCCGGTTGCTGAACGCTGTCAGGCTCGGCGTCGAAGGTGGCCGCAGGCTCAGCGATAGCGATTCAGCAGCTTGGCCAGCGAGCCATCGGCAAGGATCTGGTCGATGGCTCGATTGAGGGGCTGCAGCAGGTTGGCCTTGTGCGGCGACAGTGCACAGCCGAGTTGGTAGTGTTCGACTTCGATCACCTCTCGCAACTCCGGTTCGGGATGCATCTTCTTGAAGTGGTCCAACGCAGCGCGGTCGGTCACCGCGTAGTGGATCCTGCCCAATGCGAGACGGCGCAAATTCGTCTCTGCATCAGCCGCATCCTCGCGGCGGACGTCCTGCCCGAAGGCTTGGTCGAGTACCGGATAGCGATAGCCCAACACCGTGCCCAGACGTTCGTCGCGCAGATCTCGAAGCTGCACCACCGCAGCAGCGTTCAGACCTGCGGCGATGATGCCGGTGCCTGACAGGAATGGGCGCGTCCACAGCAGCTTGTCCTCAAACCATTCAGGTTTGACATAGCAAAGCAGATCGGCGGCGCCAGATGCCACCGCTCGGGCCGCGCGTTTGCTGGGAAAAGGGAGGAAGTCGTCGCTCAGCCCAAGACGTTTTGCGAGCAACTCGCCGAGGTCCTTCAGCAGGCCGTCGACGGGCTTGTTCTGCACCATCCTGAGCAGCGGCATCGATTGGTTTGTCGGCGCAACGATGCGAAGCGGAGGCGGCTCGGCTGAACTGGCCCCTACCCAGGCCAGCGCAACCGCGACCAAGGTGAACCGGCCCTGTTGCACCCATGCACTGCGATTCAGCACCTTGGCCTGGCTTGCGGCAGGCATGGCCGGCAGATCAACCCTTTCGGCGGTTGTAGACGTCGAAGACAACGGCCGCCAGCAGCACGACGCCCTTGATCACCTGCTGCCACTCGATGCCGATGCCCAGAATGGACATGCCGTTATTCATGACGCCCATGATGAAGGCGCCGATCACCGCACCGAGGACCTTGCCGATGCCGCCGGACGCAGAGGCGCCGCCAATGAAGCAGGCGGCGATGACGTCCAGCTCGAAGCCCAGACCCGCCTTCGGCGTCGCGGTGTTCAGACGCGCCGCGAACACCAGGCCGGCAAGAGCGGCCAGCACACCCATGTTGACGAAGCACATCAACGTCAGCCGCTCCGTCGGGATGCCCGACAAGCGTGCGGCCCGCTCATTGCCGCCCAGGGCATAGACCCGGCGACCCAGCGTCGTTCGCTGAGTGACGAAGGCATAGATGGCGATCAGCACGGTCATCAGCAGCAGCACATTGGGCAGGCCTTTGTACGATGCCATCAGCCAGACCAGACCGCCCAGGGCAACCGACTGCGCGAGCAGGCGCAGCAAGAAAAGCACCACGGGTTCAGCTGCGGTCCCGAGCGCTGTCGACCTGCGGCGCGCGGCCACTTCCCTTACGGCGAGCACCGCGATCAACGCGAAGCCGATGCACAGCGAAGTGAGGTGGCGCTCATCGCCAGCCGGCAGATCGGGCAGGAAACCGCTGCTGAGGAGCTGGAAGCTTTCAGGGAAGGGGCCGACGGACTGCCCGCCGAGCAGCGCCAGCGCCAGGCCCTTGAACACCAGCATGCCGGCGAGCGTGACGATGAAGGACGGGATCTTCAGATAGGCCACGAACCAGCCCTGAACGCCGCCGATGAGGGCGCCGGCGACGAGGCAGGCTGCCAGGGTGGGCAGGATGGGCCAGTTCATCTGGACCATGAGCACGGCCGCCAGCGCGCCGACAAAGCCGCACACCGACCCGACGGAAAGGTCGATGTGCCCCGCCACGATGACCAGCAGCATGCCCAGCGCCATGACGATGATGTAGCTGTTCTGAAGGAACAGGTTGGTGAGGTTCAACGGCTGCATCAGGATGCCGTTGGTGACGACCTGGAAAAAGGCCATGATGCCGACGAGCGTCAGCAACATGCCGTAGTCCCGCAGGTGCGAGGACAGGAAAGTGCGCAAGGAAGAGGGAAGCATTGGAGTTCGTTTCAATGGGTGCCCAGAAGGGCATGCATGACGGTTTCCTGGGTGGCGCCTTTTGCGGGCATCTCGCCAACAAGCGCACCCTCGTTCATGAGGTAGAGGCGGTCGCACATGCCGAGCAACTCGGGGAGTTCCGAGGAGATCATCAGGATGGCCCTGCCTTCGGCGGCCAGGCTCGCGATCAGGCTGTAGATCTCGAACTTCGCACCGACGTCGATGCCGCGGGTGGGCTCGTCGAGGATGAGCAGATCAGGCTCGGTGAACAGCCATTTGGCCAGCACCACTTTCTGCTGGTTGCCGCCCGACAGCTGTCCAACCTGCTGCTGCACGCCCGAGCAGCGCGTGCTCAACCGTTTGCGGAAGTCCTCAGCGACCTCGTGCTCCTTGGCATCGTCGACGACGCCCAGGCTTGAGATGCCTTCAAGACGACACAGGCTGGTGTTGCGAGCGATGCTGTCGTGCAGGACGAGACCGAGCGCCTTGCGGTCCTCGGTCACATAGGCCAGGCCGGCCTTGATGGCGCGCTGCACGGTGGAAACATCGACCTCTCGGCCATTCATCCACGTCGAGCCGCGAATGCGCCGGCCCCAGGAGCGGCCGAAGACGCTCATCGCGAGTTCGGTTCTGCCGGCCCCCATCAGGCCCGCGAGGCCGACGATCTCGCCGCGGCGGACATTCAGGTTCGCGCCCTTGACCGCTTCCCGCCCGACATGCAGCGGGTGCTCCACCCACCAGTCACGCAACTCGAAGAGAACGTCGCCAGGGTTGGATACGCGCTTCGGATAGCGGTCCTTCATTTCGCGCCCGACCATCGCGCGGATGATCGTGGCTTCCTCGGGCGGGGCTGCGCTGCAGTCCATCGTCGCGATGCTCGAACCGTCACGCAGCACCGTGACCGCATCCGCCACTTCGGCGATCTCGTTGAGCTTGTGGGAGATCAGCACACAGGTGACGCCCCGTGTGCGCAGCTGCTTGAGCAGCTCGAGCAGGGCCTTGCTGTCGTCCTCGTTGAGGCTTGCCGTCGGCTCATCGAGGATCAGCAGCTTGACGTCCTTCGCGAGCGCCTTGGCAATTTCGACGAGCTGCTGCTTGCCCACGCCGATGTCTCCGATCAGCGTGCCCGGAGACTCCTCCAGGCCGACCTGACGCAGCAGCTCGACGGCGCGTTCGTGGGTGCGGGTGCGGTCGATGATCCCGTGCCGTGCCTGCTCGTGGCCGAGAAACAGGTTCTCGGCAATCGAGAGCTGGGGGATGAGCGCCAACTCCTGATGAATGATGGCGATGCCCAGTTGCTCGCTGTGCCGGATGCCCTCAAAGCGCCGGAGTTCCCCGTCGAACCAGATCTCGCCGTCGTACTCCGGATGCGGGTAGACGCCGGACAGCACCTTCATCAGCGTGGACTTCCCCGCGCCGTTTTCACCGACGATGGCGTGGATCTCTCCACGCTGCACCACCAGGTCCACATGGCGCAGCGCGACCACGCTACCGAACTTCTTGCAGATCGCGCGCATTTCCAGCAGCGCGCTCGATTCTTTGCTTGCCATCGTCCTATCCATTGGGGTGATCGATCCCGCCATGGCGATGTGCTTGCCGGTTGATCCGGCAAGCATCGCCGTCCCCTCGGGGGACCGGCCAAGGTACGCCTTGGACGAGGGAGTTCATTTCAGCTGGCTTTCCTTGTAATAGCCGCTATCCACCAGCAAGGGCTTCCAGTTCGTGGCGTCCACCGCCACCGGCTTGAGCAGATAGGACGGCACGACCTTGACACCGTTGTTGTAGGTCTTGGTGTCGTTCACGACCGGCGTGCGGCCGCTGATCGCGGCGTCCACGAGGTCGGCCGTCACCTTGGCCAGCTGGCGCGTGTCCTTGAACACGGTGGAGGCCTGGTCGCCGCGCAGGATGGCCTTGACCGATGGCAGGTCGGCATCCTGGCCGGTGATGATCGGCATCGGCTGACTTGGCGTGCCGTAGCCGACGCCCTTCAACGACGAGATGATGCCGATCGACAGAATGTCTGCCGGAGACAGCACGGCGTGCAGCTTGTCCTTGCCGTAGAAGGCCGACATCACGTTGTCCATGCGCGCCTGGGCGGTCGAGCCATCCCAACGCAGGATGCCGACCTTCATCGCGCCAAGCTGCTTGCTGCGGATGACGAGCTTGCCGCTGTCGAGATAGGGCTTGAGGACGCTCATCGCACCGTCGTAGAAGAAGGCCGAGTTGTTGTCGTCGGGCGAGCCCGCGAACACTTCGAGGTTGAAGGGGCCCTTGCCCTGCTTCAGGCCGAGTCGGTCGACGATGGACTGGCCCTGCAGCACGCCGACCTGGAAGTTGTCGAAGGTCGCGTAGTAGTCGACGTTCTTGGAGCCCCGGATCAGCCGGTCATAGGCGACGACCTTGACGCCTTTCTCGGCAGCCTTTTGAAGCACACCGGACAGCGTGTTCCCGTCGATCGAGGCGATGACCAGCGCCTTGACCCCCTTGGTCAACATGTTCTCGACCTGGGAGAGCTGGACGGGGATCTCGTCGTCCGCATACTGCAGGTCGACCTGGTAGCCCAGCGCCTTGAAGGCTTTCGCCATGTTGTCGCCGTCGGCGATCCACCGCTGGGAACTCTTGGTGGGCATGGCGATGCCGACGGTACCTTTGCCTTGTGCCCAAAGGGATGCACCAGGCGCAAGTGCAAGCAGAAGGCCGAGTCCGAGGAAGGTGCTACGACGCATGATGTTGTCTCCGTGGAATAGTTGCTGTTGGCTGGGTTGCCGTTGACGATTGTGGTGTGGGGATCTCACTCACATCGTGAGTCCTCAGTAAACGAAGTTGCGAGCGCGCACCTTACCTGCACTTGAACAGCGCCGGCCCGAGGCTGACGAAACCGCCGCACGCATTGTGATGAAGGTCTGAGACCTCCATCTGCCAGGGTGCTGCTGCCAGGTCTTGCCGTTGCCGTGCGAGTCGTGCAAGTGACGACATTCTCGCGGTTGTGCTGAAGCCGATGCCGACGTGCCGGCCAACGCGGCCTTCACCGCCTGGCGGCGCGAGAGCAGGTGGCGGGGCGTCATCAGACGGTCCCCCTTCGCGCTTCCAGGCCGATGCGGATTTCGCTCAAGCGCTGCTCGGTCAGCTGAAACCGCAGGATCACCACCACCGCCACCAGCAG
>NZ_JBDSQX010000046.1:0-36523 GCF_039929605.1 Roseateles sp.
GCTGTCGAGCAAGGCTTCCTCGCAGGCCTCGTCGGCCAGGTTGAACCAGTGCTGCACGAAGTACATGCGCAGCATGCGTTGCAGCCCAATGGGCGGGCGACCTTTGCCGGCCTTCGGATAGTGGGGCTCGATCACTTCACACAGCGCCGTCCACGGGACGATTGAATCCATCGTCTGCAAGAACACGTCACGCCTGGTGGCCTTGCGGAACCGCTCGAACTCCGCGCCCCGATCTGCTGCTACTGCAAGGGTTGTTTGCTTCATGCCGCCATCCTGCCAACACGCCTGCCGCCTTGCCACCTGATCAACCCGGAAGCGGCGAACTTGATCAGCGTTGCCCTAGATGCGCCAATCCTGAAAGATTGCTGGGAATCCAGTAGTCTTGGCCGTCGCAGCTCAGCACCATGCCGCCTTCCACTTCTTTTTGCACCGACTTGGCCACTACCTCATTTGCCTGTGTCGATGAGAGGTGGTGGAAATAGCGCAGCGCCATTGGAGCCCAGCGCTTGGTTACAGATGCGGGGTCCACGGAAGGCGCCATTAGCGCGGTGATCTGCTTTTCCAGCGCCTTGCGCGCAGTCGCCGAACTGCCCGCCCGCTTCGGCGGCAGTCGCAACTCGATGCCGCAATTGGTTTTCAAGAACCCCACGAACGTGGAAAGTGCCGCGCGCTGGCCAGGCGTAGCCGTCAGATACCTCTCCAATGCCAACTGCGTGGGCGCCCTTGCGCCATCAGCGTCTTCCAGTGCGACCAGCACGAGCGCCGGCCGAAATGCCAACCTCATCGACCGATCAGTGAGTTTGCCTGCATCACGCCGCCGTGCCAGTTCGGCTTCAAATGATTCCAACAGCCTCCGCCCGACAGTCCCCTCCGGCATCGTGTTGCTCGCCTTGCGAACGCGGCGCCCATCGGCTTCACGTGCCTTGTCCTGCGTATGCAGCGTCACCCCACCCTCGGCCCGCAGCCACCGCATTGGTAGTTCGTACTTTCGCAGCATGGCTGGCCCCAGGTGCTTCAACAGAAAATCGCTCGTCCATGCTTCGTCACCGGTGCTTTCCAGTAGTTCGAAGAACTGGACATGCTTGCGCAGGCCCACGGCTGCTTTCTGCACGTATCCCTGGCTGGGCAGCCAAGCAGCAAACGCCGCGAAGGCGTCGCGTGCTCGCTTGGTCTTAAGGAGTTCGACCAACTGTGTGGCACTGCGCACGCAGCGCTCCAGCCAATAGCAGGAGCTACAGCGCTTGCCCATGCCGGCAGGCATTGGCAAGCTGCACGTGCTACATGGCACCTCGCCGATGTCGCGGCATAGCTTGCACTGCCAACGTCCATCGTGCATCTCGTCGCAAAGCCGGTGCTTGCGACACAAGGCGCACGTTCGATGGTCGACGCGCATGCATCTGGGGCAAGCCGTCTTGTCGCCATCCGCCGTGCGAAGCACGCGCAGGATTCGTGAAGGGCTGCTGCACATCTCGCAGGGTCGCGCGTCGCTGAAGTAGCTGGCGCAGCTGTTGCACGCCGGACCACCGGCCGTGATCTTGCCCACCGGCCTGCCGATGCGCCGGCACCGCACACAGGGCATCGCAGCGATGCAGTCCTGGCAGCGTGGATCCTCCTTCGAAGCCAACAGCTGCTTGAACATGCCACAGCCGCCGCACAGCAGTCGCTTGAAGCACCGCGCATAGCATGTCGAGCAGTAGCGCACCTGCGCCTCGACGCGCGTCGCCTTGGCAGTGGGACGCTCGCAGACCCCACAGGGCGGCTCGGTCTGCACGTTCATGCGTGTCCAACCCTTGAGCGTCGCAACAACCGAATCCATTCGCCCTGAACCTTCGCCTGCGGCCGGGAAGTCGCGAGTCGAGCCGCACCGCCGCCCGGTGCACCACGCGCCACCATCGGCATCTCGCACGCTTGACCGTTCATGCCGCGCAATGCCATGCGCAGCCGCTGTACCCGTTCGCTTGGCCTCTGAAGATTCAGAGCGAGCGACGTCACGCCGAGCGGCGCCTGGTCACCCGGCAGGCCGAGAAGACGGCCGCTCGCCTTTGTCTTCGCAAGGTGGAACCACCTTTCGCGAGTGACCGGCACTGCCGACCAGATACCGTGGCCCGTGGACAGCACATGGTCGGCTGCTCGCTGGAAATCCAAGGCCTCCGCACACGCAACGCTTGTCGCCGTGTCGCGGAGATCGTGACCGCAGCTCGGGCACCGGCAAAGCGTCACGTCGCTTGCCCTCACCCGGTGGGGTTCCGCCGGTGAGTGACAGCGTCCGCAATGGTCAGACAGCAAAATGCCATGCCTCACGCAGCCCACATGCCAAGCCAAGCGCCAACTGCGCCTGAAATACGGCGTTGCATCTTCTGCGAGGCAGGCCGGGCAGAACTGGAGTCCGCCTTGCCGTCTGCGATTGCGACTGCCCTGCGCCAGTATCCAGGGCCACGTCGCCTGGCTTGGCTCTACGCCTGGCGCGATGGCGGCCAGTAGCGGATGCAGCATTGCCGCTTCCAATTCAGCTGCCGCGACGCCCGACCGGGCGGCCAGCACCGCAAGGCGTTCAGGCGCGAGCCCACGGTCCAGGTCGACAGTCCACGCCCGCCATCTGGGCCAAAGAGAGCCGGTGAGATCCATGGGATCACACCCTTGTGCGAGCGCAGCACGCACCAACCATGTCGAGAAGAGTTCCTCGGGCAGCAGTCCCACTCGGAGGGCCCAAGGCCGAGTCACGCCATGACCTCTCGGATGCCCTTGGTCGGTTGCAACCATGCCTTGGACCGCAGGATCTTCTCGGTGATCCGTTCCTCGCCGGTGGTGATCGCCACGCGCGCGCAGGCGCTCAGAAGCCGGTGCAGGTCGCCCAGGTTGCCTCCGCAGATGGCGTGTGCCATCGTGGCGAGGTCCGGTGTCGCAAGACCAGATGATTTCTTCAGCGGCAGCACCCGCTCAAACCCAGCCAGTAATTTCTGGAAGGATGGGTCGAGCTCCCACAAGGGCAGCGCGAACACGTCGAACCGGCTCGCATGCTGCGGGTCAGTGTGCAGCACCCGGACCGCATCGCGCGTACCGACGCCGACGATGGGAATGCCGACCTCGTTGCAGAGCAGCTTGATCGCATTCATCACCTCCCGCTGCTTGAGCGCGGAGCCGGTAAGCAGCGAGTGAAATTCATCGATGAGCAGAATGCGGACATGGCACTCGCGCAGTTGGTGCACCACTTGATAGCGCAGCTGAGCGGCCGGGGCGGTGGCTCGATACGGCGCCCAGAATCGCTCCAGTATTGAGATGTACAGCCCCTTCTCGTCTGCGGAGGGTGGTGCTTCCGCCACGATGACCGGCTTCACCGGATCGGCGTTCTCATTCACGTAGCCCTCGCCGCACAACGTCTTGAATCGCTGGACCAGCGTAGTCTTACCGTTGTTCGGTTCGCCAACAATCAGCAGGTTAGGCATGCGCGGCTGCCGGGGCTTGTTCATCAGCGCCTGCATGGTGTCCAGTGCCAATTGCGCGCGCTCATAGCCAATCCAGCGTGGCCGATCAAGGAACGCGAGGCGTTGCTCGTCCGGGCATGACATGACCTCCCGAAACTCCGGATGGATGTGCGAGAAGGGCTGCGCGGAGTCTGCTCCGCGATGCGCCGGTTCAGCGGTAGCGGTCATGCGATGTCGTCGGTGGCATCGACGCTCGTGAGCAAGTTGGACAACAGGCCGGCGGGCTTCAAGGTGGGCGCCGGCGAGGCCCTGCCGGCGGCCGCCGGCTTGCCAGCTGGCGCTGCAGGGGAGCGACCCTTGGCGTGATCCTTCTGCCGTTGCGCTTCGCGCCGTGCCTTTTTCGTGCGCGACGCACTTTCCTCGACGATGGCTCGCCGGTCGCCAATCGACTTGAAGACGGCGCGCTCGTCGCTCGGGTCGTGACCAGCCTTCGCCAGAGCGGCTTTGGCCAGCTGGTGCTCCCAGATGCTGAACGCCGGCGCGCTCTGATCGGCAAGCGGCACCTTGAAATACTGCTTCAGGTCGGGGTCGTAGAACCACAGTGAAGACACATCACGCGGATCGCGGCGGAACACATGCTGCCGCGCCTTGCCCGTATCCGCGTCCTTCATGCCTATCCAGGGCCTGAGCGCCTCGGCGTAATAGCGAAGCCCGTCCAATGACACCCCGTCGGGTTGCACCGTGCGTGAGAAGGAAGGCAGGAAGTCCAATACCACGGTCAGGCGGTCCGCAGGCCTGGGCGGCATGCCGACGCCCTGGATGCCCGCGCCGCCAAAGATGCCAAACTCCCACATACGCAGGGGCGGCATCCCCAGTGCGGAATGGGGGCGCCGGTGATAGGTATTGCAGATGAGGTCGACGAACAGCTTCTCGAACTCATCCTTCGTCATAACCGCCTGCTTCTCGGAATCGTAGTCACCACGTTCCTTGATCGACGAGAAGGTGGTGCCCGGCAAGTCGTGGATTTCCCGCAGCAGCGTTCCCTGCAGGCGTTCGATGTGGCCGCCGTAGCGCGGCACCTTCACCGGACGGAACTCGATGTCCACCGCATGCATCTTGCACGACTGGCGCAAGCTCTTGGAGCGGAAGTCCGGGCCGTTGTCCACGTGCACCTTGTGCGGCCGGCCCCACACTGGCCATGTGCCATCCACGTCGTGCAGCAGCAGCCACTCGTCCTTGGGCAGCATGGCATGCGACAAGCACATCGCCACCGATGTCGTCGACGGCTCGTCGAATGACAGGTAGTAGCCGACCGTCATGCGGCTGAACACGTCGATGGCCACGGTGACCCAAGGCCGGTCGATCGGCTTGCGATGCACGTCGTCCACCAGGATTACGTCGACGGGCGTGTGGTCGATCTGCACGACCGCCAACGGGTAGTCCGCCCCCGGAAACTTCCCGGGCACCGGATGGAACTTGTTCCTAGCAAGTTCCGCCTGGCCGCGCCGCTTGAGCCGCTCGTGCTCAGGTATGCGGTCGATGCGCGACCGGATCGCCGTCGGGCTCGGCCGCTCGACATGGCGCTCATCGCAAATTCGGTGGACCTCCCGCACGACCTTCTGCGGACTGGGTCTCTCGGGCTTCAAGTAGAAATCCTTGATGACCGCGCGGATCACGCCCTCAGCAGCGTCGCCGATGCGATAGTTGCCAACCTTCCAGCCCCGCTTGAACGGGATAAGCGCCGAGATGGCATCGAGAGCACGATAGCGCCCCAGCCAGCGATAAAGCGTCGCTGGATCGACCTCGACTTCGGCAGCACGTGCCACCACGGCGCTGCGCGACTGGTCCGGCGAGTCCAAGAGCGGCCGGATGGCGTCATACCTGGTCTGCGCCACTCGCCAGTCATCCTCGGCGATGGAGTCGATGTCGACAGCCGACGCAGTTGGGGGCTGCGATGATTCGACCGGCATCAATTCGCCGACGCGGAGGACCTTCGTCCTTCCTGTTTCAACTGCGGTGGCCACCACCGTGGTGAAGTCCAATATCTCGCTGATACGAAAGATTCCATCGGCGTGGCGCACAAGCGCCCCGCTGCGCAGATCGACGCGCAGCCGCGACGGCACGTGGGCGGCATCGGACGCTTGCGTGTGAGCGGTGTCAGGCTTCATCTGGGACCCACAGTTCGGTATCGCCGCCCAGCGACGAGCAGATGTCGCAATCCAACCGACGGCTGGCCAGCAAACTCCACAAGTGGCCGACGCCCTCGGCGGCGTAAATGCCCGGGAAGTGCTTGGCAAGTAAGTAGTCAAAGGTCGCCGACCCGAGCTCGCGCACGCTGGCGACGATCCAGTCGCTTTCCTGGGACGGATAGACGCTATTGCGGTACCGCCGCAGGAACTGGATGTTCGCGAGCGCCTGGGTGCGGATGCGGGACTCATCCATGATCCGAAAGGTCCACCCCTGGGAGGCAGCGTAGCGTCGCGCTGCCTTCCACTTCGGTAACCACTCGCGCCAATGCAGATGCCATTCCTCCGCCGGCTTGACCTCTACGAGCAGTGGCCGGCGCTGAAATCTCACCGGCGACGAGTCCGCGCCGTAGACGACTAGGAAGTCGGGCGTGTAGTTGGCTGACCGTCCTGTGCGCGTGGTGAAAGGGAACACGCAGGGCTGAGAGATGACTTGTGCGACCGCGAGACTGAACTCTTGACGAATGACAAAGTCTCGTTCCAGCGTCGATTCGTACTGGATGGACTGCTCGCCGCGCCAGCTCAGGAAGCCCGTCACGCTGCGCCGGTTGCGAGGGATCGCACGTACAGACGAGCTGGGCACGGCGTAGTCGCGGCTATTTGAAGTCAAATCGGGCACCATCGCAGTTATTCCAAGAATTCAGTCGCACCAATGCGAGCGATTTCTTCGATAACTTATTGTGGCCGCTTAAGGGCGTCGCAGCAATGAACATACGCCACAGCGGCTCGCCACCGAGGCCGGGCGAGATTTCACTGGCGCAGCATGGGGTGCTGTTTTTGGACGAGCTCCCCGAATTCCCGCGCGCTGCGCTCGAGGCGTTGCGCGAGCCGCTGGAGACGGGCCGCATCCTCATCTCACGCGCCGCGCGCCAGGCCGAGTTCCCGGCGCGCTTCCAACTGGTCGCGGCGATGAACCCCTGCCCTTGCGGCCACCTGGGCAATCCGCTGAAGGCCTGCCGCTGCTCACCCGACCAGATCGCGCGTTACCAGGGCCGGCTCAGCGGGCCCTTCCTGGACCGCATCGACCTGCTCATCGAAGTCACCGTCATCCCGCCCAGCCAGCTGCAAGACCTGGCCCCCGGCGAAGCGAGCGCCGTGGTCGCCGAACGAGTCACCGCAGCGCGCGAGCGGGCGCTGGCGCGGCAGGGCGTCGCCAACGCGCTGCTGCAGGCGCAGCACCTGGCGGCGCACGCGGTGCTGGAGCCGGCCGCCAAGACGCTGCTGGAACGCTCGGCCGAGAAACTGGGCTGGTCGGCGCGCAGCTTTCACCGCGTCATGCGCGTGGCTCGCACGGTGGCCGACCTGGCCGGCGCGACCGAGATCGCCACGGCCCACGTGGCCGAGGCCATCCAGATGCGGCGCGGGCTGCGCTCACACGGCGGCTGAGCCCGCAGGCAGCGCGGGCTCAGCGTCAAGCCGCGAAGACGCGCGCCGCCAGCGAGGCCACCTGCGCCGGATCCGCCGCGCCGCTGGCTGCCAGGCCCTGGGCCTGCTGGAACTGCCGCAGTGCCTCGGACGCCGACTGGCCAAAGATGCCGTCTGCCTTGAGGGCGTGCCCGGCGTCGGACAGCGCGAGCTGCAGCAGGCGCACGTCGAGCCCGCGGGCCAGCGGCGAAGCCACAGCGAGAGCGCGCGTACCAGGCGCGGGGCCGTCGTAGACACGCGGCGGCGCACCTGCCAGCGTCATCGCCGAGATTTCGCGGTCACGCACCACCAACGGCAGCGTCAGGCCCCAGCGGTCCTGGTCCACCAATCGCTGGAAGGCATCCATGCGGTACACCGTGGGCCGCAGGTCGGCGCGGGTATGCGTGGCCAGCCACTGGCGACGGCGCGCAATGTAGGCAGCGACCCATGCGCGCTCGCCCAGCGCCTGCACGCTGCCATCTGCTGCCGTCGTCTGATCGCGCAGTAGCGCCCAGGAGCCGTGCACGCGTCCGTCATAGGCCACGGCGATGGCCAGCGGCAGCGTCAAGCCGGCGTCCTTGGCGGCCTTCAGCGCGGGGCGCCAGTAAGCGGTGTCGAAGAAGACGTCCTGCGTCTCCCTCATCACCGGGTCGTCCGCTGCCGCGCGCAGGTTGTTGTGGAAGCCGTCGTCGTGGTCCAGCGTCAGGTCGCGGCCGGCGGTGCGCGCCAGGAAAGGCCGCAGCCGGGCCGCGAAGCGCGCGCCGGCGTTGTCGACATATTGTTCAAGCAGGTCATGCAGCAGGCCCGAACCCAGCGTGGTCTGCGAGCGGCCGTAGGTCAGGTGGCCGGTGTCGCCGGGAATCAAGGTCACGCGCCCATAGTCGCCCAGGACCTCGCCGGTTTCGAAGATGTTGACGATGGCCTTGGCGGCACGGGCCTGGGTGTCGGTCAGCGGACCCGGAGCCACTATCGGTGAAGCTGCCAGCACGCCTGTTGCGCCCACCGCTGCCACGGCGTCCTGCGTGTCCGGGTAAGTGCCTTCCACCGTGAACAGCCCGCCGCCCTGGTCGTGCACGACGACGTTGGCACCGCGCTGCTCCATGCGCTGCCGGATGGTGGGCACCATGGGTTCCGGCACGTCGGTGATGCGTTCGATGTGGGTCATGTCATGCCTCCTCAGTTCAAGCCGAAATGTTTGACAGCGTCCTTGCGTGCGGCCTCGAACGGCTTGCCGAAGATGAACGACGTCGTGCCGCCGGCTTGCGCCGCGCCATTGGCTGCCATGTACGCCAGCAGCTTGCGTTCGTTCTCCGCATGGAGCTTGCCGCCGGGGTTCACGAAGGCGTCGAGCCGCGCCGAGTTGTCGTCGGCGCCGAACGACGTGCTGGACACCGCGATGGTGGAGTTGGTGACCACTGGCGCCAGCCCCTTGGCCGGGTCCCCCGCCTTGACCTCGGGCTGTGTCTTCTTGACCGCCAGGTTGACCTCCGACTCGATGTTGGCCGGCACGCACAGCAGCGCGTAGCGGCGCAGCACGTTCATCGCTGCGGGCCGGTCCAGGTAGCCTTCGCGCAATTGGCCTCGGTACTGCAGCTGCTGCGCATTGACCAGCGTGCGCACCGACGACGGCTCCAGCTGATACAGCAGATTGCCCGCCACGTTGTCGATGGTGGAGCCCGCCAGACCGAAAAGTATCGCGACGATCGCCACCTGCTTGGCCGCCGCGCCGGCTGCTGCCTGCACACCCGCAGTGGCGCCGCCGAGCAGGCCGGTTTGCGCAACGGCAGTCTTGCGGTCACGGTCCAGGCGGTACAAGGCATGCAGGTAGTCCTCGCAGCGCCGATCGGCGTAGTCCATGCCGGCCCGGATGACCTGGTCCCAGGTCACGCCGCCGGTGTGCTCAATGACTGCCCCGCCGCTGACCCGCATCGTGGCGGGAGCGCTGGCGGCGGTGGTGGGCGGCGTCGCCGCGGCGATCAGCTCGATCAGCATCTTGTCCTGCGCGATGCGGAAGGCCGCCATCTCAGCGGGGTCGGGATCGGTGCCTGGGCCCTCCTTGGCCAGGTCGATGCGACCGGAGGCTGCGCAACCGGACAACAGCGCCGCAGCGGCGGCGAGCGCCACCGCTCGCCGGGCGAGCACGACTTGAAGACTCATGGGAGCGTCCTTTTGCAACGGCGCAGGTCGATCTCCTGCGGCGGCCGGTTGTACGGCCGGCCCCTGGTCGGAGCATCCTCAATAGTGCCGAGGAGGGCATGGGGGCCAGAGGTCAGGCGCGGCGGCACAGAGATCTGTCCTCTCCTTTGATGACGCGAATCAGCGCTGCATTCGGCACGCTGCGCCGCATCAGCAGAACCGCCAGGAGCCCACCCATGACCACCGCCACATCCGTCGAGAAGAACCAGCGCGCCACCGGCATCACCGTCGCCGCTGGCCTGCTGTTGCTGGTGTTCGGCTTCTCGGCCGTGCTGTCGCTGTCGAGCCATACCGAGCGGTCCAACCCGATCTGGTTCATCGGCATGCTGATCATCTTTGCCTCGTCGCTGGCCTTGATCGCGGTGGTGTTCCGCTGGCTCGGGCTGGCCGCGCCGGCCGAAGCCTTCGGGCTGCCGGCCGGCTCCATCCGCACGCTGCTGGCGGCGGGCGTGATGGTGTTGTTCGCCGTCTTCGGCCTGCAGACGCTGTCGGTGAATGCCGGGCTGGCCGAGAAATCGCTGGGCAATGCCGCCTTCGTGGGCACGGCCGCCGAGCTGCAGGCCGAGGTGGAGCGCTATCGCCAACTCGGGCTCGCCGCAGTCGTCGAGAGCATCGACAACGGCAGCGCCAAGCTGAAGCTCTACCGCATCACGCCTCCCAAGCCGTTGGAGACCATCGACATGGAGAAGCAGATCATCACGGCGCTGGTCACGCTGGTCACCTCGGTCGTCAGCTTCTACTTCGGCAGCCGAACCGCCGAGGCGTCACGTGACGGCCCAGGGGCGGCCAAACTGCCCGAGTCCACTACCGAGGAGGTGAAGCGCATCGACACCACACTCGACGAACTTCGCAAGCGCATCACCGCACTGCATGCCGACGAAGCCACGCCGGGCAACGAGGCCACGCTCGCGTCCAGCCTCAGCCAGGCCGACGCGGGCTTGAAGGCGGCGGAGGAATCCCGGGCCAAGCTGGCCGCGAGCATCAAGGACCTGGGCTCGGGCGGCAACTCGGCCGAGACGGCCAGCACGGCGGCGGCCCGTCTGACGGCTTCGCTGGTGACGCTGACCCAAGCCGTGGCGCAAGCCGAAGCACTCGTCGCGAAAGGTTGAACCATCATGCCCAGCACCTATGAAGTGACCGCGACCGCGCTGAACCTGCGCGCCGCACCCAACACCGGCGCCAGCGTGCTGACGGTGCTGCGCCGGGGCCAGACCTGCGTGGCCAGCGGCAGCGCCGCGAGCGGCTGGCTGCCGGTGTCCTACCTGCAGCAGTCGGGCCATGTGTGGGCCGACTATGTGCGCGCCGTCGATGGCGCTGCGCCCACGACGACGCCGCCGGCAGCACCGGCGGCGGGCGGCAGCTGGGTGACGCTGCCGTCGAGCCCGCAGACGCGGCTGAACGACCCCGCCCAACTGCACCCGAAATTCCGCGAGGCTCTGGCCAACCTGCTGGCCAAGGCTGCGGCTGAGAACCGCCCGTTCAAGCTTTTCGAAGCCTTCCGCACGCCTGAACGGCAGGCATGGTTGTACGAGCAGGGCCGCACGCGCCCGGGCGGCATCGTCACCAAGGCCAAGCCCTGGCAGTCGTTCCATCAGTTCGGGCTGGGGGCGGACCTGGTGCTCTTCGTCAACGGCCAGTGGACGTGGAGCAGCGACGGCGTACTGGCGGAGCACTGGCGGCGCCTGCCCGAACTCGCCGCCGAAGTCGGGCTGCGATCCCTGTCGTGGGAAGCCCCGCACGTGGAGTGGCCGATCGAGCTGCGCGACGCCGTCGGCCCCGAACTGCTGGCCAGCGCCGACGACACCTGGGTGGACACGCTCTCAAGCGCCTCGGCGCGCTGGCGTTCCTCGGGTCAGAGCGGCGGGCCGGACCTGCAGCCTGCGCAACGCCCGGAACTCGCCAACGGCCCGGCCTAAGCCCAGCGAACGGCAGGATTCGGGCCGAGCGCCGGGCCTGCCATGGGCCAGAGGCCCATGGCCTTCCGTAGGCACATGCAGTCCGCAGGGACTGCTTGTGTCCGACTCCAGTTCACCAAGCCGGCCCGCGATGGCGATGTGCGAGCGGCTCAATGCCGCAAGCATCGCCGTTCCCCAGGGGGACCGCGACCGGGCTTGCCCGCGTTCAGCGGCGCAAGACCGGGCGAGGGGCTTCAGATCACTTTCGCTCGAAGCCGTTGTCGGTCAGGCGCAGTTCGTCACCGACGCGCAGGCCCGGGTCGGCGCTGCGCTCAAAGCGGCGCAGGCGGCCGTCACTCTCGCGGGCCTCGATGATCCAGACCGTGGTGCTGCGCTGGCGCTTTTCGAGCTCGCGGCCGGCATAGCCACCGGCAACGGCGCCGCCGACGGTGGCGATCTTCTTGCCCGTGCCACCACCCACCTGGTTACCCAGCAGGCCGCCGATGACGGCGCCGCCGACGGTGCCCAGCGCCGTGGCTTCGCCCTGGCGGGTTTCGGTGCGCACCGCCGTCACACTCGCGCAGCTGCTGCAGAGCTGGCTCTGGCGCTGCGGTTCGCGGTCGGCTGCTGGCTGCGTGCGCACGGGCTCGGCGCGGCGCGGTTCTACCTGGGCCACCTTGGCGATGGGCGCTGGCGCGACCTCGGCAACGGGTGCCACCTCCGCTGCGGGCTGCGAGCGGCCGACGGCGTAGGCACCGCCGAGCAGCGCCAGCACGACCGCAACGCCCGCGACGATCTGGGTGGAACTGACTGTGGGGGTTGACATCTGAGTCTCCGTCCTATTGAGATGACCTAAAGCATGAGCTGCGGCCGGCCATGGCGCTGTAGGACGAAGCCGCAAGTCCGCCCGCCCACATCGGGTGGCAACCCCTGTCAACCCAAGTCAACCCAAGTCAACCGAGCAAGGGCGCCAGTGCGCGGCGCGCCTCGGCGTCGCTCAGGCCGCAGCGCGAGGCCCAGTCGGCGAGCTGGTCGTCGCCGATACGGCCAACGTTGAAGTAAGCCGCGTCGGGGTGGGCCAGGTAGAAGCCGCTGACGCTGGCTGCCGGCGTCATGGCCATGCTGTCGGTCAGGCCCATGCTGATCTCGTCCGGCGCCAGCACGCGGAACATGTCGCGCTTGGCGAGGTGGTCCGGGCAGGCCGGGTAGCCGGGCGCGGGGCGGATGCCGGCGTACTTCTCGGCGATGAGGTCGACGTTGCTCAGCGCCTCGTCTGCGGCATAACCCCAGAACTCGCGGCGCACGCGCTCGTGCAGCCATTCGGCAGCGGCCTCGGCGAGCCGGTCAGCGAGGGCCTTGAGCAGGATGGCCGAGTAGTCGTCATGCGCGGCGAGGAAGTCGGCTTCCTTCTTGTCGACGCCCAGGCCCGCCGTCACGGCGAACATGCCGACGTGGTCACCGCTCTCGGCAACGAAGTCGGACAGGCAGCGGTTGGGCCGCTTCACGCCTTCGACCACCGGCCGCACGGACTGCATACGCAGGCCGTGCCAGGTCATCAGCGGCTCGCCGCGCGACTCGTCGGCGTAGAGGGCGATGTCGTCCTCGTCGACGCGCGCGGCGGGGTAGAGGCCGAACACCGCATGTGCCTGCAGCCAGCGGCCGTCGATGATCTTCTTCAGCATGGCCTGCGCATCGGCGAACACCTTGCGCGCCTCGGTGCCGACCACAGCGTCATCGAGGATGGCCGGGTAGGGGCCGGCCAGGTCCCAGGTCTGGAAGTACGGTCCCCAGTCGATGTAGCGCGCCAGCTCGGCCAGGTCGAGGTTCTTCAGCACGCGGCGGCCGGTGAACTTCGGCGCGGGCGGCACGCGGCTCAGGTCCAGCACCGCCTTGTTGGCACGGGCTTGCTCAAGCGTTACCAGCGGCGTCTGTTTCTTGCTGGCGTGCAGCTGGCGGGTCTTCTCGATGTCGGCCTTCAGGTCGGCGATGTAGGCCGCGGCGCGCTCGTCGCTCAGCAGCTCGGAGCACACGCCGACGGCGCGAGAGGCATCAGGTACGTAGACGACCGGGCCGTCGTAGTGCGGCGAGATCTTGACCGCCGTGTGCACGCGGCTCGTCGTCGCGCCGCCGATCAGCAGCGGCATGTGGCGTGAAGAGAAGTACTCGTCGCGCTGCATCTCGGCGGCGACATGTTGCATCTCTTCGAGGCTCGGCGTGATCAGCCCGGACAAGCCGATGATGTCCGCGCCCTCGTCCTTGGCCTTCTGCAGGATGTCGCGCGCGGGCACCATGACGCCCATGTTGACGACCTCGTAGTTGTTGCACTGCAGGACCACCGTGACGATGTTCTTGCCGATGTCGTGCACGTCGCCCTTGACCGTCGCCATGACGATCTTGCCCTTGGGCTTGGCGTCGCCGCCGCCCTCGATCAGCAGGCGCTTTTCTTCCTCGATGTAGGGCAGCAGGTGGGCCACGGCGCTCTTCATGACGCGCGCGCTTTTCACCACCTGCGGCAGGAACATCTTGCCCTGGCCGAACAGGTCGCCGACGACGTTCATGCCGGCCATCAACGGGCCTTCGATGACGTGCAGTGGCCGGCCGCCACCGGCCGAGATCGCCTGCCAGGCTTCCTCGGTGTCGACGGTGATGAAGTCGGTGATGCCGTGCACCAGCGCGTGCGACAGCCGCTGGTTCACATCGCCCGCCCGCCAGGCCAGACGCGCCGAGTCGTCCTTGCCGGCGCTCTTGGCGCGGTCGGCGATCTCGATGAGGCGCTCGCCGGCATCGGGCCGGCGGTTCAGCACCACGTCTTCCACTCGTTCTCGAAGCTCGGCGTCGAGATCGTCATACACGCCCACCATGCCGGCGTTGACGATGCCCATGTCCATGCCCGCCTGGATGGCGTGGTACAGGAAGACGGTGTGGATGGCCTCGCGCACCGGCTCGTTGCCGCGGAAGCTGAACGACACGTTGCTGACGCCGCCCGAGACCTTGGCGCCGGGCAGGTTCTGCTTGATCCAGCGCGTCGCATTGATGAAGTCGACCGCGTAGTTGTCGTGCTCCTCGATGCCGGTGGCGATGGCGAAGATGTTGGGGTCGAAGATGATGTCTTCGGCCGGGAAGCCCACCTCGTCCACCAGCACCTTGTAGGCGCGCGCGCAGATCTCGGTCTTGCGCGCAAAGGTGTCGGCCTGGCCGACCTCGTCGAAGGCCATGACGACGGCCGCGGCGCCGTAGCGGCGCACGAGATTGGCCTGGCGACGGAACTCCTCCTCGCCTTCCTTCATCGAGATGGAGTTGACGATGCCTTTGCCCTGGATGCACTTCAGGCCGGCCTCGATGACGCTCCACTTGGACGAGTCGATCATGATCGGCACGCGCGCGATCTCGGGCTCGCCGGCGATCAGGTTCAGGAAGCGCACCATGGCCGCCTGACTGTCCAGCATGGCCTCGTCCATGTTGATATCGATGACCTGTGCACCGTTCTCGACCTGCTGGCGCGCCACGGCCAGCGCCTTCTCGAACTCCCCCGCGAGGATCATGCGGGCGAAGGCCTTGGAGCCGGTGACGTTGGTGCGCTCGCCGATGTTGACGAACAGGCTGGCCGCGTCGATGGCGACGGGCTCCAGGCCGGAGAGTTTGAGGGGAGGCGGGGCGGTGGTCATCGACGGACTCGGGCAGAGGGGCGATGAGCGCGGTTGGGAAACGATCCGAGCCTGGGGGAAACCTCGCAGCGCTCCTCGGATGAGCCGGGAATTCTACGCAGCCGGCCCTTCGCCGTGGTTCAAGAAGCACTTGCTCTCGCCGCAGGCTGTTACAGAATCCGCGCATTCATGGCCTCAGACCTCATCCCCCTGCCTGCCCGCACGCTGCGGCTGGGCATGACGTTGCCCTACAGCCTCTTCGACGCCAACGGCAAGCTGCTGTTCGCCCGCGGCCAGGTGCTGCGCGACTCGCCGCTGGTGCGCGGCCTCGTGGACGGCGGGGCGTGGGTGAACGCGGACGAGACGGTGGAATACCAGCGCGCGCTGGCCCACAGGCTGGACACGCTGGTCATGCAGGACGTGCCGCTGTCCGACATCGTCAAGGCCGACACCAGCTTTCGCATGGAGGCGCCCAATGCACCCAAGGCCGAGCAAGGCCCGCGCGAGGCCTGGTCCGACCTGCTGCTGCGCACCCACAGCCTGCTGCGCGAGACCGAGCCGGTCGACTTCCCCGCTCGCCTGGCCCAGTTGCGCGACGCCGCGTTGAAGCGCCTGCACGCTCACCCCGACGCGACGCTGATGCTGCACGTCTTCGAGAGCGGCCAGGAGTTTGGCGACTACAGCGCGCGGCATGCGCTGCTGACGTTGCTGCTGTGCGACCTCGTCGCGCGCCAGCTGCAGTGGAACCCCGCGCTCATCGAAGCCCTGCAAGGCGCCGCGCTGACGATGAACTACGGCGCCGGCGCGGCGCATGATCGCCTCGCCAGCCAGCTGGACGCCGCCACGCCGGCCCAGCTCCAGGCCCTCGCCGCCCACGGCGACCGCGCCGCGCTGCGGCTGGCCGAGGCCGGCGTGACGAACCCGGTCTGGCTGACTGCTGTGCGCCTGCACCACGAGGCCGGCCCCGGCCCGCTCAGCAACCGCAGTGAGGGCGAAAAGCTGGCCCGCCTGCTGCGGCGCATCGACCTCTTCGGCGCCCGCCTGTCGCCCCGCCGCAGCCGTGGCGCGATGAGTGGCGCCGCTGCGGCCCGCGCCGTCTTTCTCGACGAGTTGGGCCAGCCGGATGAAGCCGGCGCCGCCCTCATCAAGACCGTGGGCCTGTACCCGCCGGGCAGCATCGTGCGCCTGGCCAACGGCGAGATCGGCATCGTCTTCAAACGCGGCTTCAGCGCCAACGAGCCGCTGGTGGCCGCGCTGATCGGCAAGAGCGGCAGCCCGCTGAGCAACCCCGTGCCGCGCGACACCCGCCTAGCCGCGCAAGCCATCGCGGCCAGCCTGGCGCCGGCCGAGCTAAAGCTGCGCGTGAACCTGGAAGCGCTTTTGAAACTCTGAGCGCGGCTGACGTCGACAGCGAAGCGGCCTCCGGGCCGCTTTTTCATTCGGCACTTGCATTCGCGCAACCGTGCATATATTCTGTGTATACACATTATGCACAGCAGTCTTTTCATCTCGCAGACCGACGCGAGGCCCATGTACCTGCAGATCGTCGAGCAGATCCGCCAGCGCGTGGCTGCGGGCGACTGGGAGGCGGGGCTGGAGCTGCCCTCCATCCGCACGCTGGCGGCGAACCTGCGGGTCAGCGTCATCACCGTCAAGCGCGCCTATCTGGACCTGGAGTCCGAGGGCGTCATCGTGACGCGCCACGGCAAAGGCTCCTTCATCGCCGACGCGCAGGGCCTGGCCAAGGACATGCGCCTGGCCCAGCTCGACACCCACCTCGCCGCCGCCGGCGAGATCGCCCGCTCGCTGGGCATGGCCGAGCCCGAACTCATCGAACGACTGCGCAGCGCGCTGACCCAACAGGAGCCCACGTCATGAGCGACAAGGCCATAGAAATGAGGAACGTGCGCAAGGCGTTCCGCTTCTTCACGCTGGAGGACGTGACCCTCGACCTCGAGCACGGCCAGATCATGGGTCTCGTCGGCCCCAACGGCGCCGGCAAGAGCACCACCATCCGCCTGCTGATGGGCATGCTCACCGCCGACGCCGGCAGCATCCGCCTGCTCGGCCACGACATGCCGCGCAGCCAGGCCGCCGCCAAGGCCGACGTCGGCTTTGTCAGCGACGACATGAAGCTGCTGCCGCAGGCGACGCTCGCTTGGCACATGGACTTCGTCGCCTCCATCTACCCCCGCTGGGACGCGGCCTACGCGGCCACGCTGCTGAAGCGCTTCGGCCTGCACGCCGGGCAGTCGGCCAAGAGCCTGTCCACCGGCGAGCAGGCCAAGGCGCTGCTGCTGCTGGCGCTGGCCCGCCGCCCGCGCCTGCTGGTGCTGGACGAACCCACGTCGGGCATGGACCCGGTCGCCCGCCAGGAGCTGCTGAGCGAGTTCATGGACGTGCTGCGCGACGACAGCCGCTCCATCCTGTTCTCGTCGCACAACACGGTGGACGTGGAGCGCATCTCCGACCGCATCACCTTCATTGACCGGGGCCGCGTGGTGGCGTCGAACGACAAGGACGCCTTTCTCGAACGCTGGCGCACGCTGCGGCTGCGGCTGCCTAACCTGGCAACCGAGGGCATGCCCGATTGGAAGCTGCCCGAAATCGTCCACCGCGACGTGGACGGCCCCAACGTCACGCTGACGGTCGACGGCTTCAGCGACGACTTCCTCGCCCGACTCGGCACGCCGGTGCAGGACGTTTACCGCATGAGCCTGGAAGAAGTCTTCGTCGCCACCGTCATGCACAGCCGCCAAGCGCGGGAGGCTCGCCCGTCATGAACCTGCTCACACGCAAGCTCGTCGCCAAGGAGCTGTACGTCTACCGCTGGCTGCTGGCCGGCGCCACCGCCGCAGGCTACGCGGGCCTGATGAGCGCGGCGGCTGGCGAGATCGGCTTCAACATCGGCTTCATCGTCTGGCTGACCGCCGTCATCGCGCTCGGCGTGATGCTGGCGCTGTTCGGCGTCGCCCAGGAGCGCAAGGAACGCTCGCTGCTGTTCATGCTGAGCCTGCCGCTGTCACCCGGCGACTACGTGCGCGCCAAGCTGCTGGGCCTGCTCGCCAGCTTCCTGCTGCCTTGGGCGCTGCTGAGTGCCGGCGCGCTGGCGCTGATCCTCCTCATGCCGGGCGTTGCCGACGGGCTGTTGCCCTTTGCGGTGCTGCTCTGCGTCTTCCTGCTGATGAACTTCGCGCTGGTGCTGTGCGGCGCGCTGCACATCACCTCGGAAGCCGGCATGGGCGGGCTGATCATCCTCACCAACATGTCGGTCTCGCTCTTCATGATGGGCATCGGCCGCATCCCCGAGATTGGCCGGCACATGCCCGCCGCCACCCCTGTCTGGAACGCAACGTTCTGGCTGCTCCTCGCCGCTGAAGCGGCACTCACGACCCTCGCCCTGTCCCTGCCCCTGTTCACCGCCGCGCGTCGGCGCGACTTCCTCTAGGGAAACACCATGCAACACCAACCCAACGGCGAGAGGCTCCACGCCCTCGACGCAGTGCGGAGCTTTGCCCTTTTGCTGGGCGTCGCCTTCCACGCCACGATGTCCTTCCTGCCCGGCCTGCCGAAAGGCATGTGGGCGATGAGCGACAACTCGCCCAGCGCCTTCCTGGGCGAGGCGGGCTTCGTCGCGCACAGCTTCCGCATGACGCTGTTCTTCTTCATCGCCGGCTACTTCGCGCGGCTGCTGCACCAGAAGCTGGGCACCGCCGGCTTCTGGGCCAACCGCGGCAAACGCATCGCCGTGCCGCTGGTGGTGGGCTGGATGCTGCTGTTCCCGGCCATCGTCTTCGTGTGGGGCTGGGGCATGCAGAAGGTCTTCAACGGCGCGCCACCCGCGCCACCCGAGACGCCCAAGACCTTCGGCGCGCTGCCGCTGTTCCACCTGTGGTTCCTGTACCAGCTGCTGTGGCTGTACGCCGGCGCGCTGGTGGTGCGCAGCGTCGTCGCGGTGCTGGACAAGCAGCAGGTCTTGCGCAACCTCATCGACCGTGCCGTGGCCGGCTCTGTGCGCTGGGGCGCGGCCACGCTGCTGCTGGGCCTGCCCGTGGTCGCATGCCTGCTGGCCACGCCAACGTGGTTCCCCTGGCTGGGCATCCCGACGCCCGACCAGTCGCTGATCCCGCAGCTGCCCGCCACCGTCGGCTTCGGCACGGCCTTCGCGTTCGGCTGGCTGGTGCACCGCTCGCAGGGCGCGCTGGCAGCGATGAGCGCACGCTGGCTGCCCCACCTCGTGCTGGCGGCGGCGGCCTCGGCCACTTGTCTATACATCCTCAAGACGCAACCGCCCTTCGGCATGCCCGACGGCCCCAAGACCCTCTTCGCGCTGGCCTTCGGCGTGTCGGTGTGGGCCTGGGTCTTTGCCATCACCGGCCTGGCGCTGCGCTTCCTGTCGGGCCACAGCGCCGCGCGGCGCTACGTTGCCGATGCGTCCTACTGGATCTACCTCGCCCACCTGCCGTTGGTGTGCGCGCTGCAGGTCTGGGTGGGCGACTGGCCGCTGCACTGGAGCGTGAAGTACCCCTTCGTCGTGTTGGCCAGCCTGGCCATCCTGCTGCTGAGCTACCACTGGCTGGTGCGCTCCACCGTCATCGGCAAGCTGCTCAACGGCCGGGCCTATCCGCGCGGCGCGGCGCCGGCTTCAGTCGAAGCGGCGGCGGTGGACGACGACCTCGTCGCCTCTTTGTGCGGCGTGTCCAAGCGCTACGGCAAGCTGGAGGCGCTGAGCAGCGTCGACCTGCAACTCAAGCGCGGCGAACTGCTCGCGCTGCTCGGTCCCAACGGCGCTGGCAAGTCGACCGCCATCTCGCTTTGGCTGGGCCTGCACGACGCGGACGCCGGCATCGTCAAGCTCCTCGGCGGCTCGCCGCAGGAGATCGCGCGGCGCCAGGGCCTGGGCGTCATGATGCAGGACGTCGAGCTGCCGAAAGACCTGAAGGTGCACGAGCTGGTGGCCCTGTCCACCAGCTACTACGCCCGCCCGCTGAGCGTGAAGGACACGCTGGCGCGCGCCGGCATCACGGCGCTGGCCAGCCGCCACTACGGCAAGCTCTCCGGCGGCCAGAAGCGCCAGGTGCAGTTCGCCATCGCCATCTGCGGCCGGCCCAAGGTGCTGTTCCTGGACGAGCCCACCGTCGGCCTCGACGTGCAGGCAAGAGAGCTGATGTGGGCCAACATCCGCGCGCTGCTGCGCGAGGGCTGCTCCATCCTGCTGACGACGCACTACCTGGAGGAAGCCGAGGCGTTGGCGACGCGCGTCGCCGTGCTCGGGAAGGGCCGCGTCATCGCCTCGGGCAGCGTGGACGAGATGCGCGCGCTGGTGTCGCGCCGGCACATCCGCTGCAACACGACGACGGCCGCGAACGACGTGCGCGGCTGGCCGGGCGTCGTCGACGTGACCTGCGACCACGCCCAGCTGTCCATCGTCGCCACCGATGCCGAAAGCCTCGTGCGCCGCCTGCTCGCCGCGGACCCCCAACTCTCGCGCCTGGAAGTAAAACAGGCCGGGCTCAACGATGCATTCAACGCACTCACCCAGGAGGCCGCATGACCACGCTGACCCTCGCCTCGCCCCAGCGCTCAGGTTCGCCCTACGCCGTCGAGATCCGCCTCGAACTCCTGCGCCTGCTGCGCTCGCCGGCCTTCGCGCTGCCCATGTTCGTGCTGCCGGTCGCCATGTATCTGCTGTTCGCCTTCGCGGTGGCCGGCGAGATGACGGCCAAGGACCCCGACGCCGCCCGCTTCATGTTCTCCGGCTTCTCGCTGATGGCCGTGACCATGGCCGCCGTGTTCGCCACCTGCCCGTCCATCGCCATGGAGCGCGAACTGGGCCTGCTGACGCTCAAGCGCGCCCAGCCCGCGCCACCCGGCGCCTGGCTCACCGCCAAGATCGTGGTCGGCGTCGTCACGGGCGTGATCGCCTACCTGCCCATCCTCATCGTCACGGCCGTCAGCGGCCAAGGCGGTTTGAGCGCCGGCCAGCTCGCGGCCATGAGCGCCGTGCTCATCGCCGGCGCCATCCCGTTCTGCGCCATGGGCGTGATGGTGGGCGCACTCGCCAGCGGCACCGCGGCACCGGCCTACGCCCACCTGCTGTATCTGCCGGGGCTTTATCTGTCGGGCGTGTTCTTCCCGCTGCCCAAGTCCATGTACTTCCAGGTGCCGTTCTGGCCGCAGTTCCACCTCAACCAGCTCGTCTTCGCGGCCGGCGGTGTCGACAAGTTCCGTTACATCGGGCCGGAGATGGCCTTGGCCGTCTTGATCGGCTTCACCGTGCTGTGCGGCGGCATTGCGATGCGACAGCTGAGCCGCAGGGGATGAAGCGATGCCCCGCGACCGGCAGGGTCGCGGGGCATCGCCGGTCAAGGCCGGGTCAGCGCTGGGCCGAGCCGTTGGCGGAGGCGTCCAGCGTCACCGAGCGGTCGGCGCGCGAGGCCTTGGCTGCGGCGCTGCCCGAGGCCTGGGCATTGCGGCCGGTTGCCTGGGTGCTGGCGGCACCGCCGACGGCCTTGTTGCTGGCGCTGCCGTTGGCGGCCGTTGTCGACGGGGCGGGCTTGGCAGCGGTCGCCGGAGCGGCAGGAGTGGCAGGGGCGGCAGGCGTTGCCGGCGTGATGGACGCCGTGGGTGTGGTCGGCGCTGCCGGCACAGCAGGCGTGGCGGGTGTGGCGGGTGTGGCGGGCGTGGCGCTGGTGGCATTGCCGCCGTTCAGCGCACCGTTCAGCATGCCGCTGCCCTGGGCGCCGAGGTTGCCGCTGGCGCCATTGGCCGTGCCGCTGATGGCACCAGTCACGCTGCCGTCGGCACTGCCCGAGGCGTTGGTGGCGGTGGCGCCGATCTGGTCCTTCAGGCCTTGGCCGCTGGTCTTCAGATCGCTGACCTTGTCGCCGGCCGTCGTCTTCGCGCCGTCGACCGTGCCCTGCACAGCGGTCTTGGCATCGCCGGCCTTGTCGGTCACGCCCTGCTTCAGGTCGCCGACCTGGGTCTTGGTCTTGTCGACGGTGCCCTTGAGCAGCGAGCCATCCGCGTTGGCCGAGCCGGCAGCTGAGCCGGTGGCCTTGCCGCCGACGTCGAGCTGGCGGGGCGACAGCGCGCCATTCAAGCCACCAGTCAATCCCCCGGTTAGGCCGCCGCCGGCGCCACCGCCGAGCAGGCCGGCGGCGTGGACGTTGGCAGCCAGCAGGCCAGCCGACAGGGCGGCGATGCTCAGCGTGGCGCGAAGGACTTGGGTGCGACGGGTTGCAAACATGATGAATCTCCGGGTGGTTGTGTCAGAAGAGCCAGCCTTTCTGGCCCTTTCACTGAGTACAACGACCGCTGTCGAAAGATCCTTCCCGGCCCGGTTGCAACGGTTTGTGTCAGATGCGCTTTCGCACTGGATCAACTAGAGTTTGTCTTCCACTGTGACGAAGCGCTCTCAGTTGGTATGGTTGTCCTCAACGGTTTTTGACCAAGACTCCGCCATGAAGACCTGGACCATTCGGCAACGCATCCTGGGCAGCTTCGCTGCCGTGTTGGCGCTGATGATCGTGATGGGAGGCATTGCCTACACCCACCTTCAACTCGTCGAGCATGACGCGACCACCGTTCAGAAGGACGCGCTGCCCGGCGTGGCAGTGGGCGGCCAGCTCCTGTCAGCCTGGCTTGCGAACTACTCGCTCACGCAGGAACACATCCTGCAGACCGATGCAGCCTCGATACGCGATGTGGAGTCGCAGCTCCAAGCCAACCGGGCTCGCCTTGAAGACCTTGCCAAAGCCTACGAGACGACCATTTTCGTGCCGCAGGATCGGGCCAACTTCGAGGCATTCAAGACCCTCCGCGGGCCCTACCGGCGCGCTCAGGACGACCTGTTGAAGTTGAGCGCGGACAACAAGAACACCGAGGCCCGCGCGCTGCTGAACAACCTGGTGGACCCTGAGTTCGAGAAAGTACAGGCGGCCCTGCAGGTCATCGTCGACTTCAACACAGCCTACGGCGATCAAGCCGGGCGGCAGATCATGACGTCGGTTGCAACGGCCAAGACCGCCATCATCGCGAGCCTGGCGGTGGCATTCGTGCTCGCCTTCGTCAGCGGCTATCTCCTGTTTCTGTCAATCACCCGGCCCCTGGGGCGACTGATCACCGCCACCGATGCCATCAGCAAGGGCGACTTCACGCAACGGATGGCCCCGGGCCAGCAGGATGAATTTGGCACGCTGGCGAGTGCATTCAACCGCATGATTGACGAGCTGACCCTGTTGGTGGGCCAGGTGCAGAAATCCGGCATTCAGGTCAACACGTCTGCCACCGAGATCTCCGCCACCGCCAGGGAGCAGCAGGCCACCGCCAGTGAGATCGCCGCGACCACCTCCGAAATCGGCGCCACGTCCAAGGAAATCTCGGCCACCTCCAAGGACCTGGTCAGGACCATGTCCGAAGTCTCGCTGGTGGCTGAACAAACCGCTGTTCTCGCAGGCGATGGGCAGGACGGTCTGTCGAAGATGAACGAGACCATGCACAACGTCATGGCAGCGGTCGGCTCCATCAACACCAAACTTGCGGTCCTCAGCGAGAAGGCCGGCAACATCAACCAGGTGGTGACCACCATCACCAAGGTGGCCGACCAGACCAACCTGCTGTCACTCAACGCTGCCATTGAGGCCGAGAAGGCCGGCGAATTCGGCCGTGGATTTGCCGTGGTGGCCACCGAGATCCGGCGGCTCGCGGACCAGACCGCCGTGGCGACCTACGACATCGAGCAGATGGTCAAGGACATCCAGTCCGCCGTCTCGGCCGGCGTCATGGGCATGGACAAGTTTTCAGAGGAAGTGCGCCGCGGCTTGCAGGAAGTGCAGCAGGTCGGCAGCCATTTGTCCCAGATCATCCAGCAGGTGCAGGCGCTGGCGCCACGCTTCGAGTCGGTCAACGAGGGCATGCAGGCGCAGGCCACCGGTGCCGAGCAGATCAGCCAGGCGCTCACACAGTTGAGCGACGCTGCGCAGCAGACCGTCGAATCGCTGCACCAGTCGAACCAGGCCATCGACGGACTGAATCAGGCCACCGGCGGGCTGCGCAGCGGCGTCTCGCGTTTCAAGTTGACCGAGGCATAGCCGTCGTCACCAGCCCTCAGCACAGGACGGCGTCAAGTGATGTTCCTTCTCGTTCAACTGGGCAAGGATCGATACGCGCTGGACATCGGCCAGGTGACGGCAGTGCTGCCACGGCTGGACATGAAGGCCGTCCCGCGGGCGCCACCGGCCGTAGCGGGCCTGTGCAACTACCGCGGCGCGCCCGTGCCGGTGATCGACTTGAGCGAATTGACGCTCGGCCGCCCGGCATCGAGCCGTTTGAGCACGCGCATCGTCCTCGTTCATTTTCCAGATCCTGCGGGCGGCCCGCAGCTGCTGGGCTTGCTGGCCGAGCAGGCCACGCAAACGCTGCGCCGCGAACCCGCCGACTTCGTTCCCGCCGGCGTCGACCCCGACGGGGCGTCCTATCTGGGCCCGGTGACCAGCGACGCACGTGGCTTGATCCAACGCATCGACGTGCTGCGCTTGCTGCCGGCGCCCGTGCGCGAGTTGCTGTTCAACGAACCGAAGCAGGCGTCATGAACATCACCGCATTCGAGCAGCTCCTGAAGCAGACCATGGGCCTGGATGCTGCGTCGATTGGTTCTGCGGCCATCGAGCGCGCGGTGCAAAAACGGCTGTCGATCTGCCGGCTGCCGGATACGCAGGCTTACTGGGAACGGGTGTGCAGTTCGGAAATCGAATTGCAGGAATTGGTGGAGGCGGTGGTCGTGCCGGAAACCTGGTTCTTTCGCGACCCGCTGGCATTCAGCGCGCTGGGGCAGCTGATCCGAGACGACTGGCTGACTCGACATCGGCACGGATCGCTGCGTTTGTTGAGTCTGCCGTGTTCGAGCGGCGAAGAGCCCTTTTCGATGGCCATGACGCTGCTCGACGCGGGCATTCCAGCGCACCGCTTTGCCATCGACGCCATCGACATCAGCGCGTGCGGGCTGGCGCAGGCGCGGCGCGCGGTGTACGGAAAGAATTCGTTTCGCGGCAGTGAGTTGGCGTTCCATGACCGCTACTTCGAGCACACAGCGCAGGGTGATCAGCTGGCCGAGGCAGTGCGAGAACAGGTGCAGTTTCAGCAGGGCAATCTCATTGCCGCCGACCTTCTGCCAGGCGTGGAGCTCTACGACGTCATCTTTTGCAGAAACGTGCTGATCTACTTCGACGGCCCCACGCAGAACCGCGTCATCCAGGTCTTGGCGCGCCTGCTGAAAGAACAGGGTCTGCTGTTCGTCGGACCCTCCGAAACCGGCGTGCTGTTGAACCACGGCTTCGTTTCCACCAAGCTGCCGCTGGCATTTGCCTTTCGCAAGGCAACTGCTGTTGCGCCCGAGACGGCGCGCGACACGACGCCTGGCACTGTGCACCCTGCCCCGCAGACAAGGCCGGTGAGTGCTCAGCCCCTTGGCAGGATCCCGGCAAAGCCTGCGGCCACCCCCAAAGCCAACGCACCTCCCCACCTCGCGCCGGGTATTGATGACGCGGAGCGTCTGGCAGACCAGGGGCGCCTGGCAGAAGCTGGCAAGTGTTGCGAAGCGCATTTGCGTGCGCACGGCCCGTCGGCAAAGGCGTTCTATCTGCTCGGCCTGATACGCGACGCCAGCGGCACCCTGGAGGAAGCCGCCGACAGCTACCGCAAGGCGCTCTATCTCGAGCCCACATCACGAAGCCCTGGTTCACCTCGCCTTCCTGCTGCACAAGCGCGGCGACGTGGCTGGCGCGAAGGTATTGCAGCAGCGCGCGGACCGACTGCTGAACAAGAGCAAGACGCAATATGCACGCGCCGACTGACGCCGAGGCCTCGATGCCCACCCGCATCATGGATTGCTGGAACCGCATCGGCGTGCAAGGCGATGGATCGTGCCCGCAACTGGAACAGTACGTTCACTGCCGCAACTGCCCCGTCTACGCCGCGGCCGCAGTGGCCCTGCTCGACCGCGCGCCCCCGCCTGGCTACCTCGCCGACTGGACCCACCATTACGCACAGGAGCAGGCGGCGGAGCAGGTCGACGTGCTGTCGGTATTCATCTTTCGCATCGGTGTCGAATGGCTGGCCTTGCCGACGCCGACATTCGCCGAAGTCGCCGAGTTGCGCTCGATTCACTCGCTGCCCAACCGGCGCAGCGGCGTGGTGCTGGGCCTGACCAACGTGCGCGGCGAACTGCTCGTCTGCGTTTCGCTGGGCACCGTGCTCGGCCTGGACACGCCCGAATCGAATCGGGACCGGCAGCGCATCGCGCAGCGGCGCCTGCTGGTCATCGGCGGCGACGGCGAGCGCATGGCGTTCCCGGTGGACGAAGTGCACGGCATTCATCGCATCGATTTGCACGACTTGAAGGAAGTGCCGGGCACCGTCGCGCGCGCCACGGCGCCCTACTCAAAAGCGATCTTTGCCTGGCAGCAGAACACGGTGGGTCTGCTCAATGAACGACTGCTGCTCCACACACTGAGCCGGAGCCTCGGATGAGCACCGGCGATCTCAGCGCCCTGTCGATGCTGGAGCTGTTCCGGATCGAAGTGGAATCGCAGACGCGAGCGTTGATTTCGGGCCTGCTGGCGCTGGAGCAAAGCCCTGCAGCGGCCGAGCACCTCGAAGCGTGCATGCGCGCCGCCCACTCGCTCAAAGGCGCCACGCGGATTGTCGACCTCAGCGCAGGCGTGGCCTTGACGCATGCGATGGAAGACTGCTTCGTCGCCGCGCAAGAAGGGCGGCTGAGGCTGCACCAAGCACACATCGACGTGCTCCTCGCGGGCGTGGATCTCCTGAACCGCCTTGCCAACGCCCCGCAGGCTGATTTCGACCGGCCGCCCGAAGGGGATCAACTGCAAGTCGACACGTTCCTCAAGGCGTTGGCCCTCGCCATGCAGACCACGGCAGCGAGCGATTCAGCCCCCGATGACACGCTCCGCGTATTGCATGAGGCGCCAGCGCCAGGACCGGCACCAACAGCCACGCAGCATGACACCCCGGACCGCGTCTTGCGGGTCACCGCCGAAAACCTGAACCACCTGCTCGGCTTGGCCGCCGAGTCGCTGGTGGCCTCACGATGGCACAAGCCCTTCGCCGACTCGCTGTTGCGACTCAAGCGGCTGCAGCATGCCTGCGCGCAAAGCCTGGCCGCGCTGCGCGACGCCGGAGCTTCGCAGTCCGATGAGCAAAGATGGGCGGCACTGGATGAGATCAGGCGTCGCGTGCTCGAGTGCGAACAGCTGGTGGCCCAGGGGCTTGCCAGTTTGGACGTGTTCGACCGGCGCTCCACCGATCTCTCCCGGCGGCTCTACGACGAAGCCGTGGCCTGCCGCATGCGGCCGTTCGCCGATGCCGCCCAGGTCTTTCCGCGCATGGTGCGCGACCTCGGCCAGGCGCTGGGCAAGCAGGCGCGGTTGGAGATCGTCGGCGCACGGACACAAGTGGATCGCGATGTGCTGCAGCAGCTGGAGGCGCCGCTGGGCCACCTGCTGCGCAATGCAGTCGACCACGGCCTCGAATCGACCGAGCAGCGTCTTGCAGCGGGCAAACCCCCGACGGGCGTCGTGCAACTCGAAGCCCGCCACAGCGGTGGCGCACTGCTGATCACGGTCTCGGACGATGGCCGCGGGATCGATCTGGACGCGCTGCGCGTTGCCGTTGTGGATCGCAAGCTCACCACGGCGGAGATGGCGCTGGAGCTTTCCGAGGCGGAGTTGCTGGAGTTCCTGTTCCTTCCCGGCTTCACGCTGAAGGACAGCGTGACCGAGACCTCGGGCCGCGGCGTCGGGCTGGACGTGGTGCAGAACATGGTCAAGCAGGTGCGCGGGACGATCCGCGTCTCGATGTCAGCGGGCAAGGGGCTGTGCTTCAACCTGCTGTTGCCGCTGACGCTGTCGGTCGTGCGTACGCTGCTCGTGGACATCGGTGGCGAGCCGTACGCTTTCCCGTTGGCGCATGTCTTTCGCACCCTGCGCCTGGCGCCGGCCCAGGTCGAAGTGCTCGAAGGCTGGCAGCACTTCGGCCTGGACGGGCGCCGCATCGGGCTTGTCGCTGCGCATCAGATCCTGGAGGCCGGCACGTTCAACCCACCCGAGGGCGATTTGGCAATCGTCGTCGTGGGCGACCACCACACCACCTACGGGTTGGTGGTGGACCGTTTTATAGGAGAGCGCGAATTGGTTCTGCAGCCCCTCGACCCTCGCCTCGGCAAGATCAAGGACATCAGTGCGGGTGCGCTGATGGACGACGGTTCACCGGTGCTGATCATTGATGTAGAAGACGCGCTCCGCTCGGTGCAAAAGCTGGTTGCCGCCGGCAACTTGAGCAAGGTGCAGCAGGGCGCCGTCGCGGCCGAAAAGGCGAAGCGCAAGCGCGTGCTGGTGGTGGACGATTCGCTCATCGTGCGCGAGCTGGAGCGCAAGCTTCTGGCGCAGCATGGCTACGAGGTCGAAGTCGCGGTCGACGGCATGGACGGCTGGAACGCCGTGCGCACGGGCCACTTCGACCTCCTGGTGACGGACATCGACATGCCGCGGATGGACGGCATCGAACTGGTGACGCTCGTCAAGCGGGACCCGCATTTGAAGTCACTGCCGGTGATGATCGTTTCGTACAAGGATCGCGCGGAAGATCGTCAGCGCGGCCTGGAAGCCGGCGCTGACTACTACCTGACCAAAGGCAGTTTCCATGACGAGACGCTGCTGCAGGCGACCGTGGACCTGATCGGCGAGGCCCCCCAATGAAGATCGCCATCGTGAACGACGTGCCGTTGGCCGTAGAGGCTTTGCAGCGCTCATTGGCACTGCGGCCGGAACACCGCGTCATCTGGGTGGCCGAGAACGGTGCCCAAGCGGTGGAGCGATGTGCGCAGCAGCTGCCGGATCTGGTGTTGATGGACTTGCTGATGCCGCAGATCGACGGCGTCGAAGCCACGCGCCGCATCATGGCGGCGACACCTTGCGCGATCCTGGTCGTCACTGTCAGCGTCGGCGCCAACAGCTCGCGCGTCTTCGAGGCGATGGGCCACGGCGCCCTCGACGCCGTCAACACGCCGGCGCTGGGCATTGGCGACCTGCGCCAGAGTGCCGCGCCGTTGCTGGCGAAGATCGACATCATCGGCCGGCTGATCGGTGACGGGGCCGGGACCTCAGGCGCCGCGAGGAATGCCCGCCGCGCATCGCTGCAGTCCGGCCGGCCCTGGCTGGTGGCCATCGGTGCGTCCGCCGGCGGGCCAGCGGCATTGGCCACCGTGCTCGGCGGCTTGCCCGCAGGTTTTCCTGGCGCCGTGGTCATCGTTCAGCACGTGGACGAGCAGTTCGCCGCAGGCATGGCGTCGTGGCTGGGTCAACATTGCGCGCTGCCGGTGCGAGTGGCCAAGGAAGGCGACACGCCGACGGCAGGCGCCGTGTTGCTGGCCAGCACCAACGACCATCTCAGGCTGAAGACGAGCACCCGGCTCGGCTACACGCACGAACCCCTGGACCAGATCTACCGCCCCTCGGTGAACGTGTTCTTTGAAAGCGCGAGCGAGCTGTGGGCCGGCAAAGCCGTGGGCGTCCTCTTGACCGGCATGGGAAGGGACGGCGCGCGGGGCCTGAGGGCGCTGCGCGACAAGGGGCACTACACCATCGCGCAGGATCAGGCCACCAGCGCCGTCCATGGCATGCCCAAGGCTGCAGCCGCCTTGCATGCAGCGGTGGACATCTTGCCGATCGAACGTGTCGCACCGGCACTGATCAAAGCCGTCGCCGGCAAGGCGACCCACCGGAGAACCAATGATGACGAATGAATTCATGAGCCCGGAAACGGCTTTCGATCCTTCTGCAAAGTCCCTCATGGTGCTGTTGGTCGATGACCAGCTGATGGTCGGCGAGGCCATCCGCCGCACGCTGATCACTCAGCCAGACATTCATTTCCACTTCTGCGCCAATCCGGCGGAGGCAGTCGCGGTCGCGGCGCAGATCGGGCCGACGGTCGTCCTGCAGGATCTGGTCATGCCTGGCGTCGACGGCCTGACGCTCGTGCGCCAATACCGCGCCAACCCGGCCACCGCCGACATTCCGATCGTCGTGTTGTCAACCACGGAAGACCCGGCCGTGAAGAGCAATGCCTTCATGGCTGGCGCTAACGACTATCTTGTCAAGCTGCCGAGCAGTGTCGAGTTGATTGCCCGCATTCGCTATCACTCCAAGGCTTATTCGATCCAGCTCCAACGCGACCTTGCCTTCCGTGCACTTCGAGAAAGTCAGCAGCAGCTGATGGAAACAAATATCAAGCTGCAGCGCTTGTCCCATGTGGACGGGCTCACCGAACTGAGCAACCGGAGGTACTTCGATCAACAAATCGACATTGAGTGGAAACGCGCCACTCGGGAGCAAAGCCCGCTGTCGATCCTGATGATCGATATCGACGACTTCAAGCGCTTCAACGATACCTACGGCCACCCGGCGGGGGACGACGCATTGAAGCGGGTGGCAAGGTCAATGCAGACGTGCGCCACACGGTCATCCGACGTTGCTGCGCGCTTTGGCGGTGAGGAATTTGCATTGCTCTTGCCAGCAACCCCGCTTGGCGGAGCCCAATCGCTTGCGGAGAACCTCCGCCTAGGCGTGCACGAGCTCCAGATTCTCCATGGCGCATCCACGGTGGCCGAATGCATGACGGTGAGCGTGGGCGCCGCGACGATGATTCCGCAGCATGGAGATCCATTTCTCCCCTTGATTGAGACTGCGGACAAGGCGCTCTATGAGGCCAAGCGAGCGGGCAAGAACTGTGTGAGATGACATGACTCACGACTCATGACCGACGAGCTTGTGAATCAGCGCGCCTGGCGCGACTGCAACTGCTCGGGCACGACGCGCAGGTCCTCGGCGACGAGCCCGCGGCCATAGACCGGATCGCGGCCCGGCGCGCCGAGATCCACGGCGTTGGCGGACAGCTTCTCGACCGCCGCCGCCGCCGCGGCCACATCGGGCACGCGCAGCTCCGCCGCAAGCAGGCCGGCCACCAGTGGCGCCGCGAAGGACGTGCCGCGCGCCACGCCATAGCCCTCGCCGCTGCGCGCCACGGCCATGTCGGCGCCGGGGGCCGACCACATCACCTGCGGCCCCTGCGCCGCCTCGGGCAGCACGCGGCGCGAGGCGTTCACGCCGGTCACGCCGATGACGCCGGCATAGGCCGCCGGGAACAGCGGCGGCGCGGCCGGGCCATCGTTGCCGACCGCAGCAACCAGCAAATGCCCGCGCTTGACGAGGGCCGCGACGCCTTGCTCCAGCAACCGGTTCTGCGGCCCGACGAGGCTGACGTTGACGACGGCGACGCGCTCGCGTGCCATCCAGGCCAGTGCACGCACCACCTCCTCGGCCGAGCCGCCGTCGGGCTTGTCGCAATACACATCGGCGGCGAACAGCTCGGCCTTGCCCAGGGCGCCGGCAAAGCCGCGGTCCCGGCCGACGAGCAGTGACGCGACCGCCGTGCCGTGTTCACTGGGCACCGCGCTGCCGCCGCAGCCGAAGCTGCCGCCGGCCGCGTGGCGCAGCGCCGCATGCCTGCGGTCCACACCGCCGTCGATGAGGCCGACGCGGATGGGACCGGTCTGCTTCACCGGGCCGCCGCCGCCGGCTGCCACATCGCCACTGCGTGAATAGAGGTGGTTGAAGTCGGCCTGCAGGTCCGGCTGGGCGGCGCGCAGCCTCTCCAGTGCCTCGGCCGTGTCCAGCCCCGGCGGCACGCGCAGCACGACTTCGCGCAGCTCCAGCTCGGGCCAGGCCTCCTCACGCAGCTTGATGAGGCCCAGGCTCGCCGCCACGGCCAGCGCCGCGTCGCTGGGTGACACCAGCAGCAGCTCGCGGCGGCGGATCAACTCACCGCGCGGGTCGGCCTCAACGACGTCCCGGTGGCGGCGCAGCAGGTCGCGCGCGCCCGTCACACGCAGGTCCACCAGTTGCGTCGTGGACGAGAGCAGGTCGGGCAGCGGCTGCAGCACGCGGTCCACCGCGCGGTCGAGTGCGCCGGGCAGGCGCTGCACGCCGGGCAGTTGCGGCAGGCGCAGTTGGGCCTGGGCGGGCGCCAGCGCGGCAACAAGAGACAGGGCGAGGACAGTTTTCATGGCTTTCACAGGCTGTTTGTGAGGATAACGAGTGAGGCAGGGAAGAAAATCCATGCCTCGTCCGTTGTCTGTGTATCGATGCCTGAATCTGTGACTGAACTTCGCCAGGAGATCGCCGCCCTGCTGCCACGGCTGCGCCGTTTCGGCCGCACGCTGGCCTACTCCCCGGAGGACGCCGACGACCTCGTACAGGTTGCCGTCGAGAAGGCCCTGACCCGCACCGACCAGTGGGCGCCTGGAACGCGCCTGGACAGCTGGATGTTTCGCATCATGCAGAACGCGTGGATTGATGAATTGCGTGCCCGCGAACGGCGCGGCCAGACCTTCCTGCCCGAGGAGGAAGGCGAGCACGTCGGCGACGGCCCGGCCGTTTCGGGTTCTAGCTCGCAGCTCGACGCCATCCTCGTGCGCAAGGCCGTGGCCAAGCTGAGCGAGGAGCACCGCGCGGTGGTCGGCCTCGTGCTTGTGGAAGGTCTGAGCTATCAAGAAGCCGCCGAGGCGCTGGGCGTGCCCGTCGGCACCGTCACCAGTCGCGTGGCCCGCGCCCGCGAGGCGCTGCAGGAGTTGCTGGGAGAGTGGCCATGAATTTGAATGACAAGCAGTTGCAAACCGAACGGCGCCGAATCTCAGCCGCCTTCGACGGCGTGTTGAACGAGCCCGTGCCGGACCGGCTCAAGGCGCTACTGGCCGAGCCGGCGGCGCAGGTCGTCGACCTGGGCGCCGTGCGCGCCAAAGCTCAAGGCAAAGGCCGCGCCATGTCCAACTGGGCGGCCTGGGGCGGCATGGCGGCGACGCTGGTACTGGGCACGCTGATCGGCACCCGGCTGGCACCGCCCACGGGCGCAGAGGACCGCCTGGTGGCGACGGGTGAGATCGCCAAGGCGCTGGATCGGCAACTCGCCAGCGCGCCAACGGCGGGCCCGGGCGCGGTGGCCGTGCAAGTCAGCTTCAAGGCCAAGGACGGGCGCTGGTGCCGCAGCTTCTCGACGCCAGCCTCGGCGGGCCTGGCCTGCCGCGAGGGCGATGGCGCCTGGGCGCTGCAGCAGGTGGCGACGGTGGCAACGCCGAGCGGCGGCATGCGCCAGGCCGCCAGCAGCCTGCCGCCCTCGGTGCTGACTGCCGTGGATGCAGCGATGGCCGGCGAGGCGCTGAACGCCGAGCAGGAGAAGGCGGCGCGCGATGCCGGCTGGCGCTAGTCGCGGACCGGGCTGATCTGCACGCTGACGATCTTCCACACGCCCTTGCGGCGCACGTAGATGTCGATGTAGCGGTAGTGCGTGTGGAAGGCCTGACCCTGGTAGTGGCCCGTCATGCGCGTGCGGCCGCTGAGCAGCGCCGTGTCGCCGTAGACGCGCACCTCGAAGTCCTCGACCGTGTACGGGTCCAGCGCCAAGTCGGGCGACAGCAGGCCGTCGACGAAGCTGGCCTTGGTCTCGACATTGCCATGCGCGTCGATTTGGCGGAAGTCCTCCGCCATATTGGCTTCGATGGCGGCGCGGTCCTTGGCCAGGATGGCCCGGTCCCAGGCCGCGGCCTGGACCTCCAACTGGGCGACCAACGCGGCAGGCGCCGCTTGGGCCAGGCCCGTCACCGCCAGGCCCGCCGCAGCCGCACCCGCCAACAGCGCGCGTCGCTTCACTCGGCCACCTCCAGGCTGCGCCAGATCAGGCCGGTGATCAGCTCGCGGGCGCGCTCGAAATCGTCTTCGTCCAGCGCCGCCTTGCCCATGTAGAGCGAAAACTGCGCCCCCAGGTCGGCATAGGACTGCGTGGATGACCAGATGAGAAACATCAGATGGGTGAAATCCAGGCGCCGGATCAGGCCTGCGGCCGCCCAGCCTTCAAAGCGTGCGACGTCGGCGTGCAGCAACGGCATGACCTGGGCTTTGAGCACGTCCTGGTAGCGCGGCGCGCCGGCCATGATCTCGCGCGTGAAGACGGCGTTGCCGCTGGGCCGCTCGCGGCTGAAGCGCAGCTTGTCGGCCACGTAGGCCCGGATGGCCGCCTCCGGCTCGTCGGCGTCGGCGATGGCGCTCATGTTGGCCATCCACTCGCCCATGACGCTGTCCAGCACGGCGCGGTAGAGGTCTTCCTTGCTGGGCCAGTGGTAGAGGAGGTTTTGCCGCGAAAGGTCCAGTGCGGCGGCGATGCTGTCGAGGCTGACGCCCTCAAAACCAAAACGCGCGAACTGATGTTCGGCTTCGATGAGGATGGCCTCCTGCTTGCGCAGGGTGGCGGCGCGGGGGGTGCGTACTGCGGCAACGGTCATGCACCGGATTTTGACGGGCGTGCACCAAGCGCTTGCTGCGGGTTTTTACGCCTAGGTCAAGTTTTACAGGGTAGTAATGTTTGGGTGTTTTCTACCCGGAGATTCCCGTGGACCTTGCCGACCTGAAGTCTGGCCGTTTGAGCCCCGCTGACTACGAGCGCAACTTTGCCGACGCGCACCCGCCGCTGAACCGCACGCAGGCGCTGATCGAGGCCGAGCGCTGCTACTACTGCTACGCCGCCCCCTGCCAGACAGCCTGCCCAACGGGCATCGACATCCCCGCCTTCATCCAGCGCGTGGCGCAGGACAACGTGCGCGGCGCCGCCGAGGCCATCCTGACGGCCAACCCGCTGGGCGGCATGTGCGCCCGGGTCTGCCCGACCGAGGTGCTGTGCGAGCAGGCCTGCGTGCGCAACACCAACGAGAGCAAGCCGGTCGAGATCGGCCTGCTGCAGCGCTTTGCGGTGGAGGGTCACTTCGCCAATCCCGGAGCAAAACCCTTGTTCGAACGCGCACAGCCGACGGGCCGGCGCATCGCCGTGGTGGGCGCCGGGCCCGCCGGGCTGGCCGCCGCCCACGGCCTGGCGTGGCGCGGACACGACGTTTTTCTCTTCGATGCCGCACCGAAATTGGGCGGCTTGAACGAATACGGCCTGGCAACGTACAAGGTGGCCGGCGGTTTTGCGCAGCGCGAGATCGACTGGTTGCTGTCCATCGGCGGCATCACGCCCAAGCTGAACTGCCGCCTCGGCCGCGACATCACGCTCGACGGTCTGCTGGCTGAATACGACGCCGTCTTCCTCGGCCTGGGCTTGGGCGGCGTGAATGCGCTGGGCATCGCCGAGCCCGAGCTGCCGGGCCTGCGCAATGCCGTCGACTTCATCGCCGAGCTGCGCCAGAGCGCGCCGCAGATCGTGCCCGTAGGCCGCAAGGTCGTCGTCATCGGCGGCGGCATGACGGCGGTGGACGCGGCCGTGCAGAGCAAGCTGCTGGGAGCCGAACAGGTGACCATGGTCTACCGGCGCGGGCCGGACGGCCTGTCCGCCTCCACGCACGAGCAGCACTGGGCGCAGACGAATGGCGTGACTATCCGCTGCTGGGCACGGCCGCTGTCCGTCGAGGCCGACAGCGGCCTGCTGCGCGGCATGCGCTTCGCCGCGACGGCGCTGCAGGACGGCCAGTTGGTCGACACCGGCGAGCAGTTCTTCATCGAGGCCGACTTGGTGCTGCGCGCCATCGGCCAGACCTACGAAGCTCCCGCCGGCACGGCCATCGAGCTGCAAGCCGGCCGCATCAAGACCGACGAAGACGGGCAGACCAGCCTGGCGCGCGTCTGGGCCGGCGGCGACTGCCGCGCCGGGGGCCGCGACCTGACCGTGGAGGCCGTGGAGCACGGCAAACGCGCCGCCGCCAGCATCGACCGCGCGCTCGGCCTGAGCGCCATCCGCCATCTCGACAAGGAGGCCCACCGTGGCTGACCTGAGCACCAACTTCCTCGGCATCAAGAGCCCCAACCCCTTCTGGCTCGCGTCGGCGCCGCCGACCGACAAGGAGATCAACGTGCGCCGCGCCTTCGAGGCCGGCTGGGGCGGCGTCGTGTGGAAGACGCTGGGCGAGGACCCGCCGGTCGTCAACGTCAACGGCCCGCGCTACGCCACGCTGTGGAGCCAGGACCGCCGCGTCATCGGCTTCAACAACATCGAGCTGATCTCGGACCGGCCGCTGCAGACCAACCTCGACGAGATCCGCCGCGTGAAGCGCGACTTCCCCGACCGGGCCATGGTCGTGTCGCTGATGGTGCCGGTCAACGAGCAGAGCTGGAAGGACATCCTCGCGAAGGTGGCCGACACCGGTGCCGACGGCGTGGAACTGAACTTCGGCTGCCCGCACGGCATGAGCGAGCGCGGCATGGGCTCGGCCGTGGGCCAGGTGCCGGAGTACATCCAGCAGGTGACCGAGTGGTGCAAGAAGCACACGCGCATGCCGGTCATCGTCAAGCTCACGCCCAACATCACCGACGTGCGCTTCCCGGCCCGCGCGGCGCATGCCGGCGGCGCCGATGCGGTGAGCCTCATCAACACCATCAACTCGGTCATGGGCGTGGACCTGGACCGCATGACGATGAGCCCCGTCACCGACGGCCTGGGCTCGCACGGCGGCTACTGCGGCCAGGCGGTCAAGCCGATCGCGCTGAACATGGTGGCCGAGATCGCCCGCGACCCGGCCACCGCGGGCATGCCCATCAGCGGCATTGGCGGCATCACCACCTGGCGCGACGCGGCCGAGTTCATCGCCATGGGCTGCGGCA
>NZ_JBDSQX010000047.1:0-9976 GCF_039929605.1 Roseateles sp.
GGCCGCCAGCTCAACGGCCTGCCGCGCCACCTCTCCCAGCACGTCGGCGGCTTCGTGCTGACCGAGGGCCTGCTAGAGCGACTCGTGCCCATCGAAAACGCAACGATGAAAGACCGCAGCGTCATCGAGTGGGACAAGGACGACATCGACGAGCTGAAGATGATGAAGGTCGACGTGCTCGCTTTAGGCATGCTCAGCGCGATCCGGCGCTGCTTCGACCTCGTCAACCCGATGCGCGGCACCGCCATCGACCTGACCATCCCCGACAACGACAGCGCCACCTACGACATGATCTGCAAGGCCGACACCATCGGCGTGTTCCAGATCGAGAGCCGCGCGCAGATGTCCATGCTGCCGCGACTCAAGCCGCGCAAGTACTACGACCTGGTGGTCGAGGTTGCCATCGTGCGGCCGGGGCCCATCGAGGGCGGCATGGTGCATCCGTACCTGAAGAACCGCGCACTGCCGGCCGATCAGATCAAGTACCCGAAAGACGACTTGCGAGTGGCGCTCGAGCGCACCTGCGGCGTACCCATCTTCCAGGAGCAGGTCATGCAGGTGGCCATGATCGCGGCGGGCTTCAGTGCCGGCGAAGCGGATGGACTGCGCCGCGCGATGGCCGCCTGGAAGCGGCCCGGCGTGTTGGAGAAGTACTACGACAAGGTCATCAACGGCATGCGCGCACGCGGCTACGAAGACGAGTTCGCCGAGCGCATCTTCAGCCAGATCAAGGGCTTCTCCAGCTACGGCTTCCCGGAGTCCCACGCCGCCAGCTTCGCGCTGCTCACCTACGTCAGCTCCTGGCTCAAATGCCACGAGCCCGCGGCCTTTTTGTGTGCGCTGCTGAACTCGCAGCCGCTGGGCTTCTACAGCCCCAGCCAGCTCGTGCAGGACGCTCGCCGGCATGACGTCGAGGTGCGCTCCATCGACGTGAACCACAGCCGCAGCGACAGCACGCTGGAGCCGCGCGATGGTGAGCACCAGCCCCCACGGGGGGCGGGCGGCGGCACGGCCGGCGACCGGGGGCGAGATCAACCCGCCGTGCGCCTGGGCCTGCGCCTCGTCAGCGGCCTGGGCACCGAGGCCGCTGACCGCATCGAGACCGCCCGCGACCGCGATGGCGAATTCGCCCACCCGCAAGACCTGGCCCACCGCGCCCGCCTCACGCAGCAGGACATGCAGCACCTCGCCGCCGCCGACGCACTGACCTCACTCGCCGGCCACCGCCGCCAGCAGGTCTGGCAGGCCTCGGCGCTGCATGCCATGCCGGAGCTGCTGCAAGGCAGCCTGCTGCCCGAGGACGACCTCGAACTCCCCGCCGCCGCCGAGGGCGAGGAGGTGCTGTGGGACTACGCCGCCACCGGCCTCACGCTGCGCCGCCACCCGCTGGCCCTGCTGCGCCCGCGCCTGGCCAAGCAGGGGCTGCTCAGCGCGGCGCAACTGGACAAGATCAAGAGCGGCCGCCGCGCCAAGGCCTGCGGCATCGTCACCGGCCGGCAGAAGCCACAAACGGCCAAGGGCACCCTCTTCGTCACGCTGGAAGACGAGACCGGCAACGTCCAGGTCATCGTCTGGCCCAAGGTCTACGAGGAACACCGCAGCACCATCCTCGGCGCGCGGCTGCTGGCGGTGGAGGGCGTGTGGCAGCGCGGGGACGGGGATGTGCGGCATCTGCTGGCGCGGGGGTTCGAGAACCTCAATCCGTGGCTGGGGAGGTTGGCGACGCAGAGTCGTGATTTCAGGTGAAACGGAAACACCTTTGGGTATTTCCGCCATTTCCGCCTCACGAATTCAACAGACGCACCAGACCCGACTAAGCTGCCGCCAACACCCGCCTTGGAGAAGCGATGCCGAACCCGCAGAACCGTCGAATCCTGTTGGTGGACGACATGCCGGCCATCCACGACGACTTCCGAAAAATCCTCGTGCCGCCGACACCAGAGGACGGCAAGGGCACCGGCCTTGGGTTGTCGCTCTCCTACGGCATTGTGCAAAAACACGCCGGGCGCATCGATGTGGAAAGTGTCGTCGGCCAGGGCAGCACCTTTCGCGTCATCCTGCCCATACGGCATTCGCGCACGCCAGCCGTGCCGACAGCCACTATCTGAAGCTATTTGATGCAAGGCACGTCGGCGATGAATATGCGAACCACCGCGAACAAGAGCCGTATCCTGATCGTGGCCGGCAATTCCGCCATTCACGACGCCTTGCACAGCGCGCTGAGCGCCGACCAACTTGGCCCCGAAGAATTCAATCTGGATTGCGCCCAGGACGCGCAGCAAAGCCTGGCGCTCGTGCGGCAATCCCTCCAGGCATTGCAACCCTACGCCCTGGCGTTCCTCAGCGCACCCCCCGCAGCGGCATGGCGGGAGGCCGATGCCGCAGCGCAAATCTGGGCCATCGACCCCAGAATCCAGATCGTGCTGTGTGCCGACCACCCGCACACTCCTTCTGCCGCGCCATTTGAAACCCCTCCCCCGCGCGATGGCCGCTGGCTGATTACCCAAACACCCCTCGATCCCACCGCAGTCATTCAGCTGGCCCGCGTCCTGACTGACAAATGGCATCTGCACCGGCTCGCCGACTTGCCGGAGCGACCGGTAAATTCAGCAACCGACGCCGCCGACTCGCCCGCAACGGCGAATTCGCCTCAAATCAACGAACAGGACCTGTTGCGCACGCTGCTCGACAACGCACCGGACCATATCTATTTCAAGGATACCCAATCCAGATTCATCAAAGCCAGCAGTGCACAAGCACGCCAATTCGGTATCTCATCACCGGCCGCACTGACCGGAAAGACGGACTTTGACTTCTTCTCCGATGAGCACGCACGCCCCGCCTATGAGGATGAACAGGAGATACTTCGCACCGGCCAACCCATGATTGGCAAGGTGGAAAAGGAGACCTGGAAAGACGGTCGACCCGAGTCCTGGAAATTGACTACCAAAATGCCATTGCGCGACAACGCCGGCGCCATCATCGGTACCTTTGGCATTTCCAAGGACATCACCGCGCTGAAGCAAACAGAAGCCGCGCTGGCCTACCACCGTGACCTGCTGGCCACGCTCATGGAAAACTCACCGGATTCCATCTTTTTCAAAGACCTGGAATCGCGCCTCGTCAAAATCAGCCGCTCGGAAGTCGACAACCTTCTGCGCCTGTCGGTCAGCCGCCACCGCGCCGCCAACCCACACCAGGACGACACGGCACTGCCGCTGCATCTCAGCAGCGTGGCGGCGTTTGAAAACTATGTGATCGGCAAGACCGATGCTGATATGTACGGCTCGGACAGGGCGGGAGAGTTCTGCCGCGATGAGGAAGAAATCATTCGAACCGGCAAACCCATCGTCGAGAAAAGCGAGAGGACCGTTCACCCCGACGGGCGCATCGTCTGGTACCTCACCACCAAAGGCCCCTGGCGCGACCGCGCCGGCCAGCTGATAGGTACCTTCGGCACCTCCAAGAACATTTCTGAATTGAAGGAAGCCGAGCGAAGAATCGAAGAGGTGCAAGCCCAGTTGCTGACGGCGGCACGGCTGGCCGGCATGGCAGAAATCGCCACCAACGTGCTTCACAACGTCGGCAATGTGCTCAACAGCGTCAACGTATCGGCCGACCTGATGGGCACCCAGCTGCGCGCATCCAAACTCAAGGGCCTCGCACGCGCCATCGATTTGATGGACACGCATGCGAGCGATCTTGGCGAGTTCCTGACACAGGACAGCAAGGGCAAGGTGCTGCCCGGATACCTGCGCGAACTGGCCCGGGCACTGGCGGCGGAACATGAGGCCCTGGCCACCGAACTGGGCGCGCTGAGCAACTGCGTGGACCACATCAAACAAGTCATTGCGACCCAGCAGTCCTACGCCGGAACTCCGCGCGTCATCGAACCCGCCAAGGTGGATGAACTGCTGGACGACGCCCTGCGCATGAACGCCAATGCGCTCACGCGCCACAAGGTGGAAGTCGTCAAGAACTACGGGGCGCTGCCCTCCCTGCTGCTGGACCGGCACCGCGTGCTACAGGTATTGGTGAACCTGATCAGCAACGCCAAGCAAGCCCTCGACTCGATTGCCGACCGACGCACCCTGATCACGCTCCAGGCCGTGCTGATAGACGGGCCGGCACTGCGCATCACCGTGACCGACAACGGCGAAGGCATCGCGCCAGAAAACCTGACCCGTGTCTTCTCCCACGGCTTCACCACACGCAAGAACGGCCACGGCTTCGGCCTGCACAGCTGCGTGCTGGCCGCCCAGGAAATGGGCGGCAGCCTGCAAGCCCACAGCGACGGCCCCGGAAAAGGCGCGTCCTTCATCCTGGAAATTCCGGCGGAAGTGTCTGCGGAATCGGCGCACTGAAGGCTCGGCACTGCCCGAGGCGTCACCGGCCGGCAGAAGCCGCAGACCGCCAGGGCACCCTCTTCGTCACGCTGGAAGACGAGACCGGCAACGTGCAGGTCATCGTCTGGCCCAAGGTCTACGAGGAACCCCGCAGCACCATCCTCGGCGCGCGGCTGCTGGCGGTGGACGGCGTGTGGCAGCGCGGGGATGGGGATGTGCGGCATTTGCTGGCGCGGGGGTTCGAGAACCTCAACCCGCTGCTGGGAAGGTTGCCGACGGAGAGTCGGGATTTCAGGTGATCCCGGGGCAAGCCCCGGAAAGACGAAGGCCGCGCGTCTTGCGACTTCGCGGCCTTCCATTTGGTGCATCTTTCAGCTTGTTAGCGTCCAGAGCGCATTTCCCAGTGATGTTTGATGATGCTAACGCTACAACTTCTAAGCAACACTGGGAAATGCACTCAGGCCGGAACTAAAGATGTGGTCAGACAACCGTAATTTGCCAGCGACAATTTTAGGGTGCCAGCCACCGGGACCCAGCTACAGACTGAGTCCCGGTGGCAAAGCTCTTCTGTGACGATGTGCGCTAAACATCTCAGCTCCTTTCTGCCAGCCCACTGGCAACAACTTCACCCCAGCCCAACCCGTCAGGCCAACTAAAGCTTGACGGGTTTTTTATTTTCCAACACGATAGTGGCAATTGATCTTGAATGCAACTGGTTGCCTGACACATCTTAAGCGAATGAAAAATTATCGCCTCGCTCTTGACTTAGGCTCAACCTCGCTGGGGTGGGCCATCGTCCAACTCAACGCCAAAGCCCAGCCAAGCGCCATCATCAGCGTCGGCGTTCGCATCTTTCCGGACGGCCGCAACCCGAAGGACGGCTCCTCGCTCGCCGTCACGCGCCGCAACGCCCGCGCGATGCGTCGGCGCCGGGACCGGTTGCTCAAGCGCAAGGCGCGCATGCAGCGCCTGCTCATCGAACAGGGCTTCTTCCCCGCTGAAGAGCCCGCCCGCAAGGCACTGGAAACGCTGAACCCATACGAGCTGCGCGCCAAGGGGCTGGACGCGGCGCTCACGCCGGCCGAGTTCGCCCGCGCCCTGTTCCACATCAACCAGCGCCGCGGCTTCAAGAGCAACCGCCGCACGGACAAGAAGGACAACGACAGCGGGGCGTTGAAGGCCGCCATCGGCAGCCTGCGCGCGCAGTTGGACCGGGCTGGCGCCGACGGCAAGGCCCGCACGGTAGGCGAGCTGCTGTGGCGCCGCATGAATGACCCGGACGTGCGCACCGTGCGTGCCCGCTACCGCGAGCAGCGCGTTCTCAAGGAAGACGGCAAGACGCGCGTGGACAAGAGCTATGACCTGTACGTGGACCGCAAGATGGTCGCGGACGAGTTCGATGCGCTGTGGGCCAAGCAGGCTGAACTCAACTCTCTCCAGTTCCACGAAGCTGCGGGCGCTGCGCTCAGGGACTGCCTGCTACACCAGCGCAACCTTCGCCCCGTCAAGCCCGGCCGCTGCACGCTGGAGCCCGACGAACCGCGCGCGCCGCTGGCCCTGCCCAGCCAACAGCGCTTTCGCATCCTGCAGGAGGTCAACCACCTCCGCCTGCTGGGCGGGCGGTTGTTGGAGGAACCGCTGAACGTGGAGCAGCGCGACAAGCTGGTGGCGTCGCTTGAGGACGGCAGCAAGTCGTTCAAGACGGCCATCCCCAAACTGCTGGGCCTGCCCGGCACGGTGCAGTTCAACCTGGCCGACGCCAAGCGCACCGAGCTGAAGGGCAATGCCACCAGCATGCTGCTGAGCAAGAAGGACTTCTTCGGCCCCGCCTGGCATGGCTTTGAGGAGGCGCGCCAGGACGAGATCGTCATGCGCATCGTGACCGAGGAAAGCGAAGCGCTACTGGTGGACTGGCTGATCACGTCCACCGGCGTGGACGAGGCCCACGCGCTGAAGATCGCCAACGCATCGCTACCTGAGGGCTATGGCTCGCTGAGCGCCAAGGCGCTGGGCAAGATCCTGCCGGCGATGCGCAATGAGGTCGTCACCTACGACAAGGCCGTGCTGGCGGCGGGTTATGGCCACCATAGCCACATCAGCCACGCGGCCTCGACCGGCGAGATCCTGCCCGAACTGCCCTATTACGGCGAGTACCTGCAGCGCCATGTCGGCTTCGGCACCGGCGAGCTGAAGGACGCGCCGGAAAAACGCTTCGGCCGCATCGCCAACCCAACGGTGCATATCGGCTTGAACCAGGTGCGTGTCGTCGTCAACGATCTGATCAAGCGGTACGGCCACCCGACCGAGGTGATTGTGGAGGTGGCGCGCGACCTCAAGCAGAGCCAGGAGCAGCGCCGCGAGACCCAGGAGCAGCAGGCAAAGAACCAGAGGCGCAACGAGCGGCTGCGCAAGGACGCGGCGGCGATGCTGGGCATTGCCGAAGAGCGCGTGCGCCTGGCCGACATCCAAAAGCTGCTCCTGTGGGAAGAACTGAGCTTCGACATCGCGGACCGGCACTGCCCTTACAGCGGCGTGCAGTTGAGCGTCGACATGGTGCTGAGCGACCGGGTGGAGATTGAACACATCCTGCCCTTCTCGATGACGCTGGACGACAGCCTCAACAACAAGACCGTGGCACTGCGCCAGGCCAACCGTGTCAAAGGCAACCGCACGCCCTGGGATGCGCGCGAGGCTTTTGCCGGCCAGGGCTGGGACTACGACGGCATCCTGCTGCGCGCCGAGCGCATGCCGCGCGCCAAGCGCCAGCGCTTCGCGCCGGACGGCTACCAGAAGTGGCTGAAGGAAGACAAGGACTTCCTGGCTCGCGCCCTCAACGACACGCGCCACCTGAGCCGCGTGGCGCGCGAGTACCTGAGCCTGATCTGCCCGGCTGGCACCCGCGTTATCCCGGGCCAGATGACGGCGATGCTGCGCGCCAAGTTCGGCTTGAACGACATCCTGGGCCTGAACGGCGAAAAGAACCGCAATGACCATCGCCACCATGCCGTGGACGCCTGCGTTGTGGCCGTGACCGACCAGGGCATGCTGCAGCGCTTTGCGCAGGCCAGCGCCGACGCGCGCGGCAAAGGGCTGGATCGGTTGGTCGAGGCCATGCCCGACCCGTGGCCCACCTACCGCGAGCATGTACGGCGCGCGGTGAATGCGATCTGGGTCAGTCACAAACCGGATCATGGCTTCGAGGGTGCGATGCACGAGGACACGACCTATCGCCCGCCGCACCTGGACCCAAAGAACATGTGGCGCACGCGGGGCATCGGCGGCAACAAACCCAACGAAAAGAATGCCGACTCCAAGGCGATGGTCGGCTTCAGCGGGCCACCGGGCTTGCAGCGCCACCCTCGCGACGAGGCCGGCCAGCCCCTGCCCTACAAGGGCTATGTGGCCAGCCCCAAGTTCTGCATGGACATCGTGCGCAATGACAAAGGTCGATGGGAGGGCGAAGTGGTGTCGACCTTCGAGGTCTATCAGCTGGTCAGCGAGTTGGGACGCGATGCGGCGATGGCACGCATTCAGTCCAAGAGTTTCAGCATTTCCGGCAAGCCCTTGGTAATGCGGCTGCAAGGCGGTGACATGGTTCGACTTGAAGACGACGAGGGTCGGCACGTTGTACTGCGCGTCGTCAAGATGTTCGGCAGTGGTCAGGTCTTCTTCGCACCACACAACGAGGCCAACGTGGATGCGCGCAACGCGGACAAGCAGGATCTTTTCGCTTACAGCTCCAAGATGGCCGGCTCACTTCAGAAAGCTCGGGGTCGCCGCATCTCGATCTCGCCCAGTGGCGAACTCCGCGACCCCGGCTTCAAGGAGTAGGCGACATGATCGGCCGCATTGTGGAAGTGGCCGATGACCGGCGGCACCTGTTCATGAATCGCGGCTTCATGGTGGTCAAGGACACGGAGTCGCAGAAGGAACTGGGCCAGGTGCCGCTGGACGACATCGCCGCCGTGATCGCCAATGCCCAGGGCCTGAGCTACACGAACAACCTGCTGGTTGCCCTGGCAGAACGCGGCGCGCCCTTCGTGCTGTGCGCAGCCAATCACAACGCGGTGGGCATGCTGCTGCCGATTGAAGGCAACTTCGAGCAATCCAAGCGCATCGAGGCCCAGATCGCCGCCAGCCTGCCTACGCACAAGCGCCTGTGGGCCGCTGTCGTGCGCTCCAAGCTGGAGCAGCAGGCCGCCGCGTTGGAGGCTGCCGGCTCGCCCACCGCGCCGCTGACCGCGCTCGCCGCCAAGGTCCGCAGCGGCGACCCCGACAACCTGGAAGCCCAGGGCGCGCGGCGCTACTGGGGCCTGCTGTTCGGCGAGGTGTTCAGGCGCGATCAACAGGGCGGCGGCCTCAACGGCCTGCTGAACTACGGCTACACCGTCATGCGCGCCACGATGGCCCGCGCCGTCATCGCAGCAGGCCTGCACCCGGGCATCGGCCTGCATCACAGCCACGACAACAACGCGATGCGGCTGGTCGACGACCTGATGGAACCCTTCCGCCCCATCATCGACCTGAAGGTCTGGCAGCTCCGTCGCAATGGCGAGGAGGCGGTCACGCCCGAGTCCAAGCGCGCACTGGTTCGCACGCTCTACGACGACATGCAAACTGCATTGGGCGCCACGCCCGTCATGGTCTGCACGCAACGTCTAGCCGTCTCGCTGGCCCAGGTCTATCTCGGCGAGCGCGACAAGCTCGACCTGCCGCTGCCCGGCCTGCCGCTGTCGCTGGCGTCGGCGCTGCAGGACGACGAATGAGGTACTGCCAGTGCTCACGGGATACCGACTGATGTGGATGGTGGTGATGTTCGACCTGCCGGTGGTTGAGAAGGCCGAACGCCGCGCTGCCACCGAGTTCCGCAATGCCCTGCTGGACATGGGCTTTGAGATGAGCCAATTCAGCGTCTACATGCGCTTCTGCACAAGTGGCACTCAGGTAGACACCTACTGCAAGCGGGTCGAAGCGGCGTTGCCAGTCGGTGGCAGGGTCAATATCCTGCAGTTCACCGATAAGCAGTACGAACGCATCATCAGCTACCAGGGCAAGGCTAAACAGCCAGCAAAAAAAACGCCCGACCAGTTCGATCTGTTCTGACCATGCTCCCACTTTCCACCGTCCAAAAAGCAAATAACCCCTTGACGAATCAAGGGGTTACCGCCGATCTAGTCTAGATCACTGGGAAATGCACTCTGGCCGGAACACACGAACCCGCCGCGCCCATCCCACACGTAGTCTAGATCACTGGGAAATGCACTCTGGCCGGAACATGGGCGCCATCTTCACGGCCTTGTCCGGCAGTCTAGATCACTGGGAAATGCACTCTGGCCGGAACATCATGTCGGTCACGCACTCGCGTGCCGCTAGTCTAGATCACTGGGAAATGCACTCTGGCCGGAACCGCTCCTATTGACTGTGTGTGCGGCATGTCAGTCTAGATCACTGGGAAATGCACTCTGGCCGGAACCTTGGTGCAGCGATCACGCACCGACTCGGGAGTCTAGATCACTGGGAAATGCACTCTGGCCGGAACACCCAGATTCCGATCGTGTCAAGCTGCACAGTCTAGATCACTGGGAAATGCACTCTGGCCGGAACGTGTAGTGCCCGTGGCTGACCTGCGC
>NZ_JBDSQX010000048.1:0-16932 GCF_039929605.1 Roseateles sp.
TGTGGCGGATGGTCATGCTCGGCGGGTCCTCGTAGCCGGCGCGCACGGTGGCGATGTCTGCCAGGCGCAGCAACTGGCCGCCCACTTCCAGCGTCACGTTGCCGACATCGGCGGTGCTGCGCAAGCCACCGTCCACGCGCACCTGCACGCGGTCGTGCGTGGCATCCACCGAACCGGCCGGCGCCACGATGTTCTGGCGCGCCAGCGCCTCAAACACGGCCGTGGGCGCGATGCCCAGCGCTGCCAGGCGTCGCGTGGACACCTCCACGTAGACGCGCTCGGCCTGCTTGCCCAGCACATCGACCTTGCCCACGCCGGCCACGCTTTGCAGGCGCCGCTTCACGTCTTCGGTGAGCGTCAGCAACTCGGCCATCGACAGCTCGGGCGCGCTCATCGCGTACAGCACGCTGTAGCGGTCGTTGTACTCGTCGTTGAAGAACGGCCCGCGCACGCCCTCGGGGAACTCCTGGCGCACGTCGGCAATCTTCTTGCGTGCCTGGTACCAGGCGTTGTCCAGCTCGGCCTTGCTGCTGCCGCCCTTCATCCACAGCGTGATGCCGCCATAGCCCTGGCGCGAGAAGCTGCGCACGTATTCGAAATGGTCCAGCTCCTGCAGGCGGCGCTCGATGCGGTTGAGCACCTGGTCCTGCACGTCCTGCGCCGTGGCGCCCGGCCACACGACGACGGCTGTCATCTGCGGCACGTCGAAGTTGGGGTCTTCCAGCCGGCCCAGCCGGTTGAAGGACAGGGCGCCGACGATCAGCGTCGCGATGATCAGGAACAGCACCATTGGCCGGTGCGTGACGGCCCAGTGCGACAGATTGAAGTTCTTCATGACGTGCTCTTGGTGGCGGCCGCCGCTGTGGCTTCCGCGGGCCGATCGACGGCGCGCACGGTGAGGCCGGCATCCAGCTTCTGCGCGCCGACGCTGACCACCCGGCTGCCGGTCGCGAGGCCGGTGACGTGCACGGATGCGTCGTGGGTTGCCACCACCTGCACGGGGGTGAACACCACGCCGGAGCCCTTGGCATTCAGCACCCAGACACCCGCCGACCCGCTGCCCTTCACCAGCGCGGTGACGGGCACGGCCATTGCGGCCGCTCCGGTGGCCGGCCCCGACAGCTTCAGCTGCATGGTGCTGCCCAGCGGCAGCGTGGCGACCTGCGCGCGCGACTCCGGGGCCGCCGCGTAGCGCACGCGGAAGGTCCGGCCCTGCGCGCTGGCCAAGGGCGAGAGTTCGCGCAGCACCAGCCGCAGCGGCGCCTTCGGGTCATTCGCGGCATTCACGGTGTCTTGCCACGGCGTGGCCACGGCGGTCAGCTTGCGCGCCTGGCCCATCCATTCCTCGGGCAGATCGGCAACGATCTCGCGCTCGCCATCGCGGGCCAGTGACAAGACGCGTTGGCCTTCGGCGACGACCTGTCCGCGTTCAAAGCGCAGCGTGGTCACCACGCCGGCATACGGCGCCACCAGCGTGGTGTAGCCCTCGCGGTTGCTGGCCAGGTCGAGCTGGCGCTTGGCATGGTCCAGGCGGGCTGCGGCGGCATCGGCGCGGGCCTTCTGGCGTTCGTGGTCGGCCGCGCCCACCGAGCCGTCGGCCAGCAGGCGGCGAAAGCGCGCCTCGTCGGATTGGGCCTGTTGCGCATCCACAGCAGCCGCCTGCACCTGGTCGGCAGCGGCGCTCACGCCGAGACGGTAGTCGGCCGGGTCCAGCCGCGCCAAAGCCTGGCCGGCCTTCACCACGTCACCCACTTCGACCAGCCGGTCCACCACCTTGCCGCCGGTGCGAAAGCCCAGCTCGGTCTCGACGCGCGCCCGCACCACGGAAGTGAAGCTGCGGGTCTGGGCGACACCCGCAGGCGTAGCGGTGGTCACGAAAACCGGCTTGACGACGGCCGCGGGAGCCGGCGGCTGGCCGCAACCGGCCAACAGCACGGCGGCGGCGATGGCCGTGAGCGACACGGCGGAGAAGGTCCTGTTCATTGGGGTGTCCTTGCGGCAAGAGAAGTCATGGCGGTGCTGGCCTGGGCGGGCGCAAAGCCCCCGCCCAGGGCCTTGTAGAGCTGCACGTCGGCCAGCACTTGCTGAAGCTGGCTGTCCGACAAGGCAAGTTCGCTGGCCAGCACCGAGCGCTGCACGTCCAGCAGCGTCAGCAGGTCGATCTGGCCTTCGCGCTGCAGCGACTGGGCACGCTGCAGCGAGCGGCGGCGGTGCTCGACGGTGCGGGCCAACGCGGCGTTGCGCTCGGCCTCCTGGTTGCGCACGAGCAGGCTGTCCTCGACCTCCTGCACGGCCACCAGCACCGCCTTCTGCCAGGCCAGCAGCGCCTCCTCGGCGCGCGCCGATTGCACGCGGATGCCCGCATCGATGCGGCCGGCGTTGAAGATGGGCGCCGCAAAGGCCAGCGCGACGTTAGAGAAGTGAACTGGCGCCAGATCGAGCGCGTTAAGGCTCAGGTCCTGGCGGCCGATCAGCGCGCTCAAGAAGAGCTTGGGCCACCACTGGGCGCGGGCCTCGGCGCCACGCAGCGTCTCGGCCGCCACCCGCCCTTCGGCAGCGATCAGGTCGGGGCGGCGCTTCAGCAGTTCGCTGGGCTGGCCGGTGCCGATCTCTCGCATGGCGGGCCAGGCAAAACCTGCGCCCGGGTCGTCGACGACACGGGCCGACGGGTTGCGGCCCAGCAGCACGGCCAGGCGCGTCTGCGAGACGCCGGCCAGCATGCGCAGCGCGGGCACTTGTGCGTCCAGCGCCTCGGCCTCGGCGCGGGCGCGGTCCAGGTCAAACGCGCTGGCCTCGCCTTCGCGCAGGCGGCTGGCCACGCGGCTGGCCGTCTCCTGCTGGGCGGCGGCCAGGGCCTGCACGATGCGCAGCCGCTGCTCCGCACCCCGCAGCACGTAGTACTGCCGCGCCACCTCGCTGGCCACCAGCAGCCGCGCGCCGTCCACACCCGCCGCTGCGGCCACGGCATCGGCCTGGGCCGCATCGCGCGCAGCGCGCACGCCGCCCGCCAGATCGATCTCCCACGCCACGTCAACACCCACCCGCAGTGCCCGGGTGTCGGGCTGGCCTTGCTTGACCGCTGCCGGCAGGCCGCTCTCGCTGTTCGAGGCCGAAGCCTGCAGCCCGACCGTCGGCAACAAGCGCGACCCCTTCGCATCACGGCCCGCATGGGCCTGGGCAACACGTTGCAGCGCGATGGCCACGTCCTGGTTGGCGGCCAGTGCCTGCTCGACCAGCGCCGTCAGCGTGGCATCGGCATAGCCCGCCCACCAGGCGCTGTCCAGCGGGCCGGCGGCCGTCGACAGCCCGGCCTGTGCAAAGGTGGCGCTCAAGGGCACCGATGGCACCGGGGGCTGCACCGGCGGTGCTGCGCAGGCCGACAGAAAGACCAGCGCTGCCAGAGCGACAGAGCGGACGCCCCAGGCGCCCGGGGTGCGGCTGCGAAGCGAGGAAGATGGCATGGCGCTTAGTTAGTGGACGATTTAGTACAGTAAATGTAGCTGGCTATACTGGACTGTCAAGTACATTAAATAAAATGCCCACAAGCAAAAGTGACGACGCGCCCAAACTGCCTCGCGGCAGGCCGCGCGACCCCGAGCGCTGCCGGCGCATCCTGGAAGCGGCAAACCGCCACTTCAATGCACACGGTCTGGCGCGCGCCAGCATGGAAGCCATCGCTGCCGAGGCCGGTGTCTCGAAGATGACCGTCTACAGCCACTTCACGTCCAAGGAGGGGTTGTTTGAGGCGGTGATCCGCGAGCGCACCGAGGGCGTGGTGGGCGGCCTGGCCGGTGCGCAGGCGCTGGACCCCACCCAGCCCGAGAAGGCACTGCTGGCCGTCGGCGAGCAGTTTCTGGCGCTGGCCCGGGAGGGTGACGCGCTCGGCCAGTTCCGCTCGCTGTACGGCGCGGCCGGCACCCAGCCCGAGGCCTGCCGGGCCTTCTACCGGCAAGGCGCGGATCGGCTGATCGGCGATTTGGCGGCCTATCTGCGCCGCGCGGACGCGGCGGGCGCGCTGAAGGTGCGGCAGCCGCGCCAGGCAGCCGACCTGTTCCTGGCGATGTTCCTGGGCGATGGCCACATCCGCGGTCTGCTGATGCTCGACATGCCCGATGCGCGGGAAAACCGGGCATTGTTGCGGGAGGCCGTCAGGGTATTCATGGCGGCTTTCGCGACAACTGCATGACGCTTCGGTAAGCACCGCCGCATCGTCGTGTTCGAGCTCTTTGCGGACATGCGCGCCACGCAGTTGCGACACCGTGGCTACCTGAAGGCGGTGCGCGACCATGACGCACCGGAGCCGATCTTCATCCAGGGCTCGCAAGGCGCCAGCGCGGAGGATGATTTCGCCGCCATCGATGCGCTGGTTGGCGCCGCGCTGCTCAAGCACAAGCCGACGGCCATCGTGGCCGGCAACGACAAGATGGCCGCCCGCATCATCCAGTGCCTGCACAAGCGGCAGATCGCGGTGCCCAACCAAATCTCCGTGCTCGGCTTCGACGATCACCCCATGCTCGTTCACGCCACCGATCCGCCGCTCACCAGCGTGCGGCTGCCCTACCTGCAGATGGGCATGCGCGCCGCCGAGCTTGCCTGCGACCCGACTCCAACCGGCAAGCACAAGGAGCGCTGCGACGTGCAGCTGCGCGCGTCGGTTGCGGCCGTTGCCGCGCGCGGGAGTGGCAGGTGATTCGTTTGATCGCAGTGGCCCTCAGCGTGGCCACCTTGGCTGCGCATGCGGCGCCACAGGACCTGCATGTCTGGCGCCACGAAACCGGCGATAGCGAGCATTCAGCGCGAAGCCGCGCATCGGCGCCGGCTCCTGGCAGTGGGCGATTTCCAGCAGTTGCCCCCATCCCGACGGCGCGCGTCAATTCATCGAGCACCTCATCAGCACGCCCGAGATTGCGGCGTTCTCGGCAGAGACCGGCCTGATGCCCACGAGCGAGGCGGCGGCAGATGCCACCTCGATGTACCGCATCGGCACGCGCTACCTGATCGGTGGCGGGACCCGCAGTTCCTGCGCTCCATCGTCAACACCTTCCTGTTCGCGTTGCTGGTGGTTCCGCCGCAGTGCAGCCTGGCCTTTGCGATGGCGCTGTGGGTGAACCAGAAGTTCCGCGGCCGCGTCGCCTTGCGCACCGTGTTCTTCTCGCCGGTGGTCACGTCCACGGCGGTCGTGTCCGGGCAGTCCGAGCGTCACGACGCCCCGCGCATCCTTGAGTCCGCAGACATCCATCTGGAGATATGGGTGGACGGCAGCACGCTGGAGGTGTTTGCCGAAGAGGGTCTGGTCGCCATCTCCGACCTTGTCTACGCGGCCCCGGCGGCCACCGAACTCGGCTTCTTCCATGGCTCGGAGGACCCGACAGTTCAGCTGTTCGAGATGAGCTTCGTGCGCAGCGCGATGTACACCGCCGCGGTCCAGATCACCTGAGGACGCTGCTATGTTTTTGGTCTGTGGTGAAGCCCTGATGGCTGTGTTCGCTGAACGCGAGACAGCTTCTGGTGTGCTGCTCGATGCCCGTGTGGGCAGGTCGCCGTTCAACGTGGCCGTCGGGCTGGCACGATTGAATCAACGAGCAGCCTTCTTTGGCGGGTTGTCGAGCGGATTTCTGGGAGATCGGCTCAACTAGGCACTCGACGCCGTGAGCGGCGCGCATCTGGTCAAGGTGAGCTCGGAGGATCTCCACCTGCTGTGCCCGGACACGCCGATTCACGACGTGGCCGATGCGTGGCTCGAACTGGGCTGCAGCTTGGTTGTCGTCGCGCGCGGCGGTGAGGGCGCCATTGCATTCACCAAGCGTGATGTGGTCCATGCCGATGCGCACCCCATTGATGTCGTCGACACCGTCGGCGCTGGCGACACCTTCCAAGCTGCACTGCTGACTTGGCTCAGCGAGGAGGGGCTTCTTTCTATCGAGGCCGTCTCCTCAATCACCGCCGCTCAGTTGCGGTCGGCGCTGGCGTTCGCATCGGCCGCCGCCGCGATGACCTGCACACGTCGCGGCGCGGACCTCCCGAGGCGGGCAGAACTGCAGGCTTGAGATCTGCAGGGTCAGCCGCTGATGCGCACGCGGCCTGAGCTGGCGGTGCGTGTTTCATTGCTGGCCGGAGCTTCTGGGTCGGTGAAGTCGACGCTGAAGCGGTAGATCTCGGCGCCGGCGGTGTCCTGACCGGTGCATGAGAGGCGGTTCACGGCGGCGCGCACCTTGCGCGCCATCGCGATGGAGATGCCCTGCGCCTTGACGGTGCCGATGCGGCCGTTCTCCAACACCAGTTGCACCTTGACCTCGCCGTAGCGGCCCTCGTCGGCCCAGGTGCGCGCCAGCGCACTGAGCAGTTGCTCGTCGAGGTTGTCGCACGCCGCATGGACGTCGTAGCGCGCGGTTGCATCGACGATGCGACCGCGAATCTCGACGCGCTCTACGGCGTTGGACTGGGCCCATGCAGGCGCGGCGGCAAGCGTCAACGTGGCGAGGCCGGCGAGCAGGCGGCGATTGAAAGTGAGGGCGGACATGGGGAACTCCTGGGCAGTGCGGTGGGGGGACTGGAGACGCGGAATTGCGTCGACCTGTGCTCAGGCTAGGTGCACGGTCGAGCGGACCCAAGGCGCAAGCGATGAGTTGCTGCCCGCGTGCGACGGGCCGTAAAAAACCGCAGCTGAACTGAGGTCGCGACGAACGCGTGGCTTGGGCGGCGCCCATGTCATTCGTCACGAAGGATCGCCATCAGGGCTTGCCCGTTCGTGTGGTGTTGCGTGTTTGACGGCTGGACAGCGCGCAACACCGCACTAGGGCCTTCACGTCCCCACGTGCGGTGACAAGCGGGGTTTCGCGAAATCGCAAAACTTCAGCTTGCTTCGGAACGCGCCAAGCCGTGAACAACGCGGCGCCCCATGTGGAGATCCCACGGGCCGAGCCGGCGAGCCGTCCGCCACGGCGATTTTTGTGGAACCCCCCAATGAGATTCGATTGCGTCAACAGAAGATCCCTGATCGCACTGGCCTGCGGGCTGCTGGCGGCGGGAGCCGGCCAGGCCGGCGTGTCCAACGCCCAGGTTGATCTGGGCATTGCCAGCATCGTGCAGCGCGCGGTGCCAGCCACCGACCGGCTGATCGTCGGCTACCGCGACGCGGCCGAGGCCGCAGCGGGTGACACGGCCGACCACCGCGTGCTGCGCGCCCGCAGCGTCGATGCGACGGCCTTGTCCGGCCGGCTGGGGGCCATCAATGCCAGGCTGGCGTTGCACGGCGCCCAGGCGCGGCTGCTGCGCCAGACGGGCACCGGCGCCCACGTCTTCAAGCTCGACCGCGCCCTCGCCAACGGCGAGCTGGAGCGCCTGGCCGCCGAGCTGAAGGCGAGCGACGCCAACATCGCGTACGCGGAGCCCGACCGCAAGATGTACCCGCTGTTCACGCCCAACGACTCAAGCTACAGCTCGCAGTGGGATCTGTACGAGACGACCGGCGGCATCCGCGCTCCGGCGGCCTGGGATCTGGCGACCGGCTCGGGCATCGTCGTGGCGGTCATCGACACCGGAATCCGACCGCACGCCGACCTGTCGGGCCAGACTGTGGCCGGCTACGACATGATCAACGACACCGCCGTCTCCAACGACGGCAACGGCCGCGACAGCGACCCCAGCGACCCGGGCGACTGGACGGCGGCCAACGAATGCTCAGCCGGCGATCCAGCCAGCGGTTCGAGCTGGCACGGTACCCACGTGGCCGGCACCATCGCGGCCAAGACGAACAACGCGCTGGGCGTGGCCGGCATTGCTTTCAACGCCAAGATCCAGCCCGTCCGCGTGCTGGGCAAGTGCGGCGGCTACACCTCGGACATTGCCGACGGCATGGTCTGGGCTTCGGGCGGCACGGTCTCGGGCCTGCCGACGAACGCGACGCCGTCGCGCGTCATCAACCTGTCGCTGGGTGGCGGCGGTAGCTGCGACACCACCTCGCAGAACGCCATCAACAGCGCCCGTTCGCGCAACACCGTCGTCGTCGTGGCAGCCGGCAACGAGAACCAGAACGCCAGCAACTCCAGCCCGGCCAACTGCGCCGGTGTCGTCACCGTCGCTGCGACCAATCGCACCGGCGGTCGCGCCTACTACTCCAACTACGGCGCCATCGTCACGCTGGCGGCACCGGGCGGCGATGTGCGCTCGTCCAGCAGCAACGGCATCCTGAGCACGCTGAACGCCGGCGCGCAGAGCCCCGGCGCGGACAGCTACGCCTGGTACCAGGGCACGTCCATGGCCACGCCCCATGTGGCCGGCGTCGTTGCGCTGATGCTGAGCGCCAAGCCCACGGCCACGCCTGACCAGGTCAAGGCGGCGTTGCAGAGCAGCGCGCGCGCCTTCCCGGCTACCTGCTCGCAATGCGGCTCGGGCATCCTCGACGCGGCGGCAGCGGTGGCGGCCATCAGCGGCACGGGGGGGCTGCCGACGGTCAACGAGACTGAGTCGAACGGCAGCATCGCGACGGCCAACACCGTCTCGGCGCCGGCCAATGTGGCGGGCACCATCAGCTCCAGCAGCGACACCGACTACTTCAAGGTGACCTTGCCGGCGGGCAAGACGCTGGCTTCGACGCTGACGATGACCAACGGCAGCACGGATTTCGATCTCTACGTGAAGAACAGCTCGGGGACGACGCTGGCCAAGAGCGAGAAGGCGGCGGGGCAGGTGGACAGCGCGAGCTATGCCAACGGCGGCTCCAGCGCGGTGACGCTGTACGTGCAGGTGCTGCGTTACAGCGGGACCGGGGCGTACACGCTGAAGCTGCAGTGGTGAGGCGTCCTCGAACCCTTGTCGGTCCGCCATCCGTGGCGTGAAGCATGCGGGCAAAACGGGAAGAAGGCGGGACGACCCGCCTTTTGCCCGCCAGCCCACATGGCCGTGACAACACGATGTTGACGATCCTGCCCGGACTGCGGATCCCGAACTTCGTGCCGGAAACCGTGCCGGTGACCTGACGGTCGGTGGACGGTTCGCCTACATTCAGCGCCTCAAGACGAGGAGCACGATTGACGACACAAGCTGGGTCTCACAAATGGCACGCCGCGTTGCTGGCTGCTGCGGTCATCGCGGTGCCCGCCTGGGCGCAGACAACCAACAACGCCCCGCAGGAAGCCAGGGCGACCGCTGCGGCGCCATCGGCGCGACCGTGGATGACTGCCAAGTCAGACCCTTCGGAGCGCGCCACGCTGCTGCTCAAGGAGATGACGCTGGCGGAAAAGCTGCATCTCGTGTTCGGCTATTTCCCGAGCAAGGCGGAGTGGCAGCGGTCACCGATCAAGAACTGGGAATCGCACCCGGGCTCTCTGCCCGACTCGGCGGGGTTCGTGCCGGGCATCGAGCGTCTGGGTATTCCTGCGCAGTGGCAGACGGACGCCGGCATCGGCGTTGCGAGCCCTCGCACGCCAACGCCGCGCCTGCGGACTGCCTTGCCCTCGGGCATCGCCACGGCGGCGACCTGGAACCCCGCGCTGGCGGAGACGGGCGGCGCCATGATCGGGCGCGAGGCCTTCCTGTCCGGCTTCAACGTGCTGTTGGCGGGCGGCATGAACCTGGTGCGCGAGCCGCGCAATGGTCGCAACTTCGAATACAGCGGCGAGGACCCGCTGCTGTCGGGCGTGATCACCGGCCGCCAGATCAAGGGTGTGCAGTCCCAGCATGTCATCTCGACGATGAAGCACTTCGCCTTCAACGGCCAGGAGACCAATCGCTTCATCATGGATCACCGCATCGGCGAGCAAGCCGCCCGCCAGTCCGACCTGCTGGCCTTCGAGATCGCCCATGAAGTCGGCCAGCCCGGCGCGGTGATGTGCGCCTACAACCGCGTCAACGGCGCCTATGCCTGCGAGAGCGACTGGCTGCTCAACCAGGTGCTCAAGCGCGACTGGGGCTTCAAGGGCTATGTGATGACCGACTGGGGCGCTGGCCACTCCACGACCCAGGCGGCGCAGGCCGGCCTGGATCAGGAGTCCGGCTGGGCGTTCGACCGCTCGCCCTATTTCGGCGACGCGCTGCGCGAAGCCGTCAACAACGGTCACGTCAGCCCGGCGCGCGTGGACGACATGGCCCGGCGCATCCTGTGGGCGATGTTCGCCAACGGCCTGTTCGACCATCCCGTGGCCGGTGATCGCGCCGAGACCATCGACTACGCCGCGCACGCCGCAGTGGCCCGCGCCGACGCCGAGGAAGCCATAGTCCTGCTCAAGAACGACCGCCAGCTGTTGCCCTTGGCCAAGTCGGTGCGCAACGTCCTGATCGTCGGCGCCCATGCCGATGTCGGCGTGCTCTCGGGGGGCGGCTCCAGCCAGGTCTATGGCCGTGGCGCGCCGCCCGACGGCCTGGTGGTGGCCGACGAATACGGCAAGGGCTTCCCGGGGCCCAAGGTCTACCACCCGTCGTCGCCGTTGAAGGCCTTGCAGGCGCGAACGACCGCTCGCGTCACCTACCTCGACGGCAAGGATGTGAAGGCCGCCGCAGCCGCTGCGCGCGGGGCCGATGTGGTGATCGTGTTCGCCGAACAGTGGACCGCTGAATCTCTCGACGTGCCCGACCTGTCGCTGCCGGATCAGCAGGACGCGCTGATCGACGCGGTCGCCCGCGCCAATGCCAACACCGTCGTGGTGCTGCAAACCGGCGGCCCGGTGCTGATGCCGTGGTTGCCCAAGGTCGGCGCGACGCTGCAGGCCTGGTATTCCGGCACGTCCGGCGGCGACGCCATCGCCCGCGTGCTGACCGGCGAGGTCAATCCGTCAGGCCGCCTGCCGGTCACCTTTCCTGCCTCCGTGCAGCAACTGCCGCGCCCGGTGGTGGAAGGCGATGCAGCGCTGGACCGCGACGCCCATCCGCTCAGCAACTACGACATCGAAGGTGCGGCGGTGGGCTACAAGTGGTTCGACAAGACGGGTGCCAAGCCGCTGTTTCCGTTTGGCTACGGCTTGTCGTACAGCGAATTTGCCATGAAGGGCCTGTCCGTCGCCCCGGCCGGCCAGGGCCTGACGGCACGCTTCACCGTGACCAACCGGGGCTCGCGGGCCGGCAAGACCGTGGCGCATATCTACGTGGCTGGCGCGGGATGGGAGGCGCCGCGTCGGCTGGGCGGCTTCACCAAGGTGTCGCTGGCGCCGGGCGAGAGCACGACGGCCGAGGTCACGATCGATCCCCGGCTGCTGGCCACCTTCGACACCGCGACCCGCACCTGGCGGATCGCTGGCGGCGACTACCGGGTCATGCTGGCCTCGTCCGCCGCACTGACCCTTGAAACAGCGACCGTGCATCTGGATGCACGCACGGTCGAGCCACGCAAACACTGAGGCGAACGCCGTGCGACTAGACCTGGATAGACGTGACTTCCTGATCGGCGCGGGGGGCGTGCTCTCGACATCAGCCATCGGCGCCGCGCCGCGCGGCAAGGAGGTGCTGCTGCTGTGCTACTTCACCGGCAAGGACGAAGGCCGCGAGGGCCTGCGGCTGGCAACCAGTGCTGACGGCTACACCTTCACCGCGCTGCGCAACGGCGCGGGCTACCTGACACCCACGGTCGGTGAAAACCGGCTGATGCGTGACCCGTCCATCACGCTGGGCCCCGACGGCGTCTATCACATGGTTTGGACCACGGATTGGTTCGGCGACGTGATCGGCCACGCCACGTCGCGTGACCTGCTCAACTGGTCACCGCAGCAGGCTATTCCCGTCATGCGCGCCTTTGCCGGCACGCGAAACACCTGGGCGCCGGAGTGCGTCTACGACCCGGTCAAACGGCAGTTCGTCATCTTCTGGTCCAGCAGCGTCGCGGGCCAGTTCGGCGCGACGAATCAGACCAATTTCGATGGCCTTGATCACCGCCCCTACTGCACGACGACGCGGGATTTCCGCAGCTTCACGCCGACACGGCTGTGGTTCGACCCGGGCTTCAACGCCATCGACTTCACGTTGCTGAGGCTGGAGGACGGCGCCGTGCGCGTGATCTTCAAGGACGAGACCAACGGCGCGCGGGTGGAGCGCAACCTGCGCACCGCCAGCGCCGCGTCGCCACTGGGGCCCTTCGGCCCAGCCAGCGCTGCCTTCACCGAAAGCATGACCGAAGGCCCCACCGCCATTCGGCTCGGTGACCGCTACATCGTCTACTACGACATCTACGAGCAGCACCGCTTCGGCGCCCGCACCACGCGCGACTTTGTGACGTGGGACGACGTGAGCGCGCGGGTGCAGTTTCCTCCCGACGCGCGCCATGGCACGGTGCTGCGTGTGCCTGAAGCGCTCGCGGCCAAACTCGCCTGATCGCTGGCTACCAGACCGTCAGCGGGTCCTTCGCCACCATCGCGCTGCCCGGCTTGCAGCTGAAGGCCTGCGCGAAATAGGGCGAGTTGCTCATCGGTGTCGGCACGCGGTATTTGGCCGGCGAGTGCGCGCACCGTGCGGCGGTAGCGGAACAAGTCGGCGACCGTTTTTGCCACGCTGAATACGGGTACTGACGTTCCGGCAATCTTCTTGTGCTCGACGCTGCGGCGCACAAGCTCATCTGAGAACCGGGTGATGCGGATTGGCAGGTAGCTGACCCGAGGGCGCCAGTCCTTGCGTCCGATGGCGATCCAGACCTTTGGCGGCATCTGGTCAGTGAGGCCGTGGAACGCGAGGGCTGATGAGGCCAGGCAGACGACGCCCTTTGGTACCAGCAGGGCCGCTTCTGCCAGGGACTGCTGAGCATCGAGCGCGGCGTCGGCGAGTTGATAGAGCCCGTGGGCGAGGCGCATGACCTCGCCGGTGTGGGGATCCAAAGTTCGCGCGCTCTTGTCAAAGTTGGCGACCCCAGCTTCCGCGCTACTTCAGCGCCGACTTCACCGGGCGCCGTCAGCTGCAGTTGGCCGTCACGAACCGGAGGGCTGCTTAAATGGCGACAGGCATCGGGCTGGACGCGACGTTCGTCAAGAACATGGACTGGGCACTCGCCCTGAAGCGCATCTCGCAAGACGTTCGGACGGACTTCATCCATGCCCCGCACATCGGCACCATCCATGCGCAGGCCGGTGAAGCCCTGGTCGAGCAGGTCACGCACGACCTGAAGGCAGGCACCTACCGCTGCGGCGAGCCCGTCACGGTGGAGGTGCCCAAGACCTTCCGGATCGGCGTCGCCGATGGCACGCGCAACGTGTTCGGCCCGAACTACTCCCACCAGGGCAGCATCCTGCTGCCCTGCGACCGTCTGTTCTACCAGGCGCTGGCCGACCAGGCAGCGCGGTGATCGACAAGGCCACCGATCACGACCGGTCGTTCAGCCACCAACTGGGTAACGCCAACTCGCCGACCATGTTCCATTCCAGCCCCTCATGCTGGAACGAACTGCAGGACGTCAACCGGGACCACGCGCGAACCAAAGGCGTGAAGTTTCATTGCCTACCAGCCGCCGCGACTCCTTATCATCCCGGGCCTGCACGACAGCGGCCCGGCGCATTGACAGACCTGGCCGCAGGGCCAGTACCGCGACGCCCGCCGCGTCACGCAGCGCGACCCGAGCCGGCCGGAGCTGGAGCGCTGGGCCGAGCGCATCCAGCGTACGCTGGAGGTTGCTGGGACACCGAACGAGAAGGGCGACTGGCTGGCCGTCGCCCATAGCTTCGGCTGCCTGGCAGTCGCCCGCCACCTGGCCGACCGCCCCGACGCGCCCATCCGCGAGGCCCCCTTCGTCGCCCCGGCCGAGCCCGACCAGTTCGACCTCGCCGAGGCCCTGCCTCAGCGCGGCCGGCCACATGAACGCCGAAGCCGGCTTCGGGCTCCTTCTCCATCGCCAAAGGCTGGATCGAGGCCGCCCCGCCGCGCCGCTGCCGCGGAATGCGGAGTTCCGCAAATGGGCTTTCGCCGTGTGATCAGCAGCGCCTAAGGCGCAAGCCGCCCGAGAGACCGAGCAGTCCAATCAACGCGAGCGAAATCGACTGCGGTTCAGGTACAGCGGACGTAGCACTGGGCGTGCGGCTAGTCACACTGACGTACATGTCCAACGTACCTGACATGGGAGCACCGCTGAGGTTCGTGAACGATCCGGAAAGTGAACTGGATCGTTCCCGGGAATCAGGCGAAAAAAGATAAGCCCCAACTGCTTCGTCCCAGGTTTTTTGAGATTGCAGATACATCTCACTGCCCAAATCTGTCAATTGGTGTCCGGTGCCACCCACGTCCGGCCCAGACAGCTGGATGCGAGTAGCAGCACTCGCCATCTCGGGCTGGTACTCACCGCTACCCAGCCAGCTGTGCGTCACCTTGGTACTCAACACGCTCGTCGCAGTGACCACCAATAGGGATCTGTCCGATATCGTGAACTGATTCAACGCGCCATACGCTTCGGCCCACGCGAGATGATTGTCGGCCTCAAAAGCGGCGCTCGTCTGAGCCAGATGCGTACCGCCCATCCTCGTGGTGGCATCCACGGTGAACGAGGAACTTGCCGACACGCCTGCAGATGAAAGCTGTCGAGCAAACGACGCGAAGGCTTTCGACGACTGGACGGAAGAACGGCCCACCGTTTCATTGTTCGACATGATGAAAACGATGCCCCGATAGGTCTGATCCGTGTTGTCTTGAAATTTAATCCAAGGCGTGATGCCGTCCGACACGTCAAGATCGAACAACGTCAGCGTCACGGATGAAAGTTCGGCGGACGCAAAGCTGTCGGCCTGGGCAGCGGGCAACAGCCCTGCGAGCGCCAGTCCCGAAACAACACGGCTAATCGATTTCATGGCGAGCTCCCGATAATTCCGCACAGCCCATCGCGTGCAGGCCGAGCCTAGTGGACCCATAGCTCGCAACGTCAGAAAATCGGACGCTCCCCCTAACCTGAAGTTCCCCCGCAGTCCCCGCCCCGATCAGCCTGTTCTCTCCCATGAGACAGGCTGTTTCTGTGCGGCATACGCGTGCATTTTGTAGACATGTCTTGAGCACCAGGTGCCCGCTTTGCACCCATGAGTGCGCCGCAAATGGCCTGGTCCGCACCTCAACCACCCATCGGGCGAACAGTCCCTGTTTAGCGAGGAAATGCACCAGGGTCAGCGAGTCATGGAGGAATTTGTCATGCGCCGTGAACAAAAAGGCGCGCATCCGCATGCACGACGAGACGACATCGCGAAGATTTGCAGCGTTGCAAAGCGCTACGTCCGACAACGCTGTTGGCCGCATGCGACGCGCGCGGCCTTCGATGTCTGAAAGGCTGAGCCGATGGATCCAGAAGGCGGCGACGGCAGCGGAGTGAACAAGTTTGAACGTGCTCCGCCAGCCGATCGCCGGGGCAACAGCCTGGGTCTCGGTGTCGAGGCTTTCAACAGGTTGCTCGAGCGGGGTGTCATGCCGCCGCTTGTTGCCGGCATCCGGGAGCATGTGCTGAACCTTCAGCTTCTGCACCCAGGCGTCGAGGTTGAATTTCTCGGGACTGCACAGCTCAGTCGCAGCATTTGAGGGTCAGTCAGCAATGATTCGCTCTCGATGCCGCGTGCGTGACGCCGCTGCAATGCTCTGCCCGCCTTCGACCAGACGCACCGCCTCTTGCTTGAACTCCAGCGTGTAACGCGCCCCGGCAGCGCCTGTCTTCGTCCTCGTCATTTCGCTTCCTCTTGCTTGGATTGAATCACTCAGCAAGGGATACGCTTTTCGGGGGGCAAAGCCGTCAGAACTGGAAGTGTTGCAGTGGGAACTGGTCGAGGAATGCTCTCCGCCAGGGGCATGGTCGGTCCCGTTGGTCCTGTGGTAAGGCATGTCAGCGGTGCCGCGGCAGCGCTCGTGGCGGCGAGCGCGGGAAAGACCATAGATGGCGCGCTAGAGCTGTTGGAGCTCTGGGTGCGAACCCGATTGGGTCTGCGTTCCGAGCCGTCCCTGGCAGCAACTAAAGGATTTCAGGGCCCTCGGGGCAGAGCCCTCGTCGCCCGCCTTGCCGTGCGGTGCGGCTTGTGTTCAGCGTCCGCCGTTACAAGTCACCCGCTCACAAGCATATGGCGGACTCGCGCCGACGCGAGCAGGCCAAAAGCTGCTCTCGACGCCGGCGCTCGTTATCTTGCAAGAGCTTCGCCCAGCCGTGCCGGCCCTGCCCGGTGCTCCCAGCCCGCCCTTCACCAGACCGTCAGCGGGTCCTTCGCCACCATCGCGCTGCCCGGCTTGCAGCTGAAGGCCTGCGCGAAATAGGGCGAGTTGCTCATCGGTGTCAGCACGCGGTATTTGGCCGGCGAGTGCGCGTCGGTGCGCAGCTGGTTGATGAGGAACTCGGTGCGCACCTTGGTGCGCCACACCAGCGCATTGCTGAGGAAGAAGCGCTGCGCCGGCGTGTAGCCCTCCACCTTCTTGTCCGCCCCGCCGTTGCGCTTCAGCGCCCGTTGCAGCCCCTCGTAGGCGATGGGCAGGCCGGACATGTCCGAGATGTTCTCGCCCAGGGTCAGGCGGCCGTTGATGCTGTAGCCCGGCAGCGGCGAGATGGCGCCGTAGCGCTCCGCCACCTTGTCGGCGCGCGCCTTGTAGCCGGCCGCGTCGGCAGGGGTCCACCAGTCGGTCAGCGAGCCGCCCGCGTCGTAGTTGCGGCCGCTGTCGTCGAAGTGGTGGGTGATCTCATGGCCGATGACCATGCCGATGCCGCCGTAGTTGACGGCGTCGTCGGCTGATGCCGAGAAGAAGGGCGGCTGCAGGATGCCCGCTGGGAACGTGATCTGGTTCAGGCCACCCGCGAAGGCGTTGACGATGTGCGGGCTGGTGCGCCAGCGGCCGCGGTCGACCGGGGCGTCCAGTTCCTTCATCTGCTGGCCGCTGTGCCACAGCGCGGCCTTGAGCCAGTTGCCGGCGTAGTCGTTGCTGCTGAGTTGCAGGCCTTCGTATTGCGGCCACTTCTCGGGCGCGCCGATCATGGGCTGCATGCGCGCCAGCTTGTCCAGCGCCTTGGCCTTGGTG
>NZ_JBDSQX010000049.1:0-27510 GCF_039929605.1 Roseateles sp.
TGCGCGGACTGGGCGGCGCCGTCGATGGCCTGCGCCTGACGCTGGGGCTGGTCGATCGGTACTGGGAGGGCGTCCATCCGCGACTGGACGCGAGCGACAACGACGATCCGACTGCACGCGTCATGGCGTTGAGCGCACTCGGCGATCCTGCCGCCGGCCTCGGCGATATCCGTGCCGCGAGCCTCACGGGCAAACGTGGCGCCCTGACCGTTCGCGATATCGAACTCGCCTTGGGCCCGGCCGATCCGCTGCCGGGCGAAAGCGTGCCGACCGAAGAAGGCGTCCTCCAGGGGCTCGCCGCCTCGCTTGCCGATATCGGCGATCTCGACACCGTCATGCAGGGCGGCTACGAGGCGGCGCAGGCTCTGGCCGCGTCCCTCGAGCGGCACCTCGAGGCCAGCGAGGCTCCCGATCTCGCCGCGCTCAGGAAGGTTCTTCAACGAGTCGCCGACGCCGGCCGCAAGGCAGTCGGTGAAAGCGGCCTGTCCGAGGCCGCCGCGGCGCCACCGGCGCCTGCATCGCGCCCGGCTGGCGCGATCAACTCGCGCGATGACGCCAGCCGCGCGCTGGAGCGAGTCTGCGAATGGATCGAGCGCAACGAGCCGAGCAATCCGGCGCCGCTTCTCATTCGCCGCGCACAAAGGTTGATGAGCAAGAGTTTCATTGACATCATCCGTGATCTGGCACCCGACGGCCTGAAAGAAGTCGAAAAGCTCGCCGGCACCAGCAACACCTAGTCTTCAAGGAGCCCATCCCATGGCCACCAGCAGCCAGAAGTTCATCGCCCGCAATCGCGCGCCTCGAGTGCAGATCGAGTACGACGTCGAGCTCTACGGCGCCGAGAAGAAGGTCCAGCTGCCGTTCGTCATGGGCGTCCTCTCCGATCTCTCCGGCAAGCCGAGCGAGCCGCTGCCGCCGGTCGCCGACCGCAAGTTCCTCGACGTCGACGTCGACAACTTCGACGCCCGTATGAAGGCAATGAAGCCGCGCGTCGCGTTCCAGGTGCCGAACACCCTGACCGGCGAGGGCAACCTCGCGGTCGACATCACCTTCGAGAGCATGGACGATTTCTCGCCCGCTGCCGTGGCGCAGAAAGTCGAAGGGCTGAAGCAGCTCCTCGAGGCCCGTCAGCAGCTGTCCAACCTCGTGACCTACATGGACGGCAAGACCGGCGCCGAGGAACTGATCGCCAAGATGATCAAGGATCCGGCGTTGCTCAAGTCGCTGGCCGACGCGCGCAAGGCCAACACCCCCGAACAGTAAGCCACCACGCATCGCGGAGACCAGACCATGGCCGAAGAAGCAGTCAACCCGGGCTCAGCCCTGCAGGGCATCGAGTACCAGGGCAACGAGTTCGCCTCGTTGCTGAAGAAGGAGTTCAAGCCGAAGTCCGACGACGCCAAGTCGGGGATCGAGCAGGCGGTGCTCACGCTCGCGCAGCAGGCGCTGTCGCAAACCAACCTGATCGGCAGCGACGTCGTCATGTCGATCGAGGCGATGATCGCCGAGCTCGACAAGCGCCTGTCCGCACAGGTCAACGCGATCCTCCATCACGAGGATTTCCAGAAGCTGGAGAGCGCTTGGCGCGGCCTGCACTATCTCGTCAACAACACCGAATCCGACGAGATGCTGAAGATCCGGGTGATGAACATCTCCAAGCTCGACTTCGGCAAGACGCTCAAGCGCTACAAAGGCACTTCGTGGGACCAGAGCCCGCTGTTCAAGAAGGTCTACGAGGAGGAATTCGGACAGTTCGGCGGCGAGCCTTTCGGCTGCATCATGGGCGACTACTACTTCGACCACAGCCCGCCCGACGTCGAGCTGCTCGGCGAGATGAGCAAGGTCGCCGCCGCTGCCCACACGCCGTTCATCTCGGCGGCGAGCCCGACGCTGATGCAGATGGGCTCCTGGCAGGAGCTGGCCAATCCGCGCGACCTGACGAAGATCTTCACGACCCCGGAGTACGCCGCCTGGCGTTCGCTGCGCGAGTCGGAAGACGCGCGTTACGTCGGCCTGGCGATGCCGCGCTTCCTGGCGCGGCTGCCCTACGGCGCCAAGACGAGCCCGGTGGAGGAGTTCAATTTCGAGGAAGAAACCCACGGCGGCGAGCACGGAACGTATGCGTGGGCCAACGCGGCTTACGCGATGGCCGTCAACATCAACCGCTCGCACAAACTCTACAACTGGGGCACGGCGATCCGCGGCGTCGAGAGCGGCGGCGCGGTCGAAGGCCTGCCCACACACACCTTCCCGACCGACGACGGCGGGGTCGACATGAAATGCCCGACCGAGATCGCCATCGGCGACCGGCGTGAGGCCGAACTTGCCAAGAACGGCTTCATGCCGCTGGTCCACCGCAAGAACAGCGACTTCGCGGCCTTCATCGGCGCGCAGTCACTGCAGCAGCCGGCTGAATACGACGATCCGGACGCGACGGCCAACGCCAACCTGGCGGCCCGCCTGCCCTACCTGTTCGCCACCTGCCGCTTCGCTCACTACCTGAAGTGCATCGTGCGGGACAAGGTCGGCTCGTTCAAGGAGCGCGACGAGATGAACCGCTGGCTGCAGGACTGGATCATGCAGTACGTCGACGGTGATCCGGCGCACTCCAGCGAGTCCACCAAGGCCACCAAGCCCTTGGCGGCGGCTGAAGTCGTGGTTGAAGAGATCGAAGGCAACCCCGGTTACTACTCGTCGAAGTTCTATCTGAGGCCTCACTATCAGCTCGAAGGGCTGACGGTTTCGCTGCGTCTCGTGTCCAAACTTCCCTCCGGGAAGGCCGGCTGAGCGGCGTTGCCGCTACGGCATGCTCCGACTCGGCGCACGACCTGCAGCGGTATTTTTTGTTGGTAATTGAATAATTGAATAATTGAAGGAGAAGAGATCATGGCTGTAGACATGTTCATCAAGTTCGACGGTATCGACGGCGAGTCGGTCGATGCCAAGCACGCCAAGTCGATTGACGTGCTGGCCTGGAGCTGGGGCATGAGCCAGTCCGGCACGACCCACCAGTCCACGGGCGGTGGCGCCGGCAAGGTCAACGTTCAGGACCTGAGCCTGACCAAGCACATCGACAAGTCCTCCACCGTGCTGATGACGCACTGCGCCACTGGCAAGCACATTCCCAAGGCGGTGCTGACGGTGCGCAAGGCGGGTGACAAGCCCCTCGAGTACCTGGTCATCACGCTGAAGGATCTGCTGATTTCCAGCGTCCAGACCGGTGGCAGCGGCGGTGAAGATCGCCTGACGGAGAACGTGACCATCAACTTCGGAGCCTACGAAGTGGCCTACCAGCAGCAGGCCAAGACCGGCGGCGCTGAAGGCGGTCAGGTGTTCTCCAAGTTCGACATCGCGAAGAACACGGTCATCTGAGCGTTGCTCGTGGCCGCTTCCGCTCATCCGGAAGCGGCCAACTGACGCTTTGTCCGGGCTGCGGCCTGCGCGGTCGCCGACCTTTCGGGTTGGCCGCGCGGGAGGCGAGCCTTGGCAGGCGATTGGCGGCCACCGTTCGCGGTGGCCGTCTCGTTTCAATGCCCATGCATTGCTGACGGCTCGTTGCTGACTGCTGCAGTTGGCCGTCGCGGATCCCGTCGCGGGCGCAAACCGGTGAGGTTGAAATGTCGAAGAAAGACATGTTCCTGAAGCTCGATAGCAAGCGCGGCGGTGCCGTGAAAGGCGAGAGCGAGGACCCTTCCCATCCTGCTGAGATGGTCGTCCAAGGTTTCAGCTGGGGCATGACCAGCACCGTCAGCACTGGCTTTTCCGGCAAGGAGACCAAGCCGGCGCAGCTGGAACTGCGCATCGTCAAGCACGTCGACAGCGCGTCTACCGGCCTGATGTCGGTAATGAAGTCGAATGACGAGATCAAGAAAGCCGTGCTGACCGTTCGCAAGGCGGGCGGCAAGGCCGAGGACTACTTCACCATCGCCATTCAGGGCGGGCGCATCACTGCGTTGGAGGTGAGTTCCGAGGACGACAGCCCGCATCTGACGGAGCGCCTGTCCCTGACCTTCAACAAGATCGAAGTGCAGTACAAGAGCCAGAACGCCCTTGGCGGGCTCAAGGGTGCTTCGACCTTCCAAGACGAGGTGACACCGGGATGAGCCAAGCCGAACAAGCCCTCAAGGACGGTGACCCGGAACTGGCGCTGCGCCTGCTGCAGGACCAGATCCGCGCCAAGCCCGCCGACGCCAAGCTGCGTGTCTTCCTGTTCCAACTGCTGTGCGTGCTGGGCCGCTGGGACCGCGCGCTGACTCAGCTGAACGTGGCCGGCGAACTGGATGCCTCCACGCTGGCCATGGTGCAGACCTACCGCGAGGCACTGCAATGCGAGCGCCTGCGTGCGCAGGTGTTCACCGGCGGCAAGCTTCCCATGTTGTTCGGCGAGCCCGAGCCCTGGACGGCGCTGCTGCTCGAAGCCCTGCTGCGCGAAGGCCGCGGTGAGGCCGAGGCCGCGCAGACGCTGCGCACCCAGGCCTTCGAGCAGGCCCCGGCCTGCCCGGGCAGCGCCGATGGCCAGCCCTTCGAATGGATTGCCGACGCCGACATGCGCCTGGGCCCGCTGTTGGAAGCCGTCATCAACGGGCGCTACTACTGGGTGCCGCTGTCCCACCTGAGCGTGCTGCAGCTGGAGGCGCCGAGCGATCTGCGCGACAAGGTCTGGCTGCCGGCAGAACTGAAGTTCAGGAACGGCGGCGAGACCGTCGCCCTCATCCCCTCCCGTTATGCGGACACCGACCTGAGCGTGGCCGACCTGGCTTTGGCGCGCCGCACCGAGTGGCTGGAGCCGCGCCCGGGCTTCTTCACCGGCCAAGGCCAGCGCCTGCTGGCGACCGAGGCGGGTGACCTGGCGCTGCTGGACCTGCGCGAAATCACGTTCACCGGCGAGGCATGACGGCCAACAAGGTCATCGACCGCCTGCAACCGGCGCTGCTGGACCGGCTGCGGGACGACCACCCGGATCAGCGCGTTGAATCCGCCGACGTGCGCGTGATGAACCGCCAGCGTCTGCGCGAGGCCGTGCTGCGCGATCTGGAATGGCTGTTCAACGCGACCGCGCCCTCCAGCGTCGAGGGGCTGTCCGCTTTTCCCCGCGCCGCCCGCTCGGTGCTCGGCTTCGGCCTGCCCGCGCTGTCGGGCACGACCGCCTCGTCCATCGATCCGCCCTGGCTCGAAGCCCAGGTGAAGCGCGCCATCCTCGACCACGAGCCGCGCATCCTGGCCGACACGCTGCGCGTCGACGCCTTGGTTTCCGACCTGCAGATCGGCCACCGCAACCAGATCAGCATCCGCATCAGCGGCCAGATGTGGGCGCAACCCGTACCGCTGGAACTGCTGCTGCACACCGATTTCGACCTCGAAACCGGGCGCGTGCAGATCCGCGAACTCGCCCGCTAACCCCGCACTTCATGGACCCGCGCCTCATCGGCTACTACGAGCAGGAGCTCCAGCATCTCCAGGACATGGGGAAGGAGTTTGCCGAGCAATTTCCCAAGCAGGCCGCGCGCTTGCGGCTGGGCAAGGACGTCGAGGTCGCCGACCCCTACGTCGAGCGGCTGCTGGAGGGCTTCGCCTTCCTGGCGGCGCGCGTGCAGCTCAAGCTGGATGCCGAGTTCCCGCGCTTCACGCAGCATCTCGTCCAGATCCTCTACCCGCAGTTCCTCGCGCCGCTGCCGTCCATGCTGATCGCGCAAGTCCAGCCGGACCCGGGCGATGCCGGCCTGCTGACCGGCGTGGCACTGCCGCGCGGCAGCATGCTGCGCGGCCAGTCGGCGCGCGCCGGGCTGACGGACTGCCGCTTCCGTACCGCGCACGAGTTGCGCATGTGGCCGCTCGAGCTGGCCTCGGCCGAATACTTCAGCCACGCGTCGAACCTGCCGCTGGCCGGGCAGGAAAGCTGGCGCAAGTTCTCGTCCGGGCTGCGCATCAAGCTGCGCACCACCGGCGGCGCCAACTTCAACCAGTTGAGCCTGCAGGACCTGCGCCTGCATTGCGCGGCCAGCGGTGAGCTGGGCTACGCGCTGCATGAGCTGGTCTGCGGCCACACCCTCGGCGTTATCGTCAGCGGCGGGCAGGGCGCCAGCGCACGGCACGAGACCGTGGCGCCGAGTTGCGTGCGCACGGTGGGCTTCGACGAGGACCAGGCCCTACTGCCGAACAGCCCCCGCGGCTTCGGCGGCTACCGGTTGCTGCAGGAATACTTCGCCTTCCCGAGCCGCTTCATGTTCTTCGACCTGGCCGGCATCGGCGATGCGCTGCGGCGCATCGGCGGGCAGGAGGTCGAGATCGTGCTGCTGTTCGCGCGCGCCAACGGCGTGCTGTCGCAGTCGGTCGACGCCAACTCGCTGGCCCTGAACTGCGTGCCGGCCATCAACCTGTTCGAACAGCGTTGCGACCGCGTGCAGATCGGCCCGCAGGGGCATGACTATCACGTCGTTGTGGACCGCGCGCGGCCGATGGACTTCGAGATCATCGACCTGCTCGAAGTGACCGGCCACGGCAACGACCTGGCGCGCGAGCGCCGCTTCTCGCCGCTGTACGCCGCCTTCCACCACGACGACGAAGAGCGCGGCGCCTACTACACGATGCAGCGCGAGCCGCGCCTGCTGTCGGCGCGCCAGAAGGACTTGCGCGGCTCCGGCCCGCGTTCCAGCTACATCGGCAGCGAGATATTCCTGTCCATCGTCGACGCCAAGGAAGCGCCCTTCAGCGCCGACCTGCAGCAGCTCAGCGTGCGCGCGCTGTGCTCCAACCGCGACCTGCCGCTGCTGATGAGCACCGGCACCGATGACGACCTCAGCCTTGAGGGCAGCGCGCCGATCAAGGGCATCCGTGTCGTCAAGGGGCCGTCGCGGCCGCAGTCGGCGCTGCGCGAATCCAACCTGACCTGGCGCTTCATCAACCAGCTGTCGCTCAACCACCTGAGCCTGTCCGACACCGACGAGCACCAGGGCGCCGCAGCGCTGCGCGACATGCTGCGCCTGTATGCCCGCGAAGGCGACGAGGCGGCGCAGCGGCAGATCGACGGCCTGCGCTCCGTCAGCACTGAGTCGGTCGTGCGCCGCTTGCGCAAGCCCGGGCCCATCGCCTTTGGCCGCGGCGTGCAGATTTCGCTCACCGTCGACGAGCTCGCCTTCCAGGGCGGCTCGGCCTTCCTGCTGGGCTGCGTGCTGGAGCGTTTCTTTGGCCGGCATGTGTCGATGAACGGCTTCACCGAATTGCAGATGAGCTCGCCGTCGCGCGGCGTCATCTTTGCGGGCCGTCCGCAGGACGGCAGCAGGCCGCTGTTATGAGCGCTGCGCCGGGCCGTCCCAAGCAAGCTCGCTCCCGCTCGGCGGGAGTGAGACCGGACTTGAGATGCCCCATGGGCATCTCATGCCTGACGAACGCCTGGCCGATCCGTCGGCCAGGCAAGCGCGCAGCGCGAAGGGTGCAGCAGTGAGCCAGTCCCACGCAGCGGCCATCGCAGCGTTCTGGCAGCGCCTCAGCGCCGCGCCGTGGGATCACGACTTCTTCCAGGCGCTGCGGCGGCTGGAGAACCTTCACCCCGAACGTCCGAGGCTGGGCACGGCTCGCCGGCCGCAGGACGAGGCGCTGCGGCTCGGCCAGTCGCCGGAACTGTCGTTCGCACCGGCAGCGCTGCACTCTGCGGCCGCGCCGACAGGCAACTCGGCGGGCCGCATCGATGTGCGCTTCTTCGGCCTGTTCGGCCCCAACGGCCCGTTGCCGCTGCACCTCACCGAATACGCGCGCGAACGACTGCTGCACAACGGCGACGCCGGCTTCACACGCTTCGCTGACTTGTTCCACCACCGGCTGCTGTTGCTGTTCTACCGCGCCTGGGCGCAGGCCCAGCCGACCGTCAATCTGGACCGCGCGGGCGACGACCGCTTCTCCGCCTTCGTCGGCTCGCTGGTGGGCATGGGCACGCCGGCACTGCGCAACCGCGACGGCGCGGATGACCACGCCCGGCTGCACTTCGCCGGCATCCTGTCCTCTGCCGTGCGCAGTGCCGAGGGCCTGGCCAAGATGCTCAGCGGCGTGCTGCAGCGGCCGGTGCAGGTGGAGCAGTTCGTCGGCAGCTGGATGCCGCTGCCCGAGTCCGAGCGCACGCGTGTTGGCCGCAATGCACTGGGCGAGCGCGAGCACAGCGGCAACTGCGTCGGCGGCGGCGCCGTGCTCGGCCGCGCGGTGTGGGACCGCCAGCACAACTTCCGCATTCACGTCGGCCCGCTCGATGCCAAGGCCTTCGCGGCGCTGCTGCCCGACGGCGACAACCTGCCCCGCATCATTCCGCTGGTCATGCACTACGTCGGCGAGGAACTGCACTGGGACCTGCGCCTCGTGTTGAAGCGCGACCAGGTGCCCGCAGCGCGCCCCGGTCTGTCCGGCCGTCTCGGATGGACCAGTTGGCTCGGCCAGCGCGACCGACCGCGCGATGCCCACCTGGTGCTGACCCCCGGCCCCGCAATGCAACGCCTGATGAAGTCCCGTCGCCCGCAAGCGGCGGCACACCCGAACTAGCCCAGAGGAGATAGAACCATGGCCGAAATCAATCGTGTCGCCGTATTTGGCAAGCTCAACACCCTGACCTACAAGGCGGTCGAGGGTGCGACGGTGTTCTGCAAACTGCGCGGCAACCCCTACGTGGAGCTGGAGCACTGGATCGCCCAGATCATCCAGAACCCCGACTCGGACTGGCACCGCGTGCTGCGTCATTTCGATGTCGACAGCGCCGTGCTGGCCAAGGACATCACCGCCGCGCTGGACCGCCTGCCGCGTGGTGCCACCGCCATCTCCGACATCGCCGACAACATCACCAATGCGGTCGAGCGAGGCTGGGTCTACGGCTCGCTGATGTACGGCGACACCGCTGTGCGCAGCGGCTATGTGCTGCTGGGCATGGTCAAGACGACCTATCTGCGCAACGCGCTGTTCGCCATCTCGCGCCAGTTCGAGCGCGTCAAGCCCGATGACCTAGCGGACAACATGGCCAAGATCGTCGCCGGCTCGCCCGAAGACGGCCAGGCCGCCACCGACGGCTCCGGCGCAGGTGCGCCCGGCGAGGCCAGCGGCGCCATCGCCCCGGCCGCGATGGGCAAGCAGGAGGCGCTGAAGAAGTTCACCGTCGACCTCACCGAGCAGGCCCGCAGCGGCAAGATGGACCCCATCGTCGGCCGCGACGACGAGATCCGCCAGGTCGTCGACATCCTGATGCGCCGGCGCCAGAACAACCCCATCCTGGTCGGCGAGGCCGGCGTGGGCAAGACGGCCGTGGTGGAAGGTTTCGCCCAGCGCATCGCGCGCGGCGACGTGCCGCCCAGCCTCAAGGACGTGGAGCTGCGCTCGCTGGACGTGGGCCTGCTGCAGGCCGGCGCCAGCATGAAGGGCGAGTTCGAGCAGCGCCTGCGCAGCGTCATCGACGAGGTGCAGGCCAGCGTCAAGCCCATCATCCTGTTCATCGACGAGACCCACACGCTGGTCGGCGCCGGTGGCGCGGCCGGCACGGGCGACGCCGCCAACCTGCTCAAGCCGGCCCTGGCGCGCGGCACGCTGCGCACCATCGGCGCGACGACGTTCGCCGAGTACAAGAAGCACATCGAGAAGGACCCGGCGCTGACCCGTCGCTTCCAGACCGTGCAGGTCGACGAGCCCGACGAAGTGCGCGCCGTGCTGATGATGCGCGGCGTGGCCGCCACGATGGAAAAGCACCACAAGGTGCAGATCCTGGACGAAGCGCTGGAAGCCGCCGTCAAGCTCAGCCACCGCTACATCCCGGCGCGCCAGCTGCCCGACAAGAGCGTCAGCCTGCTCGACACGGCCTGTGCGCGCGTGGCCATCAGCTTGCACGCCACGCCCGCCGAGGTGGACGACTGCCGCAAGCGCATCGAGTCGCTGGAAGTGGAGCTGGGCATCATCGGCCGCGAGTCGGCGGTGGGTATCGACGTCGGCAAGCGCGAGACCGTCGCCCGCGAGCACCTGGACACGGAGAAGGCCAGGCTTGAAACGCTGGATGCCCGCTGGGCCGCCGAGCGCACGTTGGTCGACGAAGTGCTGGGCCTGCGCGCCAAGCTGCGCGCGGCCGCCCAGCCGGTGGAAGGCACGGGCAGCGCGCTGGAGGCCGAGGCCAAGACCGACGCAGCGGCACCGGCCGACGCCCCGACGGCCGAAGACCGCGCCGGCTGGCTGGAGCAACTCAAGGCCGCGCAGGACAAGCTCGCCGAGCTGCAGGGCGAGTCGCCGCTGATTCTGCCCACGGTCGACTACCAGGCCGTGGCTGCGGTCGTCGGCGACTGGACCGGCATCCCCGTTGGCCGCATGGCGCGCAACGAGATCGAGACCATCCTCAAGATCGCGGACCATCTCGGCCAGCGCGTCATCGGCCAGGACCATGCGATGGAGATGATCGCCAAGCGCATCCAGACCTCGCGCGCCGGGCTGGACAACCCCAGCAAGCCCATCGGCGTCTTCATGCTGGCCGGCACCTCCGGCGTCGGCAAGACCGAGACGGCGCTGGCGCTGGCCGAGGCGCTCTACGGCGGCGAGCAGAACCTCATCACCATCAACATGAGCGAGTACCAGGAGGCCCACACCGTCTCCACGCTCAAGGGCGCGCCTCCGGGCTACGTGGGTTACGGCGAAGGCGGCGTGCTGACCGAGGCCGTGCGCCGCAAGCCCTACAGCGTCGTGCTGCTCGACGAGGTCGAGAAGGCCCACCCGGACGTGCACGAGATGTTCTTCCAGGTCTTCGACAAGGGTTTCATGGAAGACGGCGAGGGCCGCTTCATCGACTTCAAGAACACGCTGATCCTGCTGACGACCAACGCCGGCACCGACCTCATCGCCGGCCTGTGCAAGGACCCGGAACTGATGCCCGACCCCGAGGGCATGGCCAAGGCGCTGCGTGAGCCGCTGCTGAAGATCTTCCCGCCCGCGCTGCTGGGCCGGCTGGTGGCCATCCCCTACTACCCGCTGTCCGACGAGATGCTGGGCCGCATCGTCAAGCTGCAGCTGGGCCGCATCAAGAAGCGCGTCGAGGCGCGCTACCAGATCCCCTTCAACTTCGGCGATGACGTCGTCAAGCTGGTGGTGTCGCGCTGCACCGAGAGCGAATCCGGCGGCCGCATGATCGACGCCATCCTGACCAACACTATGCTGCCGGACATCAGCCGCGAGTTCCTGAATCGCATGATGCGCGGCGAGCCCATCGGCGCGGTCGATGTGGGCGTGGTCGAGGGTGGCTTCAGCTATCAGTTCAGCTGATCAGACGCGGCGCGGCCTGGAGCGCAACGTGTTGTGGACCCTGCAACCTGGCGGACCGTTCGGTCGCCGAAATCCTGTGATGGCGCTCGGCTCGCGCGCATCGCTTCAGCAGAATTGATGACCAAGACCAAACCCCGCCGCCGCCCCGGCCAAGCCAGCCTGCCGGCGCCCAAGCGCGCCGAGCTCGATTACGACGAGGCCTTGCGACTGGCGTTGCAGATGCACCAGGACCGGCGCGTGCTGGCGGCGGAGAAGCTGTATCGCAAGCTCAGCGAGGTGCGGCCGGACGACCCCAACCCGCTGCATTTCCTGGGCGTGCTGCTGCACCAGGACGGCAAGAGCGAGGAGGCGCTGACGCTGATCGACAAGTCCCTTGAGATGGACCCGGGCGTCGCCTCCTGGCATAACAACCGCGGCAATGTGCTGCTGCTGTTGCAGCGCGCAGACGAAGCCCGTGCTGCCTACGAGCGCTGCCGTGAGCTGGAGCCCGGCAACCCGGCCGTTGCCAACAACCTGGCCTGCCTGTTGGCTGCGCTCGGCGATGTCGCCACGGCCGAGGCGATGTTCCGCGAGGTGCTGGCGCGCGAGCCGGGCTTTGCCGACGCCCACATCAACTTCGCCAACCTGCTGGTGTCCACGGCGCGCGTGCAGGAAGGCATGCGGCACTTCGGCACCTCGCTGGAGTTGCGGCCCGACGACCCGAAGGCCAGCCGCATGATGGGCCTCATCTTTGCGACCAGCGGCCAGCCCGAAAAGGCGGCGCAGGCGTTCGAACGCTGGATCGCCGCCGAACCAGACAACCCTCAGCCCCGCCATCACCTGGCCGCCGTGACGGGCAAGAACGCACCCGAGCGGGCGCCCGACGACTACGTCAGCAGCTTGTTCGATGCCTTCTCGGTCAGCTTCGACGAGCGCCTGGCCTTTCTGGAATACCGCGCTCCCGGCCTGGTGGGCGAGCTGCTTCGGCGCCTGGAGCCCGAGGCCCGCGCCGACCTCGCCGTGCTGGACGCCGGCTGCGGCACCGGCCTGTGCGCGCCGCTGCTGGCGCCTTATGCCCGCGAGCTGATCGGCGTCGACCTGTCCGCCGGCATGCTCGACAAGGCACGCGAGCGGGGCGGCTATCAAGAGCTCGTCAAGGCCGAGCTGGTGTCCTACCTGCTGGCGCAGCCGGCGCGCTTCGACGTCGTCGTCAGCGCCGACACGCTGTGCTACTTCGGCCGCATCGACGCCGCAGTGGCCGCCGCTGCCCAGGCCTTGCGCCCGGGCGGCCGACTCATTTTCACCGTCGAGGCGCTGTCGGGCGAGCCACCCGAGCCCGGCTACCGCCTGCTGGCCAACGGCCGCTACGCCCACGAGCGCAGCTACGTCGAGGCCTGCCTCGCGAGCGCAGGGCTGCTGACGTCGGCGCTCGAATCCGTCGTGCTGCGCCGCGAGGTGGGCGAACCCGTCACCGGCTGGCTGGTGGCCGCGCAGCGGCCCGCCCCATGAACGACGCTTGCCTGCGGGCGGGGGATTGCGACGCGCAACCCGCTGCGAGACCATGCCGACGCACAGCCGCGCAGCCGTTGTCGGACCTGCTTCAATAGAGCTCGCCAGGAGAGCCCATGACCGCCCCATTTACGCTACACACGGCGCCCGACCAGAAGCTGCTGTTCCAGTCCCTCAGTGCGACCGAGGAACTCGGCCGGCTCTTCGAGTTCAACGTGCTGGCACTTGCCGAAGCCAAGGCAACCGTCGACCTGGAAAGCCTGCTCGGCAAGCCGGCCTACGTCAGCGTGCAGCTGGACGACAGCACCCAGCGCCACCTGCACGGTATCGTCGCCAGCGCGGGGCTGGACGGCGCGAGCGGTGGCTTCGCCGCCTACCGGCTGACGCTGCGGCCCTGGCTCTGGCTGGCCACGCTGCGCGCCGACACGCGCATCTTCCAGAACATCAAGATCGACGACCTGATCAAGAAGGTGCTGCAGCCCTACGGTGGCGACATCGAGTTCAAGCTGCAGGGCAGCTATCCCGTCTACGACTACTGCGTGCAGTACCGCGAGTCGGACTTCAACTTCGTCAGCCGGCTGATGGAGCAGGAAGGCCTGTACTACTTCTTCAAGCACACGGACAGCAAGCACACGCTGGTCGTCGTCGACAAGATGAGCAGCCACGAGCCTTACCCGAAGCATGAAAAGTTCAAGTTCCGGCAGGGCCTGGGCGACGGGCAGCATGTGGGCGTGGTCAGCGAATGGCGGCACCACTTCGAGCTGCAGTCCGCCAAGACCACGATCAACGACTACAACTACCTCACCCCCGGCACCGCACTGGTCAAGGAGAGCGCGTCCATGCACAGCGGCGCGCTGGCGGCGCTGGAGGTCTATGACCCGCCCGGTGAATACCTGACCGCCGCCGAGGGCCAGCGCTACGTCAAGCTGCGCATGGAGGAGTCCGACGCGCGCTACGCCGCCGCCAGCGCGAAAGCCAATATCCGCGGCGTCGCCGTGGGCGCCACCTTCGATCTCACCGACCACCCGCGCGACGCCGAGAACGCGAAGTACCTCATCGTCGGCACCCGCATCGACATCGTCTACAGCGGCTACGAGGCCGGCAAGGGCGACTCCCACTTCGGCTGCAGCTTCACGGCCCTGCGCGCCAAGGACGTCTACCGCAGCCAGCGCATCACGCCCAAGCCCTACATCGGCGGCACGCAGTCGGCCGTCGTCGTCGGCCCCAAGGGCGAGGAGATCTACACCGACGAGCACGGCCGCATCAAGGTGCAGTTCCACTGGGACCGGCTGGGCAAAAAGGACGAGAACAGCTCCTGCTGGCTGCGCGTGGCCACGCCGTTAGCGGGTAAGGCCTGGGGCATGATCGCGCTGCCGCGCATCGGCCAGGAAGTCGTCGTGCAGTTCGTCGAGGGCGACCCCGACCGGCCCATCATCCTGGGCAGCGTCTACAACGCCGAGCAGATCCCGCCCTATCTGCTGCCCGACCACGCCACCGTCGCCACCTTCCGCTCGCGCTCCAGCAAGGGCGGCGTGGCCGCAAACTTCAACGAGCTGGCCTTCGAGGACAAGAAGGGCGATGAATACATCCGGCTGCACGCCGAGAAGGACCTGCTCGAACTCGTCAAGCACGACGCCCACCTGGAGGTCGGCAACGACCAGTTCCGCATGGTGGCCAAGAACCTCACCGAGGAGATCGGCGAGGACGTGGCCCGCACCATCGGCAAGAACTACACCGACAGCGTCGGCGAGAACTTCCACGTCACCATCGGCAAGGACGCCAGCACCGACATCGGCGGCAAGCATGGCGTCAACGTCGCCTCCGACGCCAGCTATGCCAGCGGCGCCTCCATCTCCGTCGACTCCGGCGCGGGCATGGACATCTCCGTGGCCAGCAACCTGCTCATCAAGGCTGGCGCCAACGTCACCATTGAAGCCGGCGGCACGCTCACGCTCAAGGGCGCCATGATCAACATCGAGGCCAGCGGCATCATCGGCATCGTCGGCTCGCTCGTGAAGATCAACTCCGGCGGCGGCGGCGGCGCCAGCAGTGCCAGCCCGCAGAAGCCGGGCAAGCCCAAGGAAGCCAAGAAGCCCGAGGATCTGCCCAAGTTCAAGAAGAAGGTCGGCGACGACCTGGGCAAGAAGCGCTGAGACGGCCGGAGAGACAGCCTTGGCCAACTACCGCATCCCGGGCCCGCTCGACGCGAGCCGAGGCAACCACAACGTGCGCGACGGCACCGGCCAGCGCATGGCCGGCGTCACGCCCGGCTTCATCAACGGCCCCACGCCTGGCAACACCAGCGCCTGGGACATGCTCGTCAAGAACTACGAGCGTGTGGAAGCCGTGTACGAGGCCATGCGCATCGGCCAGCTGCGCGCCGGTGCGGCCATCCTGCGCGAGACCGGCCATGCGCTGGAAGAACTCGTCAAGGGCCTGATCCCCGGGCTGCTGATGATGTTGGTGGTGCTGGTCGCCACGACGGTCATCGGCGGCGTCATCGGCGCGGTGATCGGCTTCTTCGCCGGCGGCGCCGGCGCCGCGCCGGGCGCGGTCATCGGCGCGGACCTTGGCGTCTCGGCGGGCGTCACCATCCTCACCTGGCTGGGCCTGGGCTTCCTCATCATCGGCATCGCGGAAGGTTTTGGCGAGCTGATCGGCCATCTGAGCCACGCCACCACGCGGGCCTGGAGCGCACCCGACAGCCCACGGACTCATGCGGAGGTTGAAGCCGCCGGTGACGAATACGCCTATGCGGTCGCGCTGCTCTTCAAGCTCATCTTGATGGCCATCGTGGCGCGCCTGACGCTGCGGCAGTCGCGTGCCTCCACCGAAGAGACCCTGGCACTGCTGCGCAAAAGCAAGCTGGGCGAGGGGTTTGCGGAGTGGGTGGCCAAGAACCAGGAATCGCTGCTCAGCAATCCGCGGCTAAGGCCGAAGCCGAAGGCGGCGCAGAGTGAAGCGCCGGTGCAGAAAGCGACGACACCGAGTCAGGCCAAGAAGCAGGCGGCGAAGGCTGAGGCGGCTGAAGAGGCAGCCGCGACGATGAAGCAGAAGAAGGTCAAGTGCTTCAAGAAGAATGCGAAGGGCGATCCTGTTGAATACGATCGTCAACTTGCAGGCCAAGAGAAGGGCCTGAATGATTTGACGGTGAAGGATTATCTGGAGGGTAGGAAGCGCTATTCAGATATTGGGCGTGAGGGAACTGGGGCGGCTCAGAAGGCGGCGCGCGAGAAGTATTCCCAGCAGCTTCAAGCTCAGTTCGAAAAGCAGCTTGCTGAGGACGGCGTACTTGGTGACGCAGCCACCAAGAAGGCTGCTGCCATGGCGGCGGAGCGAATGAAAACACTTGCCGCACTCCACAATCCAGACATGATTGCGGGAGGCAAGGATTTGGTTACTGAACTGGGTGACAAGGGCGTGAACTCATCAATTGGTTCGCAGTGGAAGAACGGTGTCGATGAATTTGGAAGAAACCGTGTTGAGGCTCTGGATGACGTTGCGAAAAAAGTTCCGGAGAGCGCTCGCGGCACCACCAAAATGAATGCAAGCCTGAAGCGGTGCCAGTGACAAGGAAGAATAGGAAGACTTATGGATCAGTTTTTTGAGAACTTCTTGGGCTATAAACAATTTGGCCCTGCGTTTGCGCGCAAAGATGTACCGGCAGAGAAGATCGAGAAATTTCGCGGCGAGCTGCCGGATAAGCTGCTTGAATACTGGCAAGAGCACGGCTGGTGTGGATATGGGCGAGGCTTGTTTTGGACGGTCGACCCCGACGAGTGGGAAGATGCGCTGGATGCTTGGCTCGGCGAAACCAAATTCATGGAACTGGATTCGTTCTATGTGATCGCACGGTCAGCGTTTGGGGAATTGGTGTTGTGGGGCAAGAACACCGGGCAGTCGCTAAAAATAGTTCCAGCCTACGGATGGGTGTTTCCGGCATTTGACGCGGAAACATTTGCACGGCGAGGGGCTGACAAGGAGATCCAGCTTTTCTTTTCTAGCATTTCAAGCGACGCCTATGACCTAAAAGACGTTGACGACCAGCCGCTGTTCGCGAATGCCCTCGAGAAACTCGGCCCCCTGGATCACGACACCATGTACGGCTTTGTTCCTGCGCTCGCGCTAGGCGGTGAGCCTTCGCTCGAACGGCTGCAAAAGTTGGACGCCCACGTCCACCTCGACATCCTGAGCCAAATGACCGAACTGCAAGTGATGGCAGATGTAGCCCAGGCGGCCAAGGGCTAACCTACGGCCCTGAACACGCGCATTGAACTCGAGTGCTCACGGACTCTCAGGCAGGTAGGCCAACTACCGCATCCCAGGACCGCTGGACGCCAGCCGAGGCAACCACAACGTGGCGACGGCACCGGTCAGCGCATGGCCGGCGTCACGCCCGGATTCATCAATGGTCCGACGCCAGGCAATACCAGCGCCTGGGACATGCTCGCCAAGAACCTACGAGCGCGTCGAAGCCGTGTACGAGGCCGTGCGCATCGGGGAGTTTGGCAAATGCAACAACTGGATGTTTCGATTAGAGATGAAATTGACGCCCTGCTCAAGCAGGCCAAGCAAGAGATTTTGAGCGCTGACAAGGCCGGCGGAATCAAGACTGCGGAAGCGGCCTGGAGCAAAGTTCCTGAGCCGAAGTTCGACTGGGATGTCAGCAAGAGCTTTGCTCATTCGTTGGCAAAGTTTTATAGAAATACCGGTGACTTCGCGAATGCCATGAAGTTGATGAAGGAATTGTTCGATTCCGGCGCTGTGAAAGACCACCAGGATGGTCCGCGCTTCATCTTGGCGACCATCTACTACGAAAAGGGTGACGTGGATTTGGCGGCGAAATGGTTTGAGGAGGCAAACAGAATTTCAAAAGGGCGCTGCTTTCAGGGTGAAGATCCTCGATATCTGGAATTTTTCAGAAGCACTCGCCCGCAAAGAAATTAATCTTCCAAAGAACATTTCAAGTGAAATGGAGGTCCTGTGCGGGTAGGGGAATGTCATTTGACGCGAATGATTTGCTGGCGCCATAGATAAATGGCTGGCTGCATTGCATTTGCTCCCGGAACCACGTGCGGAATTGGCTGCCGATTTCTGCATCAATCGGAGATGCGCAGTATCAGCTTTCACATTGGCGCCGCACGTGAAAGTTTATATAGCGCTCTGAATTATTAAGACTGCCAAGCAAACCCCTTTGTCCATTATCGTTTAGGGCAATGTTGGCTTGAGGCTGGCAATGAAGAGAAGGGGCTGGTAAGCCTGTTGCAGGCTTACATGTTGGACGACCAAGATATTTTCGGCGTTGAAGCGGATGGCCCCGGCTTGTTGCGCAAGATTAAAGTTTAGAAATGGATTGGCTGAATAATTTTGCCTTGCGTTCGCCAAACTCGGGCCGCCTGATCGCAATACGACTGCCGTGTATATCTGGACTTTCTGTCGCAGCTAACAGAGCGGCAGTTTTTTGCCGTGGCGCACGCTGTCAAGAGCTGAACAACTCAGCGGATCTCGGGCAACCAGTGAAGTTCGCCGTCGCCCAGCACGGCGACTTCGGCGTGGTCCCGCGCCAGTTCGCTGCGTCGCAATGTCAGCGCCCCGGTCAATCCACCAAACGCCGGCAGCACGAGTGCATGCGGGTAACGCACGAAGCATGGCCGCCGCAAACGGTCGCCCGCGTGGCTTCTCATGGCGATAGCCGGATGCCAGTGGCCGGCCAGCGTGAAGCCCAGACTACCGGTCGGCGGCGGCTCGTGTGCGGCAGTCAGCGGGCCTAACGGCAACGTGCCGTTGACCACCTGCAACGGCAGCCCCGGCGGGTGAATGCGCCGGTCGTGGTTACCGAGCACGAGCAGGGTCGGCAGGCGCTCGGCGAACGCTGCAACAGCGTCCAGCAACGACGGCGTCAGGCCTTCGGCGCCATGCCAGAAGTCGCCGAGCACGACGAGCTGCGCTGCATCGTGCGCAACGACGACGTCATGCAGTCGCGCCAACGTCCGCGCGCTGCTGCCCGCCGGCACAGCCTGGCCTTGCGCACGAAAGGCGGCGCCTTTGCCCAGATGCAGGTCTGCCACGAAGACGGTCCGCGCAGCCGGCCACCAGACGGCACCATCGGCCAGCAGCCACAGCGTCTCGCCAGCGGCGTCCACGCGCAGGCTCACTGTCGCCTCCGTCGCGTGCGCTGCTGCCTCGGCTTGTCGGGCGCTTTGCCAAACGCGAGTCGCGAGCCGACGTCGGTTGGCGCTCTTTCCCCGCCGGCGGCAGCTTCCAACTCGGCCAGCATGCGGCTCAGCCGCTGCGCCAGTGACTCCGTCGACGCCCGCTCCCGCAGCCGCTCCACCAGCAGCGGAAACGCCAGCGGCGTCGGCCGCGTCAGTTGGCGCAGGTCGAGCTGCTGCGCGGCCATGCGCGCCAACATGCGGCCGAGCGATTCGACGTCCAACTCTGCCGACAGCAGCTCCGCCTCGGCCTGGCGCAGCAGCCGGTTCTCGGGGTCATGCTGTCGGAACACGTCGAAGTAGAGAGACGCCGAGGCCTGCAACTGCCGCTGGCTGCGCGCCTCGCCCGGGTGGCTCTGGAAGATCAGCCCGGCGATGCGGGCGATCTGACGGAAGCGCCGCCGTGCCATCTCGGTCGCGTTCAAGCTGGCCAGCACCTCCTCGCGCAGCGTTTCGCGGTCCACCGGCGCCAGCAGCGCGGGCAGTTGGGCGTTCCAGTCGATCTGGGTGGCGCTGAGCAATTCCAGCCCGTAGTCGTTGATGGCCATCGTGAACGTGGCGGGCGTGTCTCGGCCCACACGCCAGGCCAGCAGTGACGCCAAGCCCAGGTGCACGACACGGCCGGCAAATGGGTAGAGAAACAGATGATGACCGTCGCCCGAGGTCATCACCTCCGCCAGCAGCCGCTGCGGGCCGGGCAGGGCGGACCACTCGACCTGCAGCTTCAGCAGCGGCGCGACGAAGCGCATCTCGCGGTCGGTGTAGCGGCCCTGCGCGGCCTCGTCGAAGCGCTCCAGCATCGCGTCGGACAGCGTGTCCGAGATCGGGAACTGCCCGCCGTCCCAGCGCGGCAGCAGCGCCTTTCCCGGCTTGCCGATGCGCACGTAGGCGGTCAGCCCCTCCACGCGCACCAGCTCCAGCGCGCGGCCGCCGAGCAGGAAGACATCGCCCGTGCGCAACCGCGAGATGAAGCTCTCTTCCACCGTCGCGATGCGGCCGCCGGTCAGGAACTGCACGCTCACCGTTGCGTCCGACACGATGGTGCCGATGTTGCTGCGGTGCCGCCGCGCCAGCCGCACGTCGGGCACGCGCCACACGCCTGCGTCGTCGGGCACGACGCGCTGGAAGTCCGGATAAGCGCGCAGCGTCTCGCCGCCGTGCCGCACGAAGGCCAGCGCCCACGCCCAGGCCTCGTCGCTCAAGCCGCGGTAGCTCGGCGCGCTGCGCACCTCGGGCAGCAGATCGTCTGGCCGGAAGCCGCCGCCCAGCGCGAGGGTGACGAGGTGCTGCACCAGCACGTCCAGCGGCGCATCGGGCGGGCGGCGTGGCTCGATGCGGCCGGCCTGCACGGCGGCGCGCAAGGCCGAGGCCTCGACGATCTCCAGGCTGTGCGTCGGCACCATCGTCACGCGCGAGCGGCGGCCCGGCGCATGGCCGCTGCGGCCCGCGCGCTGCAGCAGCCGCGCCACGCCCTTGGCCGAGCCGATCTGCAGCACCTGCTCCACCGGCAGGAAGTCCACGCCCAGGTCCAGGCTCGCCGTGCAAACCACGCATTTGAGCTGACCCGCCTTCATCGCCGCCTCCACCCAGCGGCGCATGTCGGCGTCCACCGAGCCGTGGTGCAGGGCGATCAGGCCCGCCCAGTCCGGCCGCGCCTCCAGCAGCGCCTGGAACCAACGTTCGCACTGCGAGCGCGTGTTGGTGAACACCAGCGAGTTGGCGGCGCTGTCGATCTTCTCGATGACCGCCGGCAGCATCGCCAGGCCCATGTGACCCGCCCAGGCAAAGCGCTCGATGCGCTCGGGCAGCAGCGTGTCGATGGCGATCTTCTTGTCCTGCGCACCGCGGACGATGACGGCACCAGGCGCCAGCGTGTCGCTGGCTTCCTCAAGGTTGGCCAGCGTGGCAGACAGGCCCCAGGTCATCAAGCCTGGGTTCCAGCGCCGCAGGCGTGCCAGCGCCAGCTGCAACTGCACGCCGCGCTTGGTGCCGAGCAGTTCATGCCATTCGTCAACAACGACGAGGCGCACGCGCTTTAGCACGTCCGGCGCGTCGGCACGGGACAACATCAGGCTCAGCGACTCGGGCGTCGTGACCAGCCCCGTCGGCCAGCGGCGCTGCTGCGACGCGCGCTCGCTCGTCGACGTGTCACCGGTGCGTGCGGCCAGCGTCCACTTCGGTGCGAGGGCGCTGGCGGCGTCTTTCAAGGCGAGCAGCGTGTCGTGGCTGAGCGCGCGCATGGGCGTCACCCACAGCACCGACAGCGGCGCCTCGATGTCGCCAAATACCTGTAGCGCGCCCAGCCAGACGGCGAGCGTCTTGCCGGACCCGGTCGTCGCGTGCAGCAGGCCCGATTGGCCGGCGGCCATTGCCTTCCAGACGTTGCGCTGAAAAGGGAATGCCTTCCAGCCGCGCCCGGCCAACCAGTCAATCGTCGGCGACTTCGGCGCCATTCGCTTGCCCCTCGGGTCCAACCGCCATCAACGTACGCAACGTGTCCAGCGTGTCCGCCTCATGCAACGGCTTGTCGCCGCGAATCCTCAGCATGCGCGGGAAGCGCACGGCGATGCCGCTCTTGTGCCGCGTGCTCGCCTGGATGCCCTCGAAGCCCAGCTCGAACACCATGCTCGGGCGCACGCGCCGCACCGGGCCGAACTTCTCCACGGTGGTCTTGCGGATCACGCGGTCCACGCCCTTGATCTCCTCGTCCGTGAGCCCGGAGTACGCCTTGGCGAACGGCACCAGGGTCAGCTCGCCGCCCGTGGAATCGAGTGCGGCCTCGGCCTCTGCGGCGTCGCGCGGCGCCCGGTTCCACACGGCAAAGCTGTAGTCGGTGTAGAGGTTGGCGCGACGGCCGTGGCCGGCCTGCGCGTAAATCAGCACCGCGTCCACGCTCAGCGGCGCGACCTTCCATTTCCACCAGGCGTTGCCGGTGCGGCCGATGCCGTAGGGCGATTCGCGGTGCTTGAGCATCAGGCCTTCCACGCGACGCTCGCGCGACTGGGTGCGGGCAGCGGCGAGGCCGGCCCAGTCCTGCGCATCCAGCAGCGGCGATGTCGCAATGCCGAGCTGTTCCAGCCGTGCGCGGCGGACGTGCATGGGCTCCTGGCGGCGGTCCTCGCCGTCGCTTTCAAGTAGGTCGTAGGCCAGCAGCCGCACCGGTGCTTCGGCAAGGATGGCCTTGGACAGCTTGGTGCGGCCGATGCGCTTCTGCAGCAACGCGAATGGCGCTGGCTCGGCTTCACCGGGCAGCCAGGCTAGCAGTTCGCCGTCGACGACCGTGCCATCCGGCCACATGCTGGCCGCCGCTTCCACCTCGGGGAAACGCTCCGTCACCAACTCCTCGCCGCGCGACCAGATCCATACCTGCCCGTCACGCTTGACCACCTGCGCACGAATGCCGTCGTACTTCCATTCCGCCAGCCAGTCCCCGCGCTCGCCGAGCGTTGCCCCCGGTTCGCCGGGCAGCGCGTGCGCTAGGAAGAACGGGTAGGGCTGGCCACCACGAGCACCGCTCACATCGTCGGTTAGCAACGCCTGGAAGCGCTCAGCCGTCGGCGGCGTGTCAATGCTCGTGTAGCCCATCATGCGCTGTGCAACCCCGGCCGCATCGCGCCCCGACCACTCGGCAAGCGCCCGCTGCACCAGCAGCTTGCTCACCCCCACGCGAAACCCGCCGCCGACGAGCTTGACGAACATGAAGCGCTCGTCCGCCGAGAGCCCCCGCCAGGCGGCCAGCACGGCCTCACGCCGCGAGGCCGCGTCCAGCGCACGCAGTGGCAGGATGCGCTGCTCCATCCAGTCGGCCAGCGGCTCGTCGAGCTTGTCCTCGGGGTCGGGCAGCACGTAGGCAATCGCCTCGGCCAAGTCGCCGGTCGCCGCATAGCCCGCCTCGAACAGCCACTCCGGCAGCGCCGCAGCCTCGCAGGCCAACGCCCGAAGCTCAGCTGTCGGCACCGCCCGGCGCGGCGTGCCGCCGGCCAGCAGGTAGACGGCCCAGGCGGCGTCGCGCGGCGGTGCGTCGGCCAGGTAGCGCTTCAGCGCGGCCACCTTGGCCAGTGTGGACGTGCTCGCGTCGATGGCCAGGTAGAGGGCCACGAAGCGCTTCACTCGGCCGCCTCCACGCCGTGGGTCTCGTCGCCGTACTCGGTCGCGAACGCTTCGGCCTGCAGGCCCAGCTCGCTCAGGTAGCGCACCAGCGTCCCTTCGTCGCCATGCGTGACGATGACGCGCTGCGCAGCCGTCGCTGTGATGGCGGCCAGCAGCCCCGGCCAGTCCGCGTGGTCGCTGAACACAAAGCCCCGGTCCACGCTGCGCCGCCGGCGCGCGCCGCGCAGCCGCATCCAGCCGCTGGCGAAGGCGTCGCTGTGCGGCCCTAACGCCCTGGCCCAACGGCTGCCCTGCACGGCCGGCGGGGCGATGACGAGAGCGCCGCGCAACGACTTGAAGTTCGTCTCCGGCGTCACTGTCTGCACCTCGGCCAGTGCGACACCGGCCTCGCGATAGGCCGCGTTCAACCGCGCGACGGCGCCATGCACGAGCACCGGCCCCGGCGCATCGGCCGTCGCCAGCCCGGCAATCAGCCGCTGCGCCTTGCCCAGGCTGTAGCCCATCAGCAGCGCCTGCTTGCCTTGCGCCGCGCAGTCGACCCACCAGGCGCGCATCTCGCCGAACACCTCGCTCTGCGGCGCCCAGCGGTAGATGGGCAGGCCGAAGGTGCTTTCGGTGACGAAGACGTCGCAGCGCACCGGCTCGAAGGGCGCGCAGGTCGTGTTGCAGTCACCAGCGCCGCTGACGAAGTAGTCGCCTGCCACGACCCAGACCTCGCCGCGGTGCTCGATGCGCACCTGCGCCGAGCCCAGCACATGGCCCGCTGGATGCAGGCTCAGGCTCACGTCGCCGATGCGCCTCACCTCGCCGTAAGCCAAGCCATCCAGCGTAGCCTCGTCCCCCAGCCGCGCGCGCATCAAGCCAAGGCCATCGCATTGCGCCAGGTAGGCGGCATGGCCGGGCCGGCAATGGTCGGCATGGGCGTGGGTGATGACAGCGCGATCGACCGGCAACCACGGGTCGATGTAGAAATCGCCGGGCTCGCAGTAGAGCCCTTGCGGGCGGCGGGTGACCAAGTCGAGCATGGGGCGAGTGTGCACAAGCCGAGAGCCGCCTGGCTCGTGTTGGAACTGCATCAGGGCAGCCGCCGACCGCGCGGCAGGCTCACTGCCTACAAGGCGTGGGCATCCGCGCGCGACGAGCCTCTCTTAGATGAATGTCGCTGCATTTGCTCCAACCCTGGAATACCGTGTATACTGCTAGCTTCAGTCGCGGGGTGGAGCAGTCTGGTAGCTCGTTGGGCTCATAACCCAAAGGTCGTAGGTTCAAATCCTGCCCCCGCAACCAAGAAATAAGAGTCCTGTGAAGGACTTAGCAAAGCCCGCCAAGTGCGGGCTTTGTCGTTTCTGGCTCGCTGTGACGAGGTTTGTGACGGGTCTTGTGCCGTCACACGATTTGGCTTTGGCCGTGCTGACCATTGGGCGATGTGGCGGGTCGACTGGCGACGCTAGGAGTTCCCAGACGAGCGTTGCAGCGCAGTTTTCTGTGCTGAACCGATCGCCTGACAGCTGCGCCGCCGGAGGGGCTCGAACCTTTTGCGACATAAGCAACTTCTGCGGATGTCGCTGCCTGAGCCCGCACTGAAGCTGCAGGCATCGGGCTGCGCCGCTCCGTGCGTGGTCAAGTCACCTGTGCGGGACGGTGCAGCACGGGACGCAGCGCAGCCGCGTTTTGAGGCCTCGGCGAAGAAGGCGCCGGGCATGCATGGGCAGGCAGGCGGCTCTTGAGCAGCCGAATTGGCTTTGCCGCAATTGCCTGCATATACCGTGCGCTGGGTGCGGTGCCGCACCGTCTTTCGTCCCGCATCCGAGCAAAGTTGACTCAACGATGGCCGTCTGGTGCGCCGATCGCCATTCAATTTACGACGTAGGCATGCACATGATCGACCACACCCCCAGCGGCCACGGATTCGTCAGCCTGCTCGAGGCCTTTCGCGACAGCGGCGGCACCGCGCCCAGTGACATCGTCGGTCGCCTGTTGCTGGATCACCAGGCCGGCGCGGCGGTCAGCTTGGCCAAGCTCATTCATTCCGGCCAGGTGTTCGGGTTTGAATGGCGTGCCAGCCTGTGGATACCGATGTTCCAGTTCGACCCGAAGGACCTGTCCATCGCAGCCCAGCCGCAGGCTGTGCGGGCGCAACTGCCTGAACTCTGGTCGGGTTGGCGGGTGGCGCAGTGGTTTGCCGGGCCCAATTCGCGGCTGGGCGGGCAACGCCCTGTCGACCTGCTGAGCTCGGATGCCGCTGCGGTTCTGGTCGCCGCTCAAGGCCTGCCGCTGCCCAGAACGCAGGCGCATGTGGCGAATGTGGCACTCGCATGAGGCTGAACCCGGCGCACCGCTGCGGCTGGCGTTGATATGAACGCCTGACCGCGCCATGGACTTCAAGGACTACTACGCCGCACTCGGCGTCGAGCGCACCGCGACCCAGGACGAGCTCAAGCGCGCCTACCGCAAGCTGGCGCGCAAATACCACCCCGACGTCAGCAAGGAGCCGAACGCCGAAGCGCGCTTCAAGGACATCGCCGAGGCCCACGAGGCGCTGATCGATCCCGAGCGCCGCGCCGCCTACGACGACATCGCCCGGCGCAAGGCAGACGGCCGCGCATTCGAGCCACCACCCGGATGGGACGGTGGTTTCGAGTTCAGCGGCCGAGGTGCCGACAACAGGGCCGGCCCCGACGGCGCGGCCTTCAGCGACTTCTTCGAATCCTTGTTCGGGCAGCGTTCGCGTGGTGGCGAAGGCAGGCGGCAGCATGCCTCCGAGCACGGCCCCGCACAGGGCAGTGACCACCACGCCAAGCTGACGGTCGATCTTGAGGATGCGTATCGAGGCGCCCAACGCACGATGTCGTTGCGCATGCCCGTGGTCGACGCGCAAGGGCGGGCCACGCTGCGAGGAGAGCGGCAGTTGGACGTCAGCATCCCCAAAGGCGTGCGGCCGGGCCAGCATCTGAGGCTGCTGGGCCAAGGGGCTGCGGGCCAAAACGGCGCGCCGGCAGGCGACCTCTATCTGGAAATCGCATTCATGCCGCACGCGGTGTTCCGGCTGGATGGCGGCGACGTCTACTTCGATCTGCCGGTGGCGCCGTGGGAGGCCGCGCTCGGGGCCACGGTCACCGCACCGACGCCGAAGGGCTCCGTGCAACTGGGCATTCCAGCGGGTTCGACCCAGGGCCGCAAGCTGCGTCTCAAAGGCTGGGGCCTGCCCGGCGCCCAGGCCGGTGACTTGTACGCGGTGCTGACCATCGCCGTGCCGCCTTCGGATTCAGAGGCGCAGAAGACCGCTTGGCAGGCGTTGGCCGAGGCCTATTCTGACCATCAACCTCGCGCCGCATTGGAGGCCTGAAGCACCATGGCGGACACCTACTACCTGGTCACGGCCAGCGCCGTCGTCGAAGAGCAAGTGGCCTTCGACCTCCCCGCCTTGTGCCGGGCCAGCGGAGCAGACGCGGCGCAATTGCAGGCGCTGGTCGAAGAGGGGCTGCTGCATCCGACAGGCCGTGGCCCGATCGACTGGCAGTTCAGCGGCGAGGCCCTGGCCCGCACACGCAAGGTGCTGCGCCTGGCACATGAGCTGGACCTGGGGCTGCATGGCGCTGCGGTCGTGTTGGCGCTGTTGGCGGAGATCGAGAGGCTTCGGTCGCGTTCGCCCTGACCCAGACCACAGCGGCCACGAAGCATGCTCTTGCTGCCGTCGATCTGCTCTTGGGCGCGGGCGGCGAGCCCTTCTTTCCGCGGGAAATGCTGGCGGCGATGATCAAGTCGGGCAGGGCGGTGATGTGTCCGCCCGCCCCGGATCTGCCGCGCCTGTAGCGACGTTACTCAGAGCCGCTCGAACACCGCAGCAATGCCCTGGCCGCCGCCGATGCACATCGTCACCAGCGCGAAGCGCCCGCCGGTGCGGTGAAGCTCGTAGATGGCCTTGGTCGCGAGGAAGGCGCCTGAGCAGCCGATCGGGTGGCCCAACGCGATCGCACCGCCATTGACGTTGACCTTCTTCATGTCGAACTCCAGCCCGCGCGCAACCGCGATCGCCTGCGCGGCAAAGGCTTCGTTGCTCTCGATCACATCCATCTGATCGAGCGAGAGCCCGCACTTCTTCAGCGCGAGTTTCGTGGCCGGGATCGGCCCTTCTCCCATCAGTTCGTTCGGCACGCCGGCGACCGCATACGACACCAACCTTGCCATCGGCTTGTGACCGGCAGCGGCGGCCACCGCCGCATCGGCCAGCACGAAGAAGGCCGCGCCGTCATTGATGCCCGAGGCATTGCCGGCGGTCACCGAGCCGTCCTTCTTGAAAGCCGGCTTCATCTTCGCCAGCGTCTCCATCGTCGTGGCTGCCCTGACGTGTTCGTCGGTGTCAAACACCACCTCGCCCTTTCGGGTCTGCTTGACGATGGGCACGATCTGCGACTTGAAGCGCCCTTCCTCAATCGCC
>NZ_JBDSQX010000050.1:0-60339 GCF_039929605.1 Roseateles sp.
CACTTGTCGCGCCGGCTTGGCTGGCCGTCCTGCCCCTGGCTTGCGCAGGTACTCTTTGCCGCCAACGCGCTCACGTACAGGGATCAGTGGTTCGACGCGTTGCCAGAAATCATCGGTCACCACCCACAACTCAACTCTCTTGCGTGTCGCCATGCCTTAACCCAACCACCGCGTGAATGGCGGTTCGGGACGAGAGTTTACTATTTACGGATAACCTCTTAGCCTTCAGCAGCGCGGCGGCGGCCATCAACATGCCGCTCTGGCAGAAGCCGCACTGCGGCACGTCCAGCGCGTCCCAGGCTTTCTGCAACGGATGCGAGGCGTTCGGCGCCAGGCCCTCGATGGTGGTGATCTTCTGCGCCACTGTCAGCGCCGAAGCCGGCATCACGCAGCTGCGCACCGGCGCGCCGTCGATGTGCACGGTGCAGGCACCGCACTGGGCGACCCCGCAGCCGTACTTCGTGCCCGTCAGGCTCAACTGCTCACGCAGCACCCAGAGCAGCGGCGTATCGGCTTCCGCCTCGAACTGCACCTGCCTGCCGTTGACCATCAATTCCGCCATGCCTGCAGCTCCCGTCTTCCGCCACGGTTGGCGGGCGCGGGCAGACTAGCAGGGTCAGCGGTGGGCCGCCACCCGGGCGAGCAAGCGCTCAGTTCGGCTGCCATCCGCTCCGTACAGCCAGGCAGCGCTTCAGCGCGACCGCGCGCAAAAAAAGAAACCCCGGTCCATCGGACCAGGGTTTGAAACCGTCTTCCGCTGTCACGGTAGACGCCTGCTCAGGGAGGAACAGCAGGGGGCCGAAGCCCGCGCTCAATGTAATCGGACGCACGGCGACCAGATGTAGGACTGCAGGCCAAAAAAAATCCCGGCACCAAGGCCGGGACGCAATCCCCGCACGCTGTCGCGTCGGGCGCCTGCCCAGGGAGGGAGAAAGCAGGCAAACCAAGCCTAAGGGTCCCAAGCCTAAGGGTCGCCCTACGGACAACGCGTAGGACAACGCCTCATCGCATCCCGCCGGCAGTCTCTTGGGGCGTGAGAAATCGCATGGACTACATACAACCGATGTATCGGTCTGTGAGGGCCGCGAAATGACCCGCCTCACGTCCCTAGACTCGCGGCTCGCGCACTGGGCGCTGAGGATTTCAAGCACATGCTCCCAATCTTTGAAGCAAGCCGCAGCCACCCGCCGAAGCACTTTGGCGGTGCACCACTTGAGCTGGACAGCGGCTTCGGCGGGCTCGATGGCGAGGCCCTCGACCTCGTTGAACGCCGCTACGCCCATCGCGGCCTGGCCGTGAGCCGGGAGAACTACACCAGTCGCAAACAGGATGGCGACGTCGTCTGCACCGCCCGTGATGGCGATGCCATCGTCGGCACGCTGTCAGTTCGTTTCGACGGCGTCGGTGGCCTGCACGCCGACCTGCTCTTCGGCGCGGAACTGGACGACTGGCGCGCCGCCGGCATCAAGCTTTGCGAGTTCGGCGGCCTGGCCACCGACAAGCATTCCCGCGACCCCAGGAGCGTGCTGGCCCACATCTTCCACCTCGGCTATCTGCACGCCCACCGGCGCGCCGGCTGCGAGCGGCTCGTCATCGAGGTCAACCCGCGCCACGTGGGCTTCTACCGGCGCTGCCTGGGCCTGGTGCCCATCACGGCTGCGCGACACAACCCGCGCGTCAACGCGCCCGCCGTGCTGATGAGCATCGGTTTTGCCGAAGTACGCGAACAGGTCTCGCTGTGGGGCGGCCATCCCGACTCCGTCGCCTCGGCGCGCAGCCTGTATCCGCTGTTCTGGGACGAAGTGACCGAAGCCAGGATGCTGGCCAGGATGCCCTGAGCGTGAGGACAATTTGGCCCGACCGACAGGAATCGAACCTGTAACCGCCCGCTTAGAAGGCGGGTGCTCTATCCAGTTGAGCTACGGTCGGAAAACGGGGATTAGATCAGCACGTTGATGATGGCATTGCCGATGCCCATCAGCGCCGCACCGGAGATGAGGCCGGCGCAGATGGGCTCCATGCCTTCGACCCAGATGCGGTGGCCCTTGGTGCCGGGCGCCTTGTGCTTGCGGCCCATGCCCCAGAAGATCAGCGCGCCCACGAACATGCCGATGACCGCCTCGGGCGGCAGCACCACGCCCAGGCCGGTGGCCACGGCGGAGAGCTGGAAGCGGCCCTTGCTCTTGATACGCGCCAGTTCCATCACTACAGCGGCGACGGCGGCAATGGCCATCGAGACCAGCGCCGAGACCGGCAGGCTCTTCAGGCCCTTGGCGATGACGTCGGCCACGCCCTTCCACTGCAGTGCGGCCGGAAAGCCGAACTGGTCGGACACGATGCCGGCCGTGCCCCGCACACCCGACGCATCGGGCTGCAGGAACAGCAGGAAGAACAGCGGCACGCAGACCAGCACGCCAGCGATGTTGCCGATGATGTGACCGATGGCCTGGTGGCGCGGCTTGCCGCCGAGCATGTAGCCGGGCTTGATGTCGGAGAGCAGGTTGGCGGCGTTGGAGGCGATCTCCGCCGTCATGCCGGCCGGCAGAAGGTTGGACGCGGGGTTGCTCCGGTCCAGCGCGCCCATCGTGAACTGGGTGATCTTGGACAGCGCGCCGGTCGGCGTCCACGAGGTCAGGGCCATGGAGTTCGTGCAGATGATGCTCAGCACGAAGATCAGCGGCAGCGAAATGACGGCCATCCACAGCGGCACGCCGAAGAACAGGTGGGTCACGTAGGCGCCCAGCATCCCGAAGACCGGCACGCCGACGTAAGACACCCATAGCGGCACCTCGATGTCCTTCAGCAGGTCGGGGCCCGCGTCTGCCGGCTTGGCGACACGCTTCTTGAACAGGCCCTTGAAGATTTCGGGCTTGGCCACCAGCGACACCAGCGCGCCGACCACCATCATCGTGACGCCCCACCACAGCGACCACTGGTTGACGATCTCGACGCGGCTCAGCGGCACCGGCAGGCCGTTGGCGCCCAGGCGTGGCGCGATGTCGCCCATCTGGATCATCAGCGGCGCCAGGATGACGAAGTTGATGAAGGCGCCGAGGAAGCAGCTGCCGGCGATGGCCAGGCCCATCAGCCCGCCCACGCCGATGACGGCGACGTCCAGCGTGAGGCGCAAGCCCAGCGTCTTGAAGCTGGTGCCGAGGATGCTGGGCATGACGGCATCGGCCTTCGCAGCCCAGGTGTAGTAGTAGTCGTCCAGCCGCTCGTGCAGATGCCAGGGCTCCACGACGCCGGCCCACTTGTCGAGCATCAGCAGCTTGAACTGCACCAGCTTCATCCAGCCGTCACTGATCGCGGCCTGGTAGAGCGCGGCCCCGCCACTCACCCAGCCCAGCAGCTTGGCCTTGAAGACGCCCTCGTCGCCACGGCCGTTGTAGAGCGAATCCAGCACGACGCCGCAGGCACGGCCTTCGGGGAACGGCGCCTGGTCCTCGTTGATGAACCGGCGCTTCAGCGGAAACGCGATCAGCACGCCGGTCGTCGAGATGACGATCATCCAGATCATCAGCTGCCACCACGGCGGGATGACACCCGAGACCAGCATGTAGGCCGGCAGGCTGGAGATCAGCGCCGTGGTCACATAGCCCGACGCCGTGGCGATGGACTGCGTGCAGTTGTTTTCCAGGATGGTGTAGTCCTGGGCCCAGCCGCCGGCATGCAGCGCGCGAAAGAGCGCGAATGCCAGGATCACCGAGGTCAGGCCGACACCAAGCGAGATGCCGGTCTTGGCGCCGATGTACAGGCCGGTGGCCGACAGGATGCCGCCGAGCAGGAAGCCGGTGAAGCCGGAGCGCAGCGTCAGCTGGGCCATGTCACCGCGAAAGATGTTCTTGAACCACCACTCGTCCTTTTGGGCGCGGGTCCAGGTGGCGATCTGCTCGTCGGTCAGGTGTTGAAGTGCCATGGGTCTCTCGGGCGCGGCTTGTGACCATGCCAGGGTTGCAGCGAATAACCGGGGATTGTCCTGGCCGACCGATCGGTCGGACTTGGGGGGATGCCCTGGGGTAGAGGCCCCGGATGCGGGGTGATGCGGGGGCTTCACAAAAGAAAACCCGCCGTGGCGCAGGGCCAAGGCGGGTTCCGGAATAAATGGTCGGGGCGGCGGGATTCGAACTCGCGACCCTCTGGTCCCAAACCAGATGCGCTACCAGGCTGCGCTACGCCCCGATCAAGCCGCACATTCTAGCTGACAACGACGAGGCGTCCGGTGCCGCTGATCAAAGCGGCTCTGACGAGCTCGTCGGGCTGCAGTTTCTGCACGGCCGCAACGTAGCTGCGCATCTGCTCCAGGTAGGCCGTTTCGCGCTCGGGCGTGGCGCCGAGTTTGTAGTCCAGCACCCACCAGACGCCGTCGTCCAACTGCACAAGGCGGTCGATGCGGCGGTCATCCCCTGCGGCGTTGATGGCAACCTCGTTGGCGGCCCAGCGCAAGCGCGCCGGGTCGAAGAAGGGCCGGCAGTCAGGGCTTTGCAGGATGGCGTCGGCGGCCGTGGCCAGGCGTTCTCGTGCCGCAGCATCGAGGCCGAAGGCCTGGCCCGAGGCCGCGATGAGCACGGCCAGAGGCTGCGTCTGGCTGGCCGCGCTGGCCCATTCGAGAACGCGGTGCAGGGCCTCGCCGAGGTTGGCCTGCGCGGCGTCATCGGCCGCGCCGGCCCGCGCGGGCACGGGCGGTGCGGTCCAGTTCGGCAGCGGCAGATGCACAGGCAGCGGCATGTCCAGCGGTGCATCGTCGCTTGGCTCCGCGAGCGTGAGCGGCCGGCCCAGCGGCGAGAGCCGGGCCCACCAGCTCGCGTCACTCGCGCCACGCCGGGGCGGCGTGCGGCTGACGATCAGCCGGCGCCGCGCCCGCGTCATCGCCACGTAGAGCGCGTTCAGCTCCTCGCGCTCGCGCAGCACTTGCTCGGCCTCGATCAGGGATTGAAGCGCCGGTGGCGGCCGGCGTTCAGAGACGAGGAAGGCCAGCCGCGCCGGCGCAGGCGCATCGACCGGCCAATCGCAGGCCAGGGACAGCGTCTCGGCGCGCGGTGGCGCGGCGTCGGCATCCAGCAGGATGACGACCTCGGCCTCCAGGCCCTTGGCACCGTGCACCGTCAGCAGTTGCACCGCGTCGTCGGCCGGTGCGGGCACGAGCTTGGGCGAACGGGCCTTCAGCGCACGCACGAAACCATACAGCTCGGCAAACCGCCCGCCGTCCAGCTCCAGCGCGGCCTGCAGCAGCGCGTTGACGGTGCGCAGCCGATTGGCCGCCTCGGAAGGCGGCGCGGCGGCCAGCAGGCGCGGCAGCAAGTCGCCCTCGCTGACGATGCGGTCCAGCAGCTCATGCGGCGTGCAACGCGACGCCGCCGCGCGCCAGGCCAGCAGCAGAGTGCGGGCGCGAGCCAGGGCCGGGCTGGGCGCGGCCAGGTCGGCCAGCGCGTCCCACCAACCGCGCCGTTCGCGCACCTCACGCGGCGCCGCGCCCAGCCACGCGGCCGTGCCGGCGGCCTCCGCGAGCTGCAGCAGGTCGGCTTCGTCCACGCCAAAGAGCGGGCTGCGCAGCGCCCGCGCCAGCGACAACGCATGGCCCGGCGACGCCAGCGCGTCCAGCAGTGCGATCAGGTCCTGCGCGTCGGGCAGGTCCGCCAGGCGGTTGTCCTCGGGCGCGACGTGCGGGATGCCGGCCGCCAACAGCGCCTCGGCCATCTGCCGCAGCGGCGCGCGCTTGCGGGCCAGCACGAAGACGTCGCGCGGCCGCAGGCCTTCGGCCAGCAGCGCGCGGATGGCCCGGGCGACGCGCTCGCACTCCGGCGCGCGGCGGGCGATCTCGGCCTCCACGCGCGCCTCGGTCAGGCTGGGGCGCCAACGGTCGGGGTCGGCTTCAGCGGCAGCGTCGACAAGCGGCGGGCCGTCCAGCGTGAACAGCCCGGCGGCAGCATCGGTGCCCTGCTCCGTCGTGTGCGGCCGAAAGCCCGGCATCTGCGCTGTGAAGGCCGCGTTGACGGCGGCCAGCACCTCGGGCGCGTTGCGGCGCGTGTGGTCGCAAGCCAGCGTCACACCAGCCAGGCCGTCACGGACGAAATCGCCCGCTGCCGCGAACACGCGCGGCTCCGCTCGACGGAAGCGGTAGATGCTCTGCTTGGGGTCGCCAACGATGAAGACGGCGATCTGCCCGCCGCCCGCGCCGGCATAGGCGCCCAGCCAGCCGTGCAGGGCCTGCCACTGCAGCGGGCTGGTGTCCTGGAACTCGTCGATCAGCAGATGGCGCACGCGTGCATCGAGCTTCTGCTGCACCCAGCCGGCCAGCTCGGGCTTGGACAGCAGCGCCAGCGCGCCGCGCTCCAGATCGTTCATGTCGACCAGGCCACGCTCGCGCTTGAGCGCCTCGAACTCGGCGACCAGCACTTCGGACAGCCGCGCCATACGGGCGTGCTCGATGGAGGCCTCGTGCTGGGCGATGTCGGCGGCGATGGCTTCCAGCGCGGCGCAGGCGTCGAGCTGCGCGGTCGAGTCGCCCAGGCCCTTCTTGGCGGTGCCGGTCTTGGTGAACAGCGCGGCCCACAGCGCGGGGAAGGCGGCTGCGTCGGCCAGCGCCAGGGCCTGCTCAAGCGCCGTGGCCGCTTTCTGTGGTGTCAGCTTGCTGCTGGTGCCCAGCGTCACCGCCAGTGCAGCCAGCCTGGGCCGCCACGGCGCCAGTGCCGCCAGCGGCTCGGCCACGTCGGGCAGGCTGCCCGCCAGCACGCCGGCACGCACGGCCAGGCGCAGCTCCACGCGCTTGTTGAAGGCCGCCAGCAGCCACTCGCGCAGGTTGTGCCGGCCACGCGTCTCGGTCAGGCACTGGAAGGCGCTGGCGAGTTCGGTGTCCGCCAGCACGCGGCCGTGGAAGCGCCGCCACAACGCGGGCATCAGCTCGGCTTCATCCTCGATGAGCTGCAGCTCGGCGGACAAGCCTTCGGCCTGCAGCACGGCGAGCGGCGCCGCCCGCAGCAGCTGCGAGAACCAGCCGTGGAAGGTGCGGATCTCGACCGAGCGCCCCGCCCGCAGCAGCTCGTCCTGCAAGCCGGCAAGCCGAGGCGCGGCGGCGCGGGCCTCGGCCTCCGTCATGCCTCGGGCGATGAGCTCGGCCACACGCCGTGCCTCGCTGGCGGCGGCGAACTCGGCCAGCCATTCCAGCAGCCGTTCGCGCATTTCACCGGCGGCCTTGCGCGTGAAGGTGATGGCCACGATCTCCTGCGGCGCCGCGCCCGCCAGCAGTGCACGCAGGATGCGCGACACCAGCATCCAGGTCTTGCCCGCGCCGGCACAGGCCTCGACGACGGCGCTGCGGGCAGGGTCGCAGGCGAAGGCATAGAAGCGCTCGCGCGGGACGAGGGCGCCGTCGGCGTAGTACGCGTAGCTCATGCCGCGCTCCAGTCATCGCGGCGGCACAGGCCGCGCGCCTCACAGTGTTCGCAGGCGCTGCCTTCGCCCAGCGCCGCCAGCGGTTCTCCCTCCAGCATCAGCAGCAGGTCGGCCTGCAGACCCTCGCGCAGCACCTCGGCCGTGGCGGACACGTCGGGATGTTCGACGGTCACCACGCCGCCCGGGTCGTCCAGCGCCAGGTAGGCCGCGCTCAGGTCGGGCGCTGCATCCATCAGCAGCGCGTAGACAGCCATCTGCGTGTCCTCGAAAGGCTCGGCCACCTTGACCTTCAGGCTGGCGACGCTGCCGGTCTTGTAGTCCAGCAGCACGCGCTGGCCCTCGGCGGTGGTGTCGATGCGATCGATGCGGCCGCGCAGCAGCAGGTCCGCCAGCGCGCCGTCGAAGGGCGTGCATTGACGGTCCAGCTCGCCGTCGGCAAAGACCAGGCCGTTGAGCTCGGCTCCGCCCAGCCACAACACGTAGCGCGGCAGCAGCCGTTCGAAGCTGGCCTGCCAGGGCAGGAAGTCGGCGTCATCCAGGCCAACGCTCTCCGCCTTGGCCGCAGCACGCAGCTGAGCCGTTATGTCGCCCGGCTGGCGCTCGGTGTGGAAGCGGTGCAGCACCGCATGCAGCCAGGTGCCGTAGTCGCGCTTCTCCACCTCGGCCTCCAGCTCGTCGGCGTCGTGCAGGCCGAGCAGATGGCGGCTGAAGAACTGGTAGGGGCAGCGGCGCAGCGACTCGACGGCGCTGGCGCTCAACGCGGCCGGCAGCAGCGCGGCGGCGACGCTGGCCCGCGCCACGGGTTGCGGAGCGATGGCCTGCGGCTGGCGCTCGTCCACCCAGGGCTGCAGCGGCGACGCACGCCCGGCGCGGCGGGCGGCTGCGGCGAGGCGCTCGATAAGCGGGCTGGCCGGCAGCGGCTCGGCGCCGGCGCGCGTGCAGCGCAGCAGCGTCAACACCGGTGCGCGCAGCGCCTGCGCAAAGGCCTGCGCCTCGGCCTCGCGCTGCTGGGCTTGCGTGGGCAGGCCTAAAGCGGCGGCATCCACATCGCTGAGCAGGCTCAAGGGTCGGCCGCCCCGGCCCAGCGTGTCGGCGTCCGCACCCGGCAGCACCAGCGCACCAAAGGGTCGCAGCATGGCGCGCACCAGCGGCGTGATGACGACCGGTGCGCTGCCGGGATCGCTAGGTGCGAACTGGCCGGCTTCGAGCACGTCGCCCACCCAGGCCAGGAAGCCTGCGCCGTCCAGCCGCGCGTCCCTCAGCACCGCCTCGTGTGCGCTGCCCGGCCAGGGGTTGCGCGACAGCCACAGCGCCATCAGCACACCTTCGCTGCCTTCCAGCCCGGCCAGCGGCTCGGGGCCGAGGGCGCGCTTCAGCTCGAACAGCCACTGCACCAACGGCCGCCGCCCGCTGCTCGTAAGCGGCGCCAGCGCCTGGCGCCTGGCCTGCCACAGCGCCTGGGCGGGCAGCTTGTCCAACGCGTCCAGCGTCTCGGCGCGGCGAATGCGGCGGCGGCGGCACAGGGCTTCCAGCGCATCGAGCGCCGGCGACGGCTCGGCGCTGAGCTTGAGCCAGGCGAGCCAGTCGTCCACCGCGCCGCCGCCGAGGGCCGCGCGCAGCAGGGCCATCAGCGTCGAGGCGGCGGGCGTGGTCGCCAGCGTCCAGCCGGTTTCGTCGTGCATGGGCAGGCCCTGGCGGCCCAGCAGCGCACGCACGCGGCGCACGACGACGCGGTCCTGCGCGATCAGCGCCACCGGCGCGCGGCCGGCGGCCAGGTGCTGCAGCACGGCAACGGCGCTGGCCTGGGCCAGCGTCTCGAAATCGGCGCACAGCGCTTCTTCGACGTGAGCCGTCGGTTGCGCAAGCGCGTCCAGGTCGACATCGGCGTTGAGCAGCAGCGTTGGCACGGCGCCGCGCGCCAGCAGGGCCTGGGCGAGCGGGTCGGCGCCACCGGCCTGCAACGCGATCCAGGCGCTGGGGCGGTGGCGGAACAACGCGTCGGTGGCTGGCGCGCGGTCATCGGCTGCGGCCCATTCCAGCGCCACCCAGACCAGCGCGCGCTCGGTGCCGCCGATGGCGTCTTCGCCCAGATGGCGACGGGCGGCGTCGAACCATGCGGCGCGGTCCGCCGGGGCGCGCTGGCCGGCGGCGCGGGCGAAGGCGTGGGCCGTCTCGACGAGCCGGGCCAGCGCCAGCCGGTAGGCACGCGGGTCCTCGCGCTTCAACGTCTGCGCCCAGGTCTGCTGGGCCAACAGCGCATCGGCGGCCAGCGCGTCCACCGGCGCGTCGCCGCTGATCTGCTGCGGCGCCGCCAGCGCCGTGGGGCCCAGCGCAGAGGCCAGGCTGCGCGTCGTCGCCAGCACAGGCAACCAGCCGCCACGCGCCAGAAACGCGCGGCGCGCGGGCGCCAATTGCTGGGCAAACGGCAGCAGCAGCACGGCGTCGCGCAGCGTCGCGCCCTGGCCGGCCAGCCAGTCGGCGCTGACGGCCGCGACGCGGCGCCAGAAACCGTCGATGTCTTCCCCGGGCTCAAGGCCTAGATTGATGACTTGCAAAGAGCCCTCCCGCCCTGACGTCTGCCCTGTTCGGTCACCCCGCTGACCGTCGGGGCAAAAGTGGCTATGTCACAATCATTTTTGCCTATTCCGACGGCGCCGAGAGGCCGCCGTCAACCCTTTGAGGCCAAGGAACCCTCCCATGAGCAGCGAATTGATCAAGCATGTTTCCGACGCGTCCTTCGACGCCGACGTGATCCAGTCCGGCAAGCCGGTGCTGGTGGACTACTGGGCCGAATGGTGCGGCCCCTGCAAGATGATCGCGCCCATCCTGGACGAGGTCGCCACCGGCTACGGTGACAAGCTGCAGGTCGCCAAGATGAATGTCGACGAGAACCGCGAGGTGCCCGCCAAGTTCGGCATCCGCGGCATCCCGACGCTGATGCTCTTCAAGGACGGCCAGTTGGCCGCCACCAAGGTCGGTGCCCTCTCCAAGGCCCAGTTGACCGCCTTCCTCGACGCGAACCTATAATCGCGTCCAACTGCTGCGGCGACCCCCGCGCCTCCCGGCGCCTCGCTGCAGCAGCCAAAGCCAACACGCCCCGAACTCCAAGGAGTTCAGCCAGCGTGGTCTCGGCTCCCCCTCCCACCACTGTTTAGTTGTCGAATCGCGTCGCTCGCTGTTTGAGCGATAGACATTCGGTCCTGTTCCGGGGCGGCCGTGGAATCGTCGTTGTGCCTTGGCTGGCGCTGCGACCCCTGACGGGTACTCACCCATGCATCTTTCCGAACTCAAAGCGCTTCACGTCTCCGCCCTCATCCAGATGGGCGAGGAGCTGGAGATCGACAACGTCACGCGCCTGCGCAAGCAGGAGCTGATGTTCGCCATCATGAAGAAGCGCGCCAAGGGTGGCGAGCAAGTCTTCGGCGATGGCGTGCTCGAAGTGCTGCCCGACGGCTTCGGCTTCCTGCGCTCGATCGAGGCCAGCTTCATGGCGTCGACGGACGACATCTACTTGTCGCCCAGCCAGATCCGCCGCTTCAACCTGCACACCGGTGACCTGGTGGAAGGCGAAGTGCGCGTGCCCAAGGACGGCGAACGGTACTTCGCGCTGGTCAAGGTCGACCGCGTCAACAACCAGACGCCGGAGGAGAGCAAGAACAAGATCATGTTCGAGAACCTGACGCCCTTGTTCCCCAAGGAGCAGTTCAGGCTTGAGCGTGAGGCCTACAAGGGCGAAGAGAACATCACCGGCCGCATCATTGACCTGGTGGCACCCATCGGCAAAGGCCAGCGCGCGCTGATCGTTGCCCAGCCAAAGACGGGCAAGACCGAGATCATGAAGAGCATCGCCCATGCTCTCGTTGCCAACGCGCCGGACTGCCACCTCATCGTGCTGCTCGTCGACGAGCGCCCGGAAGAAGTGACCGAGATGATCCGCACCGTGCGCGGCGAGGTCATCAGCTCCACCTTCGACGAGCCCGCCGCCCGCCACGTGCAGGTGGCCGAGATGGTCATCGAGCGCGCCAAGCGCCTGGTGGAGCTGAAGAAGGATGTGATCATCCTGCTGGACTCGATCACCCGCTTGGCCCGCGCCTACAACAACGTGCTGCCCTCCTCCGGCAAGGTCATGTCTGGCGGCCTGGACTCCAACGCGCTGCAGCGCCCCAAGCGCTTCTTCGGCGCGGCACGCAACATCGAGGAAGGTGGCTCGCTGACCATCATCGGCACCGCGCTGGTCGACACCGGCTCGCTGATGGACCAGGTGATCTACGAAGAGTTCAAGGGCACCGGCAACTGCGAAATCCATCTGGATCGCCGCATGGCCGAGAAGCGCGTCTACCCGTCCATCCTGATCAACAAGTCCAGCACGCGCCGTGAAGAGCTGCTGCTCAAGCCGGAGATCCTGCAAAAGAGCTGGATCCTGCGCAAGCTGCTCTACAACATGGACGAGATCGAGGCGATGGAGTTCATCCTCGAGAAGATGAAGGCGTCGAAGAACAACCTGGACTTCTTCGACATGATGCGGCGCGGCGGGTGAGCCTTCTCATCTGAACTAGCCAAACCGGTAGGAAGCTCGCTACAATCGCGGGTTTTCCGCCCCAGACACCCCCGGAAAGTGCGTCGCCGAGCTCGCGACGTGGCTCCCGACCAGACCCAAGAGGTTCCCATGAAAGACGGCATTCACCCCAACTACCGCGACGTCGCGTTCATCGACCAGTCCAACGGTTTCCAATTTGTGACGCGCTCCACCGTGCAGTCCAAGGAATCCGTCGAGATCGATGGCAAGAAGATGCCGCTGGTGAAGCTGGAAACCACCAGCGAGTCGCACCCCTTCTACACGGGCACGCAAAAGAGCATCGACAACCTCGGCGGTCGCGTCGAGAAGTTCCGCAACAAGTTTGCTCACCTCAAGAAGTAAATCGGTTTGCTGCTGCTTCGCAGCACCAACGTCAAAGGGCAGCTTTCGCTGCCCTTTTGCTTTTTGAGCCCCATTTGACGGCATCATGCCGGTCGGTTTCATCGAACTCTCGCGCGTGAATCTCCCCACCCCCGCCATCGTCGCCGAACGCGGCGTCGAGCGCCTGCCGCGACTGGCCCTGCTGTTGCTGTGCGCGGCCTACGTGCTGCCCGGCATCTTCGGCCGCGCACCCTGGCGCAATGCCGACCTGACATCCTTCGGCTTCATGGCCAGCATCGCCCAGGGCCACGCGCCCTGGTGGCAGCCAGCCATCGCCGGCATTCCGGCGGAAGGCGGCCCCCTGCCCTACTGGCTGGGCGCGCTGGCGATCAAGGCGCTGCCCTTTCTGGACGCCCCCGTCGCCGCGCGGCTGCCCTATGCCTTCGTGCTGGTGGGCGTGCTGGTGGCAGTCTGGTACGCCTGCTTCCACCTGGCGCGCACCGACGCCGCTCAGCCGGTCGCCTTCGCTTTCGGTGGCGAGGCCCAGGCGGTGGATTACGCACGCGCATTGGCCGACGGCGCGCTGCTCGCGCTGATGGCGTCGCTGGGCTTGCTGCAGCTGGGCCACGAGACGACGCCCGAGTTGGTGCAACTGCTGGCCGTGTCGGTCTACCTTTACGGCCTGGCGGCTGCGCCCTACCGCCGCCGGCGTTCGCGCCTGGCCGTGCTGCTCGCCCTGCCCGTCCTGGCGGCCAGCGGCGCGCCTGCCGTGGCCTGCGGGCTGGGGCTGCTGGGCGTGCTGCTCAACCACCGCTCCAGCTACGGCGACGCCAAGGGCCAGCGCGTCTGGCTGCTGGGCGCGTTGACGCTCGCCGTGCTGGCCGCCTGGGCCTTCAATGGCTGGGCCTGGCGGGTGCGTGCCACCCTAGACGTGGCCTCGCTGCTGAGCCTGCTGGCCTGGTTCTGCTGGCCCGCCGGGCCGTTAGCGCTGTGGACGCTGTGGCGCTGGCGCCGGCACGGGCTACGCCGGCACATCACGGTGCCCGCCATCGCGCTGCTGGTGCCGCTGGTGGCCTGTGTGGCGATGGACGGCTCGGAGCGTGCGCTGCTGCTGGCCCTGCCCTCGCTGGCCATCCTGGCGGCCTTCGCGCTGCCGACGCTGAGCCGCGGCTTCTCGGCGGCGGTGGACTGGTTCTCGGTGTTCTTCTTCAGCGCGGCGGCGCTGTTCTTCTGGCTCTACTACCTGTCTATGCAGACCGGCTGGCCGGCTCGCCCGCTGGCCAATCTGCAGCGCCTGGCCGAGGGCTTCGAGCCAAGCTTCAGCCTGCTCGCGCTGCTGTTTGCACTCGCTGCAACGGCCGCCTGGCTGGCCCTCGTGCGCTGGCGCACCGCGCGGCACCGCCATGCGCTGTGGAAGAGCCTGGCCCTGCCGGCCGGTGGCGTGGCGCTGGGCTGGTTGCTGGTCACCAGCCTGCTGCTGCCGCCGCTGGACTACGCACGCAGCCTGGCGCCGCTGGTCGGGCGGCTCAAGGCCCGCATGCCGGCGCAGGTGTCCTGCCTCGCGGCATCGGGTCAGAGCCTGCCCACACTGGCTGCGCTGGAATGGCATGGCGGCTGGCGTGTGGAGGGCCGGGGAATGCTTGCCACCACGCCCTGCAGTTATGCCGTCATCTCCGCCGGCCAGCCGACGCCCCAGGGCTGGCAGGTCATCGCGCAGGTGACGCGGCCGACCGACCGCAGCGGCAGCGCTGGCCTGGTGCTGCTCAAGCGTCCATGATTCAGTGATCTGACAGGGCAGCCGCGTTGAACGCCGCTTCATCGCCCAGCGCCGAGTCCGTCGCCTGCCGCACGCGTGCAGCCGGGAAGACGAGGCGGAAGCGCGAGCCCTTGCCGACCTCGCTCTGCACCATCAGCTCGCCGCCGTGGCGCTGCATGACGTGCTTGACGATGGACAGCCCCAGGCCCGTGCCACCGGTCTCGCGCGAACGGCTGCCGTCGACGCGGTAGAAGCGCTCAGTCAGCCGCGAGATGTGCTCGCGCGCGATGCCCAGGCCGGTGTCGATGACCGCCAGTTCGCCGTCGCCGCCTTCCAGCAAGCGCCAGGTCACCTCGATCTCGCCACCCTCGGGCGTGTAGCGCACGGCGTTGGTGACAAGGTTCGCCACGCCGCTGAGCAGCTCGCTCTCGATGCCGGCCAGCTCGTAGCCGGTGGTCGGCCTGAGGTGGAGCACATGGCGGCCGGCTGACAGCACCTCGGCGTCGGCAGCGATGCGCAGCAGCAGCCCGTCCAGGCTGACCCAGCGGTCGGCGCCGGGGCGCGGGCTGCCTTCCAGCTGGGCCAGCGTCAGCAGGTCGGCCACGAGGGTCTGCATGCGCTGGGTCTGCTGGTTCATCAGCACCAGCACGCGTTCGCGCTCCGCCGTCGTCAGCGGCAGCGAATGCATGGTTTCGATGAAGCCGGACAGCACGGTCAGCGGTGTGCGGATCTCGTGCGAGACGTTGGCGACGAAGTCGCGCCGCATGCCCTCGGAGCGCACGCGCTCGGTGACATCGAGCGAGAGCACGAGGCGCATGCCTTCGCCGTACTCGCGCACGATGATGGACAGCGTGCCTGGACCGCGTCCGTTGCCAAGCACGAGGGCCTCGGCAAAGTTGCCGGCCTGCAGGTAGGCGACGAAGGCCGGCGCGCGCACGAGGTTGGTGATGCGCTGGCGCAGGTCGCGCTGCGGGTCGAGTGCGAAGTGGTCGGCCGCGATGCGGTTGCACCAGACGATCTGCTCCTGCACGTCCAGCAACAGCACGCCGTTGGGCGAGGCCTCGATGGCCGAGAGGAACTGCTCCAGCTCCAGGCGGCTGCGGGCGACAGCGCGGTCGCGGTCGCGCACAGCACGTTCGATGCGGTAGCCGACCTCGCCCCACAGGCCGGTGTCGCGCGGCGCGTTCTCGAGCTGATTGCCGCGCAGCCAGGTGATCAAGCGGTGCCCGCGCACGGCGTCGACAAGCATCATCAGCAGGACGCCGCTGACGACGCCGACCCCGAGGCCGAGGCCTTCGATGCCCGTGGCCGCGCGGACCGCCACGCCGATGAAAATCCCAAGCAGTGCGGCCACAAGGGCCCTCAGCAATCGGGGTAGCAACCAGGTCATGCGGGGCGGGAGAAGCTCAAGCTGAGAGCGTGCTGCTCTGTTGGGTCAGTCGGTAACCGGCGCCGCGGACGGTCTCGATCATGCGGGCGCACTGCACGCGCTCCAGCGCCTCGCGCAGGCGCTTGACGTGGACGTCGATGGTGCGCTCTTCGATGAAGACGTGATCTCCCCAGACCCGGTCCAGCAGCTGCGAGCGGCTGTGCACGCGCTCGGGGTGGGTCATCAAGAAGTGCAGCAAGCGGAACTCGGTGGGACCGAGCTTGATCTCGTTGCCTTCGCGGCTCACGCGGTGCGTGCCCGGGTCCAGCAGCAGCGGGCCCACCTCGACCGCGCTGTCCAGCGCCTCGGGCGCCTTGCGGCGCAGCACGGCGCGGATGCGGGCGAGCAGTTCGTTGGTCGAGAAGGGCTTGGTGATGTAGTCGTCCGCGCCTGCGTCGAGGCCAGCGATCTTGTCGCCCTCATCGGCGCGTGCCGTCAGCATGATGATGGGCAGCTCCTTCGTGCGCGCCGCGCTGCGCCATTGGCGGGCCAGGGCCACGCCGCTTTGGCCGGGCAGCATCCAGTCCAGCACGATGAGGTCCGGCAGCACGCGGTCAACCTCGTACTGAGCCGACGTTGCGCTGGCGGCCAGCGTCACCTCGAAACCGGCGTGGCGCAAGTTGATGGAGATCAGCTCGGCGATGGCCGATTCGTCTTCGACGACAAGGATGCGGCTCATGCTCACCTCACCATCGTTTCAACGGCTTCGGGCGTGTTGTGACGCACGTCCTGGCCCTTGACCACGTAGATGACGACCTCGGCCAGGTTCTTGGCGTGGTCGCCGACACGCTCGATGGCCTTGGCCACGAAGACGAGGTCGATGGACGAGGAGATGGTGCGCGGGTCTTCCATCATGTAGGTGATGAGCTTGCGCAGCAGGCCGTCGAATTCCTTGTCGATCTCGTCGTCGTGCTTGAGCACGTCCAGCGCGCGCTCCACGTCCAGGCGGGCGAAGGCGTCGAGCGACTTGCGCAACTGGGCGGTGGCCAGTTCAGCCTCGAACTTGAGGTCGGACATCGGCACACGCATGCGGCTCGACACGCCGCTGGCCACAAGGCGCTGCACGGTCCGGGCGATGCGCGCGGCCTCGTCGCCGACGCGCTCAAGGTTAGCGATGCTCTTGCTGATGGCGATCAGCAGGCGCAGGTCACGGGCCGTGGGCTGGCGGCGCGCAATGATGGTCGAGAGATCGCGGTCGATCTCGATTTCCATCGCGTTCACGCGGCCTTCCTTGGCCAGGACTTCGTCGGCCGACTCGGGGTTGAAGTCGCTGAGGGCCTGCACGGCCTGGGCCACCTGGGCCTCGACGAGACCGCCCATTTCCAGCACACGGGTCGAGATGCCACTGAGTTCGGCATCGAATTGGGTGGAGAGATGCTTGTCAACCATGGGAGATCCTTAACCGAACCGGCCGGTGATGTAGTCCTCGGTGTCCTTGCGCTTGGGCTTCATGAAGAGCTCAGCGGTCGGTCCGAATTCGATGAGGTCGCCCAGGTACATGTAGGCGGTGTAGTCCGAGCAGCGCGCGGCCTGCTGCATGTTGTGGGTCACGATGGCGACGGTGTAGTCGGCCTTCAGCTCATGGATCAGCTCCTCGATCTTGCCGGTGGAGATCGGGTCCAGCGCCGAGCAGGGCTCGTCGAGCAGCAGCACCTCGGGCTTGATGGCAATGCCGCGTGCGATGCACAGGCGTTGCTGCTGGCCGCCGGAGAGGCCGGAGCCGCTCTGGTTGAGCTTGTCCTTCACTTCACCCCAGAGGGCCGCCTTCTTCAGCGCCCACTCCACGCGCTCGTCCATCTCCACGCGCGGCAGCGTCTCGAACAGCTTCACACCGAAGGCGATGTTGTCGTAGATGGACATCGGGAAGGGCGTGGGCTTCTGGAAGACCATGCCGATCTTGGCGCGGATCAGCGAGACGTCGTCCTTGCTCTCCAGGATGTTCTCGCCGTCCAGCAAGATCTGGCCTTCGGCGCGCTGTTCGGGGTAGAGCTCGAACATGCGGTTCAGCGTACGCAGCAGCGTGCTCTTGCCGCAGCCCGAGGGGCCGATGAAGGCGGTGACCTTGTTCTGGGGGATGTCGAGGTTGATGTTCTTCAGCGCGTGGAAGCTGCCGTAGAAGAAGTTCAGGTTGCGCACCGAAAGTTTGGCGCGCTCACCCACGGGCGTTTCAATCTTGGCGTCCATGGTGGTTCCTTAATGTTTGTTCTTGAAGAGCACGCGGGCCAGGATGTTCAGCAGCAGCACGCCCATGGTGATCAGGAAGACGCCGGCCCAGGCCAGCTTCTGCCAGTTCTCGTAGGGGCTCATCGCGAACTTGAAGATCGTGACCGGCAGGCTGGCCATCGGCGCGCTGATGTCGCTGGTCCAGAACTGGTTGGACAGGGCCGTGAACAGCAGCGGCGCCGTCTCGCCCGACACACGGGCCAATGCCAGCAGGATGCCGGTGAGCACGCCGGCGCGGGCTGCCTTCAGCGTCACGGTCATGATGACCTTCCACTTCGGCGTGCCCAGCGCGTAGGCCGCCTCGCGCAGTGCGTTGGGCACCAGGCTCAGCATGTTCTCCGTCGTGCGGATGACGACCGGGATGACCAGCAGCGCCAGCGCCAGTGCACCCGCCATGCCGGAGAAACTCTTCAGCTTGGCCACGACCATCGCGTACACGAACAGGCCGACGACGATGGACGGCGCGGACAGCAGGATGTCGTTGATGAAACGCACCACGCTGCCCAGCCATGTCTTCTGGCCGTACTCGGCGAGGTAGACACCGGCCAGGATGCCGACCGGCGTGCCGACAAGCGTGGCCAGACCCACCATGACGAAGCTACCAAAGATGGCGTTGGCAAGGCCACCGCCATCGCCCTGGGGCGGCGGTGTCATCTCGGTGAAGGTGGCCAGCGTCAGGCCGCCGATGCCGAGATAGATCGTTTCGAACAGGATCCAGACCAGCCAGAACACGCCGAAGCCCATCGCGCCGAGGGACAGCGCCAGCGCGACGGCATTCTTGCGCTTGCGCTTGTGGTGCATCGCCAGACGGCGAACGTCGAGAGCGGAATTCATGAGCGGGTTCCTTCGCTCTTCTTCAGGCGCATCAGCAGCAGCTTGGAGATGGTGAGCACGACAAACGTGATGAGGAAGAGCACAAGGCCGAGGTACATCAGCGAAGCCTGGTGCAGGCCTTCACCGGCTTCGGCGAACTCGTTGGCCAGCGTGGACGTGATGCTGTTGGTCGCTTCGAACATCGACGGTGAGAGCTGGTTCATGTTGCCGATGACGAAGGTGACCGCCATCGTCTCGCCCAAGGCACGGCCCAGGCCCAGCATGACGCCGCCGACAACGCCGGTCTTGGTGTACGGCAGCACGACGCGGGAGACGACCTCCCAGGTCGTCGCGCCCAGGCCATAGGCGCTTTCCTTCAACATAGGCGGCGTGACCTCGAAGACGTCGCGCATCACCGAGGCGATGAAGGGAATGATCATGATCGCCAGGATGATGCCGGCCGACAGGATGCCGATGCCGACGGGCGGGCCGGTGACCAGCGCACCCAGGACAGGCACACCAGCGAGCAGCGCCTGCAGCGGCTCCTGGACGAAGCTAGCCAGGATGGGCCCGAACACCAGCAGGCCCCACATGCCGTAGACGATGGAGGGCACGGCGGCGAGCAACTCGACGGCGATGCCCAGCGGGCGCTTCAGCCAGTTGGGCGACAGCTCGGTCAGGAAGATGGCGATGCCGAAGCTGATCGGCACGGCGATGACCAGCGCGATGAAGGAGCTGGCCAGCGTGCCGTAGATCATCACCAGGCCGCCGAACTTCTCCTGTACCGGGTCCCATTCAGAACTGGTCAGGAAGCCGAGGCCGAAGGCCTTCAGGGCCGGCGTCGCGCCGACGATGAGCGAGCCGATGATGCCCACCATCAACAGCAGCGTCAGCCATGCGGCGCCCTGGGACAGCGCGGCGAAAACGGCGTCAGCCCAGGGAGCGACTCGGCGGCGCGGAGGTGGGGGGCTCATCGGAGAAATATGCGAGTGAGGTTCGCGTCGATCAGCGCCTGAGCTGTCGGCTGGAAGGATGGCTGCCAAGGAACCTCCGATTTGGGGTCATCATGGGATTGGGCGCCTTGACATGGCAAGGCCCGGCGAGTGCCGGGCCTGCTATCAGGTCAAGGATTGCGCCCAGGGGTCACTTGAACGCGACAGGCTTGCCGGCCGTGTCCTTGATGTGGTCGGCCCATTGCTTGCGCACCAGGTCCTTCACGCTCGCGGGCAGGGGCACGTAGTCGAGATCGTCGGCCATCTTGTCGCCGTTAACGTAAGCCCACTCGAAGAACTTCAGCGCGGCGCTGGCCTGGGCGGCCTTGTCCTGCGACTTGTACATGAGGATGTAGGTCGGGTTGGTCAGCGGCCAGGCGGTCTTGCCGGGCTGGTCGGTGGTGACCTGGTAGAAGGTCTTGTTCCAGTCGGCCCCGGCTGCGGCGGCCTTGAAGGCGTCGTCCGTCGGGCTGACCCATTGGCCATCCTTGTTCTTCAACTGGACGTAGGTCATCTTGTTCTGCTTCACATAGGCGTACTCGACGTAGCCGATGGAGTTGGGCAGACGCTGCACGAAGGCGGCAACGCCCTCGTTACCCTTGCCGGCGGTGCCGGCCAGCCACTTGACCGTCGTGCCTTCGCCGACCTTGCTCTTCCAGTCTTCGCTGACCTTGGACAGGTAGTTCGTGAAGATGAACGTGGTGCCCGAGCCGTCGGCGCGAGCGACCGGGGCGATGACGGCGTCCGGCAACGCCAGGCCGGCATTCAGCGCCACGATGGCCGCGTCATTCCACTTCGTGATCTTGCCGAGGTAGATGTCAGCCAGCACGGTGCCCGTCAGCTTGATCTGACCCGGGGCGATGCCCTTGATATTGACGACGGGAACAACACCACCGATGACGGTGGGGAATTGCACGAGGCCGTCCTTGGCCAGATCTTCGTCCTTCAACGGCATGTCGGACGCACCGAAGTCCACCGTCTTGGCCTTGATCTGGCGGATGCCCGCGCCGGAGCCGACCGATTGATAGTTGATGCGCGCACCGGTCGCCTTGTTGTAGGCATCGGCCCACTTGGCGTAGATGGGTGCCGGGAAGGTGGCACCGGCACCGGTGACGTCCTGAGCAAGCGCCACTTGAGCGCCGAACAGGCTCGCGAAAGTGGAAATGAGTGCGAGCGACTTGCTGACCTGGACAGATTTCATCTGAAACACCTTCCGCAAAGCGGTTTTGACGATGTTCGACATCCTAGGGATCGAATGTGACCATTCAGTGACCGCTACTGATCCATTCGGCAATTGGAGCGCGCCAAAGCCCTGGTGTGAAGCCGTGCGACCGACTTTGTGACGGTGTCATTTGACGTTCACGCAAACGTCATATTTGACTTCTAGGTGCCGCACAGCGCTTTTCTACACACCGGAGCCTTGAACGCAGCACGCCCAGCAAACAGGCCGCCCGAGGCCGGCCTGTTTGCTTTGGCGCGGCGGAGATCAGGCCGACACAGCGTCTACCAGCCGCTGGGCACAGCGCTGAGCCATGCCCGCGTCCGACGCCTCGACCATGATGCGCAGCAGCGGCTCGGTGCCCGAGGCACGGATCAGGATGCGCCCCTTGTTGCCCAGCTCGGCCGTCACCGCAGCCTGCTCCTCGGCGAGGCGGGTACTGCTCTTCCAATCCTGGCCGGGTTGCAACCGAATATTGAGCAGCACCTGTGGAAACAGGTCGACGCCTTGCAGTTGCTCCGCCAGGCTACGCCCGCTGCGGCAGACCGACTGCAGCACCAGCAGCGCGCTGACGATGCCGTCGCCCGTCGTGTGCTTGTCCAGCGCCAGTAGGTGGCCCGAGCCCTCGCCGCCAAGTTCCCAGCCGCGGGCGGCCAGTTCTTCCAGCACGTAGCGGTCACCCACCTTGGCGCGCACGAACTCGACATCGCGCGAACGCAGCGCCAGTTCGACGGCCATGTTGGTCATCAGCGTGCCGACCGCGCCGGGCACGCGCTGCCCCTGGCCGAGGCGGTCCAGCACCATCGCGTAGAGCAGCTCGTCGCCGTTGTAGAGGCGGCCATTGCCGTCGACAAGCTGCAGCCGGTCGGCGTCGCCGTCCAGCGCGATGCCGTAGTGGGCGCCGTGGGTCTTGACCGCTTCAACCAGCGCGCCTGGCGAGGTCGCACCAAAGCCGGCATTGATGTTGAAGCCGTCGGGCTTGCAGCCGATGGAGATGACCTCGGCGCCCAGCTCATGAAACACGTCTGGCGCGACGTGATAGGCCGCGCCGTTGGCCGCGTCGACGACGATCTTCAGGCCCTTGAGCGTGAGGTCGGAGCCGAAGCTGTTCTTGCAGAACTCGATGTAGCGGCCGCGCGCGTCTTCCAGGCGCTTGGCGCGGCCCAGGCTGGCGGAGTCGACCCATTGCGGCTCTTCGTCCAGCGCCGCTTCGACCGCCAGCTCCCAGGCGTCAGGCAGCTTCTCACCCTTGGCGGAAAAGAACTTGATGCCGTTGTCCTGGAAGGCGTTGTGCGAGGCGCTGATGACGACGCCCAGGTCCAGGCGCAGCGCTCGCGTCAGGTAGGCCACGCCCGGCGTGGGCAGCGGGCCGGTCAGCAGCACATTGACGCCAGCGGAGGCGAAGCCGGCTTCCAGCGCTGACTCCAGCATGTAGCCGGAGATGCGCGTGTCCTTGCCGATCAGCACCGTGGAGCGCTGGCTGGTCTTGCGCAGCACACGGCCGACGGCATGACCCAGGCGCAGCATGAAGTCCGGCGTGATGGGCGACTGACCGACTGTGCCCCGAATGCCATCGGTTCCAAAATACTTGCGGCTCATTGAGCTCTTTCTCTTATTCAGTCGCCGGAATTGTCGCCGCATCGACTGCAGCCCAGACCTTGAGGGCGTCCACCGTCGCAGCGACATCGTGCACACGAATCACGTTCGCGCCAGCGCTGACGGCGCGCAGCGCGGCAGCCAGGCTGGCGGGCAGGCGCTGGTCGACGGGCCTGCCGGTGATGTCGCCCAGCGTGCGCTTGCGTGACCAGCCGACCAGCAGCGGGTAGCCCAGTTCAGTCAGGCGCTGCTGGCCCGCGAGCAACTGGAGGTTGTGCTCAGCGGTCTTCGCAAAACCATAGCCAGGGTCCAGCGCGATGCAGTCGGCCGGGATGCCCGCGTCCCGTGCTGCCTGCGCCCGCTGGCCCAGGAAGGCGCCCACCTCGACGACAACGTCGCCATACACCGCCAGATCCATCATCGACGCCGGCTCGCCGCGCATATGCATCAGGCAGACACCGGCGCCGCTGCCAGCAACGGCCGCCAACGCACCGCGCAGTTGCAGGGCCTGTACGTCATTGATGATGTCGGCGCCGGCATCCAGCGCGTGGCGCATGACCTCGGGCTTGCAGGTGTCGACCGAGACCGGCACACCCAGCGTGACGGCCGCGGCCAGCACCTTCACGATGCGCGCCCATTCGCTGTCGGCATCGACCCTGGGGGCTCCGGGGCGAGTGGACTCGCCACCGATGTCGAGGATGTCTGCGCCCTCCGCCACCAGCCGCTCGCAGTGGGCGATGGCGGTGCGATCGTCGTCGTGCCGGCCGCCGTCCGAGAAGGAATCGGGCGTCACGTTGACGATGCCCATCACCTTCGGGCGGCTCAGGTCGATGCGGAAACGGCGCGTCTGCCAATGCATGTTGTCGTTCGCAAATAGAAAACGGGCCCGGTGGAAGCCGGGCCCGTCGATGGGGAGAGGATCAGGCTGCGGCCGGAGCGCCGTCGGTGCTGACCGGGGGCGTGCCACCGCTCGGGCCGCTGCTCGGGGTCGGCGTGCCGCCACCCGGCTCGCGCGGCGGGCGGCCGGCCATGATGTCCAGGATCTGGTCGCGGTCGATGGTTTCCCACTTCATCAGCGCGGCGGTCATCGTCTCGACCTTGTCGCGGTTGTCTTCCAGGATCTTCTGCGCCACGGCGTACTGCTGGTCGAGGATGCGGCGGATTTCGCCGTCGACCTTCTGCTGCGTGTTCTCGCTGATGTTGGCCGTCTTGGTCATGCTGCGGCCGAGGAAGACTTCGCCCTCGTTCTCGGCATAGACCATCGGGCCCAGCACCTCGCTCATGCCGTAGCGCGTGACCATGTCGCGGGCCATGCGGGTGGCACGCTCGTAGTCGTTGGACGCGCCCGTCGAGATGTCGTGGACGAAGAGGTCCTCGGCAATGCGGCCCCCGAACATGATGCTGATGCTGTTGAGCATCTGCTTGAAATAAAGGCTGTGCTGGTCACGCTCGGGCAGTTGCCAGGTCACGCCCAGCGCGCGGCCGCGCGGCATGATGGTGACCTTGTGGACCGGGTCGGTGTTGGGCAGGATCTCGGCAACGATGGCGTGACCGGACTCGTGATAAGCCGTGGCGCGCTTCTCGTCCTCGGACATGACCATGCTCTTGCGCTCGGGGCCCATGTAGAGCTTGTCCTTGGCGCGCTCGAAGTCAAGCATTTCCACCAAGCGACCATTGCGGCGGGCAGCAAACAGCGCCGCCTCGTTGACGAGGTTGGCCAGGTCGGCGCCGCTCATGCCGGGCGTGCCGCGGGCCAGGATGGACGCGTTGACGTCCTGACCGATGGGCACCTTGCGCATGTGCACATTCAGGATCTGCTCGCGGCCACGGATGTCCGGCAGCGTCACATAGACCTGGCGGTCGAATCGGCCGGGGCGCAACAGGGCCGGATCGAGGATGTCGGGGCGGTTGGTGGCCGCGACGACGATGACACCGAGATTGGTCTCGAAGCCATCCATCTCGACCAGCATCTGGTTCAGCGTCTGCTCGCGCTCGTCGTTGCCGCCGCCCAGGCCAGCACCGCGATGGCGGCCGACAGCGTCGATTTCGTCGATGAAGATGATGCAGGGCGCGCTCTTCTTGGCTTGCTCGAACATGTCGCGCACGCGGGCCGCGCCGACACCGACGAACATTTCGACGAAGTCGGAACCCGAGATCGTGAAGAAGGGCACCTTGGCTTCACCGGCGATGGACTTGGCCAGCAGCGTCTTGCCGGTGCCGGGAGGGCCGACCAGCAGCACGCCACGCGGGATACGACCGCCGAGCTTCTGGAACTTCTGCGGGTCCTTCAGGAAGTCAACCAGCTCCTTCACCTCTTCCTTGGCCTCGTCGCACCCGGCGACGTCGGCGAAGGTGACGGTGTTGCTGGCCTCGTCGAGCATGCGGGCTTTGGATTTGCCGAAGCTGAACGCCCCGCCTTTGCCACCGCCCTGCATCTGGCGCATGAAGTAGACCCACACGCCGATCAGCAGCAGCATCGGCGCCCAGTTGATCAGCATGCTGAGCAGGAAGCTCTGCTCTTCACGCGGCTTGACGTCGAACTTGACGCCGTTGTTGCGCAAGTCGCCGACAAGGCCCTGATCCTTGGCTGTAGCCAGGGTGCGCAGCTTGTTGCCTTCGGTGTCCTCGGCAATGACGTCCCCGGCGAAACCATCCGGCAACGTGGCGGACTTGATCCGGCGCGCCTGGACCATGTCCAGGAATTCCGAATACGTCACTTGCTTGCCCGGCGCCGTCGCGCCGCCGAACTGCTTCACCACCGTGAACAGCACCAGCGCGATCACGATCCAGACGGCGAACTTCGAAAACCATTGATTGTTCACTGCGACTCCTTGGCCCTTCTTGGCCCTGTTACCACGACGCTCTCGCGTTCGGCCCCAGGACAGTGAGGGCGATTTTAGGTGACGCAAGGGGCCAGCCCCCGGCATCACCGTGCTTTAACGAGGTTTCAAACCGATACCGACCAGAAAGTTCTCTGAAGACCGGATGCGCGAGGCCTTGGGTTTCACGGCTTTGACGGTCTTGAAGCGTTCCCGGAACAACTGAACAAGCTGGTCGTAACCGCTGCCATGGAACACTTTGGCCACCAGCGCGCCCTCGGGCTTGAGATGCTGGCCGGCGAAATCCACGGCCAGCTCGACGAGGTTGGAAATGCGGGCGCCATCGATAGATGCAATACCGGACATGTTCGGCGCAATGTCCGACACCACCACGTCCACCGGCCGGCCGGCCAATGCAGCTTCCAGTTGGGCGTAGACAGCGGCGTCCTCGAAATCGCCCTGGATGAACTGCACGCCCTCAATGGGCTCGAACTCCAACAGGTCAAGCGCGATGATGGTGCCGTTGAGCTGGCCCACCGCCGCCCCGCCTCGTCCCGCCTCCGTGGGCGCGAAACGGCGGCGCAGGTACTGGCTCCACGCGCCCGGCGTGGCACCCAGGTCGACGACGACCTGGCCCGGGCGGATCAGCTTCAGCTCTTCATCGATCTCCTTGAGCTTGTAGGCCGCGCGAGACCGATAGCCGTCCTTCTGCGCCTGTTGCACATAGGGGTCGTTGACGTGGTTGTTGAGCCACGCCTTGTTCAGCTTTTTGCTTTTCGTTTGAGTTTTCACAGGGCTATTAGACGGGACAACGGCTGGCAGGTTGCGTCGCAGGCTCATGTCGCGAGCGACGCGAAGGCGCTCAGCGCCGGGCCGAAGACATAATTCGGGGATGCCTCAAATCTTCCTGACCCCTGCCCAGCGCAAGGACAAGCGCTCCGACGCCCACCATCTCGACCCGGTCGTGATGATCGGCGGCGATGGCCTCACCCCAGCCGTCGTGAAGGAAACCGACGCCGCGCTGAACGCCCACGGCCTGATCAAGATACGGGTGCTGGGCGACGACCGCACGGCCCGCGAGGCGATGTTCACGCAGCTCTGCGACGAACTGGGTGCAGCGCCCATCCAGCACATCGGCAAGCTGCTGGTGCTGTGGCGCCCGATTCCCGAGAAAGTGGCCGCCGACCGCACGAGCGCCAAGCCCGGCGCGCGCGTCGTCAAGATCGTCAAGTTCTCCAAGAGTGGCAACGGCCGTCCCCAGGTCACCAAGCTCAAGGTGCTAGGCAATCAACGCGTCGCCCAGGGCGGCGAGCTCAAGCGCGCCAAGCGCCGCATGACCAGCGTCAAGAAGAACGTGTCCGACTGAGTCGCCAGGCCAGCGCCAGCACGGCGAAGCCCTTGACCGCGAAGAAGGCCAACGAGGCGCCGTGCAGCACCGCGAAAGATGCGACGCCTGTGCCGGCCTTGGCATCGGTCATCAACGGCTGCAGGGCGTAGTAGCCGGCGATGGTGCAGAACAGCACCACGGCCGGCAGCAGCAGCTCCCAGGAGAAAACGTTGCTGGCGGCGCCGGCCTCGACCTTGTCGCGCGTGATGCGGCGTTCCAGCAGCATCAGGATCAGCGCGATCGCCAGGCTGACTTTGGCTTCGGTGGCAAACAGCCGCCCGACGAACAAGCCTGCGTTGGCCCGCTCCAGCACGGCAAACGCGCTCGGCGCTGCTGCGAAGGCCACACACAGCAAAAAGCCGCCCCAGAGGGCGGCCAGCAGGGCTTGAAGCCGCGCGAACATCAGATATAGCGCACGTCGACAATCTCGTAACGCTTGGTGCCGCCGGGTGCCTGCACCTCGGCCACGTCACCGGCCTCCTTGCCGATCAGCGCGCGGGCGATGGGCGAACCGATGGAGACGCGGCCGGACTTGATGTCGGCCTCGTCGTCGCCGGTGATCTGGTAGGTCACCTCGGTGCCGCTGGCCTCTTCTTCGAGGTCCACCGTCGCGCCGAAAACCACGCGGCCACCGGCGTCCAGCGTGGACGGGTCGATGATCTGCGCGGCCGCCAGCTTGCCTTCGATTTCGAGGATGCGGCCTTCGATGAAGCCCTGCTTGTCCTTGGCCGCGTCGTACTCGGCGTTCTCGCTCAGGTCACCCTGCGCACGCGCTTCGGAGATCGCCTGAACGACGGCGTGGCGCTCGACGGTCTTGAGTCGGTGCAACTCTGCTTTGAGCGCCTCGGCGCCGCGCTTGGTCAGGGGAATGGTCGTCATATCAAAACTCGATGGGCAAAAAGCGTTCCGCCGCTGCGGCCCGTGTCCAGGCTGCGGCGGCGGAATCAATAGGGATGCAGTCTAAATCAGCTCGGCGTGCAGTTCCTGCAGGGATTGCACGGTCAGGCCATCACGGTGTTTCATGCCTTCGACCGCAGCTTCGCAGCCGGCCATCGTCGTGTAGTAGGTCACGCGGCTGGCCAGCGCCGACTGGCGGATGTAGCGGCTGTCGGCAATCGCCGTGCGGGTCTCGTCCACCGTCGTGAAGACTAGTTGGATGTCGCCACCCTTGAGCGCGTCGACGATGTGCGGGCGTCCGTCCTTGATCTTGTTGATCAGCTTGACGGGCACGCCGGCTTCCGTGATCGCAGCAGCGGTGCCGCGTGTCGCGACGATGCCGAAGCCCAGCTCGTGCAAGTCCTTGGCGATGGCGACGGCGCGGGCCTTGTCGCCGCTCTTGACCGTGATCAGCACATTGCCTTGGCGCGGCAGCCGCGAACCGGCGCCGATCTGGCTCTTCAGCATCGCTTCGCCGAAGGTCCTGGCTGAACCCATGACCTCACCCGTCGAACGCATCTCGGGGCTGAGGATGGGGTCCACGCCCGGGAACTTGTTGAACGGGAAGACGGCTTCCTTGACGCTGAAGTAAGGCGGGATGACCTCGGCCGGCACGCGGCCCTTGCGGTCGCGCTGGTCGACAAGCCTCTGGCCGGCCATGCAGCGCGCGGCGATCTTGGCGAGTTGCTGGCCGGTGGCCTTGCTCACGTAAGGCACGGTGCGCGAAGCACGCGGGTTCACTTCCAGCACGTAGACCGTGCAGGCCGCGAGGTCGGCGGTCACATCGCCCTGGATGGCGAACTGCACATTCATCAGGCCGATGACCTTGAGCGCCTTGGCCATCGCGGCCGTCTGGCGGCGCAGCTCGTCCTGCAGGTCGGCCGCCAGCGTGTACGGCGGCAGCGAGCAAGCCGAGTCGCCGGAGTGGATGCCGGCGGCCTCGATGTGCTCCATGATGCCGCCGATCATGACGTCGCCCGTCGAGTCGGCGATGCAGTCCACGTCGACCTCGACGGCGTCCTCCAGGAAGCGGTCCAGCAGCACGGGCGACTTCTCGGACACGCGCACGGCCTCGCGCATATAGCGCTCCAGGTCCTTGTCGCCGTGCACGATCTCCATCGCCCGGCCGCCCAGCACGTAGCTCGGGCGCACGACCAGCGGGTAGCCGATCTCGTTGGCCAGCTCCACGGCGGCTTCTTCGGTGCGCGCGATGCGGTTGGGCGGCTGCTTCAAGCCCAGCTCGTGCAGCAGCTTCTGGAAGCGCTCGCGGTCTTCGGCCATGTCGATGCTGTCGGGCGAGGTGCCGATGATGGGCACGCCGTAGCGCTCCAGGTCCAGCGCCAGCTTCAGAGGCGTCTGGCCGCCGTACTGCACGATGACACCGACCGGCTTCTCCTTGTCGACGATCTCGAGCACGTCTTCCAGCGTGACCGACTCGAAGTAGAGGCGGTCCGACGTGTCGTAGTCGGTCGAAACGGTCTCTGGATTGCAGTTGACCATGATGGTCTCGTAGCCGTCCTCGCGCAGGGCGAGCGCGGCGTGAACGCAGCAGTAGTCGAACTCGATGCCCTGGCCGATTCGGTTGGGGCCCCCGCCCAGCACCATGATCTTCTTCTTGTCCGTCGGGTTGGCCTCGCACTCGGCGTCCGCGCCTTCGTAGGTCGAGTACATGTAGGCCGTCTGCGTCGCGAACTCGGCCGCGCAGGTGTCCACGCGCTTGTAGACCGGGCGCACGTTCATCGCATGGCGGCGTTCACGCACGGCGTGCTGGTGCGTTCCCAGCAGCTTGGCCAGGCGCTTGTCCGAGAAGCCCTTGCTCTTCAGCAAGCGCAGCTCGGCCTCGGTGACGGACTCGATGGCGCGGCCTTTCAGCTCGCCTTCGATCTGCACGAGTTGCTCGATCTGCGCGAGGAACCACGGGTCCACCGCAGTCTCTTCGTAGATCTCGTCCAGCGACATGCCGATGCGGAAAGCGTCGGCCAGGAAGAGGATGCGCTCGGGGCCGGCTTCGCCGATCTCCTGCACGATCTCTTCGCGGTCGCTCGAACGCTCGGTCAACCCGTCGATGCCAGTCTCAAGGCCGCGCAGTGCCTTCTGGAACGACTCCTGGAAGGTGCGGCCCATGGCCATCACTTCGCCGACCGACTTCATCTGCGTCGTCAGTCGCGAGTCGGCCATCGGGAACTTCTCGAACGCGAAGCGCGGGATCTTGGTGACGACGTAGTCGATGCTGGGCTCAAACGACGCCGGCGTGATACCGCCGGTGATGTCGTTCTTCAGCTCGTCGAGCGTGTAGCCCACGGCCAGCTTGGCGGCGATCTTGGCGATGGGGAAACCGGTCGCCTTGGACGCCAGGGCTGAGGAGCGCGACACGCGCGGGTTCATCTCGATGACGACCATGCGGCCGTCCTTCGGGTTGATGGAGAACTGCACGTTGGAGCCGCCCGTGTCCACGCCGATCTCGCGCAGGATGGCGATGCTGGCGTTGCGCAGCAGCTGGTATTCCTTGTCCGCCAGCGTCTGGCTGGGCGCCACGGTGATCGAGTCACCGGTGTGGATGCCCATGGGGTCCAGGTTCTCGATCGAGCAGACGATGATGCAGTTGTCCGCCTTGTCGCGGACGACTTCCATCTCGTATTCCTTCCAACCGATCAGGCTCTCTTCGATGAGCAGTTCGTTGGTCGGCGAGAGGTCCAGGCCGCGCTTGCAGATCTCTTCGAACTCTTCCGGGTTGTAGGCAATGCCGCCACCCGAGCCACCGAGCGTGAAGCTGGGGCGGATGACCATCGGGAAGCCCGCGCCGCCGATTTCGAGCTGGATGCGCTTCTGCACGCTCCAGGCCTCCTCCAGCGAATGCGCGATGCCAGACCGGGCCGAGCCCAGGCCGATCTTGGTCATCGCGTCCTTGAACTTGAGGCGGTCCTCGGCCTTCTCGATGGCGTGCTCGTTGGCACCGATCATCTCGACGTTGTACTTCGCCAGCACGCCGTGCTTGTGCAGGTCCAGCGCGCAGTTCAGCGCCGTCTGGCCGCCCATGGTCGGAAGCACTGCATCGGGCCGTTCCTTGGCGATGATCTTCTCGACCACCTGCCAGGTGATGGGCTCGATGTAGGTGACGTCCGCCGTGTCCGGGTCCGTCATGATGGTCGCCGGGTTGCTGTTGACGAGGACGACCTTGTAGCCCTCCTCGCGCAGCGCCTTGCAGGCCTGGGCACCGGAGTAATCGAACTCGCAGGCCTGGCCGATGATGATCGGGCCCGCGCCGATGATGAGGATGGTCTTGAGGTCTGTACGTTTCGGCATGGCGGTCTGCGCTCTTGGAACTTAGAGAGTGGCCGTGGCCAGCTTGGCCCCGAATCCAACGAAAAGTGCACCGACGCCGGCATTGGCCGTGCTGGACAACCGGCGGCGCGCGCGGAAGGCGGCAGCCAGGCGGGCGCCGGCAAAGATCAGCGTCGAGAGATAGAGGAAGCTCAACACCTGGATGATGGAACCCAGGACCAGGAAGGTCAGCGCCGGGTGCGGGTAGGCCGGGTCGACGAACTGGATGAAGAACGACAGCAGGAAGGCGATGGCCTTGGGGTTCAGCAGGCTGACGACCAAGGCCTTCTTGAACGGCTGGCTGGCATCGACCATGCGAGGCGCTTCGGCCGTCTTGGCCTCACCGCGCCACGTGCTCACCGCGCCGCGCATCAACTGGATGCCGATCCAGCCCAGGTAGATCGCGCCCACCATCTTCACGATGAAGAAGATCTGCGGGCTGGCCATCAGCAGCGACGCACCGCCGGCAGCGGCTGCGGTCATCAACAGCGTGTCGCCGACGAACACGCCGCAGGCCGCGCCATAACCCGTGCGCACGCCGCGCTGCGCCGCGACGGACAGCACGTAGATCGAGTTCGGCCCAGGCAGCAGGATGATGAAGATCGCAGCCGCGAGGAAGGTGCCGAGGTCGGTAATGCCGAACATGAAGTGGCCCTCCTTCAGGACTTGTTCATCAAGGACACGAAATGGTCGAACAGGTAGGCGATGTCGTGCGGGCCGGGGCTGGCTTCCGGGTGGCCCTGGAAGCTGAAGGCCGGCTTGTCGGTGCGGGCGATGCCCTGCAGCGTGCCGTCGAACAGGCTGACGTGCGTCGCGCGCAGGTTGGCCGGCAGCGAGTCCGCGTCGACGGCGAAGCCGTGGTTCTGGCTGGTGATGCCGACGCGGCCACTGTCCAGGTCCTTCACCGGATGGTTAGCCCCGTGGTGGCCGAACTTCATCTTGAAGGTCTTGGCACCGGAGGCGAGCGCTAGGATCTGGTGGCCCAGGCAGATGCCGAAGACCGGGATGCCGGACTCGATCAGCTGCGCCGTGGCCGCGATCGCGTAGTCGCAAGGCTCCGGGTCGCCGGGGCCGTTGGACAGGAAGACGCCGTCCGGCTCCAGGTCGAACACGGCGCTGGCGGGCGTTTGCGCCGGCACGACGGTGACCTCGCAGCCGCGCTCGGCCAACATGCGCAGGATGTTGAGCTTGACGCCGAAGTCGTAGGCGACGACGTGGAACTTCGGTGCGGTTTGCGTGCCGTAGCCGGTGCCGAGCTTCCACTCGGTTTGCGTCCAGGCTTCGCTCTCGGTACGGCTGACGACCTTGGCGAGGTCCAGGCCGGACATCGACGGGGCAGCCTGCGCGGCTGCGACGGCGTCGTCGATGAGGTCCTGCGTCAACGCGACACCGGCGGGCAGCGCCAGGATGCAGCCGTTCTGCGCGCCCTTGGTACGCAGCACGCGGGTCAGGCGGCGCGTGTCGAGGCCGGCGATGGCCACGGTGCCTTCGTCGCGCAGGTATTGGTCGAGGGTTCGGCCCGAGCGAAAGTTGGAGGCGCGCAGCGGCAGGTCCTTGATGACGAGGCCGGCGGCATGCACCTTGGCCGCCTCGACGTCTTCATCGCTGACACCGTAGCTACCGATGTGCGGATACGTCAGCGTGACGATCTGCTTGCAGTAGCTCGGGTCGGTCAGGATTTCCTGATAGCCGGACATCGCGGTGTTGAACACCACTTCGCCCACCGTCTGGCCAGTGGCGCCGATGGATTGGCCTCGGAACACCGTTCCATCCGCCAATGCCAGGATTGCTTGAGGGGGGTGGAGCAGGTCAGCCAGCACAAAGGTCTCCGCAAGTGGGGCGCGTGCCCGGCATCAACCCGTCCGCAGACGAGTCAACTTGTAGAAACCAAAGGGGAGGTTTTCTAGAAACCTTGCAGGTTTCCGCCGGGCAGCGATGGGTTCAGGTAAACCCATCGAGTATAGCCGCCTCGGGTAAGTACGGAGGCTTCGTGACCACCTCGCGACGGCTTCGTGACGCCTCAAATGGCTGCCTCAGAGTGCAGCGATGCCCGCCTTGGCGATTTCCGCGTCTTCACTGGACTTGACGCCGCTGACACCGACGGCGCCGACGCATTGCCCATCCACGAGGATTGGCACTCCGCCCTCCAGCGTGCCGGCGAGGCCGGGCGCACTGAGGAAGGACATGCGGCCGCCGTTGATCATGTCTTCATAGACCTTGGATTCCCGCCGCCCCAGCGCTGCGGTGTGCGCCTTGGCGGGCGCGATCTGGGCGGAAATCGGCGCGGCGCCGTCCAGGCGCTGCAACCACAGCATGTGGCCGCCGGCGTCGACGATGGCGATGGTGACGGCCCAGTTCTGCGCGGCAGCATGGGCTTCGGCGGCGGCGGCGATGCGTTTGACATCGCCGAGTTCGAGTTGAGTTTGCTGTTTCATGGGCTTGCTTTCCAAGGGACAGCCCCCAATGTAGCTGGCAGTCAGCCGCCTAGAATCTGTGCGGTTTCCATTCTTCCCTCGGAGGATCCTCATGAACAACAGCATTCAAACGCCATACAGCTACGCCAACGCCGGCCTGGCCGTCGATCGTCAGCGCGTGCTGCGCAATACCTACTGGCTGCTGGCCCTGTCCCTGGTGCCGACGGTGCTGGGCGCCTGGATCGGCGTCGCCACCGGTGTGCTCCAGATGATGAGCCCGGGCACGAGCATGATCGTGTTCTTCGTCGGCGCGTTCGGCCTGATGTTCCTGGTCGAGAAGACCAAGGACAGCGCCGTCGGTGTCGCTGCCCTGCTCGGCTTCACCTTCTTCATGGGCCTGATGCTGTCGCGCATGATCGACCACGTGCTCGGCTACAAGAACGGCACATCGCTCGTCATGTCGGCCTTCGGCGGCACGGCGGCGATCTTCTTCACGATGGCCACGCTGGCCACCGTCATCAAGCGCGACCTGTCGTCGATGGGCAAGTTCCTGACAGTGGGTGCGGTGGTGCTGCTGGTGGCCTGCATCGCCAACTTCTTCCTGCAGTCGTCGGCACTGATGCTGACCATCCTGGTGCTGATGCTGGGCGTGTTCTCGGCCTTCATGCTGTACGACATCAAGCGTGTCATCGACGGCGGCGAGACCAACTACATCAGCGCGACGATGGCCATCTACCTGGACATCTACAACGTGTTCCAGAGCCTGCTGTCGCTGCTGGGCATCTTCGGCGGCGAGCGCGACTGATTGACCCACCCCGGAGGCGCTTCGCGCCTCCCCCTCAAGGGGGCGCTGCCAGCGGCCCGGCAAAGCCGGTTCCACGGCAGCTGCTTGATGAAGGAGCCCGCTAACGCGGCTCCTTTTTTTATTGCGCGGTCGGCTTGTAGTTCTTCAGGACATACGGCGCGCTGAGCACGACGGGCTGGCCGATCTGGCCCAGTTGCAATGCCAGGTTGACCGTGCCGCCGGCGAAGCTCTCGGCCGCCACGCCGCCGATGGCGATGGGCTCCAACTTGCTCGTCAACGTGACGGAGCCCGAGATCACGGCCGTGTAGGGCGGCGCGCCAACCTGCAACATCATGGGCGCGACGGCCTGGGCCTTGGCGTCCTCGGTATCGAGCCGGGCCCAGACGAGGACTTGCAGCTTGTCGCCCTTGGCAATGCTGCCCTGCAGCGGCGCGACGGCGCCGATGTCCCAGACGTTCGGCTTGGCGCCCTGCAGCGCCACCCGCAGGCAGACCTTGCCGCTCGCCGCGCAGGGCACCTGCTGGGTGGACTGACCATCGCCGTAGACCGACCAGGTCGTGACCCGCGGCGTGTTGATCAGGTAATCCAGCGCCGGGTCCGTGGCGCGCGCAGCGGGTGCGGCCGTGGCCTTCTCCGGCACCAGGGCGCCGTGGATGGGCTTCACCCAGCCGTCGGCCTTCATGTCCCAGAGCACGAAGTCGGAGTCGAACTGCCAGTAGGACCACGCGAAGCCGCGCGCCTCGGCACTGCGGGCCACCGCCGCCGTCCACGCCACGCGCTGGGCCATGCCGGCGGTTTCCAGCGCGCCGAACTCACCCAGCAGGATAGGCCGCTTGTTCTTGTCTGCCCAAGCCTTGACCTGGTCCAGGTCCTTCTTCAGCTTCTCCTGTTCAGCTGCAGTGCCCCAGTTAATGCCGGACAGCTTCTGGAATTCCGGCGTCCACGACGCACCCTGGTGGGTGAACGGCATCGGCGTGTAGTAGTGGAAGGTGGCGATGAGCCGCCGATCGGCCTCGGGCAGGCGCAGGCTGTCCAACTGGTCCAGGGAGTTCCAGGACTTGGGGCCAACGATGACGCGACGCGTGGGGTTGGTTTCGCGAATGATGGCCAGGTTCTCGGCCAGCATGTCGTTCCACACGGCATCGGCCGCACCGTTGGGCTCGTTCAGGATCTCGAAGATCACCGCGTCAGGGGCGCCCTTGTAGCGGGCGGCAACCTGGCGCCAGAACGCCTGCAGCCGCACGCGGCAGGACGGCAGGTCTGCCTCCTTGGCGCACTCGTTGAAGTTGTGCTCGTCGAGGATGAGCTGCAGGCCCGCCTTCAGGCCGGCGTCGACGAGTTCATCCAGCGTCTTGAGCCACTGCGCGGACAGGCGGTTGTCCGCGTCCATGTGGGCGAAGGCGTGCAGGTTGAAGCGCACATGGTCGAAGCCGCCGTCACGGATGGCCTGCATGTGACGTGGCTGGAAACGCGCCTTGGCCGGATCCACCCAGATCGCGTCGTAGCCGACGATGTTGACGCCGCGCTTGAGCGCGCCCAGCGCCGAGGCGCCCTCCCCTTGGGCCTGGGCCTGGGCCGGGCCCGACAGGCTGAGGGCCAGCCAAGCCAGACCGAACAGTCGAGCAACTTTGAAACGATTGAACATGGCTTGCCTTGTCTCCGGCTGTGTGATTTATAGGTAAACAAACTAAACAAGAATGTTTACTTATTTTGTCCACTGCACCGGATTCAACACCCCGGACTTACGCGGAGAGCCGAGCCGCAGGGTCAGCGGTCAAAGACGGCAATGGACTCGACGTGGGCCGTGTGCGGGAACATGTTCACCGCGCTCGCAGCTGTGCAGCGGTAGCCTGCCAAATTGACGAGCAGCCCGGCATCGCGTGCCAGCGTCGCCGGGTTGCAGCTCACGTAGACGATGCGCTTGGGCGGCGTCCAGCCGGGCGCCAGCGACGGGTCCTGCGCAATGTCCGCCACGGCCTTGGCAAGCGCGAAGGCGCCTTCGCGCGGCGGGTCGATGAGCCAGCGGTCGGCAATGCCGTCCAGCGCCAGCAGTTCGGGCGTCATCTCGAACAGGTTGCGCGTGACAAAGCTGGTCTTGTGCGCCAAGCCGTTCAGCTCCGCGTTCTCGCGCGAGCGGGCCACCAGCGTCTCGCTGCCCTCGATGCCCAGCACCTCACGCGCCTTGGTGGCCAGCGGCAGCGTGAAGTTGCCCAGGCCGCAGAACCAGTCGATGACGCGCTCGTCCGGCTCGACGGCCAGCAGGCGCAGCGCACGGCCGACCAGCGTCGTGTTGATGTGCGGGTTGACCTGCGTGAAGTCGGTCGGCTTGAACGGCATCGTCACGCCGAACTCGGGCAGGCGGTAGGCCAACTGCGGGCCGCCCTCGTCGAGCAGCTTGACCGTGTCCGGCCCCTTGGACTGCAACCACCACTGCACGCCGTGCTGGGTCGCGAATTCGCGCAGCAGCGCCAGGTCGCCTTCTGGCAGCGGGTTCAGGTGGCGCAGCACCAGCGCAATGACCTCGTCGCCCATGGCCAGCTCGATCTGCGGCAGGCGGTCGCGCTCGGCCATGCCGGCGATCAGTTCGCGCATCGGCATCAGCAGGTCGCTGACGACCTTGGGCACGACCTTGCAGACCTGCATGTCGGCCACGTAACGGCTCTTGCGCTCGTGAAAGCCGATCAGCACCGTGCCCTTCTTCTGCACGTAGCGCACCGAGAAACGGGCGCGATAGCGGTAGCCCCAGGTCGGGCCCTCGATGGGCCGCAGCAGCACTTCGGGCTTGACCTTGCCGAGGTGCCAGAGCTGGTCCTCGACGACCCGCTGCTTCACCGCCACCTGGGCGCCGGCATGCAGATGCGGCATCGTGCAGCCGCCGCAGGCGCCAGGGTGCAGGCCGAAATGCGGGCAGCCCGGCGTCACCCGCAGCGGGCTTTCCTTCTTGATCTCGGTGAGCTGGCCCTGCTCCCAGTTGTTCTTGCGCCGCGAGATCTGCGCCTTCACGATCTCACCCGGCAAGGCCCCGTCGATGAAGACCACCTTGCCCTCGGCGTTGTGCGCCACGCCCTGCGCCTCAAGTTCGATGCTTTCGACCTTGAGCCAATCTGTCGTCTGATTCATAGGGCCAGGATTATCCCGGCACTGATTGGAGCCCCTCGCCCGCCGAATACTGCGAGCGATCCCCCAAGGGGATGCGGGCCGGCTTGGGGCGGCCCTGCGCTCGGCCCCACCGACTTCAGAAGATCGAATCCCGATCCACGCCGTGACGCATCATGTTGCGCTTGAGCTTGGCCAGCGCCTCGATCTGGATCTGGCGGATGCGCTCGCGCGTCAGCTTCAGGCGGATGGCCAGCACGTCCAGCGTCTCGGGCTCGCGGTCCGACAGGCCGTAGCGCCCGGCCAGCACCTCGCGCTCGCGGTCATTCAGGCTCGCGAGGCCGTGCTGCAGCAGCAACTCCACCTCGTGTGACAGGCGCAGGCCCAGCGGGTCGATGGCATGGTCGTCGGCGACGAGATCGAGCATGGACTCGCCGCCCTCGCCGTTGCGGTCCACCGGTGAATCCAGTGAGCTGGGCAGTTCGGCGTAGGCGAGCAATTCGGCCACTTCGTCGACCGGCCGACCCAGCGCCTGGGCCACGTCCTCGGCGCGCACGCGGCGCTCGGCACCGTTGGCGCTTTGCAGCGCTTCGAGCGCGCGTCGTGCTTTCAGCACCTGGTTCAGTTCGCGCACGATGTGCACCGGCAGCCGCACGAGGCGGGCCTGGTGCATCAGCGCGCGCTCGATGCTCTGGCGGATCCACCAGCTCGAATAGGTCGAGAAGCGAAAACCGCGCTCTGGCTCGAACTTGCTGATCGCGTGCATCAGGCCAAGGTTGCCCTCCTCGATGAGGTCGCTCATCGGCAGGCCGCGGCCGAGGTAGTTCTTGGCGATGCTGACAACCAAGCGCAGGTTGTGCTCGATCATGGCTTGGCGGGCATCGAAGTCCCCCGCACGGGCAGCCACAGCCGTGTCGAACTCCTGTTGCGGCGTCAGCAGCGGGGTGCGGCGGATGTCGCGCAGATAGGCCTGCAGCGCGTTGCCCACCTCCACCTCGTGACCATTGCCAATGGCGATATTGCGCAGCGCCTGGCTGTCTTCATCGGGGGCGTCGGCGGCGGGCTCGATGTCGGTACCGCCGTTCATGCTCAGCATGACGCCGGGCTCGCGGGCCGCGCCGTCATGGCCGTTGGACTTGGGCACAGCGTGTTTCATGACGTGTTCGCTGGCCCGCAGTGTTTGGTTCGCTAACTGATTGTCTCAGCGCGCAGGCAGGATCCTGGACGGGTCGACGGGCTTGCCGAGTTTGCGCACTTCAAAGTGCAGCTTGACGGTGTCGCTCTCGGTGGAACCCATCTCGGCAATCCTCTGGCCTTTGCGTACGACTTGGTCCTGCTCGACCAGCATCGCCCGGTTGTGGGCATACGCCGTCAGGTAGGTGTTGTTGTGCTTGATGATGACCAAGTTGCCGTAGCCGCGCAAGCCCGAACCTGCGTAAACGACGCGGCCATCTGCGACAGCCAGCACCGCATCGCCCGGCTTGCCGGCGAAGTCCAGCCCCTTGTTGCGCTGATCGTCAAAACCGGCGCTGACCGGCTGCGACACCGGCCAGCCCCAAGCCAGGTTGTCGTCGTCGGAACCGGTTGACTCCTTGGGTGGCTCTTTGGCTACAGGAGCGACGGCAGACGCGGCGCTGGCCGAGGCGACTGGCGGCTTGGCATCCAGCGGGCGGGCCTCGACCTTGCCAGCGCCCGCGATGGGCTTGGCCGTCACCGCAGCGGCATCGACGCCAGGCGGCACGACGCGCAGCACCTGGCCGACTTCGATGCGGTTGGGGTTCTCCAGGCTGTTCCACTTGGCCACGTCGCGCCAACTCTGGCCGTTGTCCAGCGCGACGCGGATCAGCGCGTCACCCGGCTTGACGGTGTAGTAGCCCGGCTTGCCGGCGTTCTCGGCGCCTGGCAACAGCTTGACCTCTGGAACCAACGGCGCGGAAGCCGCCGGTTCCGGCACTGGCGCTGCGATTTTGGCGGGTGTCGGGTTGCGGTCTTCCACCGGCGCCTGGTTCAGCGAAACGCTGCTGCAAGCACTGAGCAACAGCGAGGTGGGAACAAGAATAAGGAGGTAGCGCAGGCGTGAGGGCATCGTGTGGCTGAAGCTTGGAGGCCGCCGGGATTGTGTGGCGCGGTGCGCCAGCGGCCCGTCAGACGACGCCAGATTTTAGGGGGACGAAGAGCACGGCCTCGTGCTCGCTTCGCACCCACCGGCTGACACCGCCTTCAACGACGTGATCCAGCACCACCAGCACCTGCCCGCGCCCGCGCGCCGCCGTGGGTGCGACGAGGCGGCCGCCCGGTGCCAACTGCTCCGTCCAGGCCTGCGGAATGTCCTCGCCACCGGCGGCCGCGATGATGCTGTCGAACGGCCCGCTGGCGGAATGGCCGATGCGCCCATCGCCCCAGATGAGGCGCGGAGAGCGGGGCAGCACGACGCGCTGAAGGTTCAACTTGGCCTTGTCATGCAGGGCCTGCAGCCGCTCGATGGACGTGAGCTGGCGCGCCAGCATGGCGATAACGGCAGCCTGGTAGCCGCAGCCGGTGCCAATCTCCAGCACTCGGCCGAGCGAGCCGCGCTGGCGGGCGCCGGCGCTGGCCAGCAGCAGGCCGAGCATGTGGGCGACGACCGAGGGCTTGGAGATGGTCTGGCCGTGACCAATGGGCAGGGCCGTGTCTTCATAGGCCTGGGCGGCCAGCGCGCTGTCGACGAACTCGTGGCGCGGCACCGCTGCCATGGCGGCCAGCACCTGCTCGTCGAACTTTCCCTCGGCACGCAGGCGCCCCACCATGCGCTGGCGCACCGCGCTGCTGTCCATTCCCGCGCCCGCACTTTTGCCGTTTGGCCGCGCCAGACGAGCCGCGTCGACCGTGGCCTGGTGCAGATGGCGCTGCGGCATCAGCAGCTCGCGCTGCGGTGCCGTGGCCGATTTCAAGCTGGCCGGAAAGCGCTTGGGCCCTGTCATCAAAGGCCCAGCCGTTGCGCCCACGTGCCGAGGGTGGCGTGCTCGGTGAGGTCGACCTGCAATGGCGTAATCGACACCTGGCCGTTGCTGGTGGCGTGGAAGTCCGTGCCCTCGCCGGCGTCGCGGGCGTCTCCGGCCGGGCCGATCCAGTAGATCGTTTCGCCGCGCGGGTTGATCTGCTCGATGACGGACTCGCTGGAGTGGCGCCGGCCCAGCCGCGTGATGCGGCGCGGCAGCGTGTCGGCATTCGGCCGGTTCGGGATGTTGACGTTGAGCAGGAAGGCCTGGCCCAGGCCGCCCTGCAGCACCTGCTCGATGACGCTGCGTGCGACGCGCGCGGCCGCGTCGAGATCGCCCCAGCCCTTCTCGACCTGCGAGAAGGCGATGGACGGGATGCCGAAAAGATAACCCTCCGTCGCAGCGGCGACGGTGCCGGAATACAGCGTGTCGTCGCCCATGTTGGCGCCGTTGTTGATGCCGGAGACGACTAGGTCAGGCCGGTAGCCCAGCAACCCGCTCAGCGCGAGGTGCACGCCGTCCGACGGCGTGCCGCTGACGTAACGGAACCCGTTGGCGGCACGGTACACATTGAGTGGGCGGTTCAGCGTCAGCGAGTTGGACGTGCCGCTGGCGTTTTGCTCGGGAGCGATGACGTCGATCTCGCCGAGGCCCTCGCAGGCTTTGACCAGGGCGGCAAGGCCGGGAGCGAGGTAGCCGTCGTCGTTGGAAATCAGGATGCGCATGGCGGCCAATTGTAGGGAAGGCGTCACCTCGGAGACCGGGTGTAAGCCCTTCGAATTCCTATCATGGCCGCCTCAAATTCAAAGGAGATGGCGATGAAGGCATGGGTCTGCGAAAACCCGGTGGGCGTCGAGTCCCTGCAGTTGCGGGAACTGCCTCCGCCGGCCCTTGGCCCCGGCCAGATCCGCGTGCAGATCAAGGCCGCCAGCCTGAACTTTCCCGACCTGCTCATCGTGCAGAACAAGTACCAGATGAAGCCGCCCCTGCCCTTCGTGCCGGGCACGGAGTTCTCAGGCATCGTCAGCGAGGTGGGCGAAGGGGTGAGAGGCTTTGCCATCGGCCAGCGCGTCGCGGCCTTCGGCGGGCTGGGCGGCTTCGCCACCGAGGTCTGCATCTCCGCCGCGCTGGCCATGCCGCTGCCGGACGCCTTCACTTTCGAGGACGCCGCCGCCTTCATCTGCACCTATGCCACCAGCCACCACGCGCTCATCGACCGCGCCGCGCTGCAGGCCGGCGAGACGGTGCTCATCCTCGGCGCGGCCGGTGGCGTCGGCACGGCGGCCATCCAGATCGCCAAAGCGGCCGGCGCGCGCGTCATCGCTGCTGCGAGCAGCGACGCGAAGTGCCAAGCCTGCAAGGCCCTGGGCGCCGACGCGACCATCAACTACACGACGCAGAACCTGCGTGACGAGTTGAAGACTTTGACCGAAGGCAAGGGCCCGAACGTCGTCTACGACCCCGTCGGCGGCGACCTGGCCGAGGCGGCCTTCCGCTCCATCGCCTGGCGCGGCCGCTACCTCGTCATCGGCTTCGCGCAGGGCGCCATTCCCTCGCTGCCGCTGAACCTCGCGCTGCTCAAGGGCGCGTCCCTCGTCGGCGTGTTCTGGGGCGAGTTCGCCAAGCGCGAACCGGGCCGCAACGCCAAGATGCTCGGCGAGCTGGCCGCGTGGTACGCCGCCGGCAAGATCAAGCCCGTGCTGGACCGCGTGCTGCCGCTGGAACAGCTGCCCGTCGCCTTCGCGCGCATGGCCGCTCGGGGGGTCGTGGGCAAGGTAGTTCTTACCAATGTGTGAAGCCTGAAAGGGGGGCGTCGCCCCCCGCAGTCTCGCCCCTTGCGGCCAAGAGGCGTGCGCTACATTCGTCGGTCGATTCGACAGCCACCGTGCTTCTCCCGCCATGACCGTCAAAGTCCTCATCATCGAAGACAACCCCGTCGCCCGCAGCTTCCTGTGCCGCGTGGTGCGAGAGAGCTTCAGCGATGCGATGGAGATCACCGAGGTAGGCGATCTCGAGAACGCACGCCGCCAGGTGGCCAAGCTCACCAGCAGCGCACCGGAGAGCGGCTTCAAGCTCATCCTCGTCGACCTCGAACTGCCCGACGGCAACGGCATGGAGTTCCTCACCGAACTCACCGGCTCCCCGTCGCTGAAGATCGTCACGACGCTCTACTCCGATGATGACCACCTCTTCCCCGCGCTGCAATGCGGCGCTGATGGCTATCTGCTGAAAGAAGACCGCTTCGAAGTGCTGGTGGAAGAGCTGCAGCGCATCGTGCGCGGCCAGCCACCGCTGTCACCGGCCATTGCGCGCCGCCTGCTGTCGCACTTCCGCCCGGCGCCGACCGGCGACAGCGGCACCATGCCGCTGAACTCGGGCTTCGGCTCGCTGTCGTCGTCGCACGCGCCCTTCAGCAACAGCCGCAACGTCGCGCTGGACCCACCGCCCGAGTGGGAGCGCCTGACGCCCCGCGAAAGCGAAGTGCTGACCTACCTGAGCAAGGGCTTCACGATCAAGGAGATCGCGAACCTGATGGGCATCAAGTGGTTCACGGTCAACGACCACATCAAGAGCATCTACAAGAAGCTCAACGTCTCCAGCCGCGCGGAAGCGGCGGTGCTGGCGTCGAAGCAGGGTCTGGTCTAGGCAAGCGCTGCATCATCCGATTCAAGGCCTCGGCAAGTCCGGGGCCTTGTTGTTTCTGGCGTGGCCGACCAGTCGTCGCTGCAGCAAAGCTAAAGTGCAGCCCATGCGTCGCCCCGGCCGCTTCCTCGTCCTCTGTCTGCTGCTCGTGCTGCTGCCTCTGCGCAGCCTGCTCGCGGCCGGTCAGTTGAGTTGCGAGCCGCCGCCAGTGACGCAGGAGCAGCATGCCGGCCATGAACACAGCGCCGGCCATGGCGATGCGCACGACCACGCCGCCAAGCCCTGCAAGCTCTGCGCGCCCTGCTGCCTGGCGGCCGCGCCGCCACCGGTGCTGGTGCTGAGCGCCGTCACCACGGCGCCCGCCGAGCGTGTGGCGCTCGCGCCTGCCAAGCCCTGGGCGAGCGTCGTGCCGCCCCTGCCCGACCCGCCTCCCCGGGCCTGAGCCTCTCGTCTCCCGCTGCCCGCCGCCTTCACTGCCGGCGGGCTTGGTTCTCGCCCTGCCCCGAGAGGCTTGTTGTATGCCCCCTTTCTCCACCAATGTGGCGCTGCCGCTGCTGCTCGCGCTGACCCTCACGGGTTGCGCCAGCGTCGACCCCGGCGCGCCGCTGGCCGACGTCAACCGGCTGACCGAGCCGCACACCCACCAGCCGCTGGCTGACCAGACCCTGCCGCCCGAGGCGCTGGCCGAGCGGCTGCGCGAGCCCTTGTCCGCCGACGCCGCAGTGCAACTCGCGCTGCAGAACACTCGCGCGCTGCAGGCCCGGCTCGCCCGCCTGGGCGTGACGGCCGCCGAAGTGGCCGATGCCGGCCACCTGCCCAACCCGGGCTTTCGCTTCAGCCGCCTCACGCGCGGCAGCGAGGTGGAGCTGGAGCGCGGCTGGCATGTCGACCTCGCCCGGCTGCTGACGCTGCCCCTCGTGCGCGCCGCCGAGCAGCGCCGCCTGCAGGCCGAGCAGCAGCAGGCCGCCGCCGACGTGCTGACCCTGGCCGCTGACACCCGCCGCGCCTGGGTGCGCGCCGTGTCTGCCGAGGAGACGCTGCGTTATCGCCAGCAGGTGATGGAGGCCGCCGAGGCCGGCGCCGAGCTGGCCGCGCGCATGCAGGCCGCCGGCAATTTCAATGCGCTGACGCGTGCGCGCGAACAAGCCTTCGAGGCCGAAGCGCGACTGGCGCTCGGGCGTGCCGAACAGCAGCGCATGGCTGCGCGCGAACGCCTCGTGCGCCTGCTTGGCCTGGAGGACGGCACGCCGCTGCGCCTGCACGAATGCCTGCCCGAGCTGCCCGCCGCGCCGCGCGAACCGGCGGACCTCGAAGCACTGGCCTTGTCGCAGCGCCTGGACGTGCAGGCCGCCCGCCTGACGCTGGAGCAGGCCGCGCGCCAGACCGACCTCGCGCGCACGACGCGGTTCGTCTCCATGCTGGAGCTGGGCACGGTGCGCAACTCGTCCAACGAGCAGCCGACGCAACGCGGCTGGGAGGTCGCGCTGGAGCTGCCGCTGTTCGGCCCCGGCCCGCTGCCCCGCGCCGAAGCGCTGGCCCGCCAGGCCGCGCACGAGGCGGCGGACACGGCCATTCGCGCCCGCTCCGAAGTGCGCGAGGCCCACGGCCTGTACCGCAGCGCTTTCGACATCGCGCGCCTGCACCGCGACGAGCTGATGCCGCTGGCCAGGCGCGTCGCCGACGAGCAACTGCTGCGCTACAACAGCATGCTGATCGGCGTCTTCGAACTGCTGGCCGACGCGCGCGCGCAGGTCGCCGCTGTCAGCGCCGCGCAGGAGGCGCTGCGCGACTTCTGGCTCGCGCAGGCCGACCTGGACCAGGCCCTCGTCGGCAGCGTCACACCCATGCTTCCTCAGGGCCCCACTGCCCCGCCTAACGCCGCTGCCCACTGAACCCGGAGTACCGATCATGTTCAACCGACGTTCACTCCTCGGCGCGACCACACTCGCCGCCGTCTCCAAAGTGGCCATGGCCGCCCTGCCCGAGCCCGTCATCCAGACCTCGCCCGACACGCAGGCCCCGCTCGTGCCGCCCACCGGCCGGCCCTACAACCCGGTCGTCACGCTGAACGGCTGGACGGCGCCCTGGCGCATGAACGCAGGCGTCAAGGAGTTCCACCTCGTCGCCGAGCCCGTCGTGCGCGAGATGGCGCCCGGCTTCACTGCCAGGCTGTGGGGCTACAACGGCCAGAGCCCGGGGCCGACCATCGAGGTCGTCGAGGGCGACCGCGTGCGCCTCTACGTCACCAACCGCCTGCCCGAGGCCACCAGCATGCATTGGCACGGCCAGCGCCTGCCCAACGGCATGGACGGCGTGACCGGCCTCACGCAGCCGCCCATCCCGCCCGGCAAGACCTGGGTCTACGAGTTCATCGCCCGCCGCCCCGGCACCTTCATGTACCACCCGCATGCCGACGAGATGGTGCAGATGGCCATGGGCATGATGGGCCTGTGGATCACGCACCCCAAGGCCAAGCACCCGCACATCGCCGAGGTCGACCGCGACTACGCCTTCCTGCTCAACGCCTACGACATCGAGCCCGGCAGCGCCACGCCCAAGATCATGACGATGCTGGACTTCAACCTGTGGAGCTGGAACAGCCGCGTCTTCCCCGGCATCGCGCCGCTGGTGGCGCGCCAGGGCGACCGCGTGCGCATCCGCGTCGGCAACCTGACGATGACCAACCACCCCATCCACATCCACGGGCATGAGTTCGAGGTCACCGGCACCGACGGCGGCCCGGTGCCCAAGAGCGCGCGCTGGCCCGAGGTGACGACCGACATCGCCGTCGGCCAGATGCGCCAGCTGGAATTCATCGCCGACGAGGAAGGCGACTGGGCCTTCCACTGCCACAAGGCCCACCACACGATGAACGCGATGGGCCACAACGTGCCGACCATGCTGGGCGTGGATGCCAGCGACCTGGAAGCCAAGATCCGCAAGCTCGTGCCCGGCTACATGGCCATGGGCCAGAACGGCATGCACGAGATGACCGAGATGGCCATGCCGCTGCCCGAAAACACCGCGCCGATGATGGCCGGCGAGGGGCCGTTCGGCCCGGTCGCGATGGGTGGCATGTTCAGCATGCTCAAGGTCAGGCGCGGGCTGAAGCGCGGGGACTACAGCGACCCGGGTTGGTTCGAGCATCCGGCGGGCACGCTGGCCCGCGAGGTGGGCGACGCGCCACCAGCACCGAGCGCGCCGGCCGCGCCGGCCTCTGCCTCCCGCCCGACCGACGTCGAGGTGCAGGTGCGCAAACCCCATGGCCACGCGGGCCACTGACGCCATGAATCCCCGCAAGGCCGACCTTGCCGCGGCCAAGATCAAGCTCTCCGAACTTCAGGCCCATTCGATGAAAACGCTCGCCCTGCTCTGCCTAGCCGCCGTCACCGGCCCCGTTCTCGCGGCCGCCCAGGTGTTGGACATCGCCTGGACACCCGAGGGCCGCTTTGCCCACGCCACCACGCTTGCGGCCAAGGAGGTGCTGGAGGTCTGCGGCAAGCTGCCGCTGCGCAGCCACATTCAGTGGTCGTTCGAGGCGTCGGCCCCGCTCGCCTTCAACATCCATGTCCACCAAGGCAAGAAGGTCGTCTACGCCGCCCGCCTGGAACAAGCCGACCGCGCGCAGGGCCGCCAGCGCTTCGACGCCGAACCGGCGCATTGCTGGATGTGGACAAACGCGGGCGCGGCGGGGGTGAAGGTTGAGGTGGAGCTGCGGCGCTGAGGGCGGGAATCTCGTTCGCCTTTCCACCGCGAGCGCCTTTCTCTCGCTTGCAAAGATCGGATTGAGCCGGGACGCGGGCGCACGCAATTGCTCCGTTGCTCGGGCCAGAGGCCCGATCCTTCGCCAGGCACAAACAGTCCTCAGGACTGTTTGAGTCCGGGCTCAGTCCTCCGGCCCGCTGCGCGGCCCTCCTCCTTTACCTGCGCAATTGCGCGCACCCGCATCCCGGCCAGCCACCGACGGCTTGTCGCGGCGCGTCATGCTGCCTGCACTTGGGGTGCAAGCAGTTGGTTCAAGCGACGGCTTGTTCGCCGAGGACGGTGGCCAGGCGCTCCTGGGCCTGTCCCGCAGCGACAAGGTGTCGGCGCCAACAATCGTGGTCCGCTTCGGTGGCTGGCGCCGCGCCGCCGGTTCAGGCGTGGCCACAGATAGCTCCCGCGCACGAACGTCGCCGCCGCGCCGGAGTCATAGCCTGGGTGCGGGTCCAGCAGATACCAGGTCAGCGCGAACCAACTCGCCTTGCTGGGTCGGTGGCCCTGCACGGTCTGGTGAATCAGGCCGGCCGCCAGCAGGTTCTGAGTCGCCCGGTGGATGGTGTCGGCAGACTCCCAGCCCCACCCGGCCAGATAGGCCCGGCTCGCCAGCAAACGGTCGTTGTTGTCCCTGAGGGACTGGCGCGCGATCTCGACCAGCAGGGCCTTGTCCGTGGCGCTCAGAGAGGCATAGGCGCCGCTGTCCAGCACCGACCAGGGCAAGGCCACGAACGCGGCCGGCACGCGCCCCAGATCGCCTTTGCGCTGGCCGGCGCGGTCACGCCTCATTGCCGCCAAACCCGGCAAGTTGCAGCAGGTTCTGCAGCGAGTGCAGCGCCACCTTGGCCCGCGCAAACCCCTCGTGGTGGTCTCCCGCGCTGCGCATGGCCCGCGCCGCCAGGTTCTGCGCCAGGATCACCGCCGCCAGCTTGGGCAAGGGTGCGCTGCTGCGCTCGCCCGCGTCCAGGCCCGCCGTGCGGTTCACCAGCTTGTTGACGTTCAGGTGAACGAAGCGCTCATTGGGCGAGCCGGCCGCCAGCGCATGAATGTCGTCATGCAACTGGTGATAGCCGGGCAGGTACTCGCTGCGCCGCACCTCGGCCGCGTTGCGAGCCTCGCGGAAAGCCTGCACCAGCCGCAGCTTGAGCCCGCGCACCCGCTCGGTGTTGCGGCTGTAGGTGAGCAGCAGATAGCACTGGTCCTCATTCAACAGCGCGAACTTGCTCGCCTGGCCGGTGGCACTGTCGGGCGAAGCTGCGATTTCAAATCGCACCTTACCCAGCGCCGCGAAGTCGGCCCGGTTGTCGCTCACCAGCTTGAACACGCTGCGATGCTGCAGCGCCAGCGCCTCGGCCAGCAGCCGCGAGTCCATGCGGGCCTCGTCCTTGATGGTCGACAGTGGCAGCGCCGGCACGGCCTCGGCACAATCCGGGGTGTCGATAGAAGTCAGTTCACCGAAGCCCTGCGCCGCGCCAACGGCCGGGGCTTCTGTCTTGGTGACGGGCCTCATTGCGCGCCCCGCACCAGCGAATAGACCCCCACGCGATGCCGCTCGCCGCTTTCGGTCTGCACCGTGCTCCAGGTCGTCAGCACCCGGTGGCCCTGCTGGACCAAGTTCAGCTTGCGGGCGCGAGGGTCGTAGAGGTCGAGATAGCGCGACGCCTCAAAAGTGGTGACGTGCGCCAGGGTCTGCATGGCGTCCAGCAGCCGCGCCGCGCCGGTGGCCGACGTGTCACCGCGATGGCGATCGCGGATGGCGTGCAAGGCCGCGACGCGCTCGGGCGGGGTGGCGTGCAGCGGGGCGGTCATTGCGCATCCCCTTGGGCTGCAATGAACGCCCGCGCATCAGCGGACCGCACGCGAGTGCAGCGCTTGCCGATCTTGACCAGTGGCAGCTCACCGGTTGCCGCCTTTCGATACAGCGTCGCGACGGACATACCGGCTGCCAGCGCCAGCGTTTCCAGCCGCAGCAATGCGTCGGGCAGTTCAAGTACGTTGAGTGGCTGGACGCTGCGCGAGACTGCGCGGCGGGCTTCGGGTTGAATTGGCTGCATCGTGCGCCCTCGTGGTTGGATGAGCGCAATTTCCGCTGACATGGTGGTCGGAATCCCGACCTCCAATTCGCACAATTAGCCGATGCGTTTTGCACCAGACTGCTTCGCTCGAAAAGCCGCAAGGCACCTCTTCAAGTTGTCTGCAATCTCACGAACTCGGCTTCCAGCCGTGTGCTTGCCTTCTTCCGTCAGGGCCTGCTTGGCAAGGCGCTCCAGAACCCGCCGCTCCGTACGTTCTCCGGTTGCTTTCCCCGCCTCCACGGCACGAAGGATCGCGTCGTCGGTCATATTGATGCGGAGTGGGCGCCCGGGGCGCCGTACTGGCTTCTTTGTCGTCGGCCCGCTGTATTTGATGCCCAAGAGGGCCGCAACTAGGGCGTTCATGGAACTGGCGGGAACAACCTTCCGGCGCCCGCGTCGAACCTTCGCTGCCATTTGCGAGAGCTGAGCCGATTCCTGGGTGCACTGCCGCGCGAAGAGTACCAACGAATCTTGAAGGCAGAAAAGCTCGTTGCTAACCACCGCATCGATAGACCGCCCCTCCGCTGCATCTGGATCGCATTGAACTTGCGCCTCTGCTTTGAAACGCGCCCTCAAGAAGAGGCGGCCCACAGGTTCAGCGTCATCGTGCGGTTCAACGTCATACGGCCCTTGGCCATTAAGCCCAGCTTGTACACATTGCAGCGACCGGCCAAGCAACCACAGAAGCTCATCAGCCATCTGGCTGCGCTGTTCAGCGAGCCGCCAGAGAATCTCCCGCTCACTCCTAACCTTCGTTGTCATGCGCCCTCGCGCGCCCTGAGAGAGGGCCGCGCCAGCCCGTCAGGGAAACGGGGTGTCGGTGATCAGCCTAGGCGCGGTCTAACCGATTCTGACCGTGACTCACGCGGCCTTGAACTCGAACACTTTCGCCCCCGCCTTCAACTGGTCGAGATAGTCCGCCCACGTCTGCATCATTACGCGCCGCTGCGCCATGTACTCGGCGCGGTCGTAGGCTGACCCGAGCGGGCCGCTCTTGCCGTGCGCTAGCTGGGCCTCGATGACCTCGGGGTCGATGCCCGGGATGATCTCGGCCATCATCGTGCGCGCCATCGCCCGGAAGCCGTGGGCCACATGCTCATCGCCTGAGAAGTCCAGCCGGCGCAGCGCGGCGTTCATGGTGCCGTTGCTCATGGGGCGCTCGCCGGTGCGGGCAGACGGGAACACGTAGACGCCATGGCCGGTGAGCGGCTGCAGGGCGCGCAGCAGGGCCAGGGCTTGCGTGGACAGGGGCACCAGGTGCGGCCGGCCGTTGAGCTTGCCGTGGGCCGTGCGCGTCATCGAAGCGGCCGGGATGGTGAGCAGCGCCGCGTCCAGGTCCAGCCAGGCCCAATGCATGGCCTGCACGTTGCCAGGCCGCTGAAAGATCAGGGCTGCCAGCATCAGCGCGGCGCGGGTGGTGGGCTGGCCGGTGTAGGCATCGATGGCGCGCAGCAACTCGCCCGCCTTTGCCGGTTCCACGATGGCCGCGAAGTTCTCGGGCACATGGGGCTTGAGAGCGCCGCGCAGATCGGCGGCCGGGTTGCGCTCGCAGCGGCCGGTCTGCACGCCGTAGCGGAACACCTGGCCCGCCATCGACAGCAGATCCTGCGCCGTGCTCAGGATGCCCTTGGCCTCGGCGTTCTTCAGCACTGCCAGCAGCGCTGGGGCCTTGATGCCGTCCAGCGGCAGCGTGCCCAGGTGCGGGAACAGGTGGTTCTCGCTGGAGCGCAGCCACTTGTCCGCGTGGCTCGGGCTCCAGGTGTCGGCCTTGAGCGCATGGAACTCGCGGGCGACGGCCTCGAAGGTGGTGGCCGTGGCGGTGCCGCTGACGATCTTCTCGGCCAGGCGCTTCTGTACTGGGTTCACGCCGGCCTGCCGGGTCTTGCGGGCTTCGTCTCGCGCAGCGCGCGCTGACTTCAGGCTCACGTCCGGATAGCTGCCCAGCGCCATGCGGGATTCCTTACCGTCCGGGTAGAACTTCCAGAACCAGCGCTTCGAGCCGTTGGGCGCGATCTCCAGGTACAGGCCGGCGCCATCAGACAGCCGCTTGCGCTTCAGCTCGGGCGGGCAGGTGGTGTTTTTGCACGCGGCTTCAGTCAGGGTCGGCATGTCGTGTCCCGGTGTCCCGGTCCGTTGGGGAACAGTGGTGTCCCGGTTGCCCTGGCTGACCGGGGGCAGCGTGCCCCGGTTTGCCACGGTCGTGCCGAAACGTTCCCCGAAATGTGCCCCGGTTGCCGGTGCGCTGTAAGCGTGGTCCTGAGCCGTCCGGACAAAGAAAAAGCCCCTAAGTGGTTGATTCACTTAGGGGCCTGATCGGACATGATTCGTTGTGAATCACTGTCTTGGAGGAGAGGGGGGGATTCGAACCCCCGAGGCGTTACCGCCCGCCTGATTTCGAGTCAGGTACATTCAACCACTCTGCCACCTCTCCGGAATCTGGTGCGAGCTGAGCCCAAGATTATAGCCAGGCTTTTTCGCCTCAGCCGCGCAGGGTGTCGACGCCACCGACATAGGGGCGCAGCGCCTCCGGCACCGTGATGCTGCCGTCTGCGTTCTGATAATTTTCAAGAACTGCGACGAGCGTGCGACCCACCGCAAGACCTGACCCGTTCAGCGTGTGCACGAACTCATTCTTGCCTTGCGCGTTCTTGAAGCGCGCCTGCATGCGGCGGGCCTGGAAGGCGCCCATGTTCGAGCAGGAGCTGATCTCGCGGAAGGTGTTCTGCGCCGGCAGCCACACCTCGAGGTCGTAGGTCTTGGTCGAGCCGAAACCCATGTCGCCACTGCACAGCAGCACGGTGCGGTAAGGCAGGCCGAGCTTCTGCAGCACGGCCTCGGCGTGGCCGGTCATCTCTTCCAACGCGGCCATGCTGTTGTCGGGGTGCTCGATGCGCACCATCTCGACCTTGTCAAACTGATGCTGGCGAATCAAGCCGCGCGTGTCGCGGCCGGCCGAGCCGGCTTCCGAGCGGAAGCAGGGGCTGTGCGCCGTCAGCTTGATGGGCAGCTCTTCGGGCTTGAGCACGCTCTCGCGCACGGTGTTGGTCAACGAGATTTCCGAGGTGGAGATCAGGTACTGCTCGACCTGCTCTTCGTCGCCGCCGCGCAGCACCCAGAACATGTCTTCCTTGAACTTCGGCAGCTGGCCAGTGCCTTCGAGGATCTCGCGGTTGACGATGTACGGCGTGTAGCACTCGGTGTAGCCATGCTCGGCCGTCTGCACATCGAGCATGAACTGCGCAAGCGCCCGGTGCAGGCGGGCGGCGGGGCCTTTCATGAAAGCGAAGCGCGAACCCGAGAGGCGAGCGCCCATCTCGAAGTCCAGGCCCAGCGGGGCGCCGAGGTCGACGTGGTCCTTCACCTCGAAGTCGAAGGTGCGGGGTGCGCCCCAGCGGCGGACTTCGACGTTGCCGTGCTCGTCAGAGCCCGCAGGCACGCTGGCATCAGGCAGGTTGGGCACGCCCATGAGCATGGTGTTCAGCTCGAGCTGGATGGCGTCCAAGCGCTCAGCGCCGGCCTTCAGTTCGTCGGGGATGCTGCCGACCTCGGCCATCAGCGCCGAGGCGTCTTCGCCCTTGCCCTTGGCCATGCCGATCTGCTTGGACAGCGCGTTGCGGCGCGCCTGCAATTCCTCCGTGCGCATCTGCACCGAACGGCGTTCGCCTTCGAGTGCCTTGAAGCGCTCCACGTCGAGGTAGGGCTGGGGGCTCTTGCGCGCGTTCAGGCGCTCGACGACGGCGTCGAGGTCCTTGCGCAGCTGGGTGATGTCGAGCATGTCGGTCTTTCAGAAATCGAATACAAAAACGGCGCCGATGTCAGCGCCGCCGTGTGCTTGAGACACCGGCGTCAGGATCGCGACGCACTCACCTCGGCCATGGACTTGTCGCCCAGGCCCATGGGCAGCGGGAAACGCACGTGCTCTTCCACGCCGGGCAGGCTGCGCACCGTCGTGGCACCCAACGCGCGCAGGCGGTCGATGACGGCCTGCACCAGCACGTCGGGCGCCGACGCACCCGCCGTCAGCCCCACGCGGGCGCGGCCCTCCAGCCACTCGGGCTGCAGGTCTTCGGCCGCATCGGCCATGTAGCCCGGCGTGCCCAGCCGCTCGGCCAGCTCGCGCAGGCGGTTGCTGTTGGAGCTGGTGGGGCTGCCGACGACGATGACCACGTCGACCTGCGGCGCCAGCACCTTGACAGCGTCCTGGCGGTTCTGCGTGGCGTAGCAGATGTCCTGCTTCTTGGGCTCGCGGACCTGCGGGAAGACGCGTTTCACCTCGGCGAGGATCTCGGCAGCGTCGTCCACGCTCAGCGTGGTCTGCGTGACGACGGCGAGCTTGCTCGGGTTGTTCACCGACACCTTGGCCACGTCCTCGACATCCTCCACGAGGTAGATACCTTCGGACAGCTGGCCCATCGTGCCCTCGACCTCGGGGTGGCCCTTGTGGCCGATCATGATGAATTCATAGCCCTCGCGGTGCAGCTTGGCCACTTCGACGTGGACCTTGGTGACCAGCGGGCAGGTCGCGTCGAACACGTTGAAGCCACGAGCGGCGGCTTCGCGGCGCACCTCCTGGCTGACGCCGTGGGCGCTGAACACCAGCGTGGCGCCGGCCGGCACGTCGGCCAGGTCCTCGATGAAGATGGCGCCGCGCGACTTGAGGTCGTTGACGACGTAGGTGTTGTGGACGATCTCGTGGCGCACGTAGATGGGCGAGCCGAACTTGACAAGCGCCCGCTCGACGATCTCGATGGCGCGGTCCACACCGGCGCAAAAACCGCGCGGTTCGGCCAGCAGCACTTCCTGGGGATGCACGACAGCATTCATCACAGCACCCCGATCACTTGGACTTCGAAGCTGACCGGCTGGCCAGCAAGCGGATGGTTGAAGTCGAACAGCAGCGCTTCGTCGCCGAGTTCGCGCACGACGCCGGCATAGCCGCCCTGCCCGTCTGGGCCCGGGAACTGCACGACGTCACCGACGTTGTAGACCTCGTCCGGGTCGCCCAGCTGGCGCAGCAGCGTGAGCTTCACGCGCTGCAGCATCTCGGGGTTGCGCTCACCGAAGGCCTCGCCGGGTGCGAGCTGAAAGCGCTCGTGCGCACCCTCGGGCAGGCCGATCAGGCGCGCCTCGATGGCCGGCGACAGTTGGCCGGCGCCGAGCGACAGCGTGGCGGGCTTGTCGTCGAAGGTGTTGACGATGTCGGCGCCGTCCGGGCCCGAGAGCCGGTAATGCAGCGTGAGGAAGGAGCCGGCCTGGATGGGGTTCATTCGAGAGAGGTGGGGGAGCGCTTGGCTAGACTGCCGATTTTATGCCGCTGACTCACCTGCCCCCCGATGCCCGCCCGCGCGAGAAGCTGCTCGCACGCGGCCCCCAGGCGTTGGCGGACGCGGAGCTGCTGGCGCTGCTGCTGCGTACCGGCATCCAGGGTACGACCGTGCTGCAGCTCGCGCAGCAGATCCTGGACCGCTTTGGCGGCTGGGCGGGGCTGCTGGCGACCAGCGTGCAGGACCTCGGCAAGGTCAAGGGCATCGGGCCGGCCAAGCGCGCGGAGATTGCCGCCGTGCTGGAGATTGCCCGGCGCTCGCTGAGCCAGCAGCTGGTCGAAAAGCCGGCGATGAGCGATGTCGACACGGTCAAGACCTATCTGCGGCTGCAGCTCGGCGGGCTGGGGCAGGAGGTGTTTGCGGTGCTCTTTCTCGATGCTCAATTGAAGCTGATCGCGATGGAGACGCTGTTCCACGGCTCCCTGAGCCACACGACCGTGCACCCGCGCGAAGTCGTCAAGCGCGCGCTGGCACTGGGCGCCGGTGCGGCCATCCTGGCGCACAACCCCCCGAGCGGCGTGGCCGAGCCCTCGCGCGCCGACGAGATCCTGACCAAGCACCTCAGCCAGGCGCTGGCGCTGGTGGACGTGCGCGTGGTCGACCATTTCATCGTCGGTGCGGGCGAAGTCGTCTCTTTCGCTGAGCGGGGCCTGCTGTGAGCAAGCGGGTCCGCAGCTTCGCCGACCTCAAGCCGCTGGCGCGCGCGCTGGCGGCGGCGCGGCAGGTTGCCGAGATGGAACGCGAGCGCGTGGCGGCAGCGCTGCGCCTGGCCGAGCAGGAGCGGCGCGTCTTCGAGCTCACTGTGGGCCCGATCACGCCGCTGCGCCACGTCGAGCGTGTGCTGCATGACCTGGAGCCCCCGCCCCCCGAGCCGCGCCAGCGCGAGGCCGATGAGCGCGCCGTGATGCTGCAGGCACTGTCCGACGAGATCGACGTCGACACGCTGCTCGACACCGACGAAACGCTGAGCTTTCGCCGCGAGGGCATCTCCGTCGAAGTGGTGCGCAAGCTGCGCCGCGGCCATTGGGCCTTGCAGGGCCAGCTCGACCTGCACGGCCTGCGCCGCGACGGCGCACGCGAGGCGCTCAGCCATTTCGTCCACGAAAGCAACCGGCGCGGCCTGCGCTGTGTGCGCGTGGTGCACGGCAAGGGGCATGGCTCGCCGGGCCGCGAACCCGTGCTGAAGGGCCGCGTGCGCCGCTGGCTGGTGCAGAAGAACGAGGTGCTGGCCTTCGTGCAGGCGCGTGGCAGCGACGGCGGCGCCGGCGCCCTCATCGTGCTGCTGACTGGAACGGGCTGACGCAGCACTGACGGGGCGGCGTGCACTCTGTCGCACGTCGCGCGCGGCCGACGGGCAAAGTCACCATTGACCCGCCTTGCCGGAGCGCAGTAGCCTGGGGTCAAGCCGCCGCCAGCGCGGCCCATGGTTTCCCAACCGCTGCAGAGGAGAGCCCCATGAACCTGTCCCACGCCTATTCCGACCGTGCGCCCCAGCCCAAGAGCTACGTGGGCATCGGTCTGGTTGTCGCCCTTCACCTGGCCGGTATTTACGCGCTGAGCGCCGGGTTGATCAACACGTCGCCTCGCATCCGGGAAGTGACTCCGGTCAAGACCCTGCCACCCGATGTGCAAAAGCCGCCCCCACCCATCGAGCATGTGCGCGCAGCGCAGCCGACGCTGAATCCTCCGCAGCCCATCCCCGTGCCCGACCCCATCGAAGTAGTCATCGCGCAGGATCCGATCATCAGCACCGTGCCCATGCGCCCCGACGCCGGGCCGCTGGTCGCCACGGGGCCGACGACCACAACCACGGTGGCGCCGCAGCAGGGCACCAAGCCGCAGGTCCTGACCCCCGGCGCGGTCTGCTCCGTGATGCCCAAGCCTGAACTACCGGCACTGAACTGGAGCGGCGAAGCCGTGCTGCAGGTGCTCGCCACCGTGCGCGGTGGCCGGGTCGTGGGCAGCGACTTCCGCGTGACGCAAGGCGCGCTGGACAGCAAGACCAAGCGCTCGTTGCAGCGCTCCGTTGAATCTGCGCTGGCCGGCTACCAATGCCAGGGCGACGCGGTGTTCCAGCAGGACTTCGCGTTCCGCCTGGACTAGGGCCTGTTAACACTACGGCAGTAGGCCGCGCCGTAACGCCAACAGGCCCTAAACGTTACGCATCCAGTCGGCCGTGCCTGTGAAGGACTCGGCCAGCCGGGCCTGCAGGGCCGGGTCCACCCCGGTCTCCTGCATGGCCTGGCCCATGCAGGCCAGCCACTCGTCACGCTCGGCGATGCCGATGCGAAACGGCATGTGCCGCGCCTTCAGACGCGGGTGGCCGAAGCGGCTGATGTAGTGGTCGGGGCCACCCAGCCAGCCGCACAGGAACCAGAACAGCTTATCGCGCGAGCCGTCCAGCGCGTCGCCATGCGCGGCGCGCAGACGCGCGTAGGCCGGCTCCAGGTCCATCAGGTCGTAGAAGCGGTCGACGAGTTCGCGCACCCGCGCCTCGCCACCAATCCACTCGAAAGCGGTGGCAGGCGCTTCAGCCAAGCAACTTGCTCGCGAGCGCCCTGATGGCCTGGGCCGCGTCGCAGCCGGGATAGTGCTCCAGCATCAGCTGGCGCTTCAGTACCGCCTGCTTCACGGCTTGGTCGGACTTGACCTCGCCGAAGAGTTCGAGACGGAAGGTATGGCCCGGGGTCGGCCCGACGAAGCGCTGCAGCACCTGCTGCAACTGCCCGCAGATCAGCTTGCCCTCGCCCACGCGGTTCGCCTGGTTGACGACCAGGCCCACGTGGCGGCGGTCCTGCTGCGTGGCCAGCACCTTGATGGTGGCGTAGGCGTCGGTCAGCGACGTCGGCTCGGGCGTGGCGACGACGAGCACGTCGGCGGCCAGCGAAATCGCGAACAGCACCACGTCGGAGATGCCGGCGCCGGTATCGAGCAGCACCCAGTCGAAGCGCGGCTTGACCAGGTCGACGATGTGCAGGAGCTTGTCGCGAACCTCGGGTGTGAGGCGCGAGTACTCGACCATGCCCGAGCCGGCGAGCAGCACCGAGAAGCCGCCCGGCGCGGGCAGGATGGCCTGCTCCAGCGTGGCCTTCTCGGTGAAGACGTCGTGCAGCGTCAGCTTGGGGTGCAGGTTCAGCACCACGTCGAGGTTGGCGAGGCCCAGGTCGGCGTCCAGCACCAGCACCTTCTCGCCACGCGCGGCGAGCGCTGCGGCGAGGTTGGCGGTGATGAAGGTCTTGCCGACACCGCCCTTGCCGCTGGTGACGGCAAGTGTGCGGGCGCCTGCGCGAGCCGGGCGCGGTGCAGCAGGATCGTTGGTCGAAGTCATATGAAAACCTTCGTGCTTCGCACTGCGGTGCGAGCCCTTTCGGGCGGCCGTGCAGGTCTCATGGCAGGTCCTGTTGCGTATCGAGGTTCAGGGAGGCAAACAACATGCCCTTCTCTTCGGCGCTGACCAGGTAGTCGATCTGGGGCTCAAGACAGGCGCGGTTGCGGCCCTCGGCCTTGGCGCGATAAAGCTGGCGGTCGGCACGCTCCGTCCACAACAGCGGCGACGAACGCACCCACTGCGGAGCAAACGCGCCGCCCAGGCTCACGGTGACGTTGAGCATCTGACCGGGGCCGACCTCGATCCTCAGCTCGGACACACGCTCGCGCACACGTTCGGCGACGGCAAGGCCCACGTGCGAGGCGCAGTTGGGCAGCACGACGGCGAACTCCTCGCCACCCACACGGGCCACGAGATCCATCGGCCTGACGGTCTGTTCGACGGCATGCGCCACGGCGCGGATCACCTGGTCACCGGCGCCATGACCATGGTTGTCATTGACGGCCTTGAAGTGATCAATGTCGAGCATCAGCAGCAGCGCCGCTTCGCCCGAGCGCGCCACGCGGTCGACCTCGCGGGCCAGGGCCATCTCGAAGCTGCGGCGGTTGACGAGGCCGGTCAGCGCATCCCTGCTGGACAGGTCGCAGAGCGCGTCCAGCACGGCTTGCAGCCAGGCAGCGCTCAGCGGTGCTTCGTCCGGAAGCAAAGCCCCGGCCTGCTGCAGCAGTTGCAGGGCTTGGTCCAGATCGAGCACTTGAGCGTCGATCAGAGAAGGGGCGGGGAGGCGGTGTTCCAAAGGCTGGCGATGTGGCGAGCGGCAGAGGGATTGTGATTTCGAGTCAGTCTAGCAGCGGCACCCACTCGGCCAGGTCGTGAAACAGGCACGTTCCTGAAGCCTGATTGCACTATGCTGGATCGCACCAGACCCGTACAAACCGGGCCTGCGATGCAGAATCGGCACGCCAACGCCAGACCTGCTGCGAGCACCCACAAATCTAATTCGACATGCCCGCACCCGACCTCGCCCACGGCAACGACTCTTCTAGTCATGAGTTCAGCTTCAGCAAGGCCGATTTCGACCGGGTGCGAGAGCTGATCTACAAGCATGCCGGCATCAGCCTGCATGACGGCAAGCACGCAATGGTCTACAGCCGGCTCTCGCGCCGGCTGCGCGAGACCGGGCACAAGAGCTTCGGTAGTTATCTGCAGTGGCTGGAGGCGTCGAGCGGCCCTTCCGGCGCCACCGAGTGGCAGGAGTTCGTCAACTGCCTGACCACCAACCTGACCTCCTTCTTCCGCGAGGAGCATCACTTCCACGCGCTGAAGGACGACCTCAAGCCCTATGTCGGCAAGCAGGTGCGCATCTGGTGCTGCGCGGCATCCACCGGCGAAGAGCCCTATTCCATTCTGATGACCTGCAGCGAGGCCCTCGGCCCGGGCGCGTCGGTGCAACTGGTGTCGAGCGACATCGACACCAATGTGCTGGCCGCAGCCAAGCGCGGCGTCTACAACGCCGACTCGCGCGGCCTGGATGCCGCGCGGCTGAAGACCTACTTCATGCGCGGCACGGGCGCCAACTCCGGAAAGATCCGCGTCAAGCCCGAGTTGCAGCGCTGGGTGGAGTTCCGCTCGTTGAACCTGATGGACTCGCAGTGGCAGCTCGGCGACCCCTTTCACATGGTGTTCTGCCGCAACGTGATGATCTATTTCGACGCGCCGACGCAGCGCAAGGTGCTGGAGCGCATTCATCGCGTCATGCGCCCGGGCGGCCTGCTCTTCGTGGGGCATTCCGAAAACTTCACGGAATCACGCGACCTGTTCAAGCTGCGCGGCAAAACCATCTACGAACGGGTCTGAGATGCAACAACCCCCACGCTCACTGACATGAGTACCCCTCTTGCTTCAATGCCCACCATCGGCTTCGGCAACCCCGCCGCCGTGGCGAAGGTCAATCACCTGAAGGCCCAGCCGCGCAAGCAGGGTGAGGCGTCGTTCTTCTTCTACGACGCCCACTTCAAAAATGCGGCCGTCAAGATCCTGCCGGGCGAGTACTTCGTCGACACGGAAGACCTGCTCGTCATGACGACACTGGGCTCCTGCATCGCGGCCTGCCTGTGGGACCGCGTGGCCAAGGTCGGTGGCATGAACCACTTCATGCTGCCCGAAGGCAATGGCGATTCCGGGCGTTACGGCTCCTTCGCGATGGAACTGCTGATCAACGAGATGATGAAGCGCGGCGCGGTCAAATCGCGCATGGAGGCCAAGATCTTCGGCGGCGGCGCCGTCATCTCGGGCATGAACACGCTCAACGTCGGCGAGCGCAACACCAACTTCGTCATCGACTTCCTGAAACTGGAGCGCATTCCCATCGTGTCCAAGGACGTGATGGACGTGTACCCGCGCAAGGTCTGCTTCCTGCCCGCGAGCGGCAAGGCCATGGTGAAACGCCTGGCCGCTACAAACACCGACGCCCTGGTTCAGCAAGACCGTGCAGCGATCCAGAAAGTGCAGCCCGTCGCCGCGAGCGGCGGCTCCATCGACTTGTTCTGAGGAGGCCAATGATGGCCAAAACCAAGGTGGTGGTGGTCGACGATTCGGCGCTGGTGCGCTCGATCCTGACCGAGATCATCAACCGTCAGCCCGACATGGAATGCATCGGCGCGGCGGCCGACCCGCTGTTGGCGCGCGAGATGATCCGCACGCTCAACCCGGACGTCATCACGCTCGACGTCGAGATGCCGCGCATGGACGGGCTGGACTTCCTGTCGCGCCTGATGCGGCTGCGGCCCATGCCGGTCGTCATGGTGTCCACGCTGACCGAGCGCGGCGCCGAGGTCACGTTGAAGGCGCTGGAACTGGGCGCGGTGGACTTCGTCGCCAAGCCCAAGATCGGCGTGGCCGACGGCATCAAGCTGCTGGCCCAGGACATCACCGACAAGATCCGCATCGCTGCCAAGGCGCACATCCGCCGCGCGCCGCCGCCGCCCGCGCCGGGCGCTGCGCCCGCCGCGCCGGTCAAGGCCGTCACGATGGCCAGCCTGGGCCGAGCCTCGACCGAAAAGCTCATCTTCATCGGCGCCTCTACCGGTGGCACCGAGGCGACCAAGGACGTGCTCATCAACCTGCCGGCGGACAGCCCG
>NZ_JBDSQX010000051.1:0-30579 GCF_039929605.1 Roseateles sp.
AGCGCCTCTTCTTTGGTGACTTGCTTCTGGCGCCGCAGAAGAAAACGAAGTTTCGGCGTAGCCAAAGTTACCCCGCCGCCGGGCGGGACTCCCGGCAATGCACCGAGCCGAGCACGCTCTCCGCCAAATCAAACCAAACGAAGCTCGTAGGGTGGGGTGAACGCCAACGCCCCCCGCGCTGACGCTGGGGTTCGCGCAGCTCATCCCAGCCTACCGAGTCAGCGCTCCTTGCGCCCCGCCGCCGGCAACGCCCTCAACACAACACACCCGACAACGGCGTCACCTCCCCTCCATCGCCGCCCCCTTCGCCGCTGCCACCGCCTTCACCGCAGCCAGCCGCTCCACCGTGTCCGGATGGCTGCGCAACCACGCCGTCCCGCCCGGCGCATCGTCCGCCTGGATGGGGGTGCTGCTGCCGTGCAGCTCGCCGCAGCGCCGGGTTCTTGATGTCCCGGTTGACCGTCCGGGTATACCGCCATCCACACGCACCGCTCGCGGCGCAGATCTCCCCAGGTAATGACGCGAACTGTCGATGCACAAGCGCCGCATTTACCGTAGGCTGCGCTCCGGTGGGCTTTGCTGTCGATGAGTCCAAGTCGGTACTCCCACAGGGGACTTGCACCCCATAAGTTCGCGCCCATGCTGGGCGCACACCCTTCCATAGAGCGGGACGTCCACAAGCGGGCTTCGCCCACTTTCTTTTGCCGCTCATGTTGAACGTTAGGCCTCACAAACAAGCCATGGCAAAGTCCACTGCAGCAATACGCGTTTTCGGCGACGACCTCAATCCGGATGAGATTACAAAGCTTCTCGGCTGTGAACCAACAAAGAGCCATCGGAGAGGCGATCTGATATCTCCAAACCGAGGCAATCAACGAAGGAATGGAATGTGGTGCCTAACCGTTCCAGATGCTGAGCCTGAGAACTACGAAGAGCAGGTCAATCAGCTACTGGCGGGCCTCACACCAGATCTGAGTGTTTGGCATCAGCTTGGTCAACGCTTTGAAGTCGATCTTTTCTGTGGCTTCTTCATGGACAACAGGAATCAAGGGTTCGTTCTCTCAATTCGCACGCTCGCGGCACTAACGGAACGTGGCATCACGCCAGAGTTTGATGTGTACGCTCCAACACCTGAGGAAGAGGCGGAGTATTGGGCAAAGCAGGACACCGATGCGTTGGCGAAATCGCGCGATGACTAACCCTTCATTTTAGCGGACCGCCTCCGGCGTCCGTTCACTTTCACGTTGCGCGTCCGCCTGCTGAAGTTTGTCGGTCGTTCATTCCGTCAAGGGCAAGACCCGCTACCAGCCGGCACCGTCGCTGCGAGCCGAAGACTGGAGCTGCGGCGCCCTCATCGCGCTGCCGCCACCGGCCACGCACTTCGGCGACGCGACGCCGGCGGCGCTGTAGACGGCCCCAGCTGGGCTGCCTGGGCTCGGCGGGCTCAGCCGGCGCCGCTGCAAGCAACCGGCCTTCATGCAGGCAGCCCCGACCATGGCGCCACCAAGGGCAACGACCTCGCCGAGCATGAACTCCAGCTCGACGCCACACGCTCGGTGCGGCGCTGCTTCCAGGTCAGCCTTCGCTGAAGGTGATGCCGGGGTGCTTGTCGTCGTAGAAGGCCAGGCGGCCGGCCAGCGCGGCGTGCTCGTCGTAGGGGGTCTCGTAGGACCAGACGGCGTCCTTCAGCTGCCGGCCGCCTTGCGCCACGCTGTAGTAGGTGGCCTCGCCCTTGAAGGGGCAGGTGCTGCGCGTGTCGCTGGGGGTCAATTCGACCTTCACGGCCTCGCGCGGGAAGTACAGGCGCGGCGGCGCGCCGGTCTCGTCGACGCGGATGACATCGTCCGACTCGGCGACGACCTGGCCGTCGATGCTCGCGCTGACCTTGTGCGCGACGCGTGTCTCGGCGACGGTGTGCTCGGGGTGCTCACGGTGACCGGGGGAGGCGCTCATGACAGGCCCCTGGAAAGGGTCGAGAGGGCCGGCACGCGCAGTGTCAGCGCGGCCAGGCTTTCATGCACGACGTCCTTGTCCTGCTCGCTGGCGACGACGGCCGCCACGCTCGGGTGCAGCGCCTTGCGCAGGTAGCCCAGCAGCCTGGGCGCGGCGATGACGTGCAGCACGCCGTAACGCCCTTCCTGCAGGGTTTGCGCCAGCCGTTCGGCAATGCGTGCGGCAAAGACCTGCGCGTGCTGGTGGCGTTCGGAGTCCGCTGCCGAGACGGTGGCCTGGGGCGCGGTGCCGCCGCCAGCACGCCGACCGTGCGGGCCGTGCTTCATGTCGGCCTCGCGGGCGTGGGCGTCCGGGTCGGTCAGGGCTTCCACCGCGATCAGGTCGCCGCCCTCTTCGGGTTGCTCAAGGATGCGGGCGATGGCCTCGTCGGCCACCAGGGTCCATGCTGTCTTCATCGGGCATTCCTTTCATGGAGGGAATGTCACCCGGCAATCGACGTTCCTAGTCGTGGAGTGAAGACAGGAACTGCTTGAGCTCCGGCGTGCGCGGCGCGCTGAAGAGTTCGGCCGGCGGGCCGATCTCGTGCACGCGGCCTTGGTGCATGAAGATGACGCGGTCGGCCACCTTGCGGGCGAAGCTCATCTCGTGCGTGACCATCAGCAGCGTCATGCCCTCCTCGGCCAGGCTCTCGACGACGCGCAGCACCTCGCCCACCAGCTCCGGGTCCAGCGCCGACGTGATCTCGTCGCACAGCAGCACGGCGGGCTCCATCGCCAGCGCCCGGGCGATGGCCACGCGTTGCTGCTGGCCGCCGGAGAGCTGGTCGGGCATGGCGTTGAACTTCTCGGCCAGGCCGACCCGCGTCAGCAGCTTGGCCGCCTGCTGTGCAGCGTCGTTGTGCGTGCGCTTCTTGACCAGCGTCGGCGCCAGCATCACGTTGCGGCCGACGCTGAGGTGCGGGAAGAGGTTGAAGCCCTGGAAGATCATGCCGACCTGCTGGCGCAGCTCGCGCATGGCCATCGCGCTCTCGTAGAGCAAGGGCTTGCCGTTGACGGTGAGCGCGCCGTCCTGGAACTGCTCCAGCCCGTTCACGCAGCGCAGCAGCGTGCTCTTGCCCGAGCCGCTCTTGCCGATGATGGCGATGACCTCGCCGCGCTTCACATCCAGGTCGATGCCCTTGAGGACCTCGTTCGAGCCGTAGGACTTGCGCAGCGCGGTGATGCGCACGATGGGGTCGGCGTGGACTTCAGCGGCCATGGAGCTTGCCTTCCAGATGTTGAGCAAAGAGGCTGACGGGGAAGCACAGCGTGAAGTACAGCAGCGCCACGCAGCCGAAGACGAGGAAGGGCTTGAAGCTGGCGTTGGCGATCATGCTGCCGGCCTTCGTCAGCTCGATGAAACCGATGACCGACGCGAGCGCCGTGCCCTTGATGACCTGCACGAGGAAGCCCACCGTCGGCGCGATGGCCAGACGCCCGGCCTGCGGCAGGATGACGTGGCGAAGCTGCTCGCCAAAGCTCATGGCCAGGCTGCGCGCCGCCTCCCACTGGCCCTTCGGCACGGCGTCCACGCAGCCACGCCAGATCTCGACGAGATAGGCGCTGGTGTAGAGCGTTAGCGCGAGTGCGGCGGCCGTCCAGGCCGACACCTCCAGCCCCAGCAGCGCCAGCCCGAAGTAGGCGAGGAAGAGCTGCATCAGTAACGGCGTGCCCTGGAAGAGCTGCACATACAGCGAGATGCCCAGCCGCGTGCGCTTGCCCAGGCCCAGGCGCAGCGTCAGCAGCAGGCCGCCCACCAGGCCGCCGCCGACGAAGGCGATGGCCGATAACGCCACCGTCCAGCGCAGCGCCAGCAGCAGGTTGCGCACGATGTCCCAGAGCGTGAACTCGATCATGACGCCCTCCTGCCGAAGATGAAGCGCGGGCCGGCCCACATCAGCAACTGGCGCGCGGCGATGGACAGCGCCAGGTAGCAGAGCGTGGCGATGATGAAGGCCTCGAAGGCGCGGAAGTTGCGGCTCTGGATGAGGTTGGCGGCGTAGCTCAGCTCCTCGGTGGAGATCTGCCCGCAGACGGCCGAGCCGAGCATGACGATGATGATCTGGCTCGTCAGCGCCGGCCACACGCGCTGGAAGGCCGGCGGCAGCACGACGCGCATGAACACCTGCACGGGGCTGAGCGCCAGGCTCTGCGCCGCCTCCCACTGCCCGCGCGGCGTGGCCTGAATGCCGGCACGCAAGATCTCGGTGCCGTAGGCGCCGAGGTTGAGCGTCATGGCGATCAGCGACGCGGCCTCGGGCGACAGCTTCACACCCGCCGCCGGCAGGCCGAAGAAGATGAAGAACAGCTGCACGATGAAGGGCGTGTTGCGCAGCAGTTCCACGTAGGCGCCCAGCACGCGCCGCAGCCACGCCGGCCCACTGGCGCGCGACCAGGCGCCGAGCGTGGCGATGACGAGGCCGAGCGGCGTGGCGATCAGCGTGAGGCCCAGCGTCCACGCCAGGCCCTTGAGCAGCAGCGGCCATTCGGCCAGCACGGCGAGGAAGTCGAAGGTGATCATGGGGTGTGGCTTTGCGACGCTGCGCCGGTCTGGCCAGGTTCGTTTTTGAACACAGCCACAGAGGCACAGAGCCACAGAGAGACCTTCATCCCGCTGCCTCTTTGCCTCTGTGCCTCTGTGGCCTTGTTTGGGTTTTCACATCACAGCGGCAGGTCGCCGGTGCTGCGGCCCAGCCATTTCTTGGACAGCGCCTCCAGCTCACCCGCTGCCTTGGCCGCCGCGATGATGGTGTTGACCTTGGCCAGCAGCGCGTCCTCGCCCTTGGCCACGCCGACGTAGCAGGGGCTGTCTTTCAACAGCAGCTTGTATTCGGTGTTCAGCCCCGGGTTGCGTTGCATCAGGTTGCCGGCCACCGCCGCGCTGGTGGCCAGCAGCTGGGTCTGGCCGGCGGCGAAGGCGGCAATCGTGGCGTTGTTGTCCTCGAAGCGCTTGTATTCCAGCGTGGCCGGCGCGACCTTGGCCAGCTCCTGGTCTTCCATCGCGCCGCGCGTGACGGCCACGCTCTTGCCGCCCAGGTCGGCCCAGGTCTTGATGGGCAGGCTCTTGGCCGCGAACACCGCCTGGAAGAACGGCGCGTAGGCCGCGCTGAAGTTGATGACCTTCTCGCGCTCCGGGTTCTTGCCCAGCGTGGAGACGACGAGATCGGCCTTCTTCGTCTGCAGGTAGGCGATGCGGTTGGCGCTCGTCACGGGCACCAGCTCCACCTTGGCGCCCAGCTTGGCGGCGATCAGCTGCGCCACCGCCACGTCCAGGCCCTGCGGTGCCATGTCGGGGCCGACGAAGCCGTAGGGCGGGTAATCGGTCGGCACGGCGATCTTGATCGTCTTGCTCTTGGTGATGCTGTCCAGCGCGGTCTGGGCCTGGGCGCCAGCGGCCAGCAGGCTGAGGGCCACGATCAGCAGGCGGCGGGTCAGGGACGAGTTCATAGCAGGGCTCCTAGATAGGCGGGTTCAGCAGGATCGAAGGCGACGGAAGTCGCAGAAGAAGGCAGCGGCGCAAGGGCCTCGCGCAGCCGTTGCAGCGGGTCGGTGTCGGCAGGCAGGCGCAGTGCGGCCTGCACGCTCGCCAAGTGCTCGGCCATCAGCGCCTCGGCGCGGGCGCTGTCACCGGCGGCCAGCGCGGCAACGATGGCGACGTGGTCCTGGCAGGACAGCGCCGCGTCGTGGGAGGACTGGTAGCGCATGGCGATCAAGGTGGTGCGCGCGGTGAAGTCGCGTAGCGTGTCGGCCAGCAGGCTGTTGCCCAGGCATTCGGCCAGGCAGACATGGAAGTCGCCCAGCAGGAAGCTGCGCGTGCCCACGTCGTCGCCCTGCACCGCCGCCTGCTCCTGCTGCAGATGCAGGTTGAGCCGCGCCAGGGCGTCCTCAGGCGGGCGGCCCTGGCCGCGGATCAAGCCGAGTTCGATGACGCGGCGCGCCTCAAAAGCCTCGCGCGCCTCGTCTGGCGACGGCTCGATCACGTACCAGCCGCGCCGCGCGCTGACCGTGACGATGCCGCGCGCCGCCAGCCGCGTGAGCGCCTCGCGCACGATGGTGCGGCTGCAGTCGAACAGCATCGCCAACTGCTGCTCGCCCAGCCGCGCGCCGGGCGCGAGTTTCTGCGCGAGCACCGCTTCGACGATGCGCTGGCTGATGTCTGCGGCGGAGATGCCCATGCCGGGCTGTTTGCAGCTTCCATGCCAACGCTCATCCGCCTTGTATGCAAGATTTGCGCACAAGTTTTGGGCGGCGCGGCCAGCGGGCGGCACCAGCACGGTGCCTGCAGCCCCAAGCCGCGCCACCAAAGCCGCGCCAACCGCAAGGCCTTACTCATGCAACTAATAATGTTGCATGAAATCAAGCAGCCAGCTGTCGGATGTCCTGCACGTGCTCCTGCACATGGCCGAGGGCGACGGCCCGGCCACGTCCGCGTCGCTCGCAGCGGCAATGCAGACCAACCCCGTCGTGCTGCGCCGCCTGATGGCGGGGCTGCGCGAGGCCGGCCTTGTGGCGTCGTCCAAAGGCCACGGAGGCGGCTGGCTGCTGAGCTGCCCGCTTGACCGCATCACGCTGCGCGACGTGCACGAGGCGCTCGGCGCACCGGCCTTCGTGTCGCTCGGTTTTCGTGAGGACCGGCCCGAGTGCCTGGTCGCCCAGGCGGTCAACGAAGCCCTCGGCGCCGCCGTGCAGGACGCCCAGGCGCTGCTGCTGGAACGACTCGGCGGCGTGACGCTGGCCGCGCTGTCGCAGGACTTCCACCACCGCCTGGCGCGGCACCGCGCCGGCGCACCCCACCGCCTTGAGGAGCACCTCCATGCAGATTGATTTCGCCGTCATCGGCGGCAGCTTTGCCGGCCTGTCCGCCGCGCTGCAGCTGGCGCGCGCCCGCCGCACCGTGCTGGTGGTCGACGCCGGCCAGCGCCGCAACCGCTTCGTCGACGACGCCGGCCTGACCTCGCACGGCTTCATGTCGCAGGACGGCCGCGCACCCGCCGCCATCGCGGCAGAAGGCAAGGCGCAGCTGCTGCGCTACCCGTCGGTGCAGTGGCTGGACGGCACCGCCGACGAAGCCCGCGTGGATGCGGATAGGCGGCTGGCGTTCCGTGTCGGCAGCACTGCCGTCAGCGCCGGTCGACTCGTCCTCGCCACCGGCGTGCGCGACCTGCTGCCGCCGGTGCCGGGGCTGGCCGAGCGCTGGGGGCGCAGCGTCTTCCACTGCCCCTACTGCCACGGCTACGAGCTGGAAGCCGGCGAGATCGGCATCATTGCTGCCACGCCGCTGGCCCAGCACCACGCCGTCATGCTGCCCGATTGGGGCCGCACGACGCTCTTCCTCAACGGCGTCTACACGCCGAGCGGCGAGGAGCTGGACGCCCTCACCCGGCGCGGTACGCGCATCGAGCCCACGCCGGTTGTTCGCCTCGAAGGCGAGGCCGACGTGGTGCTGGCGGACGGCCGTGTGCAGCGCATGAACGGCCTCTTCACGCAGCCGCGCACGCTGATGGCCAGCGCCGTGGCGGAGCAGCTCGGCTGCGCGATGACCGAAGGGCCGATGGGGCCCTTCATCCAGGTCGGCCCGACGCAGGAAACCAGCGTGGCCAACGTCTTTGCCTGCGGCGACGCGGCGCGCGCGGCCGGCAGCGTGGCGCTGTCGGTGGGAGACGGCGTCATGGCGGGCTTCGGTGCCCACCGGTCGACGATGTTCTGAGATCAGCCTCTTCGCGCGGCCTCGATGGCCGCGATGTCTATCTTCTTCATCTTCATCATGGCCTCGAACACGCGCTTGGCCACGGCGGGATCGGGGTCGGTGACACCCGAGGTCAACGCACGCGGCGTGATCTGCCAGGACAGGCCCCAACGGTCGCGGCACCAGCCGCACTGGCTCTCCTCGCCGCCGTTGCCGACGATGGCCGCCCACAGCCGGTCGGTCTCGGCTTGATCGTCCGTCGCGATCTGGAAGGAGAAGGCCTCGCTCTGCTTGAACGCCGGGCCGCCGTTGAGGCCGATGCAGGGAATGCCGCAGACGGTGAACTCGACGGTCAGTACGTCCCCCTCATGGCCATCGGGGAAGTCCCCCGGCGCGCGGTGTACGGCGCCGACGCTGCTGTCCGGGAAGGTCTTGGCGTAGAACCTGGCTGCGGCTTCGGCGTCGCCTTCGTACCAGAGGCAGACGGTGTTCTTGGGCGTCATTCGTTGCTCCTTTTCAGCGGTTCACAAGGTTAGGCCGCCACGGTTCGCCACGCGCGATGCAATCGCAACAATCAGCAATCATCAGTGACCGGGCGAGGCCATCAGCGTTGCGAAGTACTTGGCGTCGCCGGTCTTGTAGAGGCTGTACCAGGCGGAGAGGATGGCGTCGTCATAGACATCCAACGCGGCAAACACTTCCCGGGCGAACTCCAGCGGGCTCATGGCCGACGCCGTGATGAGGTTGCCCGCCCTCACAGCCGGCTTCTTGCGATAGAGGGCTGCGCCTGAGTAGCCGGTGGCGGCGATGTAGTCGGCGGAGTTGCTGGTGTGCGGCACGTCGTCCAGCAAACCCGCGCGCGCCAGCCCCGCCGTGGCGCCGCAGATCGCGGCGACCGGCACGCCCTGGGCCAGGAACTCCGCAGCCAGCAGCGTGGCCTTCTTGTTTTTCTTCTCGTCCCAGGCCATGCCGCCGGGCAACACCAGCATGGCGCTCCTGTCGGGACTGAGCTCACTGAAGCTCAGGTCCGGCACGACCCGCAAGCCGCCGATCGTCTTGACGGGCTTGCCGGTGGTGGACACGCTCCTGACCCTGAACCGCCCGGGCGTCTTCTGGAACTGCGGGTTGTTCAGGCCGGCGATCAGGTAGCCGTATTCCCAGTCCGACATCGTGTCGAAGACGAAGAGATGGACAGTCGACTTCTTCATGGGATGCACCCTCCAGGGCCAGTCGCCACAATCCGTGGTCGGTCCACCCAGCAATCAACGTTCCCACATGCGCCTGCTCCTCGTCGAAGACGACCCCATGATCGGCGAGAGCCTTCGCGAGGCGCTGCGCCGCCAGGGCTTTGCGGCCGACTGGGTGCGCGACGGCCAGGCGGCCGACGCGGTGCTGGCCAGCGGCGAACGCTTCGACGCCGTGCTGCTGGACCTGGGCCTGCCCAAGCGCGGCGGCATCGAGGTGCTGCGCGCGATGCGCTCGCGCGGCGATGCCACGCCGGTGATCGTGCTGACGGCGCGCGACGCGCTCAGCGACAAGGTGGCGGGGCTGGACGCCGGCGCCGACGACTACCTCGTCAAGCCCTTCGAGCTGGACGAGTTGCTGGCCCGCCTGCGCGCCCTCGCCCGCCGCCAGGGTGGCCGCACCGACTCGGCGCTGACCGTGGCGGACCTGCGCCTGGACCCGGCCACGCGTGAAGTCACGCGCAGCGGGCGCGCCGTGCTGCTGTCGGCCCGCGAGTTCGCGCTGCTGCAGGCGCTGCTGGAGCGGCCCGGCGCCATCGTCTCGCGCGCCCAGCTGGAGGACCGCCTCTACGGCTGGGGCGAAGAGCTGGAGAGCAACGCCATCAGCGTCTACATGCACCAGTTGCGCAAGAAGCTGGGCGCCGACCTGCTGCACACCGTGCGCGGCCTCGGCTACTACGCCGGTGTGGAGAAATGAGGCCCCTCGTCCAAAGAGTACCTTGGCCGGTCCCCCTGGGGGACGGCGATGCTTGCGGCATTGAGCCGCAAGCACATCACCTGACGGGCCGGCTTGGGAGCGGCCCGGCGCTCGGCCCGCAGAATTCACCACGCCATGGTTAAGCGGCTGCTCACCACCCTGCGCGGCCGCCTCTTCGCGCTGCTCGCCGTGCTCGGCGCCGTGACGGCGCTGGCCGTGGCAAGCGCCACCTACGTCAGCGTGCGCGCCGAGGCGGATCAACTCTTCGATTACCAGCTGCGCCAGACGGCGCTGTCGCTGCGCGACCAGGGCCGCGTGGAGAGCGCCGAGGCCGCCGCTGCGCTGGCCGACCCAGGCCTCGACTACGTCGTGCAGATCTGGTCGCTGCAAGGGCTGGAGCTGTACTCCAGCCGACCCCAGGGCATGAACGAGCCGCTGCCGGCACGCGCGGTGCTGGGCTTCTCCAACCTGCGGCTGGGTGGGCAGGACTGGCGCGTCTTCAGCGCGGCCACGCCGCTGCGCGTGGTGCAGGTGGCCCAACCGCTGGCCGTGCGGCAGCGCCTCGCCGCACTGGCGGCGCTGCGCAGCATTGCGCCGGTGGCCATCGCGCTGCCGCTGGTGGCGGCGGCCGTGTGGTGGCTGCTGGGCGTGTCGCTGGCGCCGTTGGCGCGTGTGACCCAGGCCGCGCAGCTACGCGGCGCCAACGCGCGGGACGCCCTGCCCACGGCCGGCCTGCCCGGCGAGGTGGCGCCGCTGGTGGACGCCTTCAACGCGCTGCTTGTGCGGCTGGCCGAGGCCTTCGACGTGCAGCGCAGCTTTGTCGCGGATGCCGCCCACGAGCTGCGCACGCCGCTGACGGCACTCAAGCTGCAGCTCGGCCTGCTGCGCGATTCGGAACCCGGCGCGCAGCAGGACGAATCGATTGCCCGCCTGCGCGGCGGCATCGACCGCGCCGTTCACCTCGTCGAACAACTGCTTGCCCTGGCCCGCGCCGAGCCGGGTGCGGAAGCCGCCCTGCAGCCCCTGGACCTGGCAGAGCTGGCCCGCCAGGCCGTGGCCGATGTGCAGCCGCTGGCCGACAAGGCCGGCGTGGCCCTCACGCTGACGGCGCCCGACGCGCTGCCGCTGACCGGCGACCCACAGGCGCTGCGCGGGGCTTTGCGCAATCTCATCGACAACGCGGTGAAGTACGGTGCCAGAACGGTGCAAGTGAGCGCATTGCACGGCGCCCAGGGTGCGCCACTGCTGCGCGTGGACGACGACGGCCCCGGCATCCCCGCCGATCAACGCGAGCGCGTCTTCGACCGCTTCCAGCGCGGCGAGGGCGCAACGGTCGAAGGCAGCGGCCTCGGCCTGGCCATCGTGCGTGCGGCGGCGCGGCAGCAGGGCGCGAGCGTCACGCTGGCGGCCTCGTCTTTGGGCGGGCTGCGCGCGGAGATCGCCTGGCCGTCCTGACGCTGTGTGGGTCTCCACGCTGATACAGCGCCCCACGCAACCCGCGCCACTGTCCCTTCACGCCCGCCCGTTCAACCGCTGCAATAGCGGCATGAACGAACTGCTGCCCCTGCTGACCTACTGCACGCTGATGTCCGGCACGCCCGGGCCCAACAACATGATGCTGGTGGCCAGCGGTGCCCACCACGGCTACCGGCGCACGCTGCCGGCCATCCTGGGCATCAATGTCGGTGGCGCGGTGCAGACCTGGGTGACGTGCCTGGGCCTGGGCGCGTTGTTCACCGCCTGGCCGGCGTTGCACGCCGCGCTCAAGCTGGCCGGCACGGTCTACATGCTGGTGCTGGCCTGGAAGCTGGCCGGCAGCCCGGCCGCGCAGGACCGGCGGCCCGAGCAGGTCAGCTTCGCGCAGGCCGCGCTGTTCCAGGCGGTGAACCCCAAAGCCTGGGTCAAGGCCATCACGCTGGCCTCGGTCTTCATGCCGACGGGGCTGGACGTGATGACGGGCGCGCTGCTCGTCAGCCTCGTCGGCGCGGTGGTCGGCTTCCCGTGCATCTCGATGTGGGCGCTGTTCGGCGCGTGGATCGGCCGCTTCCTGTCGAGCCCGGCGCGGCGGCGTGTGTTCAATGCCATCATGGCCGCCTCCCTGGCCGTGCTGGCTTTGATGCTCCTCCGTTGATCGCTCGCTGATGTTTTCTCTCGACCGCGATTCCCCCACCCCGCTGGCCGACCAGATCGAGCAGCGCCTGCATGCGCTGATGGTCAGCGCCCAGCTGCCGCCCGGCGCGCGGTTGACGTCCATCCGCCAGCTCGCCGTGCAGTTAGGCGTCAGCCCCAACACCGTCGTCACGGCGTATGACCGCCTCGTGGCCGCCGGCCTCATCGACTCGCGCGGCACGGCCGGCTTCTTCGTCGCCGACAGCCCTGCCAACGCCATGCCCGACGCCGTGCGCGTGGAGGCCGGCGAGGAGCAAGACGCCGTGTGGCTGGCCCAGCAGGCCAACGACCAGAAGGCGGGCGTGCTGCTGGCCAGCAGCGGCGCCTTACCGGCCATCTGGCTGGAAGACGCCATCCCCGTCGCCGCCGTGCAGCGCGGCCTGGCGCGCGCCACCGCCGGCATGGCCTCGCGCTGCCCGCCGCAGGGCCTGCCCGAGCTGCGCGAGCGCATCGCCACGATGCTGCGCAGCCAGGGCGTCGCCGTCGACGCCGGCCGCTTGCTGACGACCTACGGCGGCACCCACGCCATCGACCTGATCTGCCGCGCCTTCTTGCGCCCCGGCGACTCGGTGGCCGTGGAGACGCCGGGCTATTTCCTGCTCTTCGACCGCCTGCGCCAGGCCGGCGTCAACATCGTTCCCGTGCCGCGCCGCCATGACGGCATTGATCTCGACGCGCTCGACGCCGCCTGCGCCCAGCACCGGCCGCGCCTGCTCTTCATCCAGAGCGTGCTGCACAACCCCACCGGCTGGGGCAGCAGCGCCGCCAATCTGCACCGCGTGCTGATGCTGGCGCAGCGCCACGACCTGCTCATCGCCGAAGACGACGTGCAGGGCCATTTCCACCCGGGAACACCGACGCGGCTGGCGCAGTTATCCGGACTGGAGCGCGTCATCTACTACTCCAGCTTTGCCAAGGCGATGAGCCCCGCGCTGCGCCTGGGCTACATGGCCGCGGAGCCGGCGCTCATCAAGGCACTGCTGCGCGAGAAGATCCTGTCGGTGCTGACGACGGCGGCGCTCAACGAGTTCGTGCTGCTGGAGGTGCTGGCCGCCGGCCGCTGGCGCAAACACCTGGAGCGCCTGCAGCAGCGCCTGGGCACGGCGCGCGTCAGCGCCGCACGCCAGCTGCGTGAGGCCGGCGTGCTGCTGGAGCACCCAGGCGAAGGCGGGCTCTTTTTGTGGGGCGCGCTGCCGGCGGGGGTGGACGTGGACGGCGTCGTCAAGGAGGCCTTCCGGCGCGGCATCCTGCTCGTGCGCGGCGCCACCTTTGCGGCGGACGGCGCGGCCAGCCCGCACATCCGCTTCAACGTCGCGTTCAGCCAGCAGCCGCGGCTGGCGGAGTTCCTGCACGACCAGCTCAGTGCCGCGACGAGTACACGCCTGGCGCTGGAACGGGCGCGCGGCGCGGTCAGCGGCTCACTGCCGGGCGGCGCCGCCGCTGCCAGTCCTCGACGGCACTGACGACGCCCTCCCAGGCGCGCCGGTCGTAGGTGACGGCGGCAAAAAGGTTGTCCTTGCTGGGTTGCTGCCGCGCGGCGCTGGCCGCCAACTGCTCCAGCGATTCACGCGCGGCGGCCGCGCAGCCGGCCAGGTCGGTGAAGTTGGAGGCCACGCGGTGGAACAGCACGCCGCGATGCAGTTCAGTGGCCTTCAGCGACGGCGCCTCCACCGCGCGCATAAAGACGCGCGCCCGGCCTTCGCCGAGCAGCTCAACGCAAAGTTCACGGCGCCAGCCGGTCAGGGTCTGCTCCGAAGTCAGGGTCGGGGGGGCTTCATCAATTTCCAGGGTCATCGCGCGAGTCTGCCCTAGGCGGCGTGACGCTTGGCCGGGGGATGTATCGCGATGCGTCACCCGAGCACTGCAAGTTGCGCTCTGTTGCTCGGCCGCCGCAGCGGACGACCGCTTCCCCGCGCGGGCAAGTTCGGCCCGCATTGATGGAAGCGACACTGTCAACATCCTTGGATTAGGGATAAAAGATGGCCCGAGGTCCCGGCTCTGTTCAGGCCGGCTCAGGCGCCTGGCAGACCACCCATCAAGGCGCCCATCCAGGCGCCAGGCTGCGCCGATCTCGCCAACCCGTCGCAAGGAGGCAGACTTCATGAAGCAGTTCCACCTGATGAGCCTGGCTGGCAGCGTCGCGCTGCTGGCCGCACCGCCGGCGCTGTCCGCGCAGAAGCTGGAGCCCGTCGTCGTCATCGGCACGCGGGCCAGTGTCGAGTCCGCCGCCGAGCGCAAGCGCCGCAGCGAGGACATCGTCGACGGCATCCTCGCCGAGGAGATCAACCGCCTGCCCGACCTCAGCGTGGCCGATGCAGTGCAGCGCATCGCCGGCGTGCAGATCACGCGCGACCGTGGCGAGGCCTCGGTTGCGGCGGTGCGCGGGCTGGTGCAGGTCGAGACCACCTTGAACGGTCGCGAGCTGTTCACCGCCGGCTTCGGCCGCGCGCTGGACTACGCCGACCTGCCCAGCGACATGCTGGCCGGCATTGACGTCTACAAGAGCTCGGCAGCCTCGCGCATCGAGGGGGGCCTGGGCGGCTCGGTGGATCTGCGCACGCGCCAGCCGTTCGACTTTCGCGCGCCCACGCTGGCGCTTTCGGCGCGCTATCTGCAGGGCAGCCTCGTGGACAAGGGCGCCGGCCAGTTCTCGCTGCTGTATGGCGGCCGCACGGCCGTGCCGGCGGGCGAGGCGGCGGTGCTGGTGAACCTGGTGCTGCAGGACCGCGCCTACCGCGAGGACCAGAAGGGCACCAATTCGCCCATGCTGTGCAGCGCGCGCGCCGCCTCGGGCTGCCGGCTCGATCTCGTGCCGGGCGAAGACACCGTCGTCCCCAGCGGCAGCAGTGAAAGCACCAGCTTCGGCCGCCGTCGGCGCAGCGCGGCCAGCGTGATGCTCGGCTGGCGGCCCGGCCCAGCCTGGGACCTGTATGCCGAGGCTCATTTCGCGGAGCTGCACACCCGGCAGGACACGCAGCAGGTCAACATCGGCCCGAACTTTGCCGCCGGCAGCAGCTTCGACCCGGCCAGCGTCTCGCTGTTTGCCGGCAGCCACGACGTGCAGCACATCACCTGGACCAACACGCCGGTGTCCCTCCTCGGCTTCGCGCGCGACACCGTCGACCGCACGCGGCAGTTCGCCGCCGGCGGCGCCTGGCAGGCGGGCGAGCTGCGGCTGAGCGCCGACCTCAGCCACACGCGCAGCTTCAACAACCTGTTCTTCTCCGGCCCGACGCTGGCCGGCACGGCCGCGCGCTTCACCCACGACCTGGCGGCCACGGTGCCGAGCACCTCGGTCGAAGGCAGCGACTTGGCCGCCCCGGCCAACCTGCGCTACGTGTCGCTGGCCTATCGGGTGCGGCCGCTGCGCGGCAGCCTGCTGGCCGGCCGAGTGGACGCCGAATGGCAGCTCGACCACGGCGCGCTGGAGCGCGTGGCCATCGGCTGGCGGCATGCGCGCCGCGAGGCCGGCAACGCGCCCAACCTGATCTTTGGCGACATCGCCGTGCCCGGCACGCCCGCAGCCACCCAGCCGGGCCGCACCGCCGCCTACCCCTACTCGCCCTTCCTCGACGGCCGCGCCAGCAGCGTCGAGGGTTATCTGACGGACACGCTGGCCGACGCGCGCGACCCGGTCGCGCTGCGCCAGGCCTTCGGCATCACGGCGGCGCTGCCCACGGCCGGCGGCCCGCTGGGCGTGTGGCGCATTCGCGAGAGCACGCAAGCCGCTTACGCCGAGGCGGGCTGGCGGGCCCCGGCGCTGGCCCTGGATGGCCGCGCCGGCCTGCGCCTGGTGCGCACGCGCTCGACGCTGTCGGGCAACCAGAGCGTGCCGTCGAGCGCCAGCATCCAGCCGCTGGACATCGACACGACGACGAACGACTGGCTGCCCAGCGCCAGCCTGCGCTGGCGCGTGGGCGGGCCCTGGCAGCTGCGCGCGGCGGCCTCGCGCACGATCACGCGGCCCGACTTCAACCTGCTGTCGCCCTCCATCACCTTGACGCCCAACAGCATCAACCCCCAGCTCAACCAGGGCACGGCCGGCAACCCGGCGCTGCGGCCGCTGCGGGCGAGCAACGCCGACCTGGCCGCCGAGGGCGATTTCGGCGCCGGCCACTCCGCCTCTCTGACGCTGTTCTGGAAGCGCGTGGACGGCTTCGTCGCCACGCTCAGCCAGGCCGAGATGCATGACGGCCTGTCCTACCAGGTGAGCCGCCCCTACAACGCGGATGCCGGCCACATCCGCGGCGCCGAGCTGTCCTACCAGCGCTTCCTCGACTTCCTGCCCGGCGCCTGGCGCGGCCTGGGCCTGCAGGCCAATGCTACCTTCGTCGACAGCAGCACCTACGACCGCACGCTGCGTTCCGATGTGCCGATGCAGAACCTCTCGCGCCGCAGCGCCAACCTCGTCGGCCTGTACGAGCAGGGTGCCTGGTCGGCCCGGCTGGCCTGGAACTGGCGCAGCAGCTTTCCCAGCGGCACGGTCAGCGTCGTCGGCCTGGGCGCGCTGCAGGCCACCACGCGTGGCTACGGCTGGCTGGACGCCTCGCTGCGCTGGCGCATCAGCGACCGGCTGACTTGGTCGCTGGACGGGGGCAACCTGCTGGGCACGCTGCGTCGCTCCTATTTCGGCGTCGAGACGCGGCCGCAGAACGCCTGGGTCAACGACCGCCAGATCGGCACCAGCTTGAGCCTGCACCTATGAGATCTGCGGTGATTCGCTGGGCAGGCGCACTGGCGGCGTGGCTGGTGCTGCTGGGCGCCAGCGCCGCGCCCATCGACGACTGGCACGAGCGCGCGGTCGCGGTGCGCAGGCTGGCCGACAACGACGCCCCGGCCGCCTATGCGCAGGCGCTGCGCCTACAGGCCGAGCTGCCGCGCGACGCGCCGGCCACCGATGTCGTGCGGGCGCTGAACCTGCTGGCGCGCATCGAGATCCATCTCGGCCAGTCGACCGAAGCCATCGCGCGCGCCGAGCAGGCGATGCGCGCGGCCACCGCCGCCAACGACCGCGCCGGCCAGGCCGAGGCCGACATGAACCTGTCGCTGGGCGCCGTCAACCTCAACCACGTCGAGCGCCTCGTCGAGGTCACGTCGCACAGCATCGCCGTGCTGGACGGCGCGGACCGGCCCGACCTGCTGGCGGAGGCGCTGTTCCGCGGCGCCCTGGTGCTGCGCCGCGTCGGACGGATCGAGGAGTCGGCGACGATGACGCTGCAGTCCATGGACGCGGCCCAGCGCTCGGGCCAGCCCCTCGCGCAGTCCTATGCCCACCACGGGCTGGCCGTGTCCTATATGCAGAGCGAGCGCTTCATCGAGGCGACCGAGCAGTTCGAGCAGATGCGCCGCCAGGCCCAGGCCGCCGGCTCCCGACTGCAGGAAGGCTTCGCGCTGCTGGGCCTGTCCAACGAAGCCCACCGGCGCGGCGACCATGACGAGGGCGAACGGCTCGTGACCGAGGCCATCGCCATCTTCACTGCAGTGGCCACGCCGGTAAACCTCGCCAGTGCCTTGCACAACCATGCCGATCAACTGCTCGCGCAGGGCAAGCTGCAGGAGGCGCTGGCCGAAAGTGATCGCTCGCGCGCCATTCTCACGACGACGCAGCTGCGCACCGGCCGGTTCCACGGCGCCCAGCAGCGCAGTCGCATCTACGAGGCGCTCGGCAACCAGGCGGCTGCGCTTGCCGAAGCCGAGCAGGCCTATGCCGAGTCGCTCGCTCTCGGGCAGCCGCTGTACGTGGCCAGCGCCGCGCGCCGGCTCGCCCTGCTGCAGGCGGCTGCGGGCGACCTGCGGCGCGCCTACCGGCTGGCCATCGACGCCGCCGACATGCAGGCGCGCGCCAGCACCGAGCGCAGCGCCGAGCGCCTGCTGGAGGCCGCACAACGCCGCCGCGACGAGGCGCGCCAGCGCGAGCTGGCCGAGCTGCAGCGCCGTGGCGAGCAGCAGGCCGTCGAGCTGCAGGCTCGCGCGCTGCAGGAGCGCTGGCTCTGGACCGTGCTGGCCGGTAGCTTGATCGCGTTGATCGGCACCGTGTTCTTCCTGATGCGCCTGCGCCGCTCGCGCGCCGAGGTGCGCCGCCTGGCCAACACGCTGGAGCAGCGCGTGCACGAGCGCACCGATCAGCTGGAGCGCGCCCAGCACGTCGCCGAGGCCGCCACCCAGGCCAAGAGCGAGTTCCTGGCCAATATGAGCCACGAGATCCGCACGCCGATGAACGCCATCCTCGGCATGTCCTACCTGGCGCTGCAGACCGGGCTGGACGCCAAGCAGCGCAACTATGTCGAGAAGGTGCACCTGGCGGCGGAGTCGCTGCTGGTCATCATCAACGACATCCTGGACTTCTCGAAGATCGAGGCCGGCAAGCTGGAGTTCGAGGCGATTGCCTTCCAGCTCGGCGACGTCTTCGACCAGTTGGCCAACCTGGTGGGCATGCCCGCCGAGGAGAAAGGCCTGGAGCTGCTCTTCCTGCTGCCGCCCGAGCTGCCCACCGCCCTCGTCGGCGACCCTTCCCGGCTGGGCCAGGTGCTGCTGAACCTCGTCAACAACGGCATCAAATTCACCGAGGGCGGCGAGGTGACCGTGGCGGTCTCCCTCGTCGAGCGCACCGTCGAGCGCGCAACCCTGCGCTTCGAGGTGCGCGACACCGGCATCGGCCTGAGCGCCGAGGCCTGCGAGCGGCTGTTCCAGCCCTTCACACAGGCCGACGCATCGACCAGCCGACGCTTCGGAGGCACCGGCCTGGGCCTGGCGATCTGCCGCCATCTCGTGCAGCGCATGGGCGGCCAGATCGGCGTGGAAAGCGAACCCGGCCGCGGCAGCAGCTTCCACTTCACGCTGCCCTTCGTGCTGCAACCGGGCCTGCAACCCGGCGCCCGGCCCTTGCCGAATGCCGCTGAATTGCGCGGCGCGCGCCTTCTCATCGTCGACGACCACCCGGCGGTGCGCGAGCTGCTGAGCGTGCTGGTGGCCTCGCTGGGCCTACACGCCGAGGTGGCGGCCGATGGCGAGGCGGCGCTGGCGGCCGTGGCCAGTGCCGATGCCCAGGACCGCCCCTTCAAGCTGCTGCTGCTGGACTGGCGCATGCCCGGCATGGACGGCGTGGAGTGCCTGGCGCGGCTGACCATGACGGCCAGCCGCCATGCCCCGCCCACGGTGCTGATGGTCACCGCCTTCAGCCGCGAGCACGCCGAACGCCAGTTGCAGCAGCGCGGGCTGCAGGTGGCTGCGCTGCTGCCCAAGCCGGTCACCCCTTCAGCCGTGCTGGACGCCTGCGTCACCGCGCTCGGCCTGCCGGCGGCGAGCCCCCGCCGCAGCGAGCAGAAGTTGGGGCGGCTGCAGGCGCGCCAGGCCAGCCTGGCCGGCACCCGCATCCTGCTCGTCGAGGACAACGCCATCAACCAGGAGCTGGCCTGCGGCCTGCTTGAGCGCGCGGGCATCGCCGTCACCATCGCCGCCGATGGCCGCGAGGCCCTCGCCGCGCTGGACAACGCCGATTTCGACGCCGTGCTGATGGACTGCCAGATGCCGGTGATGGACGGCTACGAGGCCACGCGTGCGCTGCGCCAGCGCCCCGCGCTGAGGGACCTGCCGGTCATCGCGATGACCGCCAACGCGATGGCCGGCGACCGCGAGAAGGTGCTGGCCGCCGGCATGAACGATCACGTCGCCAAGCCTTTCCGCGTGGACGACCTGTTCGCCACCCTGACCCACTGGGTGCGCCCGGCAGCGGCATCGGCATCGACGGCCGCGCTGGCCTTGCCCCTCGCGACCGGCCTGAACCTTGCCGCCGGCCTGGCGGCGGTCGACGGCAACGAGGCGCTGTATCGGCGGCTGCTGGGCATGTTCCGCCTGCGCGAAGCCGACTTCGAGGCCCGCGTGCGCGCCGCCTGCGCCAGTGGCGACGAGTCGACCGCGCTGCGCTTCGCCCACGACCTGAAGAGCGTCGCCGGCACCCTGGGCATGCCCGAGCTGCAGCAGGCGGCCGCAACGCTGGAGGCGGCCTGCGGGCGCGGTGTCGGCATGGCGACGATCGAGCCGCTGCTGGTGGACGTCACCCGGCTGCTGCAGCCGCTGCTGCGGGCGCTGCCGGAGGCGACTGTGGTTTGAGCGGCGTCACTGTTGGCTACCGCTCCATATTTGCTGAACGATCAGCCCGATGTTCAGGACAAAAGATCTGCTCTGTTAGACCCGAGGCCCATCCCAGAATCTCCGCTTCAGTTGCCGCTCTGACAGCCCATGCATCGACTGGTGCAGTTTGATCCTCGCATCTATCAAGACTTGGAAGCAAGAGTTCCATGCAACCCGGATGCTGACATCCGACGATTACCTCTGCGTAGATCTTGTCGACAAGAACAGAACTGGGCATCTTGGCGCGCCAATGTGCGAGTTCAGCGGGCGGCGAAGCCGTCCACTTCAGTGAAGGGTTGGCGCCGGCACTCTGATGACGCACCCGAACTTGAGACCTTGTGATGTATTGCTACGCACGCGCGACGTTCTCAGCGATGCGCTTGCCCATGCTGACACGCTTCTCGACGACATAGCCGAGTGACTCATAGAACCTGCTCACGCTCTCGTTGCCGGTCATGATCTGAAGGTTTATCTTCATGCAGCCCTTCTTCGTCAAAGCCACTTCCGCATGGGCGACCAGGGCGCTGCCGAGACCCTTGTTTCGGTATGACGGGTGAACCGCGACAGAGTACAGCCAGCCGCGGTGCCCGTCGTAGCCAGCAAGGATAGTGCCGACGATTGTTCCTTCAATAGCGGCCACGAAGAACAAGTCGTCTCGCACTTCTAACTTCTTGTCGATAGCAAGGCTCGGCGTGTTGTGTGCCGTCTCGTAGCCGAAGACCGTCTCCCAGAGCTGGATGACTTGGGATCTGTGGGTTTCGTTTGAATATGAAGTGATTGAGTGCATGGGGAAGGTCATGTGTGGGGTTCGGCGCCTAACGTCGGCGCTCAGCGGGCGGCGAAGCCGTCCGCTGCAGCAAAAGGTTGAACCTCACTGCAGCACCTCGATCAGTCGGTAGCACTCACCGACCCCGACCACCGTGCCGACCTCGAAGCCGCGACGCTCAAGGACCCGGCGTAGTTTGAGATTTGGTCTCGCGCAGTGCACGGCGTGAACACGCCAATCGATGGACGAAAGCTGCTCGCGAACGGCGTATCGACGCGCGAGCGAAGCCAGTGCTGGCAGAGCACCTTCGCCACCTCCGTCTACATGAGCCAGCTCCATGACCAGTCCGCCCCCTTCCACCTTGAAGCGCCCAAGCAGGTTTGCAGAACCCGCCTTAAACACAAGTGGCTCATCACTCAGGACGATCGCCCGAAGTTCCTCGTTCGGCATCGCAAGGATTTCGTCTGGCGTGTAGCCTTCAATGAGCAGCATCGCTTGCACAGGCCGTGAGGTTCAACGTTTGAATTCAGCCGACCAGCCAGCAAAGCTGGTGCAGGTCGGCTGCAATGAATGGTTAGCCCGGCCGCGACCATGGGCTGGCTGCCGACTCACTGATTCTGAGGCTGGGCAACTTTTGTTTGAGACCAGAAACCTGGACCTGAGTGGGATACGAACGCTGATCACCGGTGTACGCAATGATGTTGATGTGATCTAGCCGATCAGTGCATGCAGGGCCAATCAGCGGCATATCGTTGTTCGGGCGGAATCGCACTGACAAGCGATAGAAACCCTTGCTATCGGCGACAGCAACAGCAGGACCGGCAGCTTGCCCAAACTCCAGCCATGACACCCCAACCAAGGCACCCGCAGCAGGCTTGCCAGAGTCGCTTAACACGCGACCCTCAAACGAATACGTCAGCTCTACGCACTCGGCATGAGCCATCGCAGGAAGCAATACCAGTGCGAGCAGCGCGGCACTCTGTTTCATGAAGGCTAACGTCGGCGCTCAGCGGGCGGCGGAGCCGTCCGCTGCAGCAAAAGGTTGGGCGTCATTGGCGCGCCCCCGAGAATTCCTCAAACGGGAGAGGAATAGGGGATAGCAGATAGGAGACGCCGTCCTCCTCCTGCTTGACATGCCACAGGGCCACGCCCTCCGGTGGCACGTTTAACCCCACGGGAAATACAAATGGCGGAAGCCAGAGCAATTGAATGACTCCGTCGCCCTCCCAACCGAACTCAAGAAATCGCTCTTTCGCGATGTCGAGGTACTTGCCCGCGTCCGCTCCTACGAAGACTTCGGGATCTTGCAGGAACAGAAGGTTGTCGATCCACTCGAAGCCGTAGATAAAGAAGGAGCGAAGTGCTTCCGCCGCGTAGTGGACGACTTTGGAAGCGGGAATGGCGTGAGCCATGGCTATGACGCCCAACGTATTGTCGCCAGTCTGCGTATTGCAGCGGGCGTCTGCGTAATGCGGACTGTCGAATCGATGGCAAGCACTTGATTCATTAGCTATTTCTCCGCAAGGACGCCGCAATTTACATCGGAATTCTGCTGGCGAATACCGTTCTTGGCTGGGCCTCCGCGCGGTCGCCTCAACCCACCGCGCGGTCCGGATGCGTGTAGCCGCCGTCCACGAACATCCACTGCCCCGTCGTATGCCCGGCCCGTTCGGACAGCAGGAAGGCGGCCGTGTCGGCAATCTCCTCGGCTGTCGTCAAGCGCTGCCCCAGCGGAATGCGTCGGGCAATGTCGGCAAACTGAGCCGCGGGGTCGGCGAAGCCGTCCAGCTACTGCTGATACAGCGGCCTCATGACTTCGGCCGGGATGACGGCGTGGATGCGGATGCCGTCGTTGCGCAGTGCGGCGGCCCATTCGCGGGTGAGTGAGGGCAGCGCACCCTTGGCCGCCGTGTAGCCGCTGGTGCCGCCCTGACCGGTAACGGCCGTCTTGGCGGAGATGTTGAGGCAACGCCCTAACTTTGACCTCACCTTCCCCTCACCCAGCCCTCACCCGCCCTCCCTAGAGTCCACGGCATCGGCTGCGCCGCAGCCCGACCCGACAGGAGAGTTCTCGATGACCCAGACCGCCAAGATGACGCTGACTGCCACGGCCGCTGCGCTGTTGGCTGCCGGTGTGACGTTGACCACCACGGCTTCGGGCTGGACGCTGCCCGGCTTTCACAAGGCGCCCACCCCGGCAGCCGCGAGCGCCGACGCCACGGCCGGCAGCGCGGCGCCCACCACCGCGACCCTGGCCGTGCCCACCGCAGCGGCGCCCGCCATCGCGCTGCCCGCCGCCCAAGTGCCCAACTACCGCGCCATCGTGCAGACGCAAGGCCCAGCTGTCGTGGGCATCACCGTGGCCGGTATGCACAAGGTAGGCGCCGAAGATGCAGACGAGGCGCCGGCCGCGCGTGGTGATGAAGACCCGTTCTTCCGCTTCTTCCGCGGCGTGCCCGGCATGCGCATGCCGCAACAGATGAACCCCGGCGCCCAGCCCTTCCGCGGTCAGGGCTCGGGCTTCATCATCAGCAGCGACGGCATCGTGCTGACCAATGCCCACGTGGTGCGCGACGCCAAGCAGGTGACGGTCAAGCTCAGCGACCGGCGCGAGTTCGCGGCCAAGGTGCTGGGCAGCGACCCGGCCACCGACATCGCCGTGCTCAAGCTCGATGCCACCGGCCTGCCGACCGTGCAGTTGGGCGACGCGAAGCAGGTGCAGGTGGGCGACTACGTGCTGGCCATCGGCGCGCCCTACGGCTTCGAGCAGACGGCCACGCAGGGCATCGTCAGCGCCAAGGGCCGCTCGCTGCCGGGCGAAAGCGTGGTGCCCTTCATCCAGACCGACGCGGCCGTGAACCCCGGCAACTCGGGCGGCCCGCTGTTCGATGCGTCGGGCCGCGTGGTGGGCGTGAACGCGCAGATCTACTCGCAGAGCGGCGGCTTCCAGGGCCTGGCCTTCTCTATTCCCGTGGACGTAGCGCTGAAGGTGAAGGACCAGATCGTTGCCCACGGCAAGGTGGAGCACGCGCGGCTGGGTGTGACGCTGCAGGACCTGTCGGCACCACTGGCCGCGTCCTTCGGGCTGGAGGCGCCGGACGGTGCGCTGGTGTCCAGCGTGCAGCCGGGCAGTGCGGCGGCCAAGGCGGGGCTGAAGGCGGGTGACGTGATCACCGGCATCGACGGCGAGCCGGTGCGCGTGGCGGGCGACATCTCCAGCCGCGTGGGCCTGGCGCGGCCGGGCGACAAGCTCAAGTTGGAGCTGTGGCGTGACAAGAGCCGCGTCAACGAAACCGTGGCCCTCGGCCGCGCCGACAAGGCCGAGCAGGAGGCCAGCGCCGCGCCCGAAGGTGGCTCGCTGGGCCTGGCGCTGCGCCCGCTGGAGCGCCAGGAGCTGCGCGGCTCGGGGCTGGACCACGGCCTGCTGATCGAACGCGTGACCGGCCCGGCGCAACTGGCCGGCGTGCAACCCGGCGACGTGCTGCTGGCGCTGAACGGCAAGCCGGTGCAGGACATCGAGCAGGTGCGCGCGGCGCTGAAGAGCAGCCCGAAGCAGGTGGCGTTGCTGGTGGCGCGGTACGGGCAGCAGATCTTTGTGCCGGTGCGGCTTGGGTGACCGCCCGGCCGGCACCCGCCGGCCCTTGCCCGCGCAAGCCCCACGACCGGACGCATCTCGACACATTGACCCGGGAGCCATCCGCTGAACCTTCGGCCAGGCCTCATAACCTGTGCGGCCTGAGACCTGAAAGGACAACATCGTGATGCACGACTCACGTCGGAATTTCCTGAAGTCAGCGGCACTCGGTTCAGCGCTCGCGGCCTCGTCAAGCACGGGCCTTGTCGCTTCGGCCTGGGCTGCCCAGACGCCCAAAGTGGCTTACACCGGCGGGTACAAGGCAGGCTCCGCAGTGCGGGCGCTGAAGCTCAACGACTTGCTGGAGATCGAAAAGCAGGCCGCCCAGATCCTTCCCAAGGGAGGCTTCGACTACATCGCCGGCGGCGCCGGTGACGAATGGACGTTGCGTGAGAACCGGCTCGCCTTCGAGCGCCGGCAGATCATGCCTCGCGTGCTCACCGGCAAAGGAGCCGTCGACCTGCATGCGGAGATCCTCGGCATCCGCATCGCCTCGCCGGTGGTGGTCTGCCCGATGGGCGGGCAAGGCCTGGCCCACGTGACGGCCGAGGCCGGCATGGCCATGGGGGCCGCCGCAGCCGACACCATCATGGCGCTGAGCACCGTCTCGACGCTGTCGATGGAGCAGGTGGCCAGCGTGTCTTCTGCGCCCAAGTGGTTTCAGCTGTACCTGCAAAAGGATGAGGGCGTGAACCGCGAGCTGCTGCGCCGCGCCAAGGCCGCGGGATACAAGGCGATCGTGCTGACGGTGGATTCGACGGCCACGGGCAACCGCGAGGCCGACGCCCGCAACAACTTCACCTTTCCACTGCCGTTCGGCAACCTGGTCTCTGGGACCGGCGGCGGCGACGTGCATGCGCTGAACGCGGACTTCGCGCTCAGGATCGACGCCAGGTCCGTCGAGTTCGTCATCAAGGAGACGGGCCTGCCGGTCATCGTCAAAGGCATCTCCAGCCCCGATGACGCGTTGCTGGCGATCCGTGCCGGCGCGGCGGCGATCCAGGTCAGCAACCATGGTGGCCGGCAGCTCGATGGCGGCCCCGCGACCTTCACCGTGTTGCCCGCCATCGCCAAAGCCGTTGATCGCAGGGTACCCATCATCCTGGACGGCGGCATCCGGCGTGGGCAGGACGTCTTCAAGGCGCTCGCGTCCGGCGCCGACATCGTCGGCCTGGGTCGGCCGGCCTACTACGGGCTGGCGCTGGGCGGATGGAAAGGCGTGCAGTCGGTGCTCGATCTGCTGAACAAGGAACTGCACATGGTGATGCAGCTGGCCGGTGCTGAAACCGTGGAAGACGTGAAGAAGACGCTGCTGGTTTGATCCCCGGCGCACGAAGGCGAGTCGCCCTGCCGTTTGCACAACCATGACGCCTCTACGCTGGAGCCTGCTCGCCGCCGTTGTCGGGCTTGCTGCAGGCGGTGCCGGCCTCTATCGCGCGCTGCGTGCGGCCGACGCACTGGCACCGGTGACGCCGGCCGGGGCGGCGGTCCCGCAGCCGTCGCTGCCCGGCACGGCACAGGTGGATGCGCCCGCAGCGGTGCAGGCCTCCGGTCCTGGCTCCATCACCAGGCCAGCCGCCGGGTCGCTGGCCGCTGCGCCGCCCTCTTTACCGCGCGTCGGCTCCGAAGGCTACGGCCCCTACATTGAGCGCGCCCTGGCCGGCAATGACGCGAAGGCGGCCTGGGAGGCGGTGCAATGGCTGCGGCAATGCGCCTCGAACGAAGCTCGCCGCGCCAGCTTCGAGCAAGCGCGCAACCAGGGCGTCGTGCCGGAAATGACGACCCAGCTGATGGTGGAGGCCGACGCCGAGGCGCGGCGCTGCCAGACCGTGACCGCGCAACACCGCGGCATGCTGCCCGAGCTGTCCGCACGAGCGATGCGCGCCGGTGTGCCGCTGGCCGCCCAGGCCTATGCAGCCGCCGTCTCTCCCGCCGGTCTGGCCCCGGCCCAGCGCCAGGAGGTTGCCGATGCGCTGCGGCGCGACGCCGTGGCCGCCGGCACGATGGGCTTGTCCGCTGCCGTTGAGGCAGACGAAGCCTGGGGGCTGAGCGACGCGGAGAGGCTCGGCTTTGTCGCCGCCTTGAATCAGTTGGCTGCCCAGACGAAACCGGGCGAGTTCAATCTGAACGGGGTGATGCTGAGCAGAAGCATCCGCTTCAAGACCCCGCCGACGGCCGAGCAACAGGCAGCGGCGCAGCTGGCCGGGCAGCGGATCGTGGCGCGCATCAACGCCGGCCAGCCCTGACGGCCCGCACAAGCGGTGCCGTTCAAGGCATGCCGTTGCCCACGTACTCCGCGAACCCCGGCCGCGTGCCCAGCCGCTGCAGCCAGGCCTCCACCGCCGGCAGTTCGGTCCGCTCGATGGGCGCGTTCTTCCAGCGCTGCGCCGACAAGCCCAGCACGACGTCGGCCAGCGTGAACTCGTCGCCGGTCACGTAGGCGCCGGTGCGCGCGAGCTGCGCGTCCAGCATGCCCATGTGGCGGTTCCAGCTCGCGATGCTTTGCTCGATGGCCTCGGGCGTCGCGGCCTGCCCGCGCACCAGCGCCATGAAGGCCACACGCCAGCTGTTGTTCAGGTCGCCACCCTGCCAGTCCATCCACTGCTCGACCTTCGCCCGCGCATGTGGCTCGTTGGGCAGCAGCGCCGTGGCGCCCTGCCTGCTGGCGAGGTAGCGGCAGATGGTGTTGCTCTCCCACAGCACGAAATCGCCGTCGATGAGCACGGGGATCAGGCCGTTAGGGTTCAGCGCCAGGTACTCCGGCTCCTTGGGCGAGCGAAAGCCCGGACCCCAGTCCTCGCGGTCGAGGTGCAGGTCGAGCAAGGCGGCGGTCCACATGACCTTGCGGACGTTGATGGAGGCGAGGCGGCCGAGGAGCTTCATGGCGGTGTCAGTGCGGATGTTGGTGATGGACATCGGGCACATGCGGGTGGCTGTGCCGGGTGGGCGAATGATGATGCCGGTGGCTGTGCTCGCCGGCCGGCAGGGGGTCGTGGGCGTGCCCGTGGTGACCGTCGTCGTGGCGATGGGCATGTTCATGATCCAGCGGCTCGTGCGCGTGCTCGTGGCCGTGGGACTCGGCCAGGTGCAGGGCCACGCCGGCCAGCATCAACCCGCCGGCGACCAGCATGGGCCAGCCGGGCGAGCGGTCGCCCAGCGCCAGCGCGGCGACGGCGCCGATGAAGGGCGCGAAGGCGAACACGGAGCCAGTGCGCGCGGCGCCAAAGGCGCGCTGGGCCAGCAGGTAAAAGCGCAGGCTCAGGCCGTAGCCGAGGGCGCCGATGGCGAACAGCGCGAGGGCCGACGCTGCGGTGGGCGGGCCTTCGCCCGCCAGCCACGCCACGAGCACGGTCAGCGCGACGCCGAGCGAAGCCTTGACCGCGACGACCTGGCTCGGGTCGCGCTCGGCCACACCGCGCGACAGCGTGTTGTCCACGCCCCAGGCCAGCGTGGCGGCCAGCACGGCGAGCAGGCCGGCGAGCTGCCCGCCGCCGCCCCAGCCCTGGTCCAGCACGAGCACGGCGCCACCGGCCAGCAGCAGGCCGAGCGCGGCACGCACGCGGCGGTCCAGTTGCTCCCGGTACAGCACAGCGGCCAGCAGCGCGGTGAACAAGGCCTCCAGCGTCAATAGCAGCGACGCCCCCGTGGCGCTGCTGCGCTGCAGCCCCCATGCCAGCGCCGCCGGGCCGAGGGCCGCGCCGAACAGCGCCATCGCCAGCAGGCGCGGCAAGTCGCCACGCACGACGCGCGCCTCGCGTTCCACCGGCCGGCGTGACAGCGCCCCCATCAGCGCCGCGCCCGCGTAGAGCAGCGCCGCCGTCGCCCACGGCCCGCAGCCGGCCCCGGCGCGCTGCACCAGCGGCGTGCTCAGACCGAACAGCGCAGCCGCCAGCAAGGCCAGGGCGGCGCCACGCAAGGCTGGGCGGTTCATGCGCGGGGGGCGATGGAGGAAAGGCGGCTAAGGAGTCCCATGGCCGGCAGTGTCAGCCAAACGGCGCCGGACGCGGCCCCTTCCCAAGCCAGGCGCAGGGGTACGCTCACGCGGCCTGCCGACAGCACCCGCTACGGAGCCAGGCATCCATCAGCAAAGGAATCCCATGAGCATTTTCAGCAGCATCCTCGCCAAACTCGGCTTCGGCCACACCGACACTCCGGCCGCCCCTGCAACCACGACTGCAACCCCCGCACAGCCGGCGCCCTCAGCAGCGGTTGCGCCCGCAGCAACCCCGGCCATCTCGGCCGTGGACGTGACGGCCAAGCTGGAGCAACTGGCCAGCGCCAATCCCGAGAAGCTGAACTGGCGCGTCTCCATCGTCGACCTGATGAAGCTGCTCGGCCTGGACAGCAGCCTGGCCTCGCGCAAGGAGCTGGCGACCGAACTGCATTGCCCCGCCGACAAGATGGGCGACTCCGCGCAAATGAATATGTGGCTGCACAAGACCGTGCTGCAAAAGCTCGCCGACAACGGCGGCAAGGTGCCGGCGGAGCTGCTCTAAAGCTGCACGAGCGCGACCGTCCAGCGCCCGGCGTCGTCACAGGCCAGCCGCACCAGGCCCGGCCCGGTCACGCCGCCGACGCTGGCGTCGCTGAGCGCGGTGAACTCGCGCAGCAGCACGCTCACGCGCTGATCCAACTGCTTGGCCAGCCGGGTCAGCGCGACCGGCTCGCCGCCCGGTGCCAACTCATGCAGCGTGCGCAGCAGCAGCTCGGGCGACATGGGCAGACAGCATGATCGGGATGGACTTGCTCGTCGGCGTGCGTGCGCCAATCGAGAAGCTCTGCAGCGGCACCAGCGGGTTGGTCTCGGGGTAATAGCTGGCCAGGCAGCCGCGCGGGATGTCGTAGGCGACGAGCAGGAAGCGCTCGGCTCGGCGCTGCTGCACGTCGCCGTTCGCGTCGTCGACGTAGAGACTGGTGATGTCGACCCAGTCGCCGGCTTTCAGCCCCAAGTCCTTGATGTCCTCGGCGTGAATGAAGACGACGCGGCGGTGGCCGTGCACGCCGCGGTAGCGGTCATCCAGCCCGTAGATGGTGGTGTTGTACTGGTCGTGCGAGCGCAGCGTCGTCAGCGCGAAGACGCGAACGTCACGATGCCGCTCGGCGGCGCGCTCGACGGCGAGGTCGGTCGGCATCGCATGCGTGCTGAACTGCGCGCGGCCCGAGGCCGTGGCCCAGACGCGCTCGCTTGCTGTGTTACGCAGCCGGAATCCGCCGGGCGTCTTGAGCTTCTCGTTGAAGCCGGCGAAGTCGGGCAGCACCGCCTCGATCCTGTCGCGGATGGCGGCGTAGTTGCCGGCGAGTTGAAGCCAGGGCGTGCGACTGTTCGCCAACGTGGCGGCGGCCAGGCGCGCGACGAGCATGGGCTCGGACAGCAGATGCTCCGAGGCCGGCGCGTTCATGCCGGCGGACAGGTGCACCATGCTCATCGAGTCCTCCACCGTGACGCCCTGCGCCCCCGTGGCCTGCACGTCGATCTCGGTGCGGCCCAGCACGGGCAGCACTAACGCCTTCTTGCCACGCACGACGTGGCTGCGGTTGAACTTGGTCGTGATGTGCACGGTCAGCCTGCACTGCTTCAGCGCACGCCAGGTGGCGGCGGTGTCGGGCGTGGCGGCGGCGAAGTTGCCGCCCAAGGCGATGAAGACCTTGCCGCGCCCGTCCAGCATGGCTTCGATGGCGCCGATCGTGTCAAACCCCGGCTCGCGCGGCGGCTCGAAGCCGAAGACCTCGCCGAGCTTGTCGAGAAAGGCAGCGGTCGGCTTCTCGTAGATGCCCATCGTGCGGTCACCCTGCACATTGCTGTGGCCGCGCACCGGGCAGGCGCCGGCACCGGGCCGGCCCAGGTTGCCGCGCAGCAGCAGCAGGTTGACGATCATCTGGATGGTCGCCACCGAATGCCGGTGCTGCGTGATGCCCATGTCCCAGCAGGCGATGACGCGCTCGCTGGTGGCGTAGATGTCGGCGGCCTGCTCGATCTGCGCGCGGGTCAGGCCCGAGGCTTCCACGAGCGGCTCCCAGGCCTGCTCGCGCAGCTCGGCGATGAAGGCCTCGAAGCCGGTCGTGTGCTCGGCGATGAAGGTCTCGTCCAGCGCGCCCAGTTCCACGACGCGCTTGCACATGCCCTTGAGCAGCGCGAAGTCCCCGCCCACCTTGAGCTGGAAGTAGTGGCTGCTGATCGGCGAGTCGCCCAGCGTGGCCATCTCCAGCGCGTTCTGCGGGTCGGCAAAGCGCTCCAGGCCCCGCTCGCGCAGCGGGTTGAAGC
>NZ_JBDSQX010000052.1:0-27564 GCF_039929605.1 Roseateles sp.
GACTCGCGACGCCTGTTTGAGCAGAGCGTAGCGGCGCGAGTTCGGCGCGGGGCTTCGGGGCTGAGCACCGCAGGGGACCCGCAGCGCAGCGGAGGGCGGGGCGGTCAGGGGGGAGCTTTTTGCTTACTTTTTGGCGGCCCAAAAAGTGAGTCGCCCGCCGGGGCGAACTCCCGGCATGGGACTCGGCAAAAAACAAGCGCCGCACGAAGCGCCAAGGTGCCACGCCCATGACCCTCTGGCGCCACCTTACCTGGCCCGCCTGGCGCGACCAACCCGGTCGCGTGATCCTCGCCGTCGTCGCCGTCATGCTCGGCGTCGCCCTCGCCTTCGGCGTGCACCTGCTCAACGGCGCGGCGCTGACCGAGTTCACCCGCGCCGCCCGCAGCGTCAACGGTCAGCCCGACCTGGTGCTGCGCGCCCGCTCGGGCCCACTGACCGATGCCGACCTGGCCACCGTGCTCAACCGCCCCGAGGTCAGCGCCGCCAACCCGGTGCTGGAGGGCCAGGCCCTGTGGCCCGGGCAGACGGGCCGCGATGGCCGCGGGCTGCTGATCCGCCTCGTCGGCATCGACCCGCTTGCCCTGCTGGCCTCGGCCGCCGGTGCCAAGCCGCTGGCGCCTGAGCTGATCCCGCAGGTCGACGGCGGCCCGCTGGCGCTGATGGCCAGCAGCACCATCCATCTGAACGCGGCCGCCCGCGAGCACCTGGCGCCGGGCCAGACCGAGTTGACGCTGCGCCTGGCCCCGCCCGGTGGCGGCGCGCCGCGCGATGTGGTGCTCAACGTCGGCGGGCGCATCGCCGCCGGCAACACGCCGCTGGGCGTGCTGGACATTGCCGACGCGCAACAGCTGCTCGGCCGCCTCGGCGCGCTGGACCGCATCGACGTGCAGCTGGCGGACGGCGTCAACGCCACCGCGTGGGCCGCCACCCTGCCCCCGCATTGGCGCGCCACACCGCCCGATGACGAGGGCGCTCGGCTGGCGGACCTGACGCGCGCCTACCGCGTCAACCTCGGCCTGCTCGCGTTGATGGCGCTGTTCACCGGCAGCTTCCTCGTCTACGCGGTGCTGTCGCTCGCGACCGCGCAGCGCCTGCCGCAATGGGCGCTGGTGGGCGTGCTCGGCGTGTCGGCCCGCATGCGCTGGCGGCTCATCCTCGCCGAGGGCCTGGTGATCGGCTTGATGGGCACCGCGCTGGGCCTGGCGCTGGGCGTGGGCCTGGCCGCAGGTGCGCTCAAACTGATGGGCAGCGACCTGGGCCTGCACGGCGCGGGCGGCTCGTCTGTCGAGTTGCTGCTGCGCCAACCGCTTACCGGGCCCGCGCTGTTCTACGGCTTGCTGGGCCTGGCCGCCGCGCTGGTGGCCGCGCTGGCGCCGGCCCTGACCGTGCGCCGCATCGCGCCGGCACTCGTGCTCAAGGGCCTGGGCCTGCCGGCCGGGCGCACGCTGCCGGCCTGGGTGGGCGCCAGCGGGCTGCTGCTGGGCGCGGCGCTGGCCTGGATGCCTCCCGTCTGGAACGACACGCCCGTCGCCGCCTACCTGTCCATGCTGTTCCTGCTGCTGGGCGGCTTGGCCTTGGTGCCGGCGCTGGTGCGCGGGATGACGGCCGTGCTGGGCTGGTTGCCTGAGGCGGCACAAGGCCCGCTGCTGCTGCTGGCTCGCGAGCGCAGCCGCGACCAGGCCACCGAGGCGCGCCGCGCGCTGGCCGGGGTGCTCGTCGCCCTGGCGCTTGCCGTGGCGATGACCGTCATGATCGGCAGCTTCCGGGAATCGCTGATGCGCTGGCTGGACCACGCCCTGCCCGCCGACCTCTACGTGCGCTCCGCCCTGCGCAGCCCCGATGGCCTGCCCGCGCCGCTGCCGCCAGCCTACCTGGCCGCGCTCGAACGTCTGCCGGGCATCGCCCGCAGCGCGCCGCAACGCAGCACGCGGGCCCGCCTGGCGCCCGGTGCTGACCCCATCGCTCTAACGGCGCGGCGCATGGACGTTGGCAGCCTGCCACTGCTGGAGCGCTGGCGCGGCGCCGCCGCGACGGGCGCGCTGCCCGTGTGGGTCAACGAGGCGGCGCGGGACCAGAACGGGTTGAAGCCCGGCCGCGTCATCAGCGTCGAGCTGGTCGACAGTGGCCGCATGGCCCGGCTGCAGGTGCAGGGCGTGTGGCGCGACTACTCGCGCCAGAGCGGCGCGCTGTGGATGGCACTGAGCGATTACCGCCAGGCCAGCGGCGACCCGGCAACGACCGAGGCCGCGCTGTGGCTGGCGCCTGGCATTGCGCTGGATGCAGCCCGCACCGCCGTGCGCGCTGCGGCACCGCGCCCGGATGACATCGACACCGCAGCGGCCGGCGAGCTGCGCTCGCTGTCGCTGCAAATCTTCGACCGCAGCTTTGCCATCACGCTGTGGCTGCAGGCGGTGGCCTTGGCGGTGGGCCTGTTCGGCGTCATCGCCAGCCAGTCGGCGCAGGCGCTGGCGCGGCGGCGCGAGTTCGGGCTGCTGCGCCACCTGGGCCTGTCGCGCCGCGCGCTGATGCGGCTGCTGCTGCTCGAAGCCAGCCTGCAGGGCGGCGCCGGTGCACTGGCCGGGCTGGCGCTGGGGCTGGGCCTGAGCGCGGTGCTGGTGTTCGTCGTCAACCCGCAGAGTTTTCACTGGAGCATGGAGATGCACCTGCCCGTCGCCCGGCTGGCCGTTCTCGTCGGCCTGGCGTTTGCAGCCGCCGTGGGCGCATCGCTGCTGGCCGGCCGGCGCGCGCTGGGCGCCGACGCGGTGCGCGCCGTGAGGGAGGACGCATGAAGCGCCGCACGCTGCTGATTGGCGCGCTGCCGCTCGCCGTGCAACGGCAGGTGCAGGCGGCGCTGAACTTCCCGCACGACTTCGGCGCCCATCCGCTGCAGGCCATCGAGTGGTGGTACCTCACCGGCCTGCTCGGCGACCGCGACGGCGCGCCGCCGCGCTTCGGCTACCAGCTCACCTTCTTCCGCCTGCCCGGCCCGGCGGCGGCCGACCACCCCAGCCCACTTGCCGCCAAGCATTTGCTGCTCGGCCATGTGGCGCTGTCCGACCTCAGCGCCAAGAAGCAGCGCCACGCCCAGCGCCTGCTGCGCACCCTGCCCGGCGCCGTGCATGCGCGCGTGGGCGAATGCGACCTCAAGCTGCGCGACTGGACGCTCAAGCGCGAGGGCGACGGCTACCGCGCTGCCTTCAGCGGCCCCGGCTTCGCGCTGGAGCTGGAGCTGGCCTCGCCCGACGCGCCCCTGCTGCAGGGCGATGCCGGCGTGTCGCGCAAGGGGCCGCACGACGACCAGTTCAGCCACTACTACTCGCGCCCCCAGCTGTTGACGCAGGCCGCGCTGAGGCTGGACGGCACCCGCCACAGCCTCGCCGGCCGCGCCTGGCTGGACCATGAATGGAGCGACAAGGTGCTCGGCGAAGCTGCCGGCTGGGACTGGCTCGGCATCAACCTGAACGACGGCCGTGCGCTCACCCTCTTCCAGCTGCGCCGCAAGGACGGCTCGCGCCACTGGGCCGGCGGCAGCCTGCGCACACCGGGCCAGGCGGACCGCAGCTTCAGTCCCGACGAAGTCCAGATGACCGCAACGCGGCATTGGGCCAGCCCGGCCACCGGCGCGCGCTACCCGGTCGAGTGGCGGCTCAAATCCCCCGCCGGCGAGATGCTGCTGCGTGCGGCCTTCGACGCCCAGGAGATCGATGCACGGCACAGCAGTGGCCTGGTGTATTGGGAAGGCGTTGCCCAGTTGCTCGACCGCGAAAAGCGCTCATTGGGCGCCGGCTACCTGGAGCTCACCGGCTACGCAGGCCGACCGCCGCTGCTCTGAAGTGATAGTGCGCCCCTCGCCCAGTCTTGCCCCGCTGTACGCGGGTAAGCCTAGTCGGTCCCCCGTGGGGACGGCGATGCTTGCGGCATTGAGCCTCAAGCACATCGCCAGTCGGGCCGGCTTGGGAGCGGCCCGGCGCTCGGCCCGAAACACTTCCTTCATGCATGGCGGGTGACGCGAATGCGGAATGGACACCTGAGATGCTGAGAGCTTTTCATCCGCGCCCGCTTTGCACGCAAAAACCCTCAGCCTCTGACCCACAATCCGCGCGCCATGGCCTCCCACCCTGCACGCCAAGCCCTGCCCCAAACGCGGCTGCACCAGTCCCGACCGACGAATTGACCTCATGAGTTCCACCACCGACCGCCCCGCCTCCAAGCAGGCCCGCTCCCTCAGCGGCCTCGCCCCTTTCCTGCGCCCTTACCGTGGCCGCATCGCCCTGGCGCTGGTGCTGCTGGTGTGTGCCGCGTTGGCCACGCTCGCCTTCCCGCTGGCGCTGCGCGGCCTCATCGACGCCGGCTTCGGCGCCGCCAACCCGGGCGAGCGGCTGATGGCGCTGCGCGAGCATTTCCTCGCGATGTTCGCCGTGGGCGCGGCGCTGGGCCTGTTCTCGGCCTCGCGCTTCTACATGGTCAGCTGGCTGGGCGAGCGCATCACGGCCGACCTGCGCAACGCCGTCTACCGCCATGTGCTGCGCCAGAGCCCAGAGTTCTTCGAGACCACGCAAACCGGCGAGGTGCTGAGCCGCATCACGACGGACACCACCGTCGTGCAAACCGTGGTGGGCTCCAGCCTGTCCATGGGCCTGCGCAACATGGTCATGGGCGTCGGCGCGTTGATCATGCTGGTCGTCACCAACCCCTATGTGATGGGCCAGGTGCTGGGCATCCTCGTGCTGGTGGTGGCACCGGCGCTGTACTTCGGCCGGCGCGTGCGCAAGCTGTCACGCGCCAGCCAGGACCGCGTGGCCGACACCTCGGCCATCGCCGCCGAAATCCTGAACGCCGTGACCGTGGTGCAAAGCTACACACAGGAGAAGGCGGAAAGCCAGCGCTTCGACGCCGCCAGCGAGGCGGCCTTCGACACCGCCATCAGCCGCACGCGCGTGCGCTCCTTCCTCGTCGCCTTCATCATCACGGCGGTCTTCGGCGCCATGCTGTGGGGCCTCTACCAGGGCACGCAGGCCGTCATCGCCGGCACGATATCCGCAGGGCATCTGGGCCAGACGGTCGTCTACGTGACGCTGCTCGTCAGCAGCGTGGCCGTGCTGGCCGAGGTGTGGGGCGACGTGCTGCGCGCGGCGGGCGCCACCGAGCGCCTGATCGAGCTGATGGAAGCCCGCTCGCCGGTGGCCGACCCCGCAGCGCCCCGGTTGCTGCCGGCAACGACCGGCGGCAGCCGGGTCGAGTTCGACGCCATCAGCTTCCACTACCCCTCGCGCCCACTGACGGCAGCGCTCAACGGCCTGTCTCTCACCGTTCAGCCCGGCGAGACCGTGGCCCTCGTCGGCCCCAGCGGCGCCGGCAAGACGACGGTGTTCCAGATGCTGCTGCGCTTTTACGACCCGCAGTCCGGCGCCATCCGCTTGAACGGCGTGCCCACGCAGCAGATCAGCCTGGCCGACCTGCGCGCCAACATCGGCCTCGTGCCGCAGGACAGCGTCATCTTCTCGACGACGGCGATGGAGAACATCCGCTACGGCCGGCCCAGCGCGACGGACGACGAGGTCATCGCCGCCGCAAAAGCCGCCTTCGCCGACGACTTCATCCGCGCGCTGCCCGAGGGCTACGCCAGCTTTCTGGGCGAACGCGGCGTGCGCCTGTCCGGCGGCCAGCGCCAGCGCATCAGCATCGCCCGCGCCATGCTGAAGAACCCACCGCTGCTGCTGCTCGACGAAGCCACCAGCGCGCTCGACGCCGAAAGCGAACGCGTCGTGCAAGCCGCGCTGGAAGCGGCCATGCAGCACCGCACCACGCTGGTCATCGCGCACCGGCTGGCCACAGTTCAAAAGGCCGATCGCATCGTCGTGCTGGAGGCCGGGCGCATCGTCGATATCGGGCGGCACGACGAACTGGTGGCACGCGGCGGGCTGTATGCGAAGTTGGCGGCGATGCAGTTTGGGTTGGTGGCCGGCGCGGAGGCTGTTGCCTCCGCATGAAGAAGCTCGCCCACGCCTTTGCCCTCGCCCTGATCGCCGCCCTGCTGCCCATCGCCACACCGGCTGAGACGCTGGCCTACTTCGGCACCGACACCGGCGGTGAGAGCAAAGGCATCTACGTCTCCACCTTCGACGAGACCACGGGCGCCCTCTCCCCGCCCCGGCTGGCGGCCGCCATCGGCAACCCGGGCTTTCTCGCGATGCATCCGAGCAAGCCGCTGGTCTATTCGGTCACTGCCAGCCGCGCCGCAGACGGCGCCTGGACAGAGGCGGTCGCCGCCTTCGCGGTGCAGGCCGACGGCAGCCTGTCCCTGCTCAACACCCAGCCTCGGGCGGCAGCGGCCCCTGCCACATTTCCATCGACGCCAGCGGGCGCGTGCTGCTGCTGGCAAACTACAACGGCGGCACCGTCGTGTCATACCCGATCGGTGACGACGGCCGCCTGGGGCCGGCGGCCTCCAGGATTCAGCACGAAGGTTCCAGCGTCAACCCGCAGCGCCAAAAGGAACCGCACCCCCACGGCATCTACCCCGGCCCGACGCAGACCCGCGCCTACGTGCCCGACCTGGGGCTGGACAAGGTGCTGATCTACCGACTGGACGCGGCGAGCGGCCGGCTCTCGCCGAACGCGCCTGCGTACGCCACCACCGAACCCGGCGGCGGCCCGCGCCACATGGCTTTTCATCCGAACGGCCGCTACGCCTACGTGAACCTGGAGCTGACGTCCCGCGTGGCCGCCTACCGCGTGGATGCTGCGACCGGCGCGCTGGAGGGCTTTCAGGTGCTGTCCACGCTGCCTGCGGGGGCTTCTGCTGAAGGCAACAGCACGGCGGAGACGCTGGTGCGCCCAGACGGCCGGTTTCTCTACGTGTCCAACCGGGGGCACGACAGCATCGCGGTGTTCGCGATTGACCCGCAGGACGGGTCGTTGCGCTTTGTCGAGGCGACGAGCACCGGAGGGCGCTCGCCGCGCAGTTTTGGCCTCGTGCCGGGCGGGCGGTTTCTGGTGGCGGCGAATCAGAACGGGGGCAACGTCACGGTCTTTCGCGTCGATGCGGAGCAGGGGACGCTGTTACGCGTCGGCGGAGAAGTGGGGATTGAGCAGCCGGCCTACGTTCGCTTCATGCAGCGCTAAGCCTTGTCGGAACGGAATACCGCCAGAAGGCCAAAGGGGTCGGGGTGACAGAGGGTAAAACTTCAGGAACGTTGCGATCCGCAATGTTGATCACAACAGTTAAACCCTCTTCTCCACTTGCCGCTTGTAGCCAAGATGCCCTTTAACGGAGTCCATGGACTCCGAGGTGATCCTCCCTAAGGCCAAGAGATGCTCATAAGCTCGCAACCGATTCCTGTAGCCCTTAGTAAGCCGAACCTTACTTCCATGCACGAGCAATCCGTGAACCTTTAGACGCTGCGGCAAAATTGACAACTTAGTTTTTTGCTCTGACAGCGACCAGGGGCCGACGGCAAACAGAGAGTACACATCACCTTTGAGGGCCGAAGGAAATTCGCCGCTCCCAGAAAACACTATGTCATCGGCATATCTAGTCAGTCGCACACTATACTTCTCTGCAATTTCACTCAGAAGAGCATCGTACTGGGAGAAGCAAATATTGGAAAGGACAGGGCTTGATGGCGCTCCTTGCGCCAATACGTCTTGAAAGCAGCAAAGCCTCGCGATTAGCGTCGCTCCCAATTCGTCGAAACCAATATGGACCAGCGATTTCGCAACCATACCAATGGGCGTTGAAGGAAAGAAGCCCTGAATGTCAACACCAAATACCCAGGAGGCCCCGCAATGAAGCTGAGCAGCGTCTATGTGCGAGCGACCCTCAACAAAACCATAAACGTGCTTTGGAGGTCCATACTTCTTTGCAAGCTGGAATCCTATCCATTTCTGAACTATTTTCAAGGCGACCCTTGGCGCATCTATTCTACGAAGGCCTTTGCCTTTTGGAATGTAGAAAGTGCGGTAATGCCTTGACGGCCTCGTCTCGAAAGACCAAATTAGTCCGGGATTTATTCCCAACATTGCCGCCAAAGCAGCGCGTGAGGTTATGGGCGGCAACCCCATGTTCGCGAGCACTTGCATTTGGGCGCACTCTGACGCTGAAATATTTCCTTCACCTGCTCTATAAAGCTCTGAGAGCGAAGAAAACTGGAAGAACTGCGAGTCGAGAAAAAGTTGCGGGAGCCTCATTTAGCAAAGCTTAGCTTTCGTATCGCGGCCGGATAAACGGCTGGGGCTTCGAAGGAGACCCGGACGTTTATCCGGCTCCTTCTATACAAGATCTTGGCAAATGGGCATGATGCATACCCTCGCCTGAGACTCCCGCGCCGAGAGCTTAACGCCCCTTTCTTGCAAGCGCAAGCAATCTCGAAATATCTGGACTACCCCGGCCCTTTATCGTACCCAACGCTCGAGTAGCGTTCAATGAGCAGGCAAATTTACCCTGTGTTAGCCACACTATTTTCCCGACTTTTCTCAACGCATCCAAGCGGCGCTTCATCCAGTCGTCTGATGGCACATCGAAGCCGCGCTCAACAAGTAGTTGAACTACTTGCTCCGTGGTGGCTGGTGCAATTTGGCGGAGGACCTTGAGAACCACCGTGTCCGACGGCACATTCTCCGCGTTCGTTAGGGCAAAAGCACCCAGCTCCAAAGTTAGTTCGGCCAAATAAATCTTGGCCCGACCTCTTATGGCATTCAAGGCGGACTCCGAAAGCGCTCGCTTCGATTCCACCCAAACATTTCCAACGCTTCCCTGTAATGACAGAAAAACATTTCTTACTTCAGGTCCAAAAGCATGCATAAGCGTTGCACGCAACCCACCTTCCACATCAACACCCAAAGAATCAGAAAGTAAGAACTCTACGTCATGGCCTGCGTCCTTCAGCGCCGCCTTTATATCGATCAAAAGCCTGTTGCTTGGCCGCTGCTTATTCTCAGCGTCACGCCGCACAGCAATTCGAACAAAAGTTATGCCTTGAGGCCCGCTGTCTTTTACTATCGAGCCAATCACTTCTAAGTTACGCTCCATAAGCATGGCAAGGAGCTGCGAGTAGTCGTCAGGCATTAATTTGCCTCCAGACTCCCAGAATTATTCGAACAAAGCTTTTCGCGCGGAAAGGCCAAGTACTGGCAGTGTTCACCGCTACGGAATTCAGTTCAAAATCTGGCGCAACCACGAAATTAACAAGCACTTCAGGGTAGTAATCAGCAGTTACGCGAACTTGACGACCTTCGTCCATCAATCTCGCTAAGTCTTCAGCAGCGGACGCAGCGCTGGCGCATTGGCTTGCCAAATTGTGATCGTCTGCCTTCAAGGCTTTCGCTCTACCTTTTGCCAACTCGCGTTTTATCGTGCCACGAAGCACCTCTGGGATAGTCGCATGCGGCATTTCGCCGGCCCATTCGGGCCTCATTTTCGACAAGCCGGCTCGAACCTCCAAATAGGTTGCGTAATAGAATCTATTAAAAGCGGTCCGACCAAATAGGTCAGCCTCACCTGACGGAATAAGGCGAATGGCTTCTTTCCTCAAATGACTGCCTACTTGTTCCATCTTGTTCCCGGCTCAAATCGACTCTGGCGCACTTTTTGACCGATATCAGCAATGGCACCATGCCGACAGTATTGCCGGCTACGAAATTCAAAGCTGCGATTGGTGCGTATAACAGATTGGGAATGAAGACGACAGCGAAGGTTCCCTCAGGCCTCGCGACACAGAACTCCAGGGGGTCGGGGTCACCCCAGGGCGATTGCATGAAGCCACCCACCGTTTCCGTGCTACGGCAAAGCAGCCGCAGAGGTGGCCGGCGTGATGGGCTGAAGGCCCAGCAGCGTCTGCAGATGCGTGGTGCTCCAGGCCGCCAGGTGGCGCTTGGACTTCCTGCTGCCCTTGATCGTCTTGTTCTGGTTGATCAGGCCCAGTGACATGCGTCGCACGATGCCCAGCTTGCGGCGCGCGGCTTCTTCAACGCAACCGTGCTTCCGGTCAATGGGCCGCCCCGTCGGTGTTTCAAGCGTGGCGAGCGTTCAAACCGTGAGTCGTCGCAACTTCGCATAGGCCAGGGCATGGGCCAGTTCATCCAGCAGCACCGGGCTGCTGAAAGCTCGACCGTTTCGTCAGCGAAGGCCAGTTCGATCAAACGCCTGGGCGGCCCGTTCCACAAGAGGCCCGCCACCACGACGTTGGTGTCGAGCACCAGCCGCAGGGCTGAACCCGGCATCAACTGGCCCCGTGCAGTCGCGCTTGGGCACGCACTTGGCGCACCTCCTCGACGATCTCCTGCTCAGTCTCAGGGGTGAGTTCCTCGGTCGGCAGGCGCTGCCACAGGGCTTGCAGCGCCTCGCCTGCGCGGCGGCGCAGTTGCTCGCGCAGCATGGCCTCCCTCGCGTCGGCCGACAGCAAACCGGCGCTGGCCGCCTTCTGGGCCAGCTCATCGGGCAAGGTGATTTGTACGGTGGTCATCGCGTGCGTCCTTGGCTGCTGAGTCGCCGACTGTCGGCGCCGATCCCATATTGACCCGGGGTGGGCCGCGTCGTCGTGAAGGGCGCGCGGAGCAACGTCGATCCCGGGCGAACTGATCGTCCAGCCGCGCGTCCGGCGCGCCGCAGGACGTCGTCGGCCACAAGAGAGTCGGCATCGGCCGGGAAGATGGGTGCTGCGGTGGGCCAACCAGGGCGCCACAGGCGCGGGCTGAGCTGCGCGCGCGCCGGCCACGGTCCTCTGTCGTCGCCGAATATGATGAAAAACAGAACAGATTCGGGAGATGCGCCGTGATGGCAGAGTGGCTGGACGCTGCAGGTCGATTCTTCAATCCCGAGCCGCGCGTGCGCGTCGTGCCGCTGCCGCATGGCTCTCAATGCGTGGTGGTGGACGACGCCTTGGCCAACCCCGAGGGAGTGCGTCAATGGGCGGCCACTCAGGCCTTCGGGACCCCGAGCTTTCCGTATCCAGGCTTGGTGCTCGGCGCGCCGAAGACAATGGGCGAGCAGATGGCGGTTTTATTTGCGCAGCATGCGCGTGCACCGCTTGGAGGCCGTCGCACGCTGCAGCACGAAGTGCGAATGTCGGTGCTGAGCACGCCCCCTGAGGCGCTGGAGCCTCTGCTCTGGCAGTGCCATCGCGACCGCGTGCTCACTGACGCGGAATCGCAAATGTTGGTCGCGGCCGGTGTGCTGTATCTGTTTGATGACCCTGCGCTGGGCGGCACCAGCTTCTATCGCCCACTGCAAGGTCCGGTCGAGACTGACCGCATGCTGGCCGACAGCGCGGTCCTGGATGCCGCGACTTTCAGCGCGCGCCACGGCGTGCAACCGGGTTACATGACGGACAGCAACGCGTATTTCGAGCGCGTGGCACGAGTCCTCCCGGTTTGGAACCGCGCCATCTTCTACGACGGGTCACTTTTTCATGCCCCCGACGTGGACCACCCCACCCGCCAGAGCGCAGATGTGCTTCGCGGCCGCCTCACGCTGAACGGTTTCTTCGCCTGCAGGCGCGCGGCGGCGTGAGCGGCAATGCCCGATCGCGCGGTCGGCAACCGGTCACCGTCGCGCGCCCTTGCTGATCGCGAAGACCTCGGCGAGCACGCCGCCCCGGGGGCCTGTCGCCGACAATGGCGGCCATGAGCACCCTGCCCCGCCCTCCGCAGCAATACGAAGATTTCATGCGCCATGTGTTCGAGCATGGCGTGCGCAAAAGCGACCGCACCGGCACCGGCACGCGCAGCGTGTTCGGCCACCAGATGCGCTTCAACCTGGCCGCCGGCTTCCCGCTCGTCACGACGAAGAAGGTGCACCTCAAATCCATCGTGCTGGAACTGCTGTGGTTCCTACGCGGCGACAGCAACGCCCGCTGGCTGCAGGAGCGCGGCGTGACGATCTGGAACGAGTGGGCGCGGGAAGACGGCGACCTCGGCCCGGTGTACGGCGTGCAGTGGCGCTCTTGGCCGACGCCGGACGGCGGGCACATCGACCAGATTGCCGACGTGGTGAAGACGCTCAAAACCAACCCCGACAGCCGCCGCATCATCGTCAGCGCCTGGAACGTGGCCGAGCTGTCCAAGATGGCGCTTATGCCCTGCCATGCGTTTTTCCAGTTCTACGTGGCGGACGGAAAACTCAGCTGCCAGCTCTACCAGCGCAGTGCCGACATCTTCCTCGGCGTGCCGTTCAACATCGCCAGCTACGCGCTGCTGACGATGATGCTGGCCCAGCAGTGCGACCTAGCGCTGGGCGACTTCATCTGGACCGGCGGCGACTGCCACATCTACGACAACCATGTGGAGCAGGTGCAGACCCAGCTCGCCCGTGAGCCGCGCGCCTACCCGACGATGACGATCAAGCGCCGCCCGGCGAGCCTTTTCGACTACGAGTTCGAGGACTTCGAGCTGAGTGGCTACGACCCGCATCCCGCCATCAAGGCGCCGGTGGCCGTATGAGCCTCATTACGCTCGTCGCCGCCATCGCGAAGGACGGTGCCATCGGCCGCGACAACGCGCTGCTGTGGCACATCCCCGAGGACATGGCACGCTTCAAGGCGCTGACGTTGGGCAAGCCGGTCGTCATGGGCCGCAAGACCTGGGATTCCATACCGGCCAAGTTCCGGCCGCTGCCGGGGCGGCGCAACCTCGTCGTCAGCCGCAGCGCGACCGAGCTGCCGGGCGCCGAAGTTTTCGCGAGCCTGGACGCCGCGCTGGCCGCCTGCGCCGAGCCCGAGGTTTGCGTCATCGGCGGCGGTGAGATCTATGCCCTCGCCCTGCCCCGCGCGGCCAAGCTGGCGCTGACCGAGGTGGACGCCAGCTTCCCCGACGCCGATCGGCACTTCCCGGCCTGGCCACGCGAGCAATTCACCGAAGCTGGCCGCGAGCCGCGCACGAGCGTGGGCGGCGCGCGCTTCGATTTCGTCGACTACGTGCGACGGGACTGAGTTCAAGTCCTCAGGCGAGCCCGGCATCCACCTTCGTCAGCCAGCGCAGGAAAGGCGCCACCACAGCGGCCGGCTGCTCCAGCGTCGTCATGTGGCCCGAGTCGGGCACCAGCACCAGCTCGACATCGCCTGGCAGCAGCCGTGCCATCTCTTCGGCGCGCTCCGGTGGCGTGACCTTGTCTTCGCGTCCGCACACGACGAGCGCCGGGCAGCGCAACGTGCGCAGCACATCGCGCCGGTCCTGCCTGTCCATCGCCGCCTTCTGCTGGCGCACGAAGCCGTCCTGCCCCACGCTGCGGGCCATCCCCTCCAGCAGGCGCCGCAGGCCGGCGTCATCGGCATGCGCCGGGTGGAACAGCTTGGCCGGGAACGGCGCTATCGCCTCGGTGAAGCTGGTGCCGCCGGACGCCAAGCCATCGACGATGCGCTGGCGGTGCTGCCTGGCCTCGGCGCTGTCGGCTTGCGCACTGGTGTCGATCAACGCCAAGCCACTGACGCGATCCGGCACCTGGCGACACAGCTCCAACGCGACATAGCCGCCCAGCGAGAAGCCGGCGACGGCGAAGGGGCCGCTGGGCATGTTGGAGACGGCGGCGGCAGCGAGATCCGCCATGTTGTCGGCGACATGCGTCTGGCCGATGACCACCAGGCGCTCACGCTGTAGCGCATGCAGGATCGGGTCCCACACGCGGCCATCGTTCATGAGCCCGGGCAGTAGCAGCAGGGGAGTGAGTGGCATGGCATTGCCTCAGAAGCGTCGGAGCGCCACGGTAAGTGGGGCTCGCCGTTGGCGGTGTCGGACAAGCGCTGTTCTGCGGCGTCCGTAGCCCGGGGCAACGACGCAGGCCGTGACAAGGCGGGCGGAACACGCAACCCAGAAACGACAAACCCGGCCTGAGTCGAACCCAGGCCGGGTCTGAAGATCGGATTGGTGGGCGGTGCAGGTTTCGAACCTGCGACCCCCACAGTGTGAATGTGGTGCTCTACCCCTGAGCTAACCGCCCAATCCTGCGAACTGAAATCTGCTTTGCCCGCGCCGGGCTTCGCCGGTGCTGCGTGCATTCAGGACCACCGCAACTCGTTGAAGTCGTGGTGGGCGGTGCAGGTTTCGAACCTGCGACCCCCACAGTGTGAATGTGGTGCTCTACCCCTGAGCTAACCGCCCTGAATTCCATCTATGCACCATCTATGCATCTACGTATCTCGAAACCCGTCCGGGTTCCGCGAAGCCCGCGATTATGCCACGGCTTGGGCGGGCTCCAGCGCACGCCATTTGCAGGCGCCGCCGGCCGCCTTGTCAAGGTCGGCCAGCAGCTTGGCATGGGCTTCAATCTCGCCCGGATCGGCCCGCAACACGGGCAGATCGAAGCTGCTCAGGTCGACCGCCTCGACGGCCGCGTGCGCGTCGCCGCCGGCCGAGTCGCCGTGGTCGTCCATCAGCAGCGCGTCCTGGCCGCGCGTCAGGCGGATGTAGACGTCGGCCAGCAGTTCAGCATCGAGCAGCGCGCCGTGCAGCACGCGCTTGGTGTTGTCCACCTCCAGGCGGCGGCACAGCGCATCCAGCGAGTTGGCCTTGCCGGGGAAGAGGTCGCGCGCCATCAGCAGCGTGTCGCGCACGCCGCCGACGTGGTCGGTCAGCACGCCGCGCCGCAGGCGCTTCAGCTCGGCGTTGATAAAGCCGATGTCGAAGGGCGCGTTGTGGATGACCAGCTCGGCACCGACCAGGAAGGCCAGCAACTGGTCAACGATCGCCGCGAATTTGGGCTTGTCCGACAGGAAGGCCTCGGTCAGCCCGTGCACCCGCAGCGCGTCCTCATGGCTGGCCCGCTCGGGGTTGATGTAGAGGTGCAGGTTGTTGCCGGTCAGCTGGCGGTCGACCATCTCCACGCAGCCGATCTCGATGACGCGGTCGCCCTTGTCGGCGTCCAGGCCGGTGGTTTCGGTGTCGAAGAAGATCTGCCTCATGTCAGTGAGCGCCCGGCCGTCCGAAGCCACTGACGCACCCCCTCGGGGGGCAGCGAGTGAAGCGAGCGTGGGGGCTTCATTTATGCCGGTCTCTGGTTGCGCTTGCTAGCCCACGCAAAGATGGCCAGGCCGCCCAGGATCATCGGCACGCAAAGCCACTGGCCCATGCTGAGGCCGGTGCGGACGGCGAACTCCTTCAGGAAGTCATCCGGCTCACGGAAGTATTCGGCCGCAAAGCGCAGCACGCCATAGCCCAGCATGAAGATGCCTGAAATCTGCCCCGTGGCGCGCGGCTTGCGGGCGTAGAGCCACAGCACGATGAAAAGCAGCAGGCCTTCGCCCGCCGCCTGGTAGAGCTGCGATGGATGGCGTGCAAAGCCTGCCAGGTCGTTTGCTTGCGGGAAGACCATCGCCCACGGCAGGTCGGCCGGCGCTTGGCGCCCCCACAGCTCGCCGTTGATGAAGTTGCCCAGCCGCACGGCCATGATGCCGGTGGGCACGCAGGGCGCGATCAGGTCCGACACCTCGAAGAAGCTGCGCCCGCGCTTGCGGCCGAACAGCCACAGCGCGAACAGCACGCCCAGCAGCCCGCCGTGAAAGGACATGCCGCCCTTCCAGACCGCGAACACCTCGGTGAGATGGCTGATGTAGTAGTCGGGCTTGTAGAACAGGCAATAGCCCAGGCGCCCGCCGAGCACGACGCCGAGCACGCCGTAGAACAGCACGTCGTCGACGTCCGGCTTGGTCCAGCCCACGGCCGTGTGCTGGGGCATGCGAGCGCGCTTGCCCGCCAGCCACAGAAAGAGGCCGAAGGCGATCAGGTAGGTGATGCCGTACCAGTGCACGGCCACGGGGCCGAGACGGAGGGCGATGGGGTCGAACTGGGGGTGGACCAGCATGGCTCGGTCAGGAAGCGGGAGGCGGCGCGCATCATAGCCAGCGCCTCAGCCCCGCCCGGCCACGTGCTCGACGAAACGGGCCACGACGGGTGGCGCATCGCTGCGCCATATCAGGCTGGTCTCGACCTCCGGCGCGCGGGCCATGCTGCGGTAGACGACGCCCGCGCGCTGCAGGCCCTGCAGGCTGGCCGGCACCCAGGCCACGCCGATGGCGGCGGAGACGAGGTTGATGATGGTTTGCATCTGGATGGCCTCCTGGGCCACGCCCGCAGCGCCGTGGTGAGCCAGGATGGCGTCGTAGAGCGACGGCGCAACCTCGCGGGGGAAGATGACCAGCGGGGCGGCGCGGCACTCGTCATCGCTGGGCGTGTGGTCGCTGCTGGGCAGAGCCAGCACGAGGGGCTCGACGCCGATGGACAGGCGCTCGAAGCCGGCCGGCGCGCTGCCGGGGGTGTGAATGACAAAGCCGGCGTCGATGGCGCCAGTGGCAAAGTCATGCAGTTGCACGTCCAGCGTCGCCTCGCGCAGCGCCAGGGCCACTTGCGGGCAGGCCTCGCGAAAGGAGCGCAGCCACTGCGGCAGGCCGCCAAAGCCCACCGTGGACACAAAGGCCAGCCGCAGCCGGCCGGCTAGGCCGTCGGCCACCGCCTTCACCTCCGCTGGCAGCGCGGCGGCCTCGGCCAGTAGGCGCCGTGCCGAGACCTGCAGCGCCGCGCCCGCCGCCGTCAAGCGCACGCTGCGGCTGCTGCGCTCGAAGAGCTGCACGCCGAGCTGGGCTTCGAGCTTGCGCACGGCCTGGGTCAGCGGCGGCTGGCTCATGTGCAGCCGCTCGGCGGCACGGCCAAAGTGCAGCAGCTCGGCCACGGCAAGGAATTGCTGGAGAGGGCGCAACTCGATCATTGATTCACCGCACATATTGATTCGACGTGAACAATATATTTGATCAGCGTTGAGCGGCGCGCCAAACTCGCCACTTCACGAGGAGACCTCCATGAGCTTCAACCGCCGCAGCAAGAACATCACCGAAGGCGTGGCCCGCGCCCCCAACCGCTCCATGTACTACGGCATGGGCTACCAGGAGAGCGACTTCGGCAAGCCGATGATCGGCATCGCCAACGGCCACTCGACGATCACGCCCTGCAACTCGGGCCTGCAAAAGCTCGCCGACGCCGCCGTCATCGGCCTGAAGGCCGCGGGCGCCAACGCCCAGCTGTTCGGCACGCCCACCATCTCCGACGGCATGGCCATGGGCACCGAGGGCATGAAGTACAGCCTGGTGTCGCGCGAGGTCATCGCCGACTGCGTGGAGACCTGCGTGGGCGGCCAGTGGCTGGACGGCGTGATGGTCATCGGCGGCTGCGACAAGAACATGCCCGGCGGCATGATGGGCATGCTGCGCGCCAACGTGCCGGCGATCTACATCTACGGCGGCACCATCAAGCCGGGCCACTACAAGGGCCAGGACCTGAACATCGTCAGCGTCTTCGAGGCCGTGGGCCAGTTCAGCGCCGGCAAGATGAGCGAGGAAGACTTCTGCCAGATCGAGAAGCGCGCCATCCCCGGCAGCGGCTCCTGCGGCGGCATGTACACGGCCAACACGATGAGCTCGGCCTTCGAGGCGCTGGGCATGAGCCTGCCCTACTCGTCCAGCATGTCCAACGTCGAGGACGAGGTGGTCGACAACGTGAAGAAGGCGGCCGACTTCCTCGTCGAGGCCGTCAAGGCCGATCTGAAGCCGCGCGACATCGTCACGAAGAAAGCCATCGAGAACGCCGTCGCCGTCATCATGGCCACGGGCGGCTCGACGAACGCGGTGCTGCACTTCCTGGCCATCGCCCACGCGGCCGAAGTCGAATGGACCATCGACGACTTCGAGCGCATGCGCAAGAAGATCCCGGTGCTGTGCAACCTCAAACCCAGCGGCAAATACCTGGCCGTGGACCTGCACAAGGCCGGCGGCGTGCCCGCCGTCATGAAGGAGTTGCTGACGGCAGGTCTGCTGCACGGCGACTGCATCACCATCACCGGCAAGACCGTGGCCGAGAACCTGGCCGACGTGCCCGTGCTGAGCGCCGAGCAGGACGTCATCCTGCCGGTCGCCACGCCCATCTACGCCGAAGGCCACCTCGCCATCCTGCGCGGCAATCTTTCACCCGAAGGCTGCGTGGCCAAGATCACCGGCCTGAAGACGCCGGTGATGACCGGCCCGGCGCGCGTGTTCGACGACGAACAGTCGGCGCTAGCGGCCATCATGGCCAACAAGATCGTGGCCGGCGACGTCATGGTGCTGCGCTACCTCGGCCCCAAGGGCGGCCCCGGCATGCCGGAGATGCTGGCGCCCACCGGCGCGCTGATCGGCCAGGGCCTGGGCGAAAGCGTCGGCCTCATCACCGACGGACGCTTCTCGGGCGGCACCTGGGGCATGGTCGTGGGCCACGTCGCGCCCGAGGCCTACGAGGGCGGCGTCATCGCGCTGGTGCAGGAGGGCGACTCCATCACCATCGACGCGCATCAACTGGTGCTGAACCTCAACGTCAGCGACGACGAACTGGCCAAGCGCCGCGAAACATGGGTGCAACCGGCACCGCGCTACACGCGGGGTGTGCTGGCGAAGTTTGCGAAAAATGCGTCCAGCGCGAGCTCCGGGGCGGTGCTGGACCTGTTTGAGTGACGGCGAAGCAACCGGGAAGCGCGCTCACCGCTTCTTCTTCGAGTCAGGCTTGGACTGGCCCAGCCCTTCCATGAGCTGCTGACGGCGCGCGGCCTTCTTCGCGTCCAGCGCATCCATCGCCTTCTTCTGCGTCAGGCCGCTGTCGTCTGCGAATTTCCACCAGACGACGGCCAGCGCAAAGGGCGTCAGCACGATGGCCCAGGCCCAGAAGTCGTCCTGGTGGAACTGCACCCAGCCGCCCAGACGCAGGACGAGCAACAGCGCGCCAACCAATACAAATGCCATGCGTCAACTCCTTCAGGTATCTTTGCGTTCACTGTAGTCCAACGCTCCGAAAGGTTTCCATGAAAGCCCTGCTCCTCGGTCTTGCCCTGCTTGCCCCCGCCGCCGCCTTTGCCAACCCGGAGCTGGCGCAGAAGAAGAACTGCATGGCCTGCCATGCGATTGACAAGAAGCTGGTCGGCCCCGCCTACAAGGACGTGGCCGCCAAGTACGCCAATGACAAGGACGCCTACAAGAAGCTGGCGGAGAAGATCCAGAAGGGCGGCTCCGGCGTCTGGGGCGCCATGGTCATGCCGCCCAACGCGGTCACGCCGGCCGAGGCGGAAACGCTAGCCAAGTGGGTGCTGACGGTCAAGTGACCTCGGCTCCTGTGTGAAGAACGGGCCTGCGGGCCCGTTCTCTTTTGCAGCGCCGAAGCGGCGGCATGGGTCGGCTGTCACCGGCGATTCATGGCGAGTGCGAAGAATCGCCAGCGCGCAGGCCGTTCTGCGCGCCCCGACGCTGCCCATGAACAACAACTCCCTCCCGAAACGCGCCGCACTCGCGGCAGCCCTTGCCGGCTTGTTCGGCGTCGGCAACGTACAGGCCGCCTCCGCCAACCTGGAAGGCTGGGCGCTGATGCCCGCCAACACGTTTGCCGAAGGCCCGACCTCCGGCCAGTTCGCGACCGGCGCCGGCGGCAACCCGCTGCCGCTGCTGAACAAGCAATCCGTGCAGGGCTTCTCCGCCGTGCTGGCCGGCCCGACGGCGGGCAGCTACCTGTTCATGCCCGACAACGGCTTCGGCACCCAGGGCAACTCAGCCGACGCGCTGCTGCGCCTCTATGCCGTCACGCCTGATTTCAAGACCGCCACCGGCGGCACGGGCACGGTCTCGGCGGCCAACTACAAGACCGGCGCAGCCATGTCCGGCTTCACGTCCGCCAGCTACGTCGGCCTGTCTGACCCGAACAACCTCCTGTCCATCAAGGTCCAGGCCGACTACAGCCGCTACTACAACAGCGCGGCCAACCCGCTGGTCGATGCCAGCATCCGCAGCGGCCGCCTGCTGACCGGGGCCGATCTGGACATCGAATCGGTGCGCAAGGACAAGAACGGCAACCTGTGGTTCGGCGACGAGTTCGGTCCCTACCTGATCAAGACCAACGCCAAGGGCGAAGTGCTGCGCCGCGAGATCGGCATGCTGGGCGTGTACTCGCCGCAGAACCCCGCCGTCGTCAACGGCAGCGTCATCTCCACGCTTGGCAGCTCGCGCGGTTTCGAGGGCATGGCCGCCAACCAGTCCGGCGACCGCCTCTACACGCTGCTCGAAGGCACCGTTGCAGGTGATACCGCCGGCACGCTGCGCATCAATGCATTCGATGTCAACGCCGAGGCCTACACCGGCCAGCAATGGCACTACAAGCTCGATGCCGCCGGCACCAACATCGGCGACATGACGGCGATCAACGACCACGAGTTCCTGATCATCGAGCGCAACGGCGCCACGGCCACCGGCGGCGGCACGCCGTTCAAGAAGATCTTCAAGATCGACCTGGACCATGTCGACGGCAGCGGCAACGTCAGCAAGACCGAGGTGGTCGACCTGATGAACATTGCCGACCCGCACGACCTGAACGGCGACGGCAGCAACCAGTTCACCTTCCCGTTCGTCACCATCGAGAGCGTGCTGGTGCTGGACGCCCACACGCTGCTGGTGGCCAACGACAACAACTACCCCGGCACAGGCGGCCGCAACCTGGGCTCGGACAACACCGAGTTCCTGAAGATCCACCTGGACCAGGCGCTCAACGTGTCGGCCGTGCCGGAGCCGAGCAGCTATGCGCTGATGCTGGGCGGTATGGGCCTGGTGGGCTTCATCGCCCGCCGTCGTCAGCAGCGCCAATAAGCGTCGACGCAAAGCAAAGGCCGCCCGGGAGGGCGGCCTTTTCGCTGAAGCGGACGGGTTCAGTAAGCCTGACCCAACTGCTCCAGGATGGCCGGATTCTCCAGCGTGCTGGTGTCCTGCGTGACGCTCTCACCCTTGGCCACCGAACGCAGCAGCCGCCGCATGATCTTGCCCGAGCGTGTCTTGGGCAGGTTGTCACCGAAGCGGATGTCCTTGGGCTTGGCAATCGGGCCGATCTCCTTGGCCACGTGGTCGCGCAGTTGCTTGGCGATGGCCTTGGCCTCGTCGCCAGTGGGGCGACCGCGCTTCAGCACGACGAAGGCGCAGATGGCTTCGCCGGTGGTGTCGTCCGGGCGGCCGACCACCGCCGCTTCCGCCACCAGTTCGGTGCAGCTGACCAGCGCCGACTCGATCTCCATCGTGCCCATGCGGTGGCCGGAAACGTTGAGCACGTCGTCGATGCGGCCGGTGATGGTGAAGTAGCCCGTCTCCGCGTCGCGGATGGCGCCGTCGCCGGCCAGGTAGTAGCCCTTCAGCTCGGCCGGGTAGTAGCTCTTCTTAAAGCGTTCCGGGTCGCCGTAGATCGTGCGGATCATGCTGGGCCACGGCTTCTTGATGACGAGGATGCCGCCCTGCCCGTTCGGCACGTCGTTGCCGGTCTCGTCAACGATGGCCGCGGTGATGCCCGGGAAAGGCAGCGTGCAGGAGCCCGGCACCAGCGTGGTCGCACCCGGCAGCGGTGTGATGACGTGGCCGCCGGTCTCGGTCTGCCAGAAGGTGTCGACGATGGGGCAGCGCTTGCCGCCCACATGCTCGTAGTACCACTCCCAGGCGGCCGGGTTGATGGGCTCGCCCACCGAGCCCAACAGACGCAGGCTGCTCAGGTCGGAGCGCGCCGGATGAACGGCAGCATTGCTCTCGGCCGCCTTGATCAGCGAGCGGATGGCCGTGGGCGCGGTGTAGAAGATCGTGACCTTGTGCTTCGCGATCATCTGCCAGAAGCGGCCGGCGTCCGGGTAGGTGGGCACGCCCTCGAAGACGATCTCGGTGCCGCCCAGGGCGAGCGGGCCGTAGGTGATGTAGGTGTGGCCGGTGACCCAGCCGATGTCGGCCGTACACCAGAAGATGTCGTCGTCCTTCAGGTCGAAGGTCCACTTGGTGCTGAGCGCCGCATGCAGCAGATAGCCGCCGGTGCTGTGTTGCACGCCTTTGGGCTTGCCGGTGGAGCCTGAGGTGTAGAGCAGGAAGAGCGGGTGCTCGGCCTCGACCCATTCCGGCGCGCAGGTGGTGGACTCGGCGGCCATCAGCTCGTGCAGCCAACGGTCACGGCCCTCGACCCAAGCAATCTTGCCGCCGGTGCGCTTGTAGACGATGACGTCCTTCAGCGTGGGGCAGGACCCGCCTTCCAGCGCTTCGTCGACGATGGCCTTCAGCGGCAGCGCCTTGCCGCCACGCGCCTGCTCGTCGGCGCAGAGGATGGCCACGGCGCCGGCGTCCTGCACGCGGTCGCGCAGGCTCTGGGCGGAGAAGCCGCCGAACACGACCGAGTGCGTCGCGCCGATGCGCGCGCAGGCCTGCATGGCCACCACGCCTTCGACGGACATCGGCATGTAGATGACGACACGGTCGCCCTTCTTGATGCCGCGGGCCTTCAGCGCATTGGCGAGCTGGCTGACCTTGTCGAGCAACTCCGCGTAGGTCACCTTGGTCACCGTGCCGTCGTCGGCCTCGAAGATCAGCGCCGTCTTGTCGCCCTTGCCGGCTTCGACGTGGCGGTCCAGGCAGTTGTAGGAGACGTTCAGCTTGCCGTCCTCGAACCATTTGAAGAACGGCGCGTCGCTGTCATTCAACGTCTTGGTGAACGGCGTCTGCCAGCTCAGCAGCTCGCGCGCCTGGCGGGCCCAGAAGCCGGCGTAGTCAGCCTCGGCTTCGGCGACCAATGCGGCATAGCCGGCCTCGCCCTTCACGTGGGCGTTGGCGACCCATTCGGGGCTGGGGGCGTAGGTGTTCGGCGTACTCATCGTGTGTCTCCTCGTTCTGGCTGCTTGGCGCGCACTGTGCGAGGAGTCACTGACGAAGCCCTTACTCTCGGCTACACGCCCCGCAGCGCAAGCTTAGCGCGGCTCGGCGCGGGGCCGGCGCTTCAGCCGCATCAGCAGGCCCAGGCCGGCCAGCAGCAGGCCCGCGCTGGCCGGCTCGGGTACCGGGGCGTTGATGAATTGCAGGTTGTCGATCATCAGCGCGTGATCCCAGCTATTGGTGTGAATCTTCAGCTCGTCAAAGACGATGCCGCGAAAGCCGTAGATGTTGACGGTGCTGGTCAACGACGTCGGGGCAGTGGCCGACTCGACCAAGGCGCCACGGAAAAAGGCATCGAAAGTCGAGACGCCGCCGTTCGCAGTCACCATCGAAAAAGCTGCGGTTGAGACGGGGTCGACGAAATGGATCGCGAAATCGGCACGATGAGGTTGGCTGGCCTGGAAGTTGCCGACGCGGTTGCCGCTGAGGTGCGGGTAAGCCGGGTTCATATCGGCGTTGGCAAAAGCGGAAGAGAAGATCAGTCCAAGGTCGCGGAACTGATCGGACACCTCCGCGTTCGGCCCCAGCACGACCGATTCGAAGTCGATCATGTGGTCGGGTGCGGCCAGGAAGGTATCGCCGCTGAAGAAATCGGCGCGCGCTGAGCCGCTCAGCAGGGCCAGCGCGGCCAGGAGTGCAGCTGGCGCATGGCGGAAATGCATTTGGATCATCAGGAACTCCCAAGAGGTTGAAGTGGCGGAACGATCTGCCCCGCTCTCTTCAGGACGGACTGCGCGGTTGGATCCGGACATCCTTCAATGGGCAGGCCGCACCAACATGCGCGGCGCCGATGCAAAAGGCTTGAAGCCCATGGCCTCGTAAAGTTCTGCCGGCGCATAGGCCACCTGACCCTGGATGACCAGGCTGGCGCGGCGGAGCGCGGCAATGTCCTGGCTCGGGTCTCCCTCCACGAGCAGCAGATCGGCCACATAGCCGCGCGCGATACGGCCGCGCTCGGCGCTGGCGCCCACCACCCGTGCACCGTTCCAGGTCGCGATGCGCAGCACCTCAAGCGCCGGGATGCCGGCCTGCACATAAAGCGCTAGCTCGCGGTGCAGGCCCAGGCCGGCCGTGCCGTCGGTGCCCGCCACCAGTGGCACGCCGGCGCGGTGCATGTCCCGTGTCAGCGCCAGCAGCTTGGCGTAGGAACGGCGGTAGGTGTCAAGCTTGTCGCCAGCCAGGTCCATCGGCGCCACGCGCAGCTGGCGCTGCCACAGCACCGGCAGATGCCCGGCCACGTCGCCCAGCACTGGGTCGAGCTCGCCCTGGGCCTGGGTGAACATGGCCTCGAAGGTCATCAGCGTCGGGTCGATAACGACCTGGCGCTCGCGCAGCAGTGCGATAAAGCGGTGCACTTTCGGGCTGGCCAGGTCGACGGCTTGGGCGTCGCTGCCCACGCGCTGGAAGCGCAGCAAGGTGCGGCTGTCGTCCCCCGGCCGGCTGACGAAGTTCAGCATGACCTGGTTGATGTGCGTCAGCTCCGCGTAGCCTGCGCGCACCGCCTGCTCGGCCAGCATGAAGGCCGGCACATGGCCATTGACGTGCAGGCCCAGCCGCCTGGCCTTGTCGGTCAGCGGCTTGACCCACTCGGGCTTGATGGAGTTGTAGAGCTTGATGCCGACATAGCCATGGCAGGCGTACCAGCTCACCGCATCCAGCGCGTCGTCCAGCGTCTCGGCGACGATGCCATTGCGCGCCGAGAAGGGGCTCTTGCCCTCGATGAAACCGGCTGCGTAGACGTTTGGCCCGATGACCGCGCCGCGCTCGATGCGGCTGCGCAGGCGCAGCAACTCGGCGTTGTCGTTGCCGGGGTCGCGAATGCTCGTGACACCGCCGGCCAGATGGGCCAGGCCGTCCTCGCTCCACAGATGCGCGTGCATGTCCCACAGGCCCGGCAGCAGCGTCTGGCCGCGGCCGTCGATGGCACGCTCGGGCAGCACCCGCAGCGCGCCGGGCTCGGTCACGGCGTCGATGCGGCCATGCGATATCCAGACGTCGCTGGGGCCGCGCATGCGCGCCGCCGGGGCGTCGAACCAGCGCACGTTTCGGATCAGCGTGACGCCGTCTAGTGGTCGGGCCAGGCGCTGGCGCAGGGCCATCAGTCGTTCGTCGGCGGCCTGCTGCTGGCGGGCCAGCAGGGTCGGCACCAAGGCTTCGGCGCCCTTCTCCGCCACCGCCCAGCCGGGCCAGGTGATGGCGAACAGCGCGTGGCTGGCGTCGTCGCGCACCCAGTAGTACCAGGGCTGCGCATCGGCGCCGGTGATGGCGACCAGGGCCAGGGGGCCGGTCGCGGCATCGGGGGTCAGGCGGGCCAGGATCTCAGCGCGCAGTTTCACCCCGCCCAGCGTCGCGGCGCTGCCCTCAGGCTGAGCCAGCAGCATGCTCACGACGGCGCCGTAATAGCCTGGCGAAGCCTCGAGCGGCACGAAGACGAAATCTTCACCCGCCGGCGCCTCGCCACTGTCGGCCCGGGAGTGCCAGCGCGCGTGGGCATCGACGACATCGAATTCCTCGGCGATTTCCGCACCCATCGTGCTGCGGCCCCGGCCGCGATAGTCGCGCGGCGCGCCGTTGGCAGCGAGCCGGAAGCTCTCCTTCAGATCCGGTCCGCGGCCGTTGTCGCGATAGCTGTAGTCGGTCTCGACGCGGCCGTCGGGGCCCGTCTCCACGCGCAGATGGCCCGCCAACTGGTTCTGCGCCAGCACGGCGTAGTCGGCCGCCTGCGCGGAGAGCGCGCCCGCCCAGAGCAGCGCCAGTACCAAACCACGCGGCGTCACGACGCAGCTCCGAGCCGGCGGAGCAGCCACATGCCGGCAAGTCCCACGGCTAGCAGCGCCTGCATGTCAGGCTCGGGCACCGGCGCGGCTGCCAGCGTGGCGCCGGCCGAGGTGGTGAAGAACAGTTTGACGTCCTGGCCCGCGGGCAAGGTGATGAGGTCGTCGAAGCTGCCAGCCACGGCCCGCAAGCCGCTGTGGGGCTGGCCCGTGAGCCCGACCGAGAGGACCTGCTCCCGGTAGTCTTCGAACAGCCCCAGACCGGCGGACGGGTCGTAGAGCTTGATGTCAGCGAACGTGACGGCGTAGGCCGAGTCGCCAGGCAGCGTCGCGGTCGCAGACAGGCTCAGCAGATAGTTGCCCGTCACATGGATCTGGCCACCCGCATCGGAATGGAGCAGCAGCGCCCACGTCGAATTGCTGGCGTCAAAACGCTCGCCGAACACGCCGACACGGGCGTACTGGCTCGCAATCTGCTGCCCTTCACCGATGTCGACCTGCCCCATCAACAGCCGGCCCAGGCCGGGGTCCAGGTGCTGGGCATGCAACCGTGGCGCGTCGGTAGTCGTGTCGCTGGCCCCGACTTCGTAGGGCGTACCGCCTGAAACCGGCAAGGCGACGTTGTTGGCAAACATGACAGTCGCCTCATGCCCGACGACGCTGTACTGAGTGCCCGACAGCGGCGTGATGGCAACCGAACTCCAGTCGATCTGCGCAATCCCGGTGGCCGCGCTGGCGGCCTGGGCCACGGGCGTGGCGATGAGCAGCGGGGCCAGCGAGGCAGCGACTAACAGTTGTTGAACAGGTTTCATAAGTCCTCCGTGACGGCGTGGGCGGAAAACCCGCTTCACCTGCCTTCACGGACGGACTGACCGACCCAAACCGGACAACCCGCTCGCCGACCTAATGACCCAGCAGCACCCCCAGCAGCAGCCGCGCCTTGTCCCAGTCGCGCCTCACCGTGCGGTCGGCGAGCTGCAGCGCCTCGGCGATCTCGAGGTCGTTGTAACCGCCGAAGTAGCGCATCTCCACCACCTTGGCCAGGCGCGGCTCGGCCGCAGCCAGGGCCTCCAGCGCCTCATGCACCTTCAACACCTCGTCCTCGCCGGCCGGCGTGCTGTCGCAGATATGCGTGTCCAGCGTCAGCCGGGCCAGGTCGCCGCCGCGGCGCTGGGCCTGGCGCTCGCGCACCGCGTCGATGATGACCGAGCGCATCACCTGCGACGCGTAGGCGAAGAAGGCACGCCGGCTGTCCGGCCGCAGCCGGCCACTGCGCAGAAAGCGCAGATAGCTCTCGTGCACCAGCACGGTCGTGTCGAGCACGGTGTTGCGCCCGCCATCGCGCAAGCGGGCGCGGGCCAGCTTGCGCAGTTCGTCGTAGGCGGCAGAAAAAAGCCGGTCCTGGGCGCCGGCGCTACCGGCATTGACCTGTTCGATCAGGGTTTCGATGGCATCGTCTGGCACGGGCGCATCGTGCCAGCGCGCTGGCAACGTGGACATCATGCGGACTGGGGATGTCCGCTCTGGCCACGGACTTGCGTCTGACCTAGCGTGCGGAACCGATGAAAAGAGCAAAACGATGCTGACCCCGGAGGACATGAGCCGGTTGAGCCGACTGCTCGACGAAGCCCTGGCGCAGCCGCCGCAGGGCCGCGAAGCCTGGCTGGCCGCCCTGCCACAGGACGCAGCCCACCTGGTTGAGCCGCTGCGCAACATGCTGTCGCGCGCCGCCGACCCCCGCCCCCTGACACTGCCACGCCTGGGCGAATGGGAGGGCGAGGACCCGACCGCCGTGCATGCTGGTGATCGCATCGGGCCCTACCGCCTCATCGAGGAGATCGGCCGGGGCGGCATGGGCAGCGTCTGGCGGGCCGAACGGGCAGACGGCAGCTACCAGCGCGAGGTGGCGCTCAAGCTGCCGCGGCTGACCTGGGGCACCGGGCTGGCACGGTTGATGGCCCAGGAGCGCGACATCGGCGCAATGCTGGAGCACCCCAACATCGCCCGCCTCTACGACGCCGGCGTTGACGCCCGCGGCTGGCCCTATCTGGCGTTGGAGCTGGTGGCCGGCCGGCCCATCG
>NZ_JBDSQX010000053.1:0-3480 GCF_039929605.1 Roseateles sp.
GCGCGGGCCCTCAAGGACTGAGCAGCGCAGGGAACCCCGAAGGGGCGGGGCGGCCAGGGGGGAGCTCTTTGCTTACTTTCTGGCGGCCCAGAAAGTGAGTCGCCCGCCGGGGCGAAATCCCGGCATGGGCCTGGCCGCAAACCAATCACAACGAGAGGCCTACTGATGACCGATCTCGTCCGCGTCCAATTTCATGTCAACGGCGTCGCCGTCGACAAGCGCGTCCCCACTGACCTGCCTTTGGTCGACTTCCTGCAAGAAGAGTTGCGCCTCTCCGGCACCCGCCTGTGCTGCGGCATCGGCGTCTGCAAGGCCTGCACCGTGGCCGCCCGCCGCGTGCCGAGCAGTCAAGCCCAGCCCCTGCTCGCCTGCTCCACCCCGGTCGCCCTGCTGCAAGGCCAGTCCATCACGACGGTCGAAGGCACCGGCAGCATGGAGAAACCCAGCGCCGTCCAGCAGGCCTTCCTCGACCACTTCGCCTTCCAGTGCGGCTACTGCACGCCCGGCTTCGTCATGGCCACCGAGATGCTGCTCGGCCGCCTGCGCGCGCAGCCCATCCGGCGCGACCAGCTCGACGCGGCGATAGAAGACGCCGTCGGCCAGCACATCTGCCGCTGCACCGGCTACGCCCGCTACCACCAGGCCATCCGTGCCGTCGTGATGGCGGAGCAAGGGCTGGTGAAGTCATGAAGAACGCGCTGTTGCTGACGCTGCTATTGAGCGGTGCCGCGCAGGCCGAGACGCTGTTCGAGTACGGCCGGCAATGTGCCAAGCAGGTCACCGAGATCCCGGCCTTCAGCTGCATGGCCGGCCAGGAGATCCCCATCACCGTCGACGGCCAACCCGTGCCGCCGCAACCCGCACCGGCGCGCTGCGACAAGCCCTCGCTGCTGCCCCAGCACGACGTCGGCAGCCAGGGCCAGTGCGTGCCCGGCAGCCGCGCCCTCGTGCTGCGCGACGACAAGACCGCGCAGATCAGCGCCGTCTGCCGCAAGCAGGTCGCGCGGCCGGCGGGCAGCGCGCTGTTCGACGAGATCAACGTCATCTCGCACAGCATCAAGGACGGCAAGACCTGCTGGTTCACCGCCAAGGCCAAGGCGCCTTTGTCCGAGGCCGCTGGCATCGACGGCCGCTGGGTGCCCTCGCCCAGCACGCTCACGCGCAAGCCGCAGCCAACCAGCCCCGAGGGCGTGCGCGCCCTGCCCGCCGACAAGGTCTGGCAGACGCCCCACCAGGTCGCCTGGAGCCAGCCCGCCTGCATCAACTGCCACGACAGCGGGCCGTTCATGTACTCGCCCTACATCGCGCAGACGACGCAACTGCCCGGCGATCCCTTCGGCGTCTACCAGCCCAACGCCATCGGCGAGGACTTCAAGAAGGCCTGGGCCAAGCTGCACGCCTTCGGCATCACCACGCGCGGCAACACCTGCACCGCCTGCCACCGCATGGGCAACATGAACTCCTGCCGCGTCGCGATGGACCAGTCCACCGGACGCGGGCAGCAGGAGGGCGGCGACGAGTGGTCCAAGAAGTTCCCCCAGTCGCACTGGATGAGCCCCGGCAACCTGCACAGCCAGGCGCAGTGGGACGAGCAATTCAGCGAGAGTTTGAAGAAGTTGGCGGCTTGCTGCGAGGACCCGCAGGGGGCGGGGTGCAAGGTGGTGGACTACGGGCCGAAGCGTGCCCGGCGCTGAAGTGCAACTCAAAGGCAACCACAGAGGCACAGAGTCACAGAGGAATGCAACGAGGTCTTCTCTGTGTCTGTGTCTCTGTGGTTGCATTTCTGTACCCGCTTCATCTGCAGCGCCATGAAATCTCGCAGTCCTTGACCCATCGCAAAGCCTTTGCACCGCCCGCTGACTAGCATCGGCCGCGTCCATTGACAGCGTCCTCGCGTCCTCATGAGTCAAGCCTTGCAACCGTCCCCGTCTTCTTCATCCCAGCCCGCCGCCGTGCCCGTCATCGACCGCGATGCCCGCATGCCCGCGCGCAAGGAGATCCGCTCCTGGCTCACCCCCATCTCGCAGCCGCAGACCCTGCGAGCCGTCGCGCTGCTGCTGCTGGACTGGGTGCTGTTCGTCGCCGCGATCACGGGTGTGGTGCTGTTGCCGGCCTGGTGGATGAAGCTGCCCGTGGCCCTGGCGGCGGGCTTTGTCATCGGGCGGCTGTTCATCATTGGCCACGACGCCTGCCACCAGAGCTACACGCCGCACCGCCGGCTCAACCGCTGGCTGGGGCGCATCGCCTTCCTGCCGTCGCTCACGCCCTACAGCCTGTGGGAAGTGGGGCACAACGTCATGCACCATGGCTTCACCAACCTCAAGGGCAAGGACTTCGTCTGGCAGCCGCTGACGCCAGCGGAGTTCGCCGCGCTGACGCCGGCCCGCCGCCTGCTGGAGCGCGTCTACCGCAGCGGCTGGGCGCCGGGCCTGTACTACTTCATCGAGATGTGGTGGCTGCGCATGCTGTTCCCCAGCAAGCGCTACATGCCGGCGCGCCGTGGCCTGTTCGTGGCCGATGGCGTGTTGGCCGTTGCTGCGGCTGCTGTGTGGGTGGGCGCACTGGTGTGGGCCGCGCAGGCCACCGGCCAGTCGACCTGGGCGCTGATCGCGCTGGGCTTTGCCGTGCCGTTCGCGTTCTGGAACGTGATGATCGGCTTCGTCATCTATGTGCATCACACCCACACCGAGGTGCGCTGGCACGAGGACAAGGCGCAGTGGTCGGCCAGCGACCCCTTCGTGTCGACCACCGTGCACCTGACCTTTCCGTTGAAGATCGGCGGCCTGCTGCACCACATCATGGAGCACACGGCCCATCATGTGGACATGAGCATCCCGCTCTACAAGCTCAAGCAGGCGCAGACCATTCTCGAAACCGCGCTGCCGGGCCGCATCATCGTGCAGCGCTTTTCATGGCGCTGGTACGCGCAGACGGCCAGGCGCTGCAAGCTCTACGACGTGGCCACCGCACGCTGGATGGACTTCAGCGGCCGGGTGTCCGAAGGCACCACCTGGGGACGTGTGGCGCGCTGAGGTAGCGGCCCGCGTTCAGGTCATCAGCTCATCAAGTCGTAAGGCCCGCCGCGCTCCAGCGCCTTTTTGTAGGCCGGCCGCGCGTGGATGCGGGCCAGGAAGTCCTTCAACTTCGGATACTGCTCGATCGCCCCGCTGCGCGCCGCCCAGGCTTCGGCCGCGAAGCTCATCTGCACGTCCGCCGCCGAGAACTCCGCTCCGGCAAACCACGGCCGCGCGCTCAGCTCGCCCTCCACGAACTTCAGCTGCGCATCGATGTTGGGCTGCACGAAGCTGCCCAGCACCTTGTCGGCAATGCCCTTGGCAATCGGCTTGACGAAGAAGGGCATGGGCGCGCGCTTGACCTTGTTGAACACCAGCTTCATCACCAGCGGCGGCATGGCCGAGCCTTCGGCAAAGTGCATGAAGTAGCGGTAGTTCAGCAGGTCCTGCTCGGCCGTGGGCTTGA
>NZ_JBDSQX010000054.1:0-95189 GCF_039929605.1 Roseateles sp.
GGCCCTCCGCCACGCGCTTGATCAATGCCGTCACGCGGTCCACGTCCTCATGCCCCATGCCTTGCGTCGGCTCGTCCAGCAGCATCAGCTGCGGCTCCATCGCCATCGTCGTGGCGATCTCCAGCGCGCGCTTGCGGCCGTAAGGCAAATCAGCTGCCTTCACCGAAGCCATGTCGCGCAAATCAACCAGCTCCAGCAGCGACAGCACCTTGCCGTCCAGCGTCTTCAACCCCGTCAACCCCTTCCAAAAATGAAAGCTCGTGCCCGTGAAGCGCTGCAGCCCGATGCGCACGTTCTCCAGTACCGTCAGATGCGGGAACACGGCCGAGATCTGGAAGCTGCGGATGACGCCGCGGCGCGCAATCTGCGCCGAGGTCTCGCCGGTGATGTCGGTGCCGGCAAAGACGATGCGCCCGCGCGTCGGCGTCAGGAACTTGGTCAACAGGTTGAAGCAGGTCGTCTTGCCCGCGCCGTTGGGCCCAAGCAGCGCGTGGATGTGGCCGCGCTGCACTTGCAGGTTCACGGAGTCCACGGCGGTGAAGCCTTTGAACTCCTTGGTCAGGTCCTGCGTCTCAAGAATGAATTCGCTCATGGACTTCCGGGTTGGCTGCGCGGACTCTAGGCCTTCAAACCTGAAGCTGGCTTACGGGCATTCACGGGGTTCGGTCAGCGGACAAGAAGCGTTCGATCAGGCCGATCTGTTCGGGCGTGTTCAGGGCGGGCGCGTGCCCGCAGCCGGGGATGACAGCCACCGCCGCGCGCGGGCCGCGTTCGCGCATGGCCTGGGCCGTTTCGGCGGTCAGCAGCGTCGAGTCCTCACCGCGCAAACAAAGCACGGGCAGGTCGAGCTGGTCCCACGCGGCCCACAGCTCGTAGTCGTCGGGATGGTGCTCGAACTGCTGCACGAGAGCCGGGTCGTAATGCGGTGTCACGCGGCCGTCGGGCAGGCGGCGCAGCGAAGTCTCGGTGAGGTGTCGCCATTGCGTGTCACTCAGGTGACCGAAGCTCGCGTAGATCTCGCGGAAGTAGGTGTCCAGCTCGGTCACCGTCACAAAGCTCGGCGGCTGGCCCGCATACGCCTTGATGCGCGTCAGCGCCGAGGCGGCCAGTTCGGGGCCGTTGTCGTTCAGCACGAGGCGCTTGATGCGGCCGCGCAGCCGGGTGGCTGCGCCCAGCGTGCCGATGGCGCCGCCCATGGACGTACCGACCCAGTGCACCTTCTGCAGGCCCAACTGGTCCAGCAGCGCTTCGGCTTGTTCGACATAGAACTCCAGGCAGTATTCGCGGGCCGGGTCCACCGCCCACTGCGACAGGCCACGGCCCGGCGTGTCGGGGCAAACGACATGCCAGCGCGGTGCGAGCGCAGCGGCGAAGTCGTCGAAGTCGCGGCTGCTGCGCGCGAGGCCATGCCATGCGATGACGGTGGGCGCTGCCTCGTCGCCCCAGGCGGTGACGTGGATCTCGCGACCCAGGCAATTGACGTAGCGCGATCTCATTTTTTGGCCCTCCCCCGCGTCCACGCCGCCAGCCGCAGCCGCCCGACGATGCCGCCGGGGAAGTGATAGACCGCCAGCACGAACAGCAGGCCCAGCCACAGCAGCCAGCGGTCGGGTGACACCAGCGTGCTCAACACCGGAACACCTTCGACGAGGCTGCCGGCCCACTTCAGCAGCGCCTGCAGATAGTTCTGCGCGACGATGAACAGCACGCTGCCGATGACCGCGCCATAGACCGTGCCCATGCCGCCGATGACGACGATGAGCAGCAGGTCCAGCATGATCTCCATGGACATCGCTGTCTCGGGCCCGGTGTAGCGCAGCCACAGCGCCAGCAGCGCGCCGCCGCAGCAGGCCAGCAGTGCCGCGATGACGTTGGCGCCGGTGCGGTAGACCACCGTTCGGTAGCCAATCGCCTCGGCCCGGAACTCGTTCTCGCGGATGGCCTGCAGCACACGGCCGAAGGGCGAGTTGACGATGCGCAGCAGCAGTGCGATCAGCAGCAGCACGGCGACGAAGAGCAGGTAGTAGGTCAGCAGCCGGCCGTCGAGCATGACGCCGAGGAACGGCTCTTCCATGAACTCGGTCGACGGGCGCAGCACCTCGGGGAGCTGGAAGTTCAGCCCGTCCTCGCCGCCGGTGAATTCGCTCAGTTGCGAGGCCAGCGTCATGAAGGCCGAAGCGACGGCCAGCGTGATCATCGCGAAGAAGATCGCCTTCACGCGCAGGCTGGCCAGGCCCATCGCCAGCGCGAGCACGGCGCTCAAGCCGAGGGCGGCGACAAAGCCGATGGCCAGCGAGCCCCAGTCCGCGCCCAACCGCGCCGATGCGATCGCGATGCCGTAGGCGCCGATACCGACGAACATCGTGTGCGCAAAGCTGACGATGCCGGTGTAGCCCAACAGCAGGTCGTAGCTGGCCACGAGCAGGATGAACACGAGGATCTTGGCGGCGACGTTGAGCGCCTGCGTGCCCGGGAAGATGAAGGGCGCGCCGGCCAGGCCGACGAGGCAGGCCAGCAGCAACGCGGCCAGGATGCGGCTGCGCGGCAGGTCGTGGGAGAGCAGAGAACGAAAAACGGATGTCATCGGAAATCCCACGCATCGCTGCACGTAGTCAACGATGCGAACGCCGAATGAAAAGCCAAGCAGCTGCCGTGGAACTGGCTTTGCCAGGCCACTGGCAGCGCCCCCTTGAGGGGGAGCGCGAAGCGCAACGGGGGTGGGCTCATTTCGCTCCCACCGGGTAGAGGCCTTGCGGGCGCCACAGCAGGATGGCCACCATCAGCCCGATGTTGGAGAACAGCGCCGCCTTGGGCGCGATGAAGCCGACGTAGTTGGCCACCAGGCCGACGAGCAGCGCGCCGATGAGGCAGCCCACCGTCGACCCCAGCCCGCCGATGATGATGACGATGAAGATCAGCAGGTTGACCTGCCCGCCGATCTGCGGCGTGACGCCCTGCTGCACCAGGCCCCACAGCACGCCGCCCAGGCCGGCCAGCGCCGAGCCGGCGACGAACACGCCGACGAAGAGGCGCTTGATGCGGTAGCCGAGCGCCTCGACCATTTCGCGGTCCTGCACACCGGCGCGGATCAGCAGGCCGATCTTGGTGCGGTTCAGCACGAGCAGCAACGCGGTCAGCACGGCCAGGCCGATGAGCATGGACAGCACGCGGAACTTCTCGACGGCCACATCGCCCCACAGGAAGATGCCGCGCAGCGCGTCGGGCATGGGCAGCGGGATCAGCTGGGCGCCCCAGGTCGCCTTGATCAGCTCCTCGCCAATGATCATGCCGCCCATGGTGATGAGGATCTGCTTGAGGTGTTGGCCGTAGACCGGTCTGATCAGTACTCGTTCAAACACGACGCCGACAGCGGCGGCGCTGGCCATGCCGGCTGTGCAGGCTGCCGCGAGGGCGGCGAGGTTGGCGGCCACGTCAGGGCTGGTGGCCCAAGGGGCCAGGGCTGCTAACACCGTGGTTGCCGTGAAGGCGCCGAGGGCGATGAAGACGCCGTGGCCGAAGTTGAGGACGTCCATCAGGCCGAACACGAGCGTCAGGCCGGAGGCGATGACGAAGATGATCAGGCTCATGGCAATGCCGGCCAGCGTGAGGTTGAGCCAGGTGCTGGGGCTGCCGGTCAACGGGAGTGCCAGCAGCATGATTGCCGCCAGTAGCGCGAGGGGTTTGGGATCAAGCTTCATGCGCTCGCTACTTCGCGGTGGTTGCTTTGGCGAAGAGCGTGTTTGCCCGCTGCATTGCCGGGAGTCCCGCCCGGCGGCGGGGTAACTTTCTTCTGCGGAGCCAGAAGAAAGTCACCAAAGAAGAGGCTCTGAACCGCACGCGACTGCCGCGACGCCAGGAGCCGCGCGCGAAAACAACCGCCGTTATAGCGCCCAGACGCGACCCGCTGTGCTCTCGCTGCTGTCCTTATGACGAGTGCCATGCATCGCTTCTTCACGCCGCTTAACGCCGGCTGCACGCCGGGCTCACCAGGAATGCAAATGCCGCGTCGCTCGAGCGACGCTGTCTTCAGGTTTTCTCGTGAGCACGGCGTGCAGCCGCGCGTTAAGCGGGCCGGCGGTGCGATGCATGGTGCTGGTGACAAGGACAGCAGCGAGAGCGCAGCGGGTCGCGTGTGGGCGCGATCCAGTGCCAAGCCCGCAAAGCCGTTGGAGTGCGGATTCAGGGCCTCTTCTTTGGTGACTTTCTTCTGGCCCCGCAGAAGAAAGTTACCCGGCCGCCGGGACGGACTCCCGGCAATGCAGCGATCAGTCAAACCATTCGCCAACGCAACCGAAAACCACGCGGATGTCATTGATGCGCCCCCAACGACAACCCCAGCAACCTCTGCTGCAACTCTGCATCAGCAATCAGCTCCGCCATCAAACCCGAATGCACCACCCGCCCGTCATCCATCACCGCGACCGAGTCGCCCAACTCCGCCGCCACCCGAAAGTTCTGCTCCACCAGCAACACCGTCGTCTGCGAGGACTTCTTCAGTTCCCGCAACGCCGTGATCAGGTTCTGCACGATGGCCGGCGCCAGCCCCTTGCTCGGCTCGTCGATGACCAGCAGCTCACGCGGTTCGATCATGGCCCGCGCAATCGCGAGCATCTGCTTCTGCCCACCGCTGAGCTTGCCCGCCGGGTGCAACCAGAACGTCTTCAACGCGGGAAACAGCCCGAACAACCACTCCAGCCGCTTGGCATCCAGATCACCTAACCGCTTGGCCGAACGCGCCGCCAGCAGCAGGTTCTCCGCCACGCTCAGCTCGCCGAAGATGCCCATCGTCTCCGGCACGTACGCAATGCCACGCGACGCGATGTCGGGCGTGGCCAGCCTCGTGATGTCTTCACCCTTGAACCGCACCGTGCCGGCACTCGCCGTCCACAAGCCCATCAAGGTCCGCAGCGTGCTCGTCTTGCCCGCGCCGTTGCGGCCCAACAGCATGGTCACCTGACCGGCCGGCACCTCAAGGTCCACGCCATGCAGGATGTGATACGCGCCGACGTGGGTATGAACGCCTTTGAGTTCGAGCAAGTTCATGCAGCGACTCCGAGGTAAGCCTCTTGCACGATGGGCGAGGCAATCACCGTCGCCGGGTCGCCATCGGCCACCAGCTTGCCCTGGTGCAACACGATGATGCGGTCGGCCAGCTCTCGCACGACGTCCATCTTGTGCTCCACCAACAGCAGCGTGTGCCGCTTCTCGGCCTTCAGCGCGCGGATCAGGTCGAGCACGACGGGCACCTCGTCCACGCTCATGCCGGCCGTCGGTTCGTCGAAGAGATAGACCTTCGGGTCCAGCGCAATCAGCATGGCCACTTCGAGCTTGCGCTGGTCGCCATGCGGCAGGCTGGCGGCGAGGTCGTCGGCACGCGAGCCCAACCGCACGCGGTCAAGGATGGCGCGCGCCTCATCGATCAGCTCCTTGTGCGACAACCACACCGACAGCATGCGCAGCCCCTTGCCGTGCCGGGCCTGCACCGCTAACCGAACGTTCTCCAGCACCGTGAGATGTGCGAACAACTGCGTCAGCTGAAACGCCCGGCCCAGGCCACGCCGCGTACGCACCGGTGCCGGCTGCTTGGTCAGGTTCTCGCCGTCCAGCCAGACCTCGCCGCTGCTCGCCGGCAGCTGGCCCGAGATCAGGTTGAAGTAGGTCGTCTTGCCCGCACCGTTGGGCCCGACGATGGCCGTCAACGTGCCCGGCTGGAAGGCGCACGACACGCCGTCGACGGCCACATGGCCACCGAAGCGGATCGTCAGGTTCTTGGTTTCGAGCATGGGCTGGAGAAGAAATGCAACCACGGAGGCACAGAGGCACGGAGAACAGCCAACACAGACTTCTTCCTCTGTGTCTCTGTGTCTCTGTGTCTCTGTGTCTCTGTGCCTCTGTGGTTGCCTTTGTCTTAGCGCTTGTTCCGGATCGGAACGTTCATCTCTTCAGGCTTGATTTCCCTGACAAGCTCCGGCACGCCCCACGGGAACGCCGGGTCCACCTTGATCTTGAAGTGGTACATCGACTGCATCGCCTGGTGGTCTTCCGCGCGGAAGGTCATCTTGCCCTTGGGCGTCTCGAAGCTCATGCCTTCCATGGTCTTGATGAGCTTGTTGGTCGCCGTGTCGCCACCGGTCTTCTTCAGCGCCTCCACCAGCGCAATCGCCGCGCTCATGCCGCCGGCCGTGAAGAAGTCAGGCGGAGCCTTGAACTGCTTGTAGTGGTTGGCCACCAGCCACTCGTTGACCGGGTTCTTCGGAATGCCGAAGTAGTAGTAGGTCGCGCCCTCCATGCCGGGGAACTGCTTGTAGGCCGCCATGGCCGGCAGGATGTTGCCGCCCGAGCCCACGCCAATGCCGTAGCGCTTTTGCAGGTCCAGCGCGGCCAGTGCGCCGAAGGGCGGCGTGGCGCCGGCCCACACGACGGCGATCACCTTGGGGCCCGGCTTGTCCTTCAGCGCATCCACCAGGCGCTGGATGCCGGCGGTGAAGTCGGTCGTCGCCGTGGGCAGGTATTCCTCGTGAACGATCTTGGCCTTCTTCAACGCCTCCTTGTAGGCCTTCACGGCGTCGCGGCCGAAGGCGTAGTCCTGGGCCAGGATGCCGATGTTCAGGCCGGCGATGTCCGACGCCACGGCGTTGCCAATGGCGTCCTGCGACGAGTTGCGGCCGGTGCGGAAGATGTACTTGTTCCACTTCTCGCCGGTGATGGAGTCGGCCACGGCGGGCTCCACCAGCAGGATCTTCTTGTACTCCTCGGCCACCGGCAGCATCGCCAGCGCGACGCCGGAGGACGACGGCCCGACGGCGATGTCGGCCTTGTCGTCACCGTAGGCGGCGGCCAGCAGGCTCTTGCCCACGTCGGGCTTGCCCTGGTCGTCCTTCTCGATGACGACGAGTTTCTTGCCCGCCACGGTCATCGTGCCGCCGGTGGCGTAGTCCAGGCCCATCATGAAGCCGGTCTGCGTCTGCTTGCCATAGGCCTCCAGCGGGCCGGTCTTGCTGTAGACGTGGGCGATGCGGATTTCCTTGTCCGCCGCCAGCGCGAGGCCGGGCAGGGCAAGCGCAGCGGTGGCTGCGGCGATGGCGAAGCGGCGCGTGGTGTGGCGCTGAATGGGACTCATGGCTTGTCTCCAGAAGTTCGTTTTTCGTTCTGCTCTGTCGGCAGACGGTGTCTTCCCTTTTTGCAAGGGCCGTGCCCGGCGGGGAAGGGGCGCCGGAGGCCAAGTTTCTACAGGGTTGGCACCAGGTTTTCGACCGGGAGCGGTGCAGTGAGTGTCCAGAATTTGGGCATCGACTGAAAAACAGACTGCGTGCGACAGGCTCAAAGGACCGACAAATCCACTGTGAATTGCTGTCGCTCACGCATTGTGGAATTGACGGGAAGAGCGAGGACGCCTTTTGCCCAGGTGATGAACTGCGGGAGGACCTTCGTTTCCATGAACTCCCGGATGTCGCGTGCTTTCCCTGCAGGAACGACGCCTGCTGTCACGTAGAACCGCTCATGGGCTACGTTGGGATTCGGCAGCCAGTAGTGCGCGGTGAAGTGGCTGCTGGAATTGATATGCCGGAGAGCGGTGTCAACAGTGATGCCCGCCGACGCCAATGCGCTTTCAAGCTGCTGGGAACGGAGCACGAAGCTGTAGCCCGTCGGAAGCGGATCCTTTTCGATGCGCATAACTGACTCCGTTGAAGTACCTGGTCAGGCGTCTTTCACTTCCAGCTCGGGCCACCTGGCCAGTCGCTCGTAAAGCGACGCGCGCGAAATCTGCAGCAACCGTGCCGCCGCCATGCGGTTGCCGCCGGTGGCCTGCAGCGCGCGGGCGATGGCGTCTCGTTCCAGTGCCTCGATCAGCTCGGGCAGCGGTGCGACGGCCTGGGAGGTCGTCACCTTGGGCGAGACGGTCGCTGCCGCATTGACCGTCACAGCCGGCGCAGCCGCCGCCATCGGCATGCCGTGCCCACCCTGAAAGCTCGCCGCCGTCAGCTGCATGTCATCGCTCATCAAGCTGACCTGCTCCAGCGTGTTCCTCAGCTCGCGGATGTTGCCGGGCCAGGCCTGCTGCATGAGCCACTCGATGGCGTCGGGGCTCAACAACTTCTGCGGCATGCCGCTGCGGCGGGCGATGTCTTCGCCGAGGGCTTCTGCCAGCGCCTCGATGTCATCCAGGCGTTCCCTCAAAGCCGGCACACGGATGGGCAGCACGTTGAGGCGGTAATACAGGTCAGCGCGGAACTGGCCGGCGGCGACCATGGCGGCGAGGTCGCGGCTGGTGGCGGCGATGACGCGCACGTCGACGCGCAGCACGGTGTTGCTCCCTAACGGCTCAACCTCCTGCTCCTGCAACACGCGCAGCAGCTTGCTCTGCAGCGCCAGCGGCATGTCGCCGATCTCGTCCAGGAACAGCGTGCCGCCGTCCGCCAGCTTGAACTTGCCATCGCGGCCCTTGCGGTCGGCGCCGGTGTAGGCGCCCGGCGCGACGCCGAAGAACTCGGCCTCCAGCAAGGTCTCCGGCACGGCAGCGATGTTGACGCCCACCAGCGGCCGGTGCGCACGGCGCGACGCGGAGTGGATGGCGTGGGCCATCAGCTCCTTGCCGGTGCCGGTCTCGCCCAGCAACAACACTGTTGAGTCCGTCTGCGCCACGCGGCGGGCCTGGCGTTTCACTTCGAGTGCCGCCGGGCTGGTACCGATGAAGCTGGCGATCGTGTACTTGGGCCGGCGCTGCGCAGCCAGTTGGCGGCGCGTGTCTTCCAGCTCCTGCTGCATCCGCGCGAACTTCTGGATCAGCGGCTGCATGGTCGTCTCGGGGTGGTCCAGCAGCACCAGGCCCAGCGCGCCGATGACCTCGCCCGCGTCGTTGCGCAGCGGCAGCCGGCTGACGAGGAAAGTGCCGGCCTTGTTCGTCAGCAGGTCCACCAGCACCGGCTTGCCGGTGGCCAGCACCTGCAGCATCTGCGTGTTGGGCACCACGTCTTCCACGCGCTTGCCGACGAACTCATGCTCGTCGGTGAAACCCAGCGCCGGCAGGAAGCGCTTGTAGCCGTCGCTGATCCAGACGACGTGGTGGTTGGCGTCCACCACCATCATTCCTTCGGTCGAGCGGGCCAGCACGTCGAACATGGACTGCGCGGCCAGGCGCAACAGGCCGTCGACATCCTGGGGGATGCCGGTGGCTGTCTGATTTTTGGACAGGGGCATGGCCGCGGCAATGTACCGCGCCGTCCGGCGATCCGACAGGCACAGGCCGTCGTCCACGGGCTTCATCGGGACCGGAGGGACATCAGCAGTTGGTAGAGCACAAGACCGACCGCCACGACAGCACCGCTCTGCACCGCGAAGATGCCCATCAACAGGCCTAGCCCCAGATCGTCCGTGCCATCGGCACAGCCAATCTGGCCACAGTGCCTGACCTCGATGATCAAGCCGCCGATCTCGATCAGCAGCACCCAGATCAACAGGGCAACCAAGGAGCGGAGCAGGAATCTTCGGATCATTGCCGACGCAATGTATCGCGGCGGCGATGCTCCGTGACCGAGGCCGGACCCGTTCAGTCTCACCGTCAGAACTTGTATGTGCCGCCGATCGTGACCGTACGCGGCGCGCCGTAGTACGCATTCAGCACACCCAAGGCCGCGATGTTGTAGCCGTCGGTCTTGTAGGCCTTGTTGGCTAGGTTGGCGCCCTGCAGGAAGAAACTCAGCTTGGCGTCCTTCTCCCAGATCAGGCCGGCATTCACCAGCGTGTAGGCCTCCTGCGCCAGTTGCTCCGACAGGTCGGTCGTCGGGTAGACCTTGGTGCGGTGGGTCACGCCCAGGCGCGAGCGCAGCGTGCCCATGCCCAGCTTGGCCGCGTGCTCGATGTTGAAGCCGGCCTGGTACTTGGGCGTGTTGGTGAACTTCTTCTGGCTGGCCACGTTGACGCCGCGGTCGATGTACTCGTCGTACTGGGCGTCCAGGTAGGCGAGGTGGCCGTTGAGGCGCCAGTCGGCGGTGGGGGTCCACAGGAACTCGACCTCGCCGCCCTTGAGCGTTGCCTTGCCGGCGTTGGTGAAGTCGCCGAAGAAGCCGGGCTGGCCGTTGGCCTGCGTGTAGCTCGTGAACACCGACAGCTGCACGTTCTTGTACTTGCTGTGGAAGAGGGCGCTGTTGATTTCCAGCCGGCCGCCGTCCAGCACCAGCTTTGCGCCCACTTCCAGCGAGTCCAGCACTTCGTCCTCGAAGGGCTTGCCCGAGGACGGGAAGGCCAGCGTGTTGGCGCGGATGTTGTAGCCACCACTCTTGAAGCCGCGCGAGGCCGTCGTGTAGAGCTTCACCGCCTGGCTGGCCCGGTATTCGAGCGACAGGCGCGGCGAGGTGTTCTTCACCGCGCGCGAGTTGTCGAAGTTGGCCGGCACGGCGATGGGTGCGCCGTTGAATTGCTCGTTCGCAAAGGCCTGGTTCAGCACGACGGCGCGCTTGCTTTCGTCGGTGTAGCGCAGGCCGGTGCTGACGCTGAACTGCGGCGTCAGGCGCCAGCTCCAGTCCGCGAACAGGGCCTTGCCCTCGGTGTAGACGATGCCGTTGGTGGTGCCGAAGCTCAGGTTGAAGAAGTTGTTGCGCACCGTGCCACCGGCGTGGCCGTCGAAGTAGTACACGCCGACGACGCCCGAGCTGTTCTGGCCCTCGTAGATGGCCTGCAGCTCGTGGCTTTGCGAGCTGTCGTGGTACTCAGCGCGCACGTCCGCGATCTTGTTCGGAAGGCCGTCGAAGTCGATGGACGTGTTGGTGTCGGACGCGCGGTGGGCCAGGATGTACTTCAGGCTCCAGTCATTGCTGACGCCCCAGTTGAGCGTCAGCGACTCGCCCTCGCTCGTCGTGCGGTTGGCATTGGGCATGCCGGTGGCGATGTCGAAGCGGCCCGGCGTGGGCGGTGTCTTGGCGGGGTCGAAGGGGCTGACGATCAGTCGCTGGAAGCCGCGCATGTGCGAGGCGTCCACTGTGCGGTCCACCGACACCTGGGCGTTGAAGGTCGAGCCGGTCGGGAACCAGCCGGCCGAGAAGCGGCCGCTCGTCGTGTTCTGGTCGCTGACGCGGCTGCCGTCGGTCAGGTTCTTGCCGTAGCCGTCGCGGTTGAGGCTGGCGCCGGCCACGCGCAGGCGCAGTTGGCCATCGGCCAGCGCCGTGCCCACACCGCCCTTGGCCGTGACCTGGCCGTAGCTGCCCATGGCCAGCGTCACTTGCCCTTCAGTCTTCTGGGGCAGCGGCTTGGAGACGTACTTCACCGCGCCGCCCACCGTGTTCTTGCCGTACAGCGTGCCCTGCGGGCCGCGCAGGATCTCCACGCGTTGCACGTCGTACACGTCCAGCAGCGCGCCTTGCGGCCGGGCGATGTAGACGTCATCGAAATAGATGCCCACGCCCGGGTCCACGCCCCACAGCGGGTCGGCCTGGCCCACGCCGCGGATGAAGGTCGTCAGCGTCGTGTTGCTGCCGCGCGCGGCGTAGATGGTCAGGTTGGGTACCTGGCCCTGCAGGTCGCCGAGGTCCTTGATGGCGAGCTTGTCCAGCTGCTCCGCGGTCAGTGCCGTGACGGCCACCGGCACGTCCTGCAGCGACTCCTCGCGCTTGCGCGCCGTGACCTTGACGGTCTCCAGCGTGGCAGTGGCCGCCGGTTCTGTAGCCGCAGCGGTCTGGGCGCCCGCGGGCATCACGGCGCAAGCGCCGAGGCCGGCGAGGATGGCGAAATGCAGTCGCTGCACGCGGAAAAGCGCCGGTAGGCGTCGGGGCATGGCTTGTCTCCTGGTTTGGTCTTGTGGTGCCAGGTCTCTTTGCGCAAGAGCCATGCCCGTGCCAACTTGGGGCGAACCCCGCGCGAACCCTTGCGGGTTGACCCGCGATTTAGCCGGTTGGGGTGGTGGTTATGTCCGGATTCCAGCCAGTCTCACGCGGCGGGCCTGTCCAGTTCCCGGACAACAGCCCTGGGGGCTGCGGGGCTGTCGGGCCGCCGATATGCTGCGCCGCTTGTTGCTTCCCCACCCCCCCCGGAGACTCAAGATGATCAAACGCCTGCTGCCCATCTTTCTTGCCATCGCCTGCACGGCCCCGGCCCTGGCCGCCGGCCCGCAACTCAAGGGCCAGGCGCCCGGTTGGTACCGCCTGCCGCTGGGCGATTTCGAGATCACAGCCCTGTCCGACGGCACGCTCGACCTGCCCGTCGACAAGCTGCTGCAACAGCCCGTGCCCAACACGCTCAAGGCCTTGCAGCACGCCTACCTCGGCGTGCCGCTGGAGACCTCGGTCAATGGCTACCTCATCAACACCGGCGCGAAGATCGTGTTGGTGGACACCGGCGCCGCCGGCCTCTTCGGCCCGACCCTCGGCCGCCTGCTGGGCAGCCTCAAGGCCGCCGGCTACGCGCCCGAGCAGGTCGACGAGGTCGTCATCACCCACATGCATGGCGACCACATCGGCGGCGCCGGGGCCGACGGCAAGGCCGCCTTCCCGAACGCGACGTTGCGCCTGGACAAGCGCGACGCCGATTTCTGGCTGTCGCCCGAGCAGATCGCCAAAGGCGGTGACGGTGCCAAGGCCATCGCCGCCATCGTCAAGGCCTACGCCGACAACGGCCGCTTCAAGCCCTTCGACGGCAGCAAGGACGGCGTCGAGATCGTGCCTGGCGTGAAGGCCTTCCCTGCCTATGGCCACACCCCCGGCCACAGCAACTACGTGGCCGAGAGCAAGGGCCAGAAGATGATGTTCTGGGGCGACCTGATGCACGTCGCCGCCGTTCAGTTCCCCGAGCCCGCCGTGACGATGAGTTTCGACTCTGACCCCAAGGCCGCAGCGCCCGCCCGCGAAAAGGCTTACGCCGCCGCGGCCAAGGACGGCTACTACGTGGCCGTCACGCACGTCAGCTTTCCCGGCATCGGCAAGCTGCGCGTGGACGGTAAGGGGTACGACTGGCTGCCGGTGAACTACTCCACCAATCGCTGAGAGTCGGTTTTAGTTAGTTCGCCGTGCGCAGCAGCCGGCGGGACAGAAGCGTCGTCATCTCGCGGCGGGCGTCGCAGACGATGTGGACGTAGACCAGATCGCTCGTCACCTCGTAGATGACGCGGTTCATGCCCGAAATCAACTGGCGGTACTGATCCAAGCCGAGGTCCGTCAATTCGTCAGGGACGGAGCCACCCAGCGGGAAGGTCTCGATGGTGGCCACCGACGCCTTCAGCCTCGCCTTGGTTTCCAGCCAGGTCTTGGCGCCGAAGTTCTTCAGGACGTAGCGACGAATGATCTTGATGTCTTCCTCGGCGCCCGAGAGGAAGACGACCTTCATGCCTCGTCTTCCTTGTCCAGTTCGGCAAACACGTCGTCGGCATCACGGACGCGCCCTTGCTCAATGTCTCGCTTGCCCAGCGCCAGCAGCTTCAGCAAAGCCATCGTCTCTTGTTGCCGTTCGTAGGAGGCCACGTCCATGACGACGAGCTTGGCCTCGCCGTTTTGCGTGATCAGCATCGGCTCGCCGGTTTCTGAAATGGTCTTGACGATTTCCGCAGCGTGGCTTTTCAGATGGCTGATGGGTTTGACCTGGGTGGAGAACTTCATGGCAGCCCCTTGATTCATAGGACTGAATATAGACTTAATTCAGTCCTGTCGGCCTGCGCTTATGAACGACTCCCGTGCAGCCGGCGCAACTCAGCCGGCGACACCGCTCCGCTGCAGAACAGCGCCATGCGCAACTCCTGCTCCTGCTGGGCCATCCAGTCGTCCAGCGCGGCGTCGCCCCACAGCGCGGCCTGGATGGCCGGCTTGGCGTACCCCACGCGCTCGGCGCCCAGCGAGATCAGCTTGGCGGCGTCCAGCCCGGAGCGCACGCCACCGCTGGCCCAGGTCTCGATCTCCGGCACCAGCCGCTGCGCCGCGCGCACGGAATCCACCGTCGACTCGCCCCAGCCGGCGAAGGTGCGGGCCGCCTGGGCCTGCAGGCTGTCTTCCGGCGCCCGGCCGCCTTCGATGCGGCCCCAGTGCGTGCCGCCCAGGCCGCCCACGTCCAGCGCCGCGAGGCCCAGGCCGGGCAGCTTGGCCAGCGTGCGGGCAGAGAAGCCGCAGCCGGTTTCCTTCAGCAGCACGGGCACGTCCAGGCCTTCGCAGACGGCGCGCAGCGCGGCCAGGCCACCGCGGAACTGCGGTGCGCCGGTGGGCTGCAGGCATTCCTGCAGCGCGTTGAGGTGCACGGCCAGCGCCTGCGCCTGGGCCGACTGCATCAGCCGGCGCAGCAGCGCCAGCGGCGTGGCCACCACCTGGCTCAGGCTGAGGCTGCCGATCAGCAGCAGCTCGGGCGCCGCATCACGCAGGCGCTGCCACTGGCTCACGGCTGCGGCGAGGTCGGCCGGGCCGCCGGGCTGGCGGTGCTGCGAACTCAGGCCCATGGCCCAGCCGCGCCGGGCGCAGGCCCGGGCCAGGCGGCGGTTCAGCTCGAAGGCCTCCGGGTGGCCGGCGTTCAGGCCGACGACGTAGAACGGCGTGGCCGTGGCCTGGCCGAAGGCGTGGGCGTCCAGGTGAATGTCCTCGAAGTCCAGCTCCGGCAGCGCGTCGTGCTCCAGGTGCACGGCATCCAGGCCCGACAGCCCCGTGGCTTCGTGCTCCGGCGCGAGGGTCTGGCGCAGCACTTCATGCCAGCAGGGCTCGATAGCCGTCTGAAGCGTGACGGGCATGGCGGGCATGGCGGTGGGGAGGCGGTCGAGCGTCTGGATGTCCATGGGGGCTCCTGCTGAATCTGGAGGCGGCGCAACGATGCGCCTGCCGAGACCGCCATGGTCAGCCGCGCAGGTTGCAAGCCGGCTTCAAGGCGCAGGCCCTTTGTTTCAATCGTTTCAGCGCGGCTGCGGCGCCCGCTGTTCCCTGAGCATCCGCGCGATGGTCACCAGATTCACGGCGGCCACCACCACCTCCAGCGCCGTGCCGCCGATGGAGCCGGCGATCAGGTTGTTGGCGATCCACAGCCCCGTGCCGCAGAGCATGAGCAACCGCATCGCCACGCCCTGCAGCGTGAACAGGGCGATGGTGCCGAGACACGAGGCCGTCAGCGGCAGCCAGTCGCTGGGCTTCGTGGCGATGGCCAGGCCGAAGCCGATGTTGGCTGCGACGACGACGACCGCCACCCACACCGAGCGGGTGCGCAGGGACAGCACCGAGCGCAGCATCGACAGCAGCGAACTCGCCACCGCCGTCGGGTTGCCCAGCAGCGCGAAGTGCAGCACGTAGGCCAGGCACTCGCCGGTCATGAACCACTTGAAGCGGCGGTCGTCGGTCTGCAGGAAGCAGGCGACGCCGAGCACGAAGGCGATGTAGCCGAAGCCTTGGGCGGGGGAGAACCAGGCGGAGGCGGGCATGCAGGGGGGACGGGTTCGGGCGGGCTGCGGATTGTCCCGCCGGCGCCTCGCCAGCATTCCCAGCGGTTATGTGGGCGCATCGAATTGGCAGGCCGGGGCAGTGCTAACCCGCTGATGCGCGCACAGCGGTTTTGCAGACCATGCGATCCGTCCGCAGCTTCCGCGACACCGTCGCGCCCCGCCATGAAATCCACTCTGCATTTCGCCGTGCTGGCCCTGACGGGGCTGTTGATGGCGGCCCCCGCGCACGCGGAACTCCAGTCGCGTGCCAACGGCACGATGGTCTACGACACCGCGACCAACCTGACCTGGCTGGCCGACGCCACTGCGGGCGGGCTGCGCAGTCAGGCCGATGCCGCGCAGTGGGCTGCGGGCCTGAGCCTGGGTGGCTTCAGCGACTGGGGGCTGCCCACGGTCGCGCCGGTCAATGGCTTGTCAGTGCAGTTGGACTATTCAGAAGACGGCAGCACCGACGTCGGTCTGAACACCGCCGGCCTCAATACCGAGCTCGGCTATCTCTACCACGCGAGCCTGGGCAACACCTCTGCCGGCCTGTCGAACGCAGGCTCCTTCAGCGGCCTGGTCGACCCCGCCAACCCCGTCGGCCCGGTGTTCTGGACGGGCAGCGCCAGCGAGCCCGGCTGGGCCTTCAGCTTCTTCATGGGCATGGGCCTGCAGGACCAGCTCGCCACCGACACGCTGGCCCAGGCCTGGGCCGTGCGCGTGGGCGATGTGGCCGCCGTGCCGGAGCCGAGCGGCCTGGCGCTGTCGCTGGCCGGCGTGCTGGCCTTGGCCGCGTTCGCGCGGCGCCGTGTGACCCGGGGAGACCGAGCATGAAACGACTTGCACTTCGTGGCCTCCTCGCCCTGTGCCTGGGCCTCGCCGGCAGCGCGCAGGCCGCCTACACCGCCACGCCCAACGACTGGGCCTGCACCAACAAGGTTGGCGGCACCTGGACGCATGGCCGCGCACCGTCGGGTTGCGACGCCTCGGCCTTCGGGCCCGACAGCTTCGTGCGCGGCAACTACGCCGGCACGCTGTTCAACGATGCCTCGCCCAGTCTCACCGACGAGCGCAAGCGCTACATGCAGGCCATGTACCCGGTCATCCGCGACGCCAGCGACCGCTACCTGCGCTCGCGCAAGCCGGAGGTGTCGGCACGCGAGATGGAGGCCTTCCAGCGCGGCACGTATGCGCTGCTGCGCCAGGAGACGTTCTGGTCGCACTACCGTGACGCGCAGACGGCCGCGGGCCAGCCCTATGTGCTGAAGATGATGCGCGGCGACAGCGGCCACGGCCACGGAATGATGCAAGTCGACGACCGCTATCACTTCGTCCAGCTCCAGGAGGGCAAGGGCTGGAACATGATGCAGAACTTCACCTACGCCATCGACATCTATTTCGATGCGTGGCAGGCCGCACCGGCCGCCTGCCTGGGGGGTGTCAGTGCCCCCACGGGCACGACGGCCGAGGTCGACGCCTACTGGCGCGGCCGGGCGCGCTCGGCCTGGTCGGCCTACAACGGCGGCCCCACCAAGGTCTGCCGCTGGCAGAACGCGGCGGACGCCAACGTGGCCAAGGACAACGGCTACCGCGACAACTACGACGCGCGCCTGTGGCTGCCCGATGTGGCCGACCTCGGCCGCGCCGCCAGCATCGACGTGAACTGCCTGATGGACAACGGCCCGCTGTGCCCCGTGCCGGGCGGCGGCAGCGTGGAGCCGGGCAAGCTGCTCAAGGTGGGCAGTGCCGCCTGCGTGCTGGTGGGCGGCGCGCTGGAATGCGTGGACGATGTGCGCGACGCCGCCTGCCTGGCCGGCCGCGCCAGCTTCGACGACGCCAGCATCGACGACGCCAGCATCACGCAGGTCTACGTCGCGCAGACGGCCGGCTACACCCGCATCGACCACAACCGCCACCAGCTCTGCCGCGCCCAGGTGCCGGGTCTGCAGTCGCTGGCCAGCGCCGTGGCGACGCTGAAGCCGCTGGACCTGCGTGCCGCGCCCGACGGTGCCGTGCTGGGCCAGGCCCCGGCAGGCAGCTACCAGGTGCTGGACTTCATGGTCAAGGGTGCGGCCACGCAGACACGCCTGTACCGCATCCGCGCCAGCGTGGGCGGCACGCTGACCGACGGCTGGATCGACGCCGGCGATGCGCTCACGCATGCAGCCACGGCCGTGGCTGCCGCGCCCGCCGGCGCGGGCACCATCGCCTTCGCGGGCGACTGGGTCAGCGTCGTGCCCAACCTCAACATGCGCGCCACGCCGGGCGGCGCCTTGCTGGTGGCCATTCCGGCGGGCACGGTCGTGCAGGTCAAGGAGGTGTTCGGCACCGCCTCGGCCAACAACCTCTACTACCGCGTCGAGTACACGCACAACGACGGCCTGCTGCGTGAGGGCTGGATCTTTGCCGGCAACCTCTACCCCGCCTCCACGCTGGCCAGCTGGGCCCTGCCGGCCGCGGCACCCAGCGCGCAACGGCATGCCCACTGCCCCAACGGCACGCGCTACGACGCGCACCTGCGCCAATGCATGAGCGGCAGTTCCACCTACGGCCCCTTCACTGCCGCCGCCGTGCAGGCCTGCGTGGCCAGCGGCGGGGGTGCCGTCTGCACCGCCAACCGCGCCACCGTGGTGGACGGCGTGGCCCTCGCGATGCCCATCTGGAGCAAGGCCTTGGCGGCGGCCGCGACCGGCAACGGCGACTGCCCGCGCGGCGCCCAGCGGTCGACGGCGCACCGCTTCCACTGCACCGAGACCGTCACGCGCAGCGGCGCGGCCGAGACCGATGTCTACGGCCTCTTCGGCAGCGCCCTCGTCAATGCCTGCCTGGCGCGCTCGGGCAATGCGGCCTGGTGTCGCAGCAACCGCTGGCCGGCCGCCGCCTTCGTGGCGCTGCAGCCCTGAACGGGTATGGCGATGAAAGCCGTCTTCGCGCTCGCGGCGTTTGCTGCCTTGGCCGTGGCGGCCGGGTGGGCGCTGCGTGATGGCGGCGCGGCGCAGCCCGAGGCACCGCCGGCCCCGGTGAAGCCGCTGGCCCTCCCCGGCGGCCCTGCAGCGCTGCCGGCCACCTTGGCTGCAATGGCACCGGCGGCCAGCGAGCCCGTCAGCGCCGCAGCACTGGCCGGTGCACCGCCCGCACAGGCGCTGCGCCGCCTGGTGAGCTGCTTTGCCGCCAACAGCTGCAATACCGGGCGGCGCGGCGCGGAGGGCCTGGACGAGCACTTCGAGATCGTTGCGGCGGTGCTCGCCCAACTGGATCGCCTGGTGGCCCAGGGCGACACCGCCGAGCAGGCGGCCTGGGCCCGCGAGCTGCTGGCATTTCCCGATGGGCATGTGCAGGCCCAGGCACTGGCGCTCGCCGCCAAGCTGCCGCCTTCGGCCGAGACGACGGCGGCGGCCGTCACTGCCCTGGGGCGTATCTACGACGCCGTGCTGCTCGCCCAGGCCTACCCGGTGCTGCAACGCTGGCAGCAACTCGGCCTGTCGAGCGGCTATGACGACATGTTCGTCGGCCTCGTGCACACCGGCGGCTGGCGGGCGGCGCAGTCGGTGGCCGAAAACGTCGGCCCGTTCCTGAATGCCGGCAACGTGGGCCGCTTTGAACAGGTGGCGCGGCAGCTGCCCGCCGGTGCGCGCCAGCAGGCCCTGCTGCGCTCACTGCGCGACCATGAGCTGCAGCGCCAGGGCGGCTGAGCGCCCAGCACCCGCGCCGGCACCCGTTCAGGTGCCCATCAACTCGCCGATGGGCTTGAGCTCGTCCACGCGGGCGCACACCGCCTTCACGCTGGCCAGGATGGGCACACCCAGCAACAGGCCGCACAGGCCCCACAGCCAGCCGAAGGCCAGCACGCCGATGAACACGGTGACGGCATTCATGCGGCTGCTGCGGCTGCTGAGCCAGGGCATCAGCAGGTTGCCCGACAGCGTGTGCACGCCTAAAGCGATGCCCGCCACCAGCAGCACCATGTCGACAGTGCCGAACTGCACGAAGCTGACCAGGCTCGCGCCTCCGGCGAGCACGGTGGCGCCGACGTAGGGAATGAAGTCCAGCACGAAGGCCGTGGCACCCCAGACGGCGGCGTGCTCCAGACCCACGGCGAGGAAGGCCAGCCAGATCGACAGGCCCACCGCGGCGCTGGTGATCACCTGCACCAGCAGGTAGCGCTGCACCTGCGCGCCGATCTCGTCCAGGGTCTGCACCGTCAGCCGCCGCTTGGCAAAGGTGGGCCCGGCGATTTGCACCAGCTTGCGCCGGAAGTGGTTGCCCGAGGCCAGCAGGAAGAACGCAACGAACACCACCACCAGCGCCTGCCCCACCCCGGCCAGCAGGCCCAGCGTGCCCGTCCAGAGGTAGTCCTGCAGGTTGAAGCGCGGGCGCTCGATGACCACGCGCGTGGCGCCGCGCGAATTCGTGGTCGGCGGCCCCCCGGCCGCAGCGGCTTGCTCCAACTGCGTGGCGGCCTTCTGCACCTGGGCCAGCGCGCCATGGCTGTCCGGTCGGCGTGCCGCCATGGCGGCGCGCACCTTCTCGGTCGCTGCCGGCAGCGATTGCAGCAGCGCACTGGCATCGTCGCTCAGCGTGTAGGCCGTCCAGCCGAAGCCGCCCACCAGGCTCATCAGCAGCAGCGCGGCCGCCAGCGCGCGCGGCAGGCGCAGCCGTTCCAGGCGGTCCACCAGCGGGGCGAGCGCATGGCTGAGCATGACGCCCAGCAGCACCGGCACGAACACCGCGCTCGCCCAATGCAATGTGTAGAGCACGGCCAGCAGTGCCAGCACCGCCAGCGAGAAGCTGCGCACACGCACAGGCGCAATCACCGGTAGCCGCTGAACCGGCGGCGGCGCCTCGCTGGCCACATCGGCTTTGTCGTGTGTTGTTGTGATGTGCATGCCAAAGCGTAACGCTGGCCCCGCGCCGCGTGGGCTCGATCATGCGTGCTTGCGGCGTCCTCCGACACGCCGGCGAAGCGCAGGCCGACACGGCGCAGCAGCGCCCGTCACCGACCCTGTCCAGATGCGTTTTCTCGTCCGCCAATTTGCCCGCCAGACCGCCCGCGTCCTGCATGACCCCCTGGGTTTCGTCTGGCAGGTGCTCAAGTCCTTCCGCGCCAACCAGGGGCTGTTGCTGGCCGGCGCGGTGGCTTATTACGCGCTGCTGTCCATCGTGCCGCTGCTCATCCTCAGCGTGATTGCCTTGTCGCACTGGATAGAGCAGGCGCGGCTGCTGCAGACGGTGGGCCGTTACCTCGAGTGGCTGCTGCCGGGCCAGTCCGCCGCCGTGGTGGCCGAGCTGGCGCGCTTCCTGGCGCACCGCGACCTGCTGGGCTGGGTGCTGCTCGGCAGCATGCTGTTCTTCAGCTCGCTGGCGTTCTCGGTGTTGGAGAGCGCGATGCAGGGCATCTTTCATCACCGCCGCAAAACCAACCGCCGGCACTTCCTCGTCTCGGCCCTCATTCCCTACGTCTACATCCTGTCGCTGAGCGTGGGCCTGCTGCTGGTGACGCTGGTGGCCGGCAGCTTCCAGGCGCTGGGTCAGCGGGAGGTGGAGTTCCTGGGCTACAGCTGGTCCTTGCACGGCGTGTCGGGCCTGATGCTCTACCTGCTCGGTTTCGCCGGCGAGGTGTTCGTGCTGGCCTCGGTCTACATGGTGATGCCCGGCGGCCGGCCCTCGCTGCCGCTGGCCTTCATCGGCGCACTGGCGGCGGCGCTGCTATGGGAGCTGTCGCGCCACGCGCTGGTCTGGTACTTCGGCACCCTGTCGCAGATCGGTACCGTCTACGGCTCGCTGACCACGGCCATCGCCGTGCTGCTGAGCCTGGAAATCGCGGCCACGCTGCTGCTGCTCGGGGCGCAGGTGATTGCGGAGTTCGAGCGCCTCGGCGAGGCCTAGCCTTGCCGAGGCTGGACGCAGCGACCCCGATGATGAGTGCCGACCGCGCCTGATCTGCCAGGCACGGCATTCGTCCTGTTGAACGTTCGCCCAGCGATGCCTCTGCCCGACTCCCCTCGCCCCGTCAGAACGCGCAGCCGATACGCGCTGGCGACCCTCGGCGTCATCGCCATGGGCCTCGCCTCGCGCCACTGGCACGGCCTCTTTCCCTCGGGGCTCGGCAAATACCCGGGCGATGCGCTGTGGTGCGCCATGGTGTTCTTCGCCCTGGGTGCCCTGCGGCCTGCGGCGTCAACGGCCGGCAACGCGGCGCTGGCGCTGGGCATTTCCTTCTGCATCGAGTTCCTGAAGCTCTGGCAGGCGCCCTGGCTGGTCGAAGTCCGCCACACCACGCTGGGCCACCTGGTTTTCGGCCACGTCTTCTCGTGGCAGAACCTGGTGGCCTACGCCGTCGGCGCGGCACTCGCGGCAGCTGTCGAACTGGCCGTGTTCGCGGGTATGTCACGCCTCGCGGCGAGGCGAGGCGTTTGAGGGGTCAGCTCGGCGCCTGACCGTTCTCGGCATCGGTGGCGCTGATCACCGCCTTCACCGGCTTCAGCGGCCACGCCCCGCCCGCGCTGAACGCGGCCCAGGCCCAGCTCACCCACTTCAGCAGCGACGCCGCCAGCCACAGCGCCCAGCCCAGCATCAGCGCGCGGTAGAGCCACACCGGCGCGCTGAGCACCCAGGCGCTGGCTGTGTGTTCCGTGAAGCGGTCGTTCATCCAGCCCAGCAGATAGCTGCTCGACCCCGGGCCGGCGACGAGCAGGTTGGGGTAGCCCAGCAGGCCGGTGCGCAGCACCTCCAGCAACGCGCCGATGGCGCCGAAGGTGAGTAGCACCAGCAGCAGCTGCACGGCGATGCGCAGCGCGCGGTGGCTGCTGCCGGCGCTCCAGCGGCGGCGGGCTTCCAGCGCGCCGAACCAAGCGGCCAGCAGGGCCAGCGAGCCCAGCGACACGGGCGCGACGCCCAGCGCCAGCACCAGCCAGGCCGGCCGGCCCATCAGCCCCGGCAGGCCGCGCGGTGCCAGCCAGGCCAGCACGAGCGCCATGGCGAGTGCGCCCCAGATCAGCACGGCCGGGCCGATCAGCGGGCCACCGACGGCCAGCACGATGCGGTCCTCAGGCACGTGCAGCTGCAGCGCGTCGTTGACGCCGGGCAGGCCCAGCGCCAGGCCTTCGTGGCGCCACCAAGCGCCCATGCCCTCGGGCTGGCGCCAGCGGATCACGGTGCGCTGCGCGCCGGGCGTCAGCGGCAGGGCCAGCGCGCCGTCGCGCAATTGCAGCGCGAGCGCGGCGTTGTTGATCGTCACGCCCAGCAGCTCGGCGCCGGCCGGCAGCCTCAGCGTGTGCGGGCCGCCGAGGCTGGTGCGCAGCGAGAGGTCGAGCTGCACGTCGGTGCTGCGTTCGCCCGGCGTCACGGTGGTCTGCACGCTGTCCAGCGTCAGCGTCTGCCCGGCCACACCGGCAGGCTTGCGCACGTCCAGCTTCAGCGTCTCGCCGGGCCAGGGCCGCCATTCGGGCAGCCATTGGCCGTCCTGCTGCAGCGCTGTCGCGGCCAGGCCGGTGGCGTCGACATGCCATTGCGGCGACGCGGCGAGCGTCCAGCGCTCGACCTGGTTGGGCTCCTTGCCGGCCAGCAACGTCAGCGTGTCGACCGGCTTGAGGCTGCTGGCGATCTCGGCCGCCTCCTCGCCACCGAGCTGCAGGCTGGCGATGCCGTCGGTCACCGTCACGCCCGCGTCGCTGACGGCCTCGCCCGGCAGCAGCGCCCAGCGCACGCGCAGTGGCGCGCGGCTGGGAGCGATGCGCTCGATGCGCGTCAGCACCTGCCAACGCAGGCCCAGCTCCAGGCGGCGGTCCACGCGCACCAGCGGGGGCAGCGCGTCGCGTTGCGTGCCGGTGTCCTCGGCGCGGCCAGCCTCAGCCCCGGTCGTGGCTTCGCGGCTCAGCGTGATGGCGCCGGTGCTCTGGCCGCGCGGGTCCAGGCCGGCCAGCGTCCAGCCCTTGAGTTCGCTTTGCAGCAGGCGCGGCGGCAGTGGCAGTGCGATGTCCAGGCCGCTGGCGTTGCCCACGTCGGCGCTGAGCACGACCTGGTGCACGCCCGGCGGCACCGCAATCAGCAGGCGACCCTGGTCGTCACGCCGCGTGGCGGCGGGTTGGCCGTCCAGCGTGACGCCGCCGGGCTGCCAGCCGGTGCCCTGGCCGGGCAGCGGCACGGCCACCAGCGCCTGCGCATGGATCTCGGCGCGCAGCTGCACCGCTGAGCCCGAGGCGCTGACGAGCAGGCGCGCCAGCTCGGCGCAGCGCGGCAGGCAGTCGGGCGGCGCGGCGAGCTTGTCGCGCAGGGCCTTGAGCTGTTCTTCGCTGGGCACGGCGACCTGGGCTTCGCTCGGTTGGGGCGTCAGGGCCAGCGCCAGCAGCAGGGCGGCTGCGGCACTCGCAGCGCTGGGTGCAACGCGCGGCATGCGCGGCAGGCGAGGTGGTGTCCAGCCCGCCACGGCTGCGAGTGCCAATGCCAGCAGGGCCAGGCCGGCGAGCTTGAGCAGCGCCGTTGCCCAGGGCGGCAGCAGCCACAGGTCGAGCGTCTGTTCGGGCGTGACGGGGCCGCTCCAGCGCAGCGAGTGGGCGCGCCAGTTCCACGTCGGCACGCCGGGGCCGGTCTGCACGCGTGCGCCGGGGTCGACGCGGCCGAGGTCGCTGCCGTAGCCCGATGCCCTCTTCAGGACCGACATTTCCATCAGGATCGGTGGCGCGTGGGGTGCCGGCATGACCCGGATGCTGTCCTTGCGCTTGTCCACTTCTTCCTCCTCGACGGCCGCATCGGCGGGTGCCGCCCGTTCGGCCATGACCACGACACCGCCCTTGCGCTCCAGGCTCGGGTAGAGAGACTCCCTGATTTCATGCACCGCAAACGGCAGCAGCACGAGCAGCAGCACGCCGGCCACGGCGATGCGGCTGCGCGCAAAGATGCGCTGCGCCCGCCCGGCCGGCAGCACGCGCGCCAGCGCCGTCAACGCCAGCAGCCCGAACCACAGCGCCGCCGGCGGGCTGCCCGGCGTGTGCCAGGTCAGCGTGAGCGCCGCGCCGAGCAGCAGGCCCACACGCCAGCCCAGCAGGCGGTAGGCCGCCAGCGCGGCGAGCAGCACGAAGAAGAAGTCCCACAGCGTCCACATCGCCACCCAGGCGCCGTCGGCGTGGCTCGGGCCCTGCGCGTGCAGCAGCCGCCAGCCGGGCGGCAGCTGCAGCGTGGCGTCGAGCCGGTCGATGCTCGTGCTCCAGCCGCTGGCGGGCAGGGCGCCGTCGCGCGGCCAGCGGCTGTCGGCCTCGATGGCGGCGCTGCGCTGGCGCACCTCGAAGCCGGCCGGGCCGTCCTTGGCGAGCCGGGTGATGGGCTGGTCTTCCTCGGCCAGTGCGGCGCGGCCGAGCTGGCCGGGTGCGGCCATCGATACGCGCGAGCTGGCGGAGAGCTGGCCGTCGAAGTGGTCACTGGCCGTCAGCCCGCGGCCATCGAAGTCCAGCCACAGCCGGCGCGTCAGCGTCAGCGTGTCGGGTGCCGGCTTGGCGTTGCCGCGCTGCAGCTCGGTCAGCTTCAGCGTCTCGCCCGGCTTGAGGCGAAAGGCCGGCAGCGCGCGCCAGGCCTCGGGCATTTCCACCTGGCGCGGGTCCACGCTGGTGGCGCCTTCGGGGCGGATCTGCCGCAGCGAAGGCACGGCCTTGACGACCCAGACCTCTTCATCCGGTGCGCCCTCGGGCAGCGTCAAGGCCTGCACCGGCACGCTGAGTCGCGCATGCAGCTGGATGCGCCACTCGCCTGGTCGTGCCTGCACGATGAGGCGGCCGTCCTCCGCCAGCCGCGCGGGCAGCGGGCTGTCCAGCTGCATGGCACGCAGGCCCGGCAGCAGCGCGGCGGGCAACTCCACCGCGCGGGCGCGGCCGGCCACGCGCAGTTCGAAGGCGGTGGTGACGGTCAAGGGCAGGTCGTCGTCAATGAGGCGCACGGTCTGCACGCTGAGGCTGTCACTGGCCTCGGCCGGGCTGGCCACGGCGCGCAGCCACAGCCGCCCCTCGCTGTCGGGCGCACGGGCCTGCGTCGCGCCGTCGCTGCTCACGACGATGGTGCCCAGGCCCGCCGGCACGGCCAGGTTCTGCGGCATCTCGGCCCAGGTAACGCGGCCTTCGACGACATGCGCACCGGGCGCCAGCCACACGGCCGGGCGGCCGCCCGCCTCCGTGACGGCCAGCGCCTGGCCGCCGGCCTTGACGTCCTGCGGCCACGCGCCGGCCTCGCCGGGCAGGGCCACGCGCGCCGGGGCGCCGAAGACCTGCACGTCGAGCTTGAAGGTGGCCTCGCGCGTGCCGGCAGTGAGCTGCAGCCGGCCGGGCCACACGCACGTCGCCCCGCCCTCGGCCTGCGCGGGGCAGCCCAGCGGCGGCTGCCCCTGCTGCGCCCAGGGCAGCCAGTCGCGCAGTGCGGCGGGCAATTCGGTGGGGCCTAGCGGCGCGGCAGGCGCAAGCGGGGCCAGCGCCAGCACGGCGGCACCGATCAGGTGGATGAAACGGTTCGACGGCATGGGTTCTCCTCCGAGCACATGCTCGCAGTAGTGGCGCTGGACGCGGCTGATAGCTTGTGCTGTTTGACCACGCTCTCTAGCCCGACCGTTTGCGGCGCTTGGCAGCCTTGGCAACCGGTGCGGGCGGCGGCAAGTTCAAGATGCGCCGAACGGCGGTGACAACGTCAGGATCGTGTTGCTGCAGGTGTTGCTCGGGGTCTGCATCTGATCGGACATCGGCGAACAGGCGAAGCGCCTTGACCACCTGTGCTGCTCGCGTTCCCCATAGTTCTTGCATCAAGTCCGCGATGTCTCGCAGCAGACCCGGGTCTTTTGCTGCGAGGGCGACAGCCACAGCCATGTCCGCCAGGCGGGAAACAAGCAGCTTGTCGCTGTCGTCGGTGCTCGCAGCCGGCGCAAGATCCCATATTGTTTTCAGCGCCGGCAGAACGGCGCTCACCACAGCGTAGGCGGAAGCGCGCCCTTGCTGTTGAGAAGCTTCAGCCCAGAACTCGCCTGTCAATCGCAGGCTCTTGGCCCACCCGTCGGGCGTGGTGCGCGCAAGCAGCCATGTGTGCTTTGCGGCCAGCCCAGCCGCCTGCGGCCAGGCCTGTCCGCGTGCGGTGGCGGCAAGCCACATGTCAGGCATGCCCTGAAGCGACGGGGATTCAGGCAACGTCGAGTGCCGGGACAAGGCTTTGTCCAGGGCAATGAACACGTCGGGAAGGGGTTGCTTGACGGCCTGCAGCATCAAGAAGCCGAGCGTTGCCGCAACGAGATTGGTGAACGATGTGGAAACTCGGGGGACACGATCCGCGTGATCAAGGCTGCGCAGCGCGGCTTCCATCACGCTGCCGGTGTTTTGCCCCAGCGCGTCTTGCTGTGCCATTCCCAAGTATTGCAAGCAGACGCCAATTGCTGCGATTTCAAAAGATGGCGGGTGCAATCCCGTGGCCACCTCCTCAACTGCGCGGCCTGTCGTACATGCGGCGGCCCCGTTTTCCATCCGCAGTTCAATGTGGCCCTTGTCAATCAGGCACATCAGGTGGCGAAAGAGATGTCCCAAACGCTGGGCCAATTGAGCGCCGTATTCGGCAATCTCAAACGCGGCGGCGGGCTGATCCGTTGCAAGAAGTGCCTTGCAACTCAAGTTCGCAGCGCAGGCCTCGGCGTCCAGGCTGGTGTGTTGCTGGGCCACTGCAGCAAGCTCTGCACATGTACCGAGCGCGGCTGCATGCAGGCGTTGGCCGAGTTGCGCGCGTGCGAGTGCTTCGAGAAGTGCCATCCTGGGCTGCGGTCCACAGGTGGAAACCAAGCCTTCATTTGCCAGTTGTTGTGCGCGCTCCCACGTCTTTTGGGAAAGTGCTTCGGCACTTTCCCATGCGCAAACCTGAGTCCGCAGGTCTGTGTTCTGCGGCTGCGGGCCTGCTTGGCCGATCAGCTCCTTCATCTCCGTCATGGCCGCCGCCGAGCCCTCTGCGTCGTCTAGACAGCTGGATGAAAACTCATAGCGGGCTTGCAACGCCATCAACAGCGCATCGGTGGCGCCTGATGTCCGTGCGGCGGCGATGCCGGCGTCCAGGTCGTGCAATGCGATCTGGTCGAGCCTCTGGCGCGACGCTGCCACCGCACCGAGCGCAGCTGCGGCTGCGGCTTGCAGGGGTGTGGCTGCCTGCGTTGCGCGCGCTCGCCAGTGTGCGTATGCCTTGTCCGGCGCATCACGCAGTTGCTGTCGCAGGGCCGGGATGGTGTCAGCGTCAGCGCCGCTGAGCGCGAACCAGAACTTGTCCGGCCCATCCGTGATGCCCTCGTCGCGGAATGCCTTGTAGCCGTACTCTGCCGAACCATTGCCTAGCGGCAGCCGTCCGAAGGCCAAGGCATCTTCAAACTCGCCTTTGCCCAAATGCGTGCGGATGTGCTCTTCGCGCTCTTCAGCGGTGAAGAACCTCTCCAGCAGCTCGGCAATCGGCGCCAGGCCGCGCGACTGGCTGTAGCGCCTGCGGTAGAAGTGCACGAAGAGGCGGTCGCGCACGCGGTAGCTCTGGGCGGCGCCGATGTCGCCGTGCGGCTGCACGATGCGGCTGCGCGTGAGGTAGCTGAAGGCATCGGCCACGTGGCGCTGCTCGCCGCCAACGCGTTGGCCCAGGCTGGTCTGCGTGATGGGCTCGCCGCCGCGGATGATGGCGTCTAGCAGGCCGGCAGCTGCGGGCGGCAGGCTGTCGAGCCGGTCACGGTAGTAGTCGGCCAGGCGGTCCACCAGCTCGTCCAGCGTCTGGGCGATGGTCTGCGCGCTGGGCGACGCGAGCACGCTGCCGAGCAACTGGGCCAGGCGGGGGTTGCCACCGATGAATTCGGTGATGGCGCGGGCGCGCGCGTGCTGGGCAGGCCCCAGGGGCGGCAGGCCGTCGAGCTGGCGGCGCTTGTCGAAGTAGGCGAGCGCGGTGTCGGGGCTCCAGCTTTGGATGTCCACGGGCTTGAAGGCCTGGAACAAAGGGCGCTCGTAGTCCATGTCCACGCTGCCGGTGGCGGTGGCGACGAGCATGAAGCGCCCGCCACGGGCGTTCATCAGCTTGCGCAGCCGCTCCTCGGCCTGGCGGCGCGCGGTGGCGCTGCCGCGAGGGGCAGTCTTGAGCGCGTACTTGGCGCCGAAGAGCTTCTCGGTCAGGCTGTCGAAGTTTTCCAGCAGCACGACAGCCATGCCCTGGCCTTCGCCAAAGCGCTGATCCATGGCGGCATGGAATTCGGCAAGTGCCTGCTCCCAGGCGGCCTCGGGTTCGCGGGTGTCGATCTGCCACGTCAGGCGCTCGCTTCCGGTGCCGCTCACATGGGCCGTCACGATCTGCAGCAGCAGCTGCGGCGTGCGCAGGTTGTATTGCTCTTCGGGCAGCAGCACGCAGGCGACGCCGGCGAGCGGGGCGCAGGCCATCTGCACCATGCGCATCAGGAACGACTTTCCCGAGCCGCGCTCGCCGTAGACGATGAGGGCGGGCGGCGGCGGCTGGGGATCGGCGGCGGCCTGTTCGATGAGCGGCATGATGTCGCGCATCTCGCCGTCTCGCCCGCTGGCGAGCTGGCGCACCACGTCATCGCTCATGCGATGGGTGTTGAAGGTTTCGACGAGGTGGCGTTCGCGTTCCATGTGCGCCCTCAGTGGCTTTGAGCCCACCAGGCCACCACCAGGGTCGAGGCGGGCCGCCATTGCTCGGCAGCGTTGCGCGGCACGCGCACGCTCAGGAAGCCGTCTTCGCGCAGGATGGCCAGGGCGTCGCGCAGATCGGAGTCGTCGGCGCCTTCTGCCAGCAGGGGCCTCAGGTCGGCAAGCGCCGCGCATTGTTGAGGGTGGCGCATGGCGGCGTCGAGCAGCTTGGGCAGCAAGCTGGACAAGCCATCCGGCAGTTGACGGTAGAGCTGCAGGCGGCGGTCGAACTGGGCGTAGATGGCGGCGTCGAAGTCGGGACGCACCTTGTCGGCAAAGATCGCTTCGATGCGCGCCAGCGGCGCCGCGCGGCCGCCCACGCTGAGCTTCATGAATGCCAGGTGGATGACGGCCGGATAGTGGGCGCCGCATTCCTCCAGGCATTGCTGGCTGTGCTTGTCCGTCCAGCCTGTGGCCTCGGAGCCCGTGACCAGCCATTGGAGGTAGTCGGCCGGCTCGTCGTCTGCCAACGGCGGCACTTCGAGCAAGCCCAGGTCGTTCAGGTGTTCCGTGTGCAAGCCGTACTGACGCAGCAGCGCGGCCATCCCCACCGAGCCCAGCAGCAGCATGCGCACGCCGCGATCCCGCAGGCGGCGCAGGCTGGCCAGCAAGAGGTCGATGCGTTGGCGGCCCTGGGTGGCATCGTGCTCCAGGATGCTGCGGCACAGCCAGGGCAGTTCGTCGATCACGAGCACGACCTTGTCCTGGTGGGTCAATGTGCGTTCCAGGGCCTGCATCAACGGGCCAAAGTAGGCCTGAACGTCTGCAGAGCCTCCTGTGTGTTTGCTGATGGCATCCCGGGCGACCTGAGAAATGCCGCTGTCCGAAGTCATGGCAGTCATGAGGCGATCACTCAGTGACTTTGCATTGGCGGGGATCTTTTTCAGCATTTCCACCAACAGCGTGGCCTCGCTGGCCATGCCTTGCGCATCGATTTCGATGACGGGTGTGCCGGGTTCTTTGAGACGTAGTCGCGCACAGAGAGCGCGCGCCTCCGTGGATTTGCCCGTGCGACGCAGGCCGAACAGCCGAGCCCCGTTGCTGCGCTCGATCATGTCGTCGAACTCTTCTTCAAGCGCTGGACGAGGAAATCGGTTGCGCCCTTCGACAGCCGTGCCGAAACGAGGCGCATTTTTTGATTCGTCGGCAGTCATGAGCTTGAATTCCTTATGTATTGCATTGATGCGATATGGCAATCATGCGGCGAAATATATTTTATAGCAACAATGCAATATGTCAAAAATACAATACTGCACATTGGCACTAACCAATGTGTTGGCCGCTGAGCATCGCGTGTCAGCCGGGTTGTTGTTGACGGTTGGCGGCGAAGCGGCGCAGACGCGGCTGCGCCCTGCGCGCTTGGATTCGTAGACGGCGGTGTCGGCGCGGCCAGCAGGTCATACGCCCCCGCCACTTTCAGTGGCGCCACACCGATGGACACGATGACATTGAGCGGCGGCAGCTCGCAGGCGTTCGGCGACGCCCAAGCGCCACGTCCAGCGACGCGCCAGGCGCACGGGCCTGCGTGGTGCCGTCGCTGCTCACTGCGATGGCGCCCAGGCCGTTCGGCACGGCCAGGTGCTGCGGCGTCTGCGCCCAGCTGATGCGGCCTTCGACGACATGCGTGCCCGGCGCCAGCCACACGGCCGGGTGGCCGTCGGCCTCGGTGACGGGCAGCGCCTTGCCGCCGGCCTTCAGATCAACCGGACGGCGATGTCACTACTGTTCCTGGTTGCTTGACCTTCAACGCGGCTGCCAGCTCAGCGCCACGCTCCACCCCCTCGGCGCCGCCGGCTCGAAGAAGCGCCGGTTGGCCTCGTTGACGATGACGCTGGCGGCCGTGGCGCGGTTGAGCAGGTTGTCGGCGCGCAGGCGCCAGCGCAGGTCGGGCGTCAACGTGCCACCGAGGTTGAAGCCCCATTGGCCACCGCCCGCCGCCGATGCGGTGCCGGCGTCATCTGCGGGCAGTCGCGCACGCGCCTGCAGGCTCAGCCCCGCGTCCAGCCCCTCGCCCTGCCAGCGCAGTTCGGCGCTGCCGTAGGCGGCTGGCACGCCGGGCAGGGGCTGGCCGGTCGAAGTCACGCGGGTTAACAGGCGGGTGGCGGCGATGTCGAGGTGCCAGTCGCGAGCCAGCGGCAGTTGGGCCGCGGCTTCGAGGCCGCGACGGCGGGTTTGTGCCGCGTTGGTGAACACCGTGCGCCCACCGCCGCTGGACAGCACGCTGATCTCGTCGCGGGTGTCGGCCTGGAAGGCCGTCAGCGCCAGGCGGCGTTCGCCTTCGCCCGTTTGCTGACGGATTTCCCAACCCAGCTCGATCTGCTTGCTGCGTTGCTGGCGCAGCTCGTTGTTGAAGCCGCTGCCTTGCGATCGGTAGGCCAGCTCGGTCAACGTGGGCGACTCGGCCGCGCGGCCCAGCGCCAGCCGCAAGACCTGGCCCTCCGCCGGCCGCCACGCCAGCCCGGCCACGGGCTGCAGGCCGCTGAACTTGCGCGAGCCGCTGTCGTCGCCGTTGCTCAGGTAGCGGTCATCGCTGTCGAACTGCAGGTTGCTGGCGCGCAGGCCGGCCAGCAGCTCCCATGCGGGCGTGGGCGTCCAGCGCCACTGGGCGTAGGGCTCGCTGCTGCGGGCGCGGTTGGTTTCGTCGCGCTTGAGAGCACCGCTCTCGCCAGCCTGGTTGAGGTAGCCGCGCCGCGCGTCGCGCTGGCTCTCGATGGCCCAGCCGAGGGTCAATTCCTGCTCGGGGGCTAACGCCCAGTTCAGGCGAGCGTCCAGCCCGTTGAAGCCGCGCCGCAAGCTGATGACGCCGCCGGGGTGGCTGGGCGTGTTCTGCACGGCCAGCGGGATGGACTGCCACTGGTCCACCGCGCGACGGCCGAGCCAGCCGGCGACCTGCAGACGCAGGCGTTCATCCACGTCGCGCTGCCAGCGCAGGCCGAGCTGCTGCTGCTCGGCCGCCTTGCGGGTGTTGAAGGCGTCGGCCTGGGGTGCGGTCTGGCGCGGGTCCGCAGCGAACTGTTCGGCGGTCAGGCCCAGCGGGTCGTCGGCCGGCTGGCTTTGCAACTGCGCGACGAGCATGAACTGCTGCCCGGGCGTGCGCAGCTGCCAGCGCGCCTGGGCCAGGCGGCGTTCGCTGGCGCTGTGGGCGCGCCAGCCGTCGCGGTGGGTGGCCTGCACGGCCAGGCTCAGCGCCTGGCCTTCGGCGGGCAGGCGGTCCAGGCTCACGCTGGCCTGGCGCAGGCCGAAGGCGCCGAGGGTGAGGGCAGCTTGTTCGCGGGCTTCGGTGGGCCAGCGGCTTTGCAGCGCGATGACGCCGCCGCTGGCGCTGCCGTAGAGCGCCGAGAACGGGCCGCGCAGCACCTCCAGCGAGGCGGCGTCGGCGATCAGCCAGTGGCCGAGCTGGCCCTGGCCGTCGGGCGTGCTGGCCGGGATGCCGTCGGCCACCAGCCGCAGGCCGCGCACGCCGAAGCTGGCGCGCGCGCCGTAGCCGCGGCTGGAGAGCTGCAGGTCCTGCGCGTCGTTGCCGCGGTTGGCGGCGTAGATGCCGGGCAGGCGGGAGAGGGTGCGGGCGAGGGCCTGGGCGGGGTCCTGCGCCTCGGCGTCGCGGGCCAGCGTGGCGCCGTCGAGGCGCTCGACGGCGAGCGTGGGGGCGGTGGCGCGGCCGTGGAGGACGACGGTGTCGAGTTGGGTGGTGGCTTGTGCTGCCAGGACGGCGCAGAGGAGGAGGCTCATGGGGAAATAGCCAGCAGCACGCGAGACTGATGCCGGGATTTGCCTGCGGCGAAACCTTCGGTTTTCTGTCCCGCCAGAAAGTAGCTAAAGAGCTTCCCCGACCGCCCCGCCTCTTCGGGGTCGCCTGCGGTACTCAGACCCGACGCCGGCTGTTGGGCTTGGCTGTTGTGGCTGTTCGGCTGTTCAAGGAACTCCCCTTCTAAACCGCCGAGAAGCGCAGAAGCCCGGGGCGCGAGCAAAGCGAGCCTCAAGCTCTGACTTCGCACCCCTTTGTCTGAACGGAGCGTAGCGAAGTGAGTTGGGTGCGGCCCCGGGGTTCGAGCATCGCAGGGAACCCCGACAGGGGCGGTTTCGCAGGGGAGAGCTTTTTGCCTACTTTTTGGCGGCGCAAAAAGTAGGTCGCCCGCCGGGGCGACATCCCGGCACGGCCCTTTGCGCCAAGCCATCTCAGCGCGCAGCCGGCGCCACTGGCACCACCCGCACGACGCGCCCATGCCCCTCCAACACCAGATACAGCAGCCCATCCGGCCCTTCCCTCACATCTCGCATGCGCCCCGCATCCGCAAACAGCTTCTCCTGCTCCACCAGCCGGTCATCGGCGCCGAGCTTCACGCGCTCCAGATAGCCGAACTTCAGCGAGCCAAGAAAGAAGCTGCCCTGCCAGCTCGCACCGTACTTCGCGCTCTTGAGCTTCACCAACCCGGACGGCGCAATCGACGGCACCCACTTCACGACCGGCTGTTCCATGCCCGCCTTGGCCGCGATGCCGTCGCCGATCTTGCCGCCGCCGTAGTTCTCGCCGTAGGTGATGACGGGCCAGCCGTAGTTCAGCTTCGGCTGGATCAGATTCAGCTCATCGCCGCCCTGCGGCCCGTGCTCGGTCTGCCACAGGCGACCTTTCTCATCCAGCGTCAGACCCTGCGAGTTGCGGTGGCCGTAGCTCCAGATCTCGGGCAGCGCGCCGGGCGTCTTCACGAAGGGGTTGTCGGCAGGCACGCTGCCGTCCTTGCCCACGCGCACGATCTTGCCGAGGTGGTTGTCCAGCGTCTGGGCGCTCTGCATCTGGCTGAAGCGCTCGCCCAGGCTCAGGAAGAGCTTGCCGTCCGGCGCCTCGGCGATGCGGCAGCCGAAGTGGTTGTGGCTGGCGATCTTGGGGCTCTGGCTGAAGATGACCTTCACGTCGGTCAGGCGCTTCAGGTCGTCACTCAGCCGTGCTCGGGCCAGGGCGGTGCTGTTGGTGGTCTTGTCGGCGCTCAGTTCGCTGAAGCAGAAGTAGATCGTGCGGTTGCTCGCGAACTCGCTGTCCAGCTGCACGTCCAGCAGGCCGCCCTGGCCGGCGGCGTCCACGGCCGGCAGGCCCTGGATGGGCGCGCTGAGCTTGCCGCCCGGTTGTGCCGTTCGCATCTGGCCATCGCGCTCGGTGATGAGCAACTGGCCGTCGGGCAGGAAGGCCAGACCCCAAGGCGTCTTGAGGCCGTCGACGATGGTTTCAAGCTGCGGGGCGGCATGAGCCAGGGCGCAGCCCAGGGTCAGCACGAGGGGGAGCAGGCGCTTGTTCATCGGACTTTGGATGCGGCGGAGAAGGGGCTGCATCATCGCAGCGGTGCCCGCACGCAGCAGGCGCCGCCATGTCATTCCCACAGCGAGCCGAACAGGCTCAGGCCGGCGCTGAACAGGTCCGTCGCCAGGACGCCGCCAACGAGCCCGGCCTCGACGACGGGGCGGCCGGATTCACGCTGCGCGCGTGAGCGCTCTTTGGCCACGGCGATGAGGGCGTCGGCGATGTCGGCCGGCGCGCTGGCCGGCTGCCGGGCACCCGCGTTGGCATAGGTCTGCAGGGCCCGCTCCACGGCCTCGGGGTCCAGCAGCGAGAGCGGCGAGCGGCAGTGCGAGCAGGCGTCTTCGCGCCTCAGATCCACCGGCGCGCCGCAACTGCTGCAGTGGATGACGCCGACCTTGGCCGCAATGCTGGCGATCTCCGGCTTGGTGAGCTGGCGCACAAAGCCCTTCTCGATCATGAAGGACGCAAAGCTGCTGAAGCGCCCGTGGCGGCTCTCGCAGCGGTGCGTGATGAAGCGGCCACTGCGCACGAGGTCGAAGCCCTGCGCCAGCCGGCCACGGCATTCCGGGCAACGCAGCGCCGTGGCCAGCGGCCGGTGGGCCGCGCTGCGGTGGTGGTGGATCTCCTTGAACACCGTCGCCACCGCAGCGGGCGCCAGCTTGAGGTTCTCCAGGTGATCGAACCAGATGCCCTGGCAACCGAAGCAAAAGTCGATCTCCACCTCGCCGCTGTACTGGCCCGGCAGCACATGCAGCTGCATCGCGTCGTTGCAGGAGGGGCAGGGGCGAGCGGTCGGCGTCGGCATCGTAGGAAGTCAGTTGGCGTGCGGGCGTGATTCTGCGGCCCGATTTGCAACCGAGGGATGTCGCCGCTGCGCGCCAGCTGCTGCAATGCGGGCCTTTTCATCCAGGCCCGAGGCCCTGTCATCCCATGCATCACTCCCGTTCGATTCGACCCGGCGCCCTGCTGGCGGCGCTGTCCCTCGCTGCTGGCGCCTGTGGCGCTGCGCCGGTCATCCAGGTCAACCCGGGCCTCTGGGCCGCCGACAGCGAGATCTGGATCAACGGCCAGTCAATGAAACCCGGCCTGCAGGCGCTGCGGGCCAAGGTGCGCAGCGGCCTCAGCGACGAACAGAAGGCGGAGATGGACCGCCGGCAGGCTGCGGAGAAGCAGTCCTGCCTGACACCGGCGCAGTCGCGCATCGACCTGTCGGCCTACCTGGAGAAGTCGCTGAGCGACACCGGCGGCCCGTGGAAGTGCGAGGTCAACGCCAGCAAGCTGGACGCCACGGCCGCAGCCGGCAGCTACGCCTGCCGCACGGGCGGTGGCGGGCTGACGCAGGGTAAGTTCTCCGCCACCTACGGCCCCACCAGCTATCGATTCGAGCTGAATGGCCGCGGCAACGCGGTGGACGGCCGCACCGGCAATGCGATCAGCGCCACCGAGATGGACCAGCGCATGCTGGCCACGGGCCGCTGGCTCGGCGGCTCCTGCTCATAAGGACGAAAGCTGCGGGCCGAGCGCCGGGTGCCCCCAGCCGGCCCGCCGGGCAACGTGCTTGCGGCCCGATGCCAGGCGAAGGGCTGCGGTCCCGCCGCAACGCGGTCTGCAAGACCGCCCAGACTCACTCGCGTGCAGCGTCCACACGAGCGCCTTTCGTTGCATCATCCAGCCATGAATCGCGACGCGCTGCTGAAACTTCTGGCCGAGCACAAGCCCGTGCTGGCGGAGCGATTCGGTGTGCGCCGCCTGGCCTTGTTCGGCAGCATGGCACGAGGGACGGCGCGGGCTGACAGTGATGTGGACGTGTTGGTGGCTTTCGACGGCCCCGCAACGTCCAAGCGCTTTTTTGGCGTTCAGTTCTATCTGGAAGACATGCTTCAGCGCCCCGTCGACCTGGTCACGGAGACGGCCTTGCGGGAGCGCTTGCGGCCGTTCGTCGAGCGCGACGCGATCCATGTTTGAACGCGACACCCGCCTCTACATCGAGGACATGCTGGAGTTCTGCGGCAAGGCGCTGGCCTATTCCAGCGCCCTGACCGAAGCGACGCTGACTGTCGACGCGATGCGTTACGACGCCATCCTGCGCAATCTCGAACTCATTGGAGAAGCCGCGACCCGTGTGCCTGAGGCGCTTCGTGCCATGGCGCCGGGCGTGCCTTGGCGGCAAATCGTGGCTACGCGCAACCGTGTCGCCCACGCCTACCTGGGCATCTCTGCCGACACGGTCTGGAGCATCCTGCACGACGACTTGCCTGCGCTGGACCTGGCGCTGCGCGCATTGCTGACGCGGATGAATCAGGAGCCGCCCGCAACCGGGCGTTGATCAGCCGTCCAGTCGCTGCTGGAACACCAGCCCGGCGTGCTCGCGCAGGGCGTGGAACTTGATCTTGGGCCAGTTGGCCTCGATGGCGCGCAGCTCGGGCGCGTATTCCACCAGCACCGTCGGCGCGTCCACCGCGTCCAGCGCCATGCGGTGATCGTTGGCGTCGATGAAGCGCTTGAGCTCTTTCTCGCCGCCGTCCTCGGGATCACACGTCACCCAGCGCGCCACCTGGAAACGGCTCGGCATGATGCGGGCCTTGCAGCCGTACTCATGCTCCAGCCGGTGCGCGACGACCTCGAACTGCAGCTGGCCCACGGCGCCCAGCAGCAGCACGCTGCCGGCCATCGGGCGGAAGACCTGGATGGCGCCCTCCTCGCCGAGCTGGGTCAGGCCGGCGCGCAGCTGCTTGGTCTTCAGCGGGTCGGCCACTTCGACGGCGCGGAACATTTCCGGCGCGAAGAAGGGCAGGCCGGTGTACTGCAGCGCCTCGCCTTCGGTGATGGTGTCGCCCAGCTGCAGCACGCCGTGGTTGGGGATGCCGATGATGTCGCCGGCAAAGGCTTCGTCGAGCAGTTCGCGCTTCTGGCTCATGAAGGTCACGACGCTGTTGGGGCGCAGCGTCTTGCCCGAGCGCACCACCTTCAGGTTCATGCCGCGCTCGAAACGGCCCGAGGCCACGCGCAGGAAGGCGATGCGGTCGCGGTGGGCCGGGTCCATGTTGGCCTGGATCTTGAAGACGACGCCGGTGAACTTGGGTTCCTCGGGCTGCACGGTGCGCTGCATGGCCACGCGCGCATCGGGCGGGGGCGCCAGCTCGACGAGCGCGTCCAGCACCTCCTGCACGCCGAAGTTGTTGACGGCCGAGCCGAAGAACATCGGCGTCTGCTTGCCGCTCAGGAAGTCCTCGCGGTTGAACTCGGGCGCAGCCTCGCGCACCAGTTCGATCTCGCCTTTGGCCTGGTCGTACTGCATGCCGAAGCGCTCGGCATAGGCCGGGTTGTGCAGCCCTTCCAGCACTTCCTCGGTGCCGGCCGCGCGGTCCTCGCCGGGCGCGAACACGCGCATGCGCTGCTGGCGCAGGTCCATCACGCCGTGGAACTGCTTGCCCATGCCGACCGGCCACGTGAAGGGCACGACCGTCATGCCCAGCTCCTGCTCGATCTCGTCCATCAGCGCTAGCGGGTCTTTCACCTCGCGGTCCATCTTGTTGACGAAGGTCAGGATGGGCGTGTTGCGCGCGCGGCAGACCTGCAGCAGGCGGCGGGTCTGCGGCTCCACGCCGTTGGCCGCGTCGATGACCATCAGCGCCGCGTCCACGGCGGTCAGCACGCGGTAGGTGTCTTCCGAGAAGTCCTGGTGGCCCGGCGTGTCCAGCAGGTTGATGACGCAGTCGCGGTACTCCATCTGCATGACCGAGCTGGCCACCGAGATGCCGCGCTGCTTCTCGATCTCCATCCAGTCCGACGTGGCATGCCGCGTGGCCTTGCGCGCCTTCACCGACCCGGCGATCTGGATCGCACCCGAGAACAGCAGCAGCTTCTCGGTCAGCGTGGTCTTGCCGGCGTCGGGGTGGCTGATGATGGCGAAGGTGCGGCGGCGGCGGACTTCCGTCTCGATGCGGCTGGCGGTGGGTTCGGACATGGAGTTCTTGTAGCGGGGCTAACCCGGGATTATCCGTGGCGCTCTGACCGGCTACATCCCCCTGAACCGTCCCCGGTGCGCGCGGCTGACCGGCAGGGCCTGGGCCAGGCCACGCAGGTGCACCCACAGCTCGCCGTCATCGCGCCGCTCGATGCGCTCGATGGCCCGCGCGTTGACGACCGAGCCGCGGTGGATCTGCCAGAAGAGCTGCGGGTCCAGCGACTGCTGCAGCTCCCCCAGTGACGTGCGCAGCAGCAGCTGTTCTCCGCTTTGGCTCAGTGCTCGCGTGTGGCGCAGCTCCGAGCGCAGCGCGGCGAGTTGCACCACGTCCAGCAGCTTCATCGTGTTGCCCGTCCAGGCCTGCAGGAAGCGCAGCTCGGACCGCTGCGGTTGCCCGGCCTGCAGGCGCTGCACGGTGGCAGCCAGCCGGGCGGGCGTGACGGGCTTGTGCAAGTAGTCCACCGCAGCGCGCTCGAAGGCGGCCAGTGCGTGCTCGGCATGCGCCGTCACGAAGACGAGACGCGTGCCCGGCGGCGCGAGCTGGGCCAGGCCCAGGCCGTCGATGCCGGGCATGCGGATGTCGAGGAAGGCGATGTCCGGGCGCAGCTCGTCCAGCAGCCGACGCGCCTCGGTGCCGTTGCGGGCCTGGGCAACGATCTCCAGCTCGGGCCAGGCCTGGGCCAACAGCTCGCGCAGTTCTTCGAGCAACTGGGGTTCGTCGTCGGCGATCAGCGCAGTCGTCATGGCATGGGCAGGATGAGCGTGGCTTCGGTCTGGCCGGCAGCGTTGGTGGCGAGGCTCAGGCCGGCGCGGCCGCCGTGCAGGGCTTGCAGGCGCTGGCGCAAATTGACCAGGGCCAGGCCGTGGCCTGCGGGCGTGTCGGTGCTCAGCGCGCAACCGCTGTTGATGACCTTGAGCCGCAACTCTCCATTGGCCTGCTCGGCTTGCAACAGCACCTGCCCGCCACTCTCGCTGGGCTCGATGCCGTGCTGGATAGCGTTCTCCACGAGCGGCTGCAGCATCAGCGGCGGCAGGGGCCGGGTGTGCAGCTCGGGGTCGACCTCGACGCGGTAGCTCAGCCGCTCGCCCAGCCGCAGCGCCATGATGGCCAGATAGTGCTCGACGATCTGGCACTCCTGGCCCAGCGTCGAGTCCTCGGCCTGGCGCACCCGCTCCAGCGTGGTCTCCAGCAGGCCGCTGACGGCGTCCAGCAGCGGCAGCGCGCGCTCCGAGCCCTGGCGCACGAAGCTGCGCAGCGTGGCCAGCGTGTTGAACAGGAAGTGAGGCTCGATCTGCGCCTGCAGCATCTGCAGCTCGGCTCGCAGCCGGGCTCGGTCCTGCTCCACGCGGCGCAGCGCGCGCAGCCGGCGCAGGCCTTGCAACAGTGGCAGGCCCAACAGCGCGGCGCCGAAGCCGAGGTGGAGCCAGGCGCGGGTGAAGCGTTCGGCCACAGTCATCGCGTCGAGCATCAGCGCCTGTTCGGCGGCCCAGCCCAGTGCCGCGCCCACCAGCAGGGCCGGTGGCAGGCCGAGCAGCGCCGCACGGCGGCTGCGGGCAAGCAGGCCGCAGAGGCCATCCGTCACGGCATGGCCCAGCCACAGGCCCAATGACAACGCCCACGCTGCCTGCTCACGCAGGAAGATCGCAGCCAGCGCGAACAGCGCCGCGCCGATGAGCAGCGGCGCCGGGCGTTGCCAGCCCACGCCCTCCTCCTTGAGGGCTTGGGTCAAGTTACCGCTTAGCGTGGGCGCAGCCGGGCTCAAGATGGCGTCAGGTTGCTGGGCTGGCGCGGCAGGGCGCGTGCGCCGGCGCCGGTCGTCGGCACGGTGTTCGGCACCACTTCGAGCCGGAAGTCCGTCGCCTGCAGTTGGCCCGCGCCGGTGAGCAGGAAGCCGAAGCTGAGTGCGGTGGCATCGGCCGGGATATCCAGCACGATTTCAGCGGGTTGCCAGCCGAAGCTGCCATTCAGCTGGCGGTCGAACATGTTGTCGAAAGCCGTGGGCTTCTGGCCGCTGTCGGCGCGCATCCACAGCCCGCCCCATTCGGCCAGTTGGTTGCCGCGCAGCTGGGCGCTCAGGCGCACGCGCTTGCCGGCGAAGTCGGTGCCGGCAACCATCTGCATGAGCGACGTGAAGCCCTTGGTGTTCGGCTTGCAGTCCAGGTTGAACACCCGGGCGCTGGGCGCACCGGTCGCCGGCACGACTTTGTCTTCGCAGGTCTGGGCATCGCCCGTCTGCATCCAGCCCTGAGGCAGGCTGGCGGGCTGCGCGGCCAGCGCGGTGGCAAGCACGCCGACACCGATGGCGGCAACGATGGCTGAGGCTTTCATCAATCAATCTCCCGTGGCGGACACGAATCGGTCCGCACGCAGACTAGGGTGGCGAAGCCCGGCCTGCGAGGCGATGGGGCGAACGGGCTCGGCGCGTACAGCAAGGCTCGAAACAGTGACATGAGGGGCGGATCGTCTTGCTCAGGAGGATGCCAGCAAGTTTCTCTTGCGGTTGGTGGGATGCGCCGGCCCCGGGGCCGGCAAGACCACGCTGGCGGAGAAGCTACTGCTGTTCGCGGGCGGCGGTCAATTGAACGAGGCCAGCCGCTCCCGGCAGATCTCCAGCGTCCGGGTCACGGCGGCTGCGCCAGACGGACCGTTTACGGCAAGCGTGGGCAAGGCGATCGAGTCAACGGCTGCCCGCAACCGGTCCAGAACATCGTCGATGGCGGCCTGGGTGTCCGATGCCCGAAGCCCGGCGGTCACGGCGGCGGCGAGGAAGTCGGCGCGCTTGAGCCGCTCGTCCTTGCCGTTGAGCTTCAAGGCCATGCGGTCATGTTCGAGGCGGGGAAAGACGCGTGTGGTCAGCGTGTCGTAGACGGGGGCCAGGCGAACGCTGTGAAACGTTGTGCTGCCGGGTTCGGCGGTCTTCAGCACGGCCATGTTCTTGAGGTGCATGTCGCCGTCAGCGATCAGCCAGGCGAAGACGACGCGCTTCATGAGGATCAGGAGGTCTGCGTCGGGCGCTGTAGACACGCCTCGCAGTGCACGCGCCACACGTTCGATGCTGCCGTCGTACTTGGCCGCAGGCGTGAGGTCGAGCACCGAGCACAGGTCTTCCATCGCCAGCAGGCGCCCATCGTTCGCGTCCGTGCGGATGTCGAAGCGTTCGACCAGCAGTGCCGGGGGCATGCCGTCGGGCATTGCGATCAGCGCTGTGGCGGGCACCGTGAACCCGGCGTGCCGCGCAAGGGCCAGGCCGAGCCATTCAACCTGCGGCAAGGCCTCGAAGCCGCTGGTCCCGGCGGGCTTGAGGATGTGCGTGAACGCCGCGCCGATGCTCGGTGCGAGCCGGCCGGCCGAGTCCAGCGTCATCGGCGCCTTCATCTGCACGCCGGACAGGCGCGGCATCTCGGCGCGCTCATAAAGCGTGGCGAGGTTGTGCTCGAAGTCCTGCTCCATGGCGCTGCGGCCGGGCCCGGCATAGGTGCCGGTGAACACGCCTGCCGCCGTGTGGGCGGCCAGCGGCGTCGCCAGGACGTCGGGCGGCAGGGCCGCCAGCTCCTGCGCGTTCTCGGCCATCGTGATGTTGGACATGTAGCGCCGGCCCGAGCGCAGCGTGGCCCGCTCGTCGCGGTTGTGCAGCACGCTGCTCAGCCAGCCTTCCGGCAGCAGCGAGACCACGAACGGCGGCAACTGGCCCGGCATCGTCTGGCGGATGTGCGGCGGGACGGGTGTGCCGCTGTCGACCGGCGCCCAGCGCCATTCGAAGCCGTCATGGCCAAGGCTGCCGATGGGCCGGCCATGCCATGCCACGGTCAGGGCGAACGAGGCCTGGTTGCGCGCGGGCGCCATCGAGGCCCCGCGCAGCAGGAACTTCTCGGCGCCCTCGCCCTCGCGGTACCAGTCGTTCTCGCGCGCCAGCGCCCAGACGGCATCCCTTGCCGCCTGCGCCCCGCCGTATTCCTCGACGAGACGGGCAGCGATGGCTTCGCGGGTCGTGGCCTCGATGGAGGCTGCGTGCTCGCTGCGCAGGCGAAAGGCTTCCAGGAACCGCTGGCGGACGGAGGACACCTGGACGGTGAACTCGCCCATGTCGTCGGCAACGGTGGCGCCCACGAGAGCGGGCTTGGCGGGCGCCTTGTTCTGGACGATCTCAAGCGCCCGGATGCGGGTGCGCTGCACGCGTGGGCCGGTCAGGTAGAGGCGGCCGTCCCGGGTCGGCCCCAGCAGCACGGCACTGGCCGCCGCGAGATAGGCCTTGGGATACAGGTAGCGACCAATGCGCACGGCATGGGCGAGGACGGTCTGGTCGATGTCGTCGGCGACATCGACATAGATGCCCCGCATCAGCTGGACGAGCTTGCCCGTCTCGGCCAGGTAGTGGCTGCGGGTCTTGTCGAGGGTTTCGCCAACGAGATGAAGCGGCATTTCCAACTTACCCGTATTTCAAATACGGGTAAGTTAGCAATTGGCGGACCGTCAGGCAAGGGGGAATCTAACTTTTGCGTATTTCAGATACGCAAAGGTTAAAGCCATCCATCGCGAAGAGTTCTTCAGGGCAGCGCCCCAGGCGCGCGCAGCAGCGGCAGCGCGTCCAGCCGGCGCTCGATCTCGGCCAGCATCCGGCGGTAGGCCGGCGCATCTACGCCGCCGTAGGTCGCAAGGAAGTCGCGGGCGCTGAGGAACTCCGGCAGGTCGGCCACGTCGGGCATGAAGTCGCTCTCGCGCAGCCCCTGCGCCAGCCGGTCCTGCAGCGCCTGCGGGTCACGCCGGGCCAGCAGCCCCAGCCGTGTGCCGGCGCGGTCGGCGGCAATGTCGTTGAAGCTGAAGCCGCTGCCGTCGCGCAGGTCGGCGGTTTCCTTGTAGACGCCGATGGCGTCCGCCAGCGGCCCGCCGCCCTCCAGCGCCAGCACGGCGGAGATCAGGAAGTGCTGGGGGAAGTCGTCGCGGCCGGCCAGCGTCAACGTCACCAGCTGCGGGTGGGGCGCTGCCTGGATGGCCGGCACCAGGTCGGACATGCGCCGGCCGGTGGCCTGCAGCGCCAGCGTCAGCAGCGCCGCGCGGTTTTCCGCGACCGCATCGCCGCCGCCGGCGCTGCGTTGGCTGGCGAGCATGAACAGCGGCGGCAACAGGCTCGCCAGCGAGAGGCCGGCGCCGCCGCCGGCCGAAGCGTGCGCCTGCAGCGCGCCGGACAGGGCCTGGGCATAGGCCGTCAGGCGCGCCTGCTCGGCGGGCGGCAGCACGGTGCCGAGCAGGCGCTGCAGGCCGTCGTCGCCCCATGCATAGACCACCTCCAGCCGCGCCGGCATCAAGCGAACGCGCCGCACCATGTCCAGCGCCAGCGCGCCCTCGGGCGTGGCGTGCAAGCGCTCGGCGAGACGCGGCAGCAGCCGCGCGGCCAGCCAAGCCGGCACCGGCAGCCGGCCCACGCGCAGGTTGTCGATGGCGGGCAGCCCGGCGGTTTCGCGCAGCGTTGCCTCGATGTTCAGCCAGGCCGATATCGGGCTGCGGGGCACGGGCAGGCTGGCCTGCAGCCGAGCGCTGCCGCCGCTCAGTGCTAGCTGCGCCGACGCGCCCGACGCGAAGCGTCGCGCCAGTTGGTCCAGCACGAGGTTGGCCTCACGCTCGGAGGCGACCAGCGTGCGCAGAGGGCCAGGCCCGGGCGCCGGCCGGCGCGGATCGTTGCGGCGCAGGAAGTCGCGCGCCCTTGCGACGTCCGCCGCCGACACCTCGGCCGGCCCCGGCCAGCGCGGCGAGCCCTGCACCGCCAGTGCCAGCGCCAGCAGGGCGGCGACCGCCAGAGCCAGGGCCATCGAGGCGACGGCCTTCAGGCCCAGCCGCAGCGCCGTGCGCAGGCGGCCCGGGCCGCGCTGAATGCTCACTCCTCCAGCAAGCTCCGCAGCATCCACGCGGTTTGCTCGTGGACCGTGATGCGCTGCGTCAGCAGGTCGGCGGTGGGCTCGTCGCTGGCCTTGTCGACGGTGGGGAAGAGCTGGCGCGCCGTGCGGGCGACGGCCTCGTGGCCTTCCTTGAGGATGCGCACCATTTCCAGCGCTTTGGGCGGCGTGGCGGGCGCGTCGGGCAGGCCGCTGAGCTTGGCGAATTGCGCGTAGCTGCCCGGCGCCGGGTGGCCCAGCGATCGGATGCGTTCGGCGATCGGGTCCACCGCCGTCCACAGCTCGGTGTACTGGGTCATGAACATCGTGTGCAGGCTGGTGAACATCGGCCCGGTGACGTTCCAGTGGAAGTTGTGCGTCGTCAGGTAGAGCGTGTAGGTCTCGGCCAGCAGCTTCGACAGGCCGGCAACGATTGCCGCGCGGTCCTTCTCGCTGATGCCGATGCTGATGGTGGGGGCGGCGGGTTTCTTGGCCATGGAAAGGAGCTCTGGGTTGGGTGGGGCAAGCCTAGCGGATTCAGACGCTCAAACGCCCAGCCGCTCGAACTCGCCCTCCACCTGCGCCAGCCACACGCGCAGGCGCTGGCGCTCCAGCAGGCCGAGCTTGGCGCCTTCGGTGCCGGGGGCGGTGCGGGCGGACCAGAAGCTCGAGTTCGCTGCGTCGATCTTGCGCAGCACCGCGTCCTGCAGGTGCTTGAGCGGCATCGTGCGCGCACCCAGGCTTTGCGCGCGGGCGAGCTGGCCGGAGTGCTCCAGCTGCGAGAAGTCGTCGCCGCGCAGCTGGTTGAGCACCAGCACGTAATTCAGCCGGCCCTCGAAGCGGTCGAGCAGGCGGGTGAGCAAGTCGACCGAGTCGCGGCCGGCATCCATCACATGCCAGTAGTTCACGGCGACGCCGGCCTCGGCAGCCAGCTCCAGCACGCCGGACTCGTCCATCCAGCGCGCCAGTGGCTCGTGCGTTTGCGCGGCCAGGTCCACCAGCACGCGCCGGCCGGGTTCGGCCACGGCGCTCTCGACGATGGCGTCCAGCGCCGCGAAGTTGTCCACCAGCGCGGGCGAGGCGTAGTCGGCATAAAAGCGCAGCAGCGCGCCGTGGGAGCGGTCGGTGTCGAAGCCGGTGAAGGGGATGCCCTTGTCGATCATGAATTGCGCCAGCAGGCGCGACAGCAGCGACTTGCCGACGCCGCCTTTTTCACCGCCAACGAAATGGATGGCGCCGTGGGTGGAGTCGAAAGCTTGGCTCATGGCAGAAGGCGCCCGAGGCGCGTTGGTTGCGAAGTTGCGAGCATTGTGCAGCGCAGCAAGACGGCTCGATGTTCGTCGTTGTTCGTTATTGCGACAGCCGCACCACGCCGCCCAGCTCGCAGGCATAGATGGCATTGCGCAGCGCCGCGATGGCCTCGTAGCGCGTGAAGCTGCGCCGCCAGGCCAGCACGACGCGCCGCGTGGGCACCGGCTCGCTGAAGGGCACGAAGCGCAGATGCGGTGAAGGATCGCGTGCGACGGACAGGTGCGGAACCACCGTCACGCCCATGCCCGAGGCGACCATGTGCTTGATGGTCTCTAGCGACGAGCCCTCGAAGCTGCGGCGTATGCCCTCGGCGTCGCTGGAGAAGCGCGCGTACTCGGGGCAGACCTCCAGCACATGGTCCCTGAAGCAATGGCCGGTGCCCAGCAGCAGCATGGTCTCGCGCTTGAGTTCCTCGGCGCTGATGGTCTCGCGCGTGGCCAGCGGGTGGGCCGCGGGCAGGGCGACGACAAAGGGCTCGTCGTAGAGCTGGGCCGTGGCCAGGCCGGCATCGGGGAAGGGCTCGGCCATGATGGCGCAGTCCAGCTCGCCGGTGCGCAGCATCTCCAGCAGCTTCACGGTGAAGTTCTCCTGCAGCATCAGCGGCATCTGCGGGTAGAGCTCGATGGTGTGCCTGACCAGCTCGGGCAGCAGGTAGGGGCCGATCGTGTAGATGATGCCCAGCCGCAGCGCGCCGGCCACCGGGTCCTTGCCGCGCTTGGCGATCTCCTTGATGGCGCCGGCCTGGTCCAGCACCGTCTGCGCCTGGCGCACGATCTCGTCGCCCAGCAGCGTGACGCTGACCTCGCTGCCGCCGCGCTCGAAGATCTTCAGGTCCAGCTCTTCCTCAAGCTTCTTGATGGCGACGGACAGCGTCGGCTGCGACACGAAGCAGGCCTCGGCCGCGCGGCCGAAATGGCGCTCGCGGGCTACGGCGACGATGTAGCGCAACTCGGTCAGGGTCATGAGGTGGGGAACTTCTGGGCGGGGAGCCGAACGCTACACTGCCGCCGCCCCACAAGGGCCGCCAGGGTTTACACCGAGGATCCCATGACCGCTGAACGCAAGCCGATGACCCTGCCGCGCCTGGCGCAGATGCATGCCAGTGGCGAGAAGATCGCCATGCTGACCTGCTACGACGCGGCCTTCGCCAGCCTGCTGGACGAAGCCGGTGTCGACATCCTGCTGATCGGCGATTCCCTGGGCAATGTGCTGCAGGGCCGGGGCTCGACGGCGCCGGTGAGCCTGGAGGACATGGTCTATCACACGTTCTGCGTGTCACGCGGCCACAAGTGGGCCTGGATCGTGGCCGACCTGCCCTTCGACAGCTATCACGTGTCCAAGGAAGAAGCCTGGAAGAGCTCGGCCGCGCTGGTCAAGGCCGGCGCTCACATGGTCAAGCTTGAAGGCGGCGGCTGGACGGCCGAGACCGTGCGCTTCCTCAGCGAGCGCGGCATCCCGGTCTGCGTGCACCTGGGCTTCACGCCGCAGACGGTCAACGCGCTCGGCGGCTTCAAGGTGCAGGGCCGCGACGAAGCGGGCGCCGCGCGCATGAAGCGCGAGACGCAGGAAGTCATCGACGCCGGCGCCGCCATGCTGCTCTACGAAATGGTGCCGTCAGCACTCGCCGCCGAGATCACGGCGGCCTCGCCCGTGCCCGTCATCGGCATCGGCGCGGGCGTGGGCACCTCGGGCCAGGTGCTGGTGCTGCACGACATGCTCAACATCACGCCGGGCCGCAAGCCGCGCTTCGTCAAGGATTTCATGGCGGGCAAGGATTCGGTGCTGGCGGCGGTGAAGGGCTATGTGGACGAGGTGAAGGGCAAAAGCTTTCCGGTCAATGAGATCCATGGGTTCTAAGACTTTGTTCGTTTTTTGATTGGATGCAGACGATGCAAGTCATCCACACCATTGCCGAACTGCGTGACGCACTCGCCATCCACCGCCAGCGCGGCTTCGTGCCAACGATGGGCAACCTGCATGACGGCCACCTCGCGCTGGTGAGACAAGCGCGTGAGCTGGTCGGCCCCGCAGGTGCGGTCGTCGCCAGCATCTTCGTGAACCGCCTGCAGTTCGCGCCGCACGAGGATTTCGACACCTATCCGCGCACGCTGGCCCGCGACTGCGAGCTGCTCGAAGGCGCCGGCTGCGACATCGTCTTCGCACCGAGCGAGGGTGAGCTCTACCCCGAACCGCAGAGCTACAAGGTGCTGCCGCCGCCCGAGCTGGCCGACATCCTCGAAGGCCACTTCCGCCCCGGCTTCTTCACGGGCGTCTGCACGGTGGTGCACAAGCTCTTCAACATCGTGCAGCCGACGCTGGCCATCTTCGGCAAGAAGGACTACCAGCAGCTGATGGTGCTGCGCCGCATGACGGCGCAGATGGCCCTGCCCATCGCCATCCACGGGCTGGAAACGCGCCGCAGCGATGAAGGCCTGGCGCTGTCGTCGCGCAACGGCTACCTCAGCGCCGCCGAGAAGGCCGAGGCGCTGCGCCTGTCGCGCACGCTGAAAGCCTTGATCGCCCGCTGGCAAGCCGGTGAGCGTGAACTCGCGGTTATGGAAGCCGACGCAATTCAATCGCTGCGCGACGCCGGCTGGGCGCCGGACTACGTCACACTGCGCCGCCAGCACGACCTGGGCGCTGCCGCCGAAGGCGTGCCGCTGGTCGCGCTGGGTGCCGCCCGGCTGGGCAACACCCGGCTCATCGACAACCTGGAACTGGGGCTCAGCTGACGCTCATCAGTTCGAGGTCGAACACCAATGCGGCGCCGCCCGGAATGGTGCCCTGCCCCGCAGCGCCGTAGCCCAGCGCGGCCGGAATGGTGACGGTGCGCTTGCCTCCGACCTTCATGCCCGTGACGCCCTGATCGAAACCGGGAATCACCGTGCCCGAACCGAGCTTGAAGGTGTACGGCGTCTTGCCGACCGAGCTATCGAACTGCGTACCCTTGGTACCGGCCACGCGCACGTCGTACAGGTAGCCGGTGTAGTGAACGGTCACAGTCTTCGTCGTGTCGGCCTGCGCGCCGGTGCCGACCGTCGTGTCCGTCGACTTGAGCGCAGTCACGGCGTTCCAGCCGTTAGGGTCGGTGTTGACAGGCGTATCGGAGCCGCCGCCCCCGCCGCCACAGGCGGAGAGACCGAGGCTGGCGCTCAGGGCGAGCAGGAGGGTGAGGCGGCGCGAGTTTGGCAAGGACATAACGGGTACGGCAAAGGGTGAATGAAGTGCCGCTTGTGGCAGCGCGCAGACTATAGCCAGCCCAGGTAAAGGCTTGTAAGCAGAGTCAACAAGCCGCGTTGGGCTGCGTTGATCCCGCATCCAAGGAGTGTCCTCATGCGCCTGTTGAACCGCTTCGCCAGCCTGGCCCTTGCCATCGGCACGACTATCCTGCTCAGCGCCTGCGGCGGTGGCGGCGGCTATCACGACCATGACGGCGGCGGCGGTGGGGGAGGTGGTAGCGGCACGCAATACCCGCAGCCCAACCCCACGCCCAACGCGCCCACGCTGTCCTGCAGCGCGGCCGGCCTGGCGGCATCGGCGGCGTCGACCTTTGGCACGGTCTGCATGCTGACCAGTAGCGGTGAGATCGTCGTCGAGCTCTACGACACCTACTCGCCGCAGACGGTCGCCAACTTCTACAACTACGTCGCCGCAGGCTTCTACACAAAGACGCTGATCCACCGCGTCGACCGCGATTTCGTCGTCCAGGGCGGTGGCTACACCAGCGGCATGGTGACCAAGACGCCGCTGTACGCGCCCATCAAGCTGGAGAGCAACAACGGCTTGTCCAACCTGCGCGGCACGATCGCCATGGCCCGCCGCAGCGACGCCGATTCGGCCACCAGCCAGTTCTTCTTCAACGTGGTGGACAACACCAGCCTGGACTACCAGAGCGCCGCCAACCCCGGCTATGCCGTCTTCGGCCGCATCATCTCCGGGCTGAGCACGCTGGATGCGATCAACGTGGTGCCGACCTACACCTACAGCTCGACGGACATCCAGCCCAAGACCGAGGTGCTCGTCTACTGGGCCCAGCGCCTCAAGTGAAGGGGTTCAACAGCGTCAGCCCGCAGCCCTCGAAGTCGTCGGTATTGCGCGTGACCAGGCTGGCGCGCTGCGCCAGGGCGATGGCGGCAATCTGCGCGTCGAACTGCGAAAACTGCGAAAGGGGCCGCCCCGCCTGCCGCCGGCCTGACACCAGCCCGGCATAGATGCGCGCCGCGTCGCTGTCGAACGGCAGCACGCGGCGCGCGAAGTCCTCGTCGAACATAGCGTGCAACTGCTGCTCCAGTTGGGCGCGGCGGCGGCCCTCCGGTCGCCCCGGCTCGCCGCTTATCCGCGCGACTTGCCGCTCGTCATCCAACCTGGGATGTGCGCAGGCTGGCTGGGCAACATGGCTTCCATCGCAACCTTGATGGAGACTCCCATGACCTGCCGCAAGAATTCCTGGATGGGCTTGTTCGCTGCCACCGTCGGCATCGCCGTGGCGCTGTACGTCAGCAACAGCCAGGCCGCACCGGCCGAGTTTCGCGACCTGAAGATCGACGTCGTCGGCCAGGGCCGGCCGGTGCTGATGATCCCAGGCCTGAACAGCGCCGCCAGCGTCTGGACGGAAACCTGCGCCGCGCTGCAGCCCGGCGTGCAATGCCACATCGTGCAGTTGCCCGGCTTTGCCGGCGCGCCGGCGGTGACCGTCGACAACTTCCAGCTGGCCATGCGTGATCGCCTGCTGGCCTACCTCGACGACCGCAAGCTGGACAAGCCCGTCGTCATCGGCCACAGCCTGGGCGGCACGCTGGCGCTGCAGATGGCAGCCGAGAAGCCCGGCCGCATCGAGCGCCTCGTCATCGTCGACAGCCTGCCCTTTCTGGCCGGCATCCGCGGCATGACGCCCGAGGCGGCGCGCGGCATGGCTGCCGGCATGCGCCAGCAGATGCTGGCATCGACGAAGGAGCAGTGGGAAGCCGGCACCCGCCAGGGCGCGGGTGGCATGAGCCGCAGCCCGGCCAACGTCGAGCGCGTCGTCGCCTGGGGCCTGGCGAGCGACCGCGCGACCACGGCGCAGGCGATGTCCGAGTTGTGGGGTGACGACCTGCGCCCGCTGCTGCCGCGCATCACGGCGCCGACGCTGGTGCTCGGTGCCTGGGCCGCCTACGCGCCCATGGGTTCGACGCTGGATAGCGCCAAGCTCCTCTACGAGGGCCAGTACGCCGGCCTCAAGGGCGCGAAGGTGGCCATGAGCCAGGGCGGCTATCACTTCCTCATGTGGGACGATGCCGACTGGCTGGTGGGCGAGGTCAAGCGCTTCCTCGCCGCGGCCCAATAAAAAGGAGCCGCAAGGCATGAGCACGCGCAGGCGAGCAGTTATCCAGGGGCTGCTGTGGAGCGGCTACGTCGGCATCTCGCTGGTGATGATTGCCAACTTCGGCCCGTTGAACGGCTCCATGGTCTTCGTCATGGTGTCTGTCGCTGCGGGTTTGTGGGTGCTCAGCGAGGCGTTGCGTGCCCTGGCCCTGCGCCAAGCCTGGCTGGACCGACCCCCACGCGGCCTGCTGCTGCGGCTGCTGCTGGCGCCCCCGCTGTTCGCCGTCGCGCTGCAGATCGTGATCTTCTTCGTCAACCGGGCCGGCGTGGCGCTGGGCCTGCTGGAGTTCCCGCCCGGCATGCCGAGGAACTGGCTGGTCTTGTTGGTCTACACGTTCAACACCAGCATCCTGTTGTGGCTGTGGATGGCTGTCTGGGTGGGGCTGCACATGGTCGAACGCTGGCGCTCCGGCGAGATCGCCAAGTGGCGGGCCGAGACGGCGGCTCGTGAGCTGGAGTTGCAGGTGCTGCGCGCCCAGATCAACCCGCACTTCCTGTTCAACGCGCTGAACAACCTGCGCGCCCTCATCAATGAAGACCCGGCCCGCGCCCGCGAGATGCTGAGCCGCCTGTCCAACACGCTGCGCCACACGCTGCAGCACAGCGCCAAGGAGCGCGTGCCGCTGGCCGACGAGCTGGCTGTCGTGCGCGACTACGTGGCGCTGGAGCAGCTGCATCACGAGGACAGGCTGCGCGTGGACTGGCAGATCGATCCCGCCACGGCCGGCGCCAGCCTGCCGCCCATGCTGCTGCAACTGCTGGTGGAGAACGCCATCAAGCACGGCATCGCGCGCACGGCTGGCGGCGGTGTCGTGGACATCCGCATCGGGCGCGACGGCGGCAAGCTGAACATCGCCGTCGACAACCCCGGCCAATGGACGCCCGGGTCGACGGACAGCACCGGCCTGGGCCTGGCCAACCTGCGCGAGCGCCTCGCGCGGGCCGGTGGGGAGGGTGCTGCCTGCCGCATCGATGCCACCGACGGCCGCGTGAAAGTCAGTGTGGAATTGACGGCATGAAGATCTACATCGTCGAAGACTCGCGCCTGGCGCGCCAGGAGCTGCGCACGCTGCTGGCCGCCATCCCCGATGCCGACATCGTCGGCGAGGCCGCCGAACTCGCACCGGCGCGCGAGGCCATCGAAACGCTGGCGCCCGAGCTGCTGCTGCTCGACGTCGAGCTGCCCGGCGCTACCGGCTTCGACCTGCTGGACCAGCTGGAGCACCTGCCCCTCGTCGTCTTCACGACCGCCTACGACCAGCACGCGCTTGCCGCCTTCGAGCGCAACGCGCTGGACTACCTGCTCAAGCCCATCAACGCCGACCGGCTCGCGGCAGCGCTGGACAAGGCCAGGGAGCGCCTGCGGCCGGTGCGGGTCGCCGCGCCAGGGCCAGCGCTGAAGGGCGCGGACGACATGGTCTTCTTGCGCGACGGCGAGCGTTGCTGGTTTGTGCGCCTGAGCGACATCGCCGGCTTCGAGGCCTGCGGCAACTACGCGCAGGCCTGGTTCGACGGCCAGCGTCCGCTGCTGGCGCGCACGCTGACCAGCCTGGAGGAGAGGCTGGACCCGCAACTCTTCTTCCGCGCCAGCCGCAGCCACCTCATCAACCTGCGCTGGATCCAGGGCATTGCGCCCTCAAGCAGTGACGGCTACCGGGTCACGCTGAAGGATGGCCACCAGGTCGAGGTGTCGCGGCGGCAGGCCAAGCTGCTGCGGGAGAAGCTGGAGCTGTAGGCCCACGCAGCCTGTCCCAGCCGATCTGCAGTTGGTCGCGCGGCGCGTGACCGGCTCGTGCGCACTGGCGATGCTGCAAGCCTCTCAACACTTGACCCCGAGAACTCAAATGAACCGAATCGCCACCGTCGTTGTCGCCCTGGCCGCCTCCAGCCTGCTCAGCGCCTGCGTCTTCGCGCCGCCGTCTTCGGCCATCCCGGCCGACACCAGCACCATCGCCAAGCTCAGCGAGCAAGCCGTGGTGACCTGCGGTGCGGGCAATGTGAAAGAGGTGAACGCGAAGAGCTTCACCTGCAAGTAAAGCCCGGGGCCCTCAGGCCTTTAGAAACTCCGCCTTCGTCCCGAGCCAGCGCGCCACCTGACGTCGCGCCGCCTCGGGATGCCCGTCCAGCAGTTGCGGCGCCAGCGCGCGGGCGGCGACGAGCAGGGGCGCGTCCTCCTGCAGGTCGGCAAAACGCAGCAGCTCGGCGCCGCTCTGGCGTGAGCCCATGAACTCCCCCGGCCCGCGGATGTCGAGGTCGCGGCGCGCGATCTCGAAGCCGTCGGTCGTCTCGGCCATGGCCTTGAGCCGCGCCTTGCCGGTGTCGGACAGCGGCGGGCTGTAGATCAGCACGCACACACTCGCCTTCGAGCCGCGCCCCACGCGGCCACGCAACTGGTGCAGCTGCGCCAGGCCAAAGCGCTCGGCGTGTTCGATGACCATCAGGCTGGCGTTCGGCACATCCACGCCGACCTCGATGACCGTCGTGGCCACCAGCACGCTCGTCGCGCCGCCGGAAAACTGCGCCATCACGGCCGCCTTCTCGCCCGACGCCATGCGGCCGTGCAGCAGGCCCACCTGCGTGCCTTGCAGCTCCTCGCTCAGCTCCGCGTGCGTCTCGGTCGCGTTGCGCAGGTCCACGGCCTCGCTCTCCTCCACCAGCGGGCAGACCCAGTAGACCTGGGCACCGTCGGCCACCGCCATGCGGATCTTGTCGACCACGTCGTGGCGCTTGGACTCGGTGAACACCTTGGTGACGATGGGGCTGCGGCCGGGCGGCAGCTCGTCGATCGTGGAGACGTCGAGGTCGGCGAAGTAGGTCATCGCCAGCGTCCGAGGAATCGGCGTCGCACTCATCATCAGCATGTGCGGCTCCAGGTCCATCGCCTTGAGCTTGTTGCGCAATGCCAGTCGCTGCGCGACGCCAAACCGGTGTTGCTCGTCAATGATGGCCAGGCCCAACTTCGCGAACTTGACCTTGTCCTCGATGACGGCATGCGTGCCGATGACGAGCTGGGCCTCGCCCGACGCCGCCGCGTCCAGCATTGCCTGCCGCGCCTTGCCCTTCACGCTGCCGGTGAGCCAGGCGACCTTCAGCCCCATCGGCTCCAGCCAGCTGATGAGCTTGCGGAAATGCTGCTCGGCCAGGATCTCGGTGGGCGCCATCAGCGCGCACTGCCAGCCGGCGTCGATGGCGACGGCCGCGGCCAACGCGGCCACCACCGTCTTGCCCGAGCCCACATCGCCCTGCAGCAGCCGGTGCGTGGGCTGAGGCCGCGCCAGGTCTTTCGCAATCTCCTCGGCCACGCGCTGCTGCGCGGCGGTCAACTGAAACGGCAGCGCCGCCAGCAGCTTCTCGTGCAGGCCGCCGGGCCTGCCGCGCAGGGCCGGTGCCGCCAGCAGCGCGCGCTCGCGCTGGGCCTGCAGCTGCGACAACTGCTGGGCCAGCAGTTCCTCGAACTTGAGCCGCTGCCAGGCCGGATGGCTGTGGTCTTCCAGCGCGGCGAGCGACGCGCTCGGCGGCGGGTGGTGCAGGTAGTGCAACGCGTCCTTCAACGGCGGCAGCCCGTGCGGCACAACGCCCGCCGGCAGCAGCTCGCGCAGGTCCGCCCGCGCCAGGCCCGAGGCCACGGCCTTGCGCAGATAGGCCTGCGGCAGCTGGGCGGACGCGGGGTAGACCGGCGTGAGGGATTGCGCCAGCGGCGTGTCCTCGTCGACGACCTTGACGACCGGGTGCACCATCTCGCGGCCGAAGAAGCCGACCCGCGCCTCACCGCGGATGCGCAGCCGGGTGGCGGCGGACATCTGCCGTTGCTGCGCCGGGTAGAAGTTGAGAAAGCGCAGCAACAAGGTGCCGGACTCGTCCTTCACTCGCACCAGCAGTTGGCGGCGCCCGCGCATCTCGATCTGGCAGTCCACGACAACGCCCTCCACCTGCGCCGGCTCGTTCTCGCGTAGCGCGGCGATGGGGATGACACGCGTCTCGTCCTCATAGCGCAGCGGCAGGTGCAGGGCCAGGTCGATGTCGCGCAGCAGGCCGAGCTTTTCCATCGCCTTTTGGGGCGCGGACTTGGTGGCGGGTTTGGGCGTGGCGGCGGCCTCGGGCATGGGCGGCATTGTGCAAGCCGACAATCGCGGCATGACCCGTTTCACCGTCGCCGACTTCGATTTCGACCTCCCGCCCGAGCTGATTGCCCAGCATCCGGCGGCCGAGCGCAGCGCCTCGCGGCTGCTTGACGCATCTGGCGACCAGCCGGTGGACCGCGTCTTCCGCGAGCTGCCTGATCTGCTCGCGCCCGGCGACCTGCTGGTCTTCAACAACACCCGCGTCATCAAGGCCCGGCTCTACGGGGTGAAGGCGACCGGCGGCTCGGTGGAGGCGCTCGTCGAGCGCGTGCTGCCGGGCACGCGAGAAGTCTGGATGCACCTGCGCGCCAGCAAGAGCCCCAAGCCGGGCAGCCGCGTGCGCTTCGCCGAGGCCTTCGACGCCGAGGTGCTGGGCCGCTGCGGGCCCGACGACGGCCTCTTCCACCTGCGCTTTGCCGGCGATCCCTTCGCGCTGCTGGAGGCCCACGGCCACGTGCCTCTGCCGCCCTACATCGCCCATGCCGACAGCGCCGAGGACGAACGCCGCTACCAGACCGTCTTCGCCAGGGAGCCCGGCGCCGTCGCCGCGCCCACGGCGGCGCTGCATTTCGACGAGGCCTTGCTGGCCCGCCTGGCCGAGCGCGGCGTCAGCACCGCGCATGTGACGCTGCACGTCGGCGCCGGCACCTTCCAGCCGGTGCGCGTCGAGACGCTGGCCGAACACAAGATGCACAGCGAGTGGTTCGACGTGCCGGAGTCCACCGTGGACGCCATCGCCGCGTGCCGCGCGCGCGGCGGCAAGGTCGTCGCGGTGGGCACGACGACGCTGCGCGCGCTGGAGTCCGCGGCGCGTGGCGGCGAGCTGCAGGCCGGCGCCCGCGAGACCGACATCTTCATCACGCCGGGCTTCCCATTCCGCGTCGTCGACCGCCTCGTCACCAACTTCCACCTGCCCAAGAGCACGCTGATGATGCTGGTCAGCGCGCTGGCCGGGCATGAGAGGGTGATGGCGCTCTACCGACATGCCATCGGCGAGCGCTACCGCTTCTTCAGCTATGGCGACGCGATGCTGTTGACGCGCACCAGCGCCGGCTGACGGAGGCGGGACTCATTCGCCGGTGTACATCGCCGTTCGCGCGCCCTTGTCGCCGAGGTGGCGGCGCAGGATGGCGTGGACGCTGCCATCGGCCAGCATGGCCTGCAGCGCACGGCGCAGACGCAGGCGGTCGGCCTCGGGCATGGTGTGGGCCATGGCCAGCGAGACCGCGTTGCGCTCGTTGGGCGCCACGTCCACGGCCACAAGTTCGTCGGGGTTGTCGAAGGCAGCCATGGCGATGCCCCAGCCGCTCGGCAGGGCCAGCAGCCCGTCGGCCCGGCCCGCGCGCATCATGCGGGCGGCGGTCTTGAAATCACCTGCCTCGACGAGGCGGCCCTGGCTGCGCATGCGCAGCACCCAGGCGTCGATGGTCGGGCCGTGGGCATAGCCGCGAACGTCCAGCAGCCGCAGCCCGGGCATGGCCTCGAAGGCGGCGATGCTGTTGATCCGCCCCGCGAGTTCGCGTCGCATCAGCACCTGGTAGCGGCCCTGGGCATAGGGCACCAGCTCGGCAATCTCGCGCCGCTCCGGGCTGGCCAGCGCAGACAGCGTCAGCTGCACGACGCCACGCCGCATCTGGTCCCAGATGCGCACGCGCGACTCGACCACCATCCGCAACTCGCAGCCCGAGCGCAGCGCCAGCTCGTCGAACATGTCCTTGTCGATGCCGGCCGGCCCCAGCTGCGGGTCTTCGTAATAGAAGCGGGCATAGGCATACACGGCGGCTGTGTAGGGGCCGCAGGCTTGGGCGGCCCCTCCCGTTGAAGCAAGCGTCAGCCCTGCGAGAAGGGCCTGGATCGGCGCGCGGATCATGTGCCGATGGTGGCGGGTGAGGCGGTTGGCGTCCAGCGTGTTTTGCGTGGTGGATGCCGGCCGTCGACCCCGCTGCGACAATCCCACCCCCATGCTGAAGTTCGACCTCCTCACCACCGAAGGCCGCGCCCGTCGCGGCACGCTCACGCTCAACCATGGCGTCGTGCAGACGCCCATCTTCATGCCCGTGGGCACCTACGGCACCGTCAAGGGCGTCACGCCGCGGTCGCTGGAGGAGATGGGCGCGCAGATCATCCTGGGCAACACCTTCCACCTGTGGATGCGGCCGGGCCTGGATGTCGTCACGCAGTTCGGCGGCCTGCACCGCTTCGAGAGCTGGAACAAGCCCATCCTCACGGACAGCGGCGGCTTCCAGGTCTGGAGCCTGGGTGCGATGCGCAAGATCACCGAGGAAGGCGTCAAGTTCGCGTCGCCCGTCAACGGCGACAAGCTCTTCCTGACCCCCGAGGTCAGCATGCAGATCCAGACGGTGCTCAACAGCGACATCGTCATGCAGTTCGACGAATGCACGCCGTATGAATCCAAGGGCGTGCTGACGACCGAGCGCGAGGCCAAGCAGTCGATGGAGCTGAGCCTGCGCTGGGCCAAGCGCTGCGTCGATGAGTTCGGCCGGCTGGAGAACCCCAACGCCCTCTTCGGCATCGTCCAGGGCGGCATGTTCACCAGCCTGCGCGACGCGTCCCTCGCCGGCCTGGCCGCGCTGGACCTGCCGGGCTATGCCATCGGCGGCCTGTCGGTCGGCGAGCCCAAGGCCGAGATGCAGCGCATCCTCGGTCACATCGGCCACCAGTTGCCGGCCCACAAGCCGCGCTACCTGATGGGTGTCGGCACGCCGGAAGACCTGGTCGAGGGCGTGTCCCAGGGCATCGACATGTTCGACTGCGTCATGCCCACCCGCAACGCCCGCAACGGCCATCTGTTCACGCGCTTCGGCGACCTGCGGCTGCGCAACGCGCGTTACAAATCCGACGAAAAGCCCGTAGATGAAACCTGCGGTTGCGAATGCTGCAAGGCCTTCTCGCGCGCCTATCTGCACCACCTGGACCGCTGCGGCGAAATGCTCGGCCCCATGCTGACCAGCGTGCACAACCTGCACTACTACCTCAATCTGATGCAGGAGATGCGGGACGCGCTGGACGCAGGCCGTTTCGAGGCCTGGCGGGTGCAGTTCGCGACGGACCGGGCGCGCGGCGTTTGACAGCGCTGCCGCTCTCAGCGGCGTATCCCAAGATCTAGGGGGGTGCCCCTGCTTTCGCCGAGCGGCGTCCCCCGTTTGCAGGTCAAGAAACGTAAATTCGTCACACGTGCAAGCCCAGAATCGCGCCGGCCCTCCCCGGATCATGCGCGCTTGCTGCCGCCTGTAACTGCATGAAACAGCGGGGTTGGCGAGACAACTTCCCCGAGGGTTTTAGACATGTCGATCAAGTCCCTGCGCGCCCTGCGCCGCGCCTCCAAGAACGCATCCACCCGCGTTGAGGCCCGCCGCGCTGAGCCCTGGAAGATCGAGACGCTGGAGCCGAAGCTGCTGCTGTCGGCAGATGCGCTGCCCGCCGTACACCTGATGGCCATCCAGAGCGAGGCAGCGGCGGCGCCCAAGGTCTACGCCTTCGAGCGCGGCGAGGGTGCGGCCTGGGTGGATGCGCGCGTAGCAGGTGACGATGCGAGCGGCCTGCTGCGGTTGGGCGCCGGCATCGCGCCCAGCGACGTGGCGGTGCGCCGCGTCGTGGACGACGCCACCGGCCAGGCCGATGCGCTGGAACTGGCGCTGCGCGGCACGGCCGACCGCGTGCAGATCCGCGGCTTCTTCACCGCTGCCAGCCCGGTGCAAAGCGTCGCGTTTGCAGACGGCACGCGCTGGAGAGCCGACGAGCTGCCTGGCTTCATCGAGACCGGCCCGCAGCGCCAGGCGCTCGCGTCGAGCGTAGACGCTGCCGACGCAACCGCCACCTACGACGCCACTGAGGATTTCAGCACCGCGAGCAATCCCGCTGGCGCGTGGAGTTATGGCTACTCCCCGCTGGGCGGGAGCGGCTACGCCCTGACGCTGTTCGACCAGCCATCGGGCTCGACATGGAACAAGTCCGGCTACGTGACCTCGGGCACGCCAACGGCGTGGAAGAACACCACCGGCAGCACCCAGTACGGCGTCGGCGCGGGGCGGATTGCCCTGCATCCGGGCCCGACCGCCGGTGGCGACTACGCGATCCTGCGGTTCACCGCGCCAGCCGATGGGCAGTACAAGCTAACCGGCCAGTTCTTCGCCGGTGACAGCGGCTCGATGAGCGGCAGCGTCGTGCTCAACGGCAACCTGGCCCAGCCGCTGCAGTACTTCGCCAGCACCACCGACGTCTCGGTGTTCTCGCTCGCACCGCTGCAGATGGTGGCCGGAGACACGCTGGACTTCGCGGTCGGCAACAACGGCAGCTTCTACAGCGGCAACACGCCGGTTGCGGTCGTCATTGAAAGCGTTGCCGCCGTCGTCGCACCCTCCACCGGCAACAACCTCTACCTGTTCGGCCGTGGCGACGGCGCGACGACGGTGCAGTCCTATTCGGACCCCAACCTCGGCAAGGTCAATACGCTGCAGTTCAAGAGCGGTGTGCTGCCCGCCGATGTCAGCGTCGCCCGCGCGACGGACGGCCAGGCGGGCGGCAATGTCGCGTTGGCGCTGACGATCAACGGCACCGCCGACGTCATTTCATTCAACGGCTTCCTGTACGGCGGCACGCCGGCCAACGAGTTCAACGGCCTGCAGCGGGTCACCTTCGCCGACGGCACGGTCTGGGATGTGTCGCAGCTGCTCTTCCTGCTCGGCATGGGCACGGCGGGCAATGACGGCCTCAACGGCGGCGCGGGCGCCGACCTGCTGAACGGCGCGGCCGGCAACGACGGCCTGAACGGCGGCGGCGGCAACGACACGCTCTACGGCGGCGCGGGCAGCGACAGCCTCGAAGGCAGCGATGGCGACGACATCCTCGACGGCGGCAGTGGCGACGACACCACCAACGGCGGCACCGGCAGCAACACCTTCCTGTTCGGCCGCGGCGACGGCTCGGACCGGCTCTACTACAACCACAACGGCGGTCAGGCGCGCATCAACACGCTGCAGTTCAAGGCTGGCGTCACGCCGGGCGACATCCTGCTGCGCCAGGCCTACGACAACTACTTCGGCGGCAACCGCGCGCTGGAGCTGGCCATCGTCGGCACCGCCGACAAGGTCACCGTCAACGCCTTCTTCCTCAACGACGACCCGGCCAATGCCTACGCGGGCATCCAGCTCGTCCGCTTCGCCGACGGCACCGAGTGGACGGCCAACCAGCTCGTCACCCTGCTGCTGGCCGGCACGCCCGGCGACGACAGCCTGCGCGGCACCAGCGCGGCCGACACCCTCAGCGGCGGCGCCGGCAATGACTCGCTCAACGGCGCGGCGGGCGACGACGTCATCTCAGGCGGTACGGGCAATGACAGCCTCACCGGCGAGGCCGGCGCCGATCAACTGCTGGGCGGCGATGGCGACGACAGCCTGGACGGCGGCGACGGCAATGACACGCTGGAAGGCGGCGCGGGCAACGACACGCTGAACGCCGGGGCCGGCAGCAACACCTTCCTATTCGGCCGTGGCGACGGCCAGGACCGCCTCTACTACAACCACAACGGTGGTCAGGCGCGCACGAATGTGCTGGTCTTCAAGGCCGGCATCGTGCCGGGCGACATCGTCGTCAAGCAGGCCTACGACAACTACTTCGGTGGCAACCGTGCCTTGGAGCTGAGCATTGCCGGCACCGCCGACAAGGTCACGATCAATGCCTTCTTCCTGAACGACGACATCGCCAACGCCTACTCCGGCATCCAGCGCGTGCGCTTTGCCGACGGCACCGAGTGGGATGCTGCGGCCATCGTCAACATGCTGTTTGCCGGCTCGGACGGCAACGACGACCTGCGCGGCACCAGCGGTGCCGACATCCTCAACGGCGGCGCCGGCAATGACTCGCTCAACGGTGCGGCGGGGGACGACGTCATTTCAGGCGGCACGGGCAATGACAGCCTCACCGGCGAAGCCGGCGCCGACCAGCTCCTCGGCAACGACGGCGACGACAGCCTGGACGGCGGCGAGGGCGACGACACGCTGGAGGGCGGCGCGGGCAACGACACGCTGAACGCCGGTGCAGGCAACAACACGTTTGTGTTCGGCCGTGGCGATGGTCAGGACCGGCTGTACTACAACCACGACGGCGGCCAGGCGCGCATCAACACGCTGCAGTTCAAGCCGGGCGTGCTGCCGGCGGACGTGATCGTCAAGCAGGCCTACGACAACTATTTCGGCGGCAACCGGGCGCTGGAGCTGAGCATTGCCGGCACGACCGACAAGGTCACGGTCAATGCCTTCTTCTTGAACGACGACCCGGCCAATGCCTACAACGGCCTGCAGAGGGTGCGCTTCGACGACGGCACCGAGTGGGACATCGCCGCCATGCTGGCCCGGCTCTACGTCGGCAGCGACGGCGACGACGTCTGGCGCGGCACCAACGCCGACGAGACCTTCAGCGGCGGCCTGGGCAACGACAACATCTCCGGCGCGGGCGGCAACGACCTCATCGACGGTGGCGCTGGCAACGACAGCCTGGCGGGCGACGACGGCGACGACACGCTCATCGGCGGCACGGGCAACGACAGCCTGAGCGGCGGCGCCGGCAAGGACCTGCTGCAAGGCGGTGACGGCGACGACAGCCTGGACGGCGGTGACGGCGACGACACGCTGGACGGCGGCGCGGGCAACGACACGATCAACGCGGGCACCGGCAGCAACACCTTCCTGTTCGGCCGTGGCGATGGCCAGGATCGGCTGTACTACAACCACAACGGCGGCCAGGCACGCGTCAACACGCTGCAGTTCAAGGCCGGCGTTCTGCCGGCGGATGTGATCGTCAAGCAGGCCTACGACAACTACTTTGGCGGCAACCGCGCGTTGGAGCTGAGCATCGCCGGCACCGCCGACAAGGTCAGCGTCAACGCCTTCTTCTACGGTGACGACCCGGCCAATGCATACAACGGCCTGCAGCGGGTGCGCTTCGACGACGGTACCGAATGGGACATCGCCACGCTGGTCGCCAAGGTCTTCACGGCGACCGACGGTGATGACACCTGGCGCGGCACCAATGCGCCAGAGAGCTTCAGTGGCGGCCTGGGCAACGACAGCATCTCCGGCGCGGGCGGCAACGACGTCATCGACGGCGGCCCGGGCAACGACACACTGGCGGGCGAAGACGGCGACGACACCCTCATCGGCGGCACGGGCAACGACAGCCTGAGCGGCGGCGCCGGCAAGGACTTGCTGCAGGGCGGTGACGGCGACGACAGCCTCGACGGCGGCGACGGCGACGACACGCTGGACGGCGGCGCCGGCAACGACACGCTGAACGCCGGCGCCGGCAGCAACACCTTCCTGTTCGGCCGTGGCGATGGCCAGGACCGGCTGTACTACAACCACGACGGCGGTCAGGCGCGCGTCAACACGCTGCAGTTCAAGGCCGGCGTGCTGCCGGCGGACGTGGTCGTCAAGCAAGCCTATGACAACTACTTCGGCGGCAACCGCGCGCTGGAGCTGAGCATTGCCGGCAGCGCCGACAAGGTCACCGTCAATGGCTTCTTCTACAACGACGACCCAGCCAACGCCTACAACGGCCTGCAGAAGGTCCGCTTCGACGACGGCACCGAATGGGACATCGCCTACCTCCTGGCCACGCTGCTGGCCGGCACGGCGGGCGATGACAACGTCGCCGGCACCAGCGCGGCCGACGAGATGCACGGCGGCGCCGGCAACGACACGCTGGCCGGCCGCGGCGGCAATGACCTGATCTACGGCGAAGAGGGCAACGACGCGCTCTACGGCGAAGACAGTGCCGACACGCTCGTTGGCGGCGCCGGCAACGACTATCTCGACGGCGGCAACGGCAACAACATCTACGTCTTCGGCCGTGGCGATGGCCAGGACAACATCGCCGGCCGCTACGACGTGACAGCCGGCAAGCTGAACACCTTGCAGTTCCGCGCCGACGTGCTGCCGGGTGACGTGACGGTGCGCCGCGTCTACGAGAGCCAGAGCGGCGGCATCAACGGCCTGGAGCTGGCCATCGTCGGCAGCAACGACCGCATCACCGCCAACTACTTCTTCAACGGCGACGACCCGGGCAACTTCTACAACCCGCTGCAGCAGGCCACCTTCGCCGACGGCACGGTCTGGAACATCGCCCGCCTGCTGGAGCTGATGAGTGCCGGCACGGAGGCCAACGACAACCTGCGCGGCACCAACGGTGCCGACGTCCTCACCGGTGGGCGCGGCGACGACATCCTCGTTGGCAACGACGGTAACGACCGTCTGCTCGGCGGCGACGGCAACGACGCGCTCTACGGCGGCAACGGCAACGACACGCTGGACGGCGGCGCCGGCAACGACTATCTCGACGCCAGCTACGGCAACAACACCTACCTCTTCGGTCGTGGTGACGGCCAGGACACCATCGTCTCGCTGTACGACCCGACGGCGGGCAAGCTCAACACCGTGCAGCTCAAGGCCGGTGTGGCCGTGGGCGACGTGCTGCTGCGCCGCGTGGGCGGCACCCAAGGCAGCGCCAACGAATCCATCGAGCTGGTCATTGCCGGCACGACGGACCGGCTGCTGATCAACTACTTCTTCCAGGGCGACAACCCGGCCAGCGTCTACAACCCCGTCCAGCAGATCCGCTTCGACGACGGCACGACCTGGAACATCGGCGCCATCCTGGCGGCACTCGGCCAGGGCGCGGCGGGCGACGACGTGCTGCGCGGCACCACCGGCGGCGAAACGCTGACCGGCGGGCGCGGCAACGACAGCCTCGAAGGCCTGGACGGCAACGACAGCCTCGTTGGTGGCGACGGCAACGACGCGCTCTACGGCGGCAACGGCGACGACACGCTGAACGGCGGTGCCGGCAACGACTACCTGGACGCCAGCTACGGCAACAACACCTACCTGTTCGGTCGCGGTGACGGCCAGGACACCATCGTGTCGCTGTACGACCCGACGGCGGGCAAGCTCAACACCGTCCAGTTCCGCGCCGGCACCACGACCGCTGATGTCGTTCTGCGTCGCACGACCGGCACCCAGGGCGGCGCCAACGAGTCGCTGGAGATCACGCTCGTCGGCAGCGATGACCGCCTGATCGTCAACTACTTCTTCCAGGGCGGCAGCAGCGCCAGCGTCTACAACCCCGTCCAGCAACTCCGCTTCGACGACGGTACGGCCTGGGACCTGGCCGCCATCACGGCGCGCCTGGCGACGGCGCCCGCGACGACGACGATCAATGGCACCAACCTCGCCGACACGCTGACCGGCACGGCCGCCAACGAGACGATCAACGGCCTGGGCGGCAACGACGTCATCGCCGGCGGCGGCGGCACCGACTTCCTGGCCGGCGGCACGGGCAACAACACCTACCTCTTCAACCGCGGTGACGGTGTCGACACCATCCTCTACAGCGGCGACACCAACGGCAGCCGGCTGAACGTCGTGCGCCTGGGCCCGGGCATCCTGACGACCGACCTCGTCCTCAAGCGCGCCCTCGACAGCCAGACCAACCGCTACAGCGCGCTGCAGATCGGCATCGCCGGCACGGCCGACAAGCTGGTCATCAACTACTTCCTCGAAAGCGACAACCCGACCACCGCCTACAACCCGGTCCAGCAGCTGCAGTTCGACGACGGCACGATCTGGACAGCCAGCCAGATCTTCGCGCGCCTGAACCTGCCGACGACCGGCGACGACACGCTGACCGGCTCCACCGGCGGCGAAACGCTGGACGGCGGCGCCGGCAACGACACCTTGAGCGCACGCGGCGGCAACGACACGCTCCTCGGCGGCGCGGGCGATGACCTGCTCTACGGCGAGGCCGGCAACGACACGCTCGAAGGCGGCACCGGCAACGACTACCTCAGCGTCGGCGCCGGCAGCAACACCGTGCTGCTCAGCCTGGGCGACGGCGTCGACACGCTGGCCTACACCGACTACGACACCAGCAAGACCAACACGCTGCTGTTCAGCGCTGGCATCGCGCCCAGCGACGTCAAGCTCAGGCGCGTGCTGGAGGAAGGCGCACGCAGCTACCGCGCGCTGGAGGTTGCCTACGGCGGTGGCGGCGACAAGCTCATCGTCAACGCCTTCTTCGAGAACGAGGACCCCAACCGCGGCTACAACCCGCTGCAGCGCATCCAGTTCGCCGACGGCACCATCTGGAGCCTGGCCGACATGCAGGCCATGGTGCTGGCCAGCACCGCTGCGGGCGACACGATCAACGGCAGCGCCTGGGCCGAAACGCTGGACGGTGGCGAGGGCAACGACACCCTCAGCGGTGGCGCCGGCAACGACACGCTGCTGGGCGGCGGCGGTGACGACCTGCTCTATGGCGGTGACGGCAACGACACGCTGGACGGCAGCACCGGCAACGACTACTTCAACGTCGGCACCGGCAACAACACCATCACCCTGGGCCTGGGCGACGGCGCCGACACGCTGGCCTACACCGACTACGACACCAGCAAGACCAATACGCTGTTGTTCAAGGCAGGCATCGCGCCGGCCGACGTGAAGCTGACGCGCGTGCTGGAAGAGGGCGCACGCGCCTACCGCGCGCTGGAAGTCGCCTACGGCACGGGCGGCGACAAGCTCATCGTCAACGCCTTCTTCGAGAACGACGACCCGAACCGCGGCTACAACCCGCTGCAGAGGATCGAGTTCGCCGACGGCACCGTCTGGGCCCTCGCCGACATCGTCGCCCGCGTGAATGCCAGCACCGACGGCGCCGACTACCTCACCGGCACGGCCAGCGGCGAGACGCTGGAAGGCGGCGCCGGTGGCGACACCCTCGCCGGCCGTGGCGGCAACGACACGCTGCGCGGCGGCACGGGCAACGACAGCCTCTTCGGCGAGGCCGGCACCGACGCGCTGGAAGGCGGCGACGGCGACGACCTGCTCTACGGCGGCGAAGGCGCCGACACGTTGGACGGCGGCACGGGCAACGACTACCTCAGCCTCGGCAACGGCAGCAACACCGTGCTGCTGGGCCTGGGTGACGGCGTCGACACGCTGGCCTACACCGACTACGACACCAGCAAGACCAACACGCTGTTGTTCAAGGCCGGCATCGCTCCCAGCGACGTGAAGCTGAGCCGCGTGCTGGAAGAGGGCGCCCGCGCCTACCGCGCGCTGGAAGTCGCCTATGGCAACGGCGGTGACAAGCTCATCGTCAACGCCTTCTTCGAGAGCGAGGACCCCAACCGCGGCTACAACCCGCTGCAGAAGATCCAGTTCGCCGACGGCACGGTGTGGACCCTGGCCGACATCGTCGCGCGTGCGCTGGCTGGCACGCCGGCCAACGACAGCATCAGCGGCACGAGCTGGTCGGAGACGCTGGACGGCGGCAACGGCAACGACAGCATCAACGCGGGCGCGGGCAACGACACGCTGCTCGGCGGCGCGGGCGACGACAGCCTGACGGGCGAGGACGGCAACGACGCCTTCGACGGCGGCACCGGCAACGACACCCTCAACGCCGGCAACGGCAACAACACCTACCTGTTCGGTCGCGGTGACGGCCAGGACACGCTGCTGGAAAGCGCGTACAGCACCACCAAGATCAACACGCTGCAGTTCAGGGCCGGCATCGTCCCGGCGGACGTCGTCGTCCGCCGCGTCTTCGACTACCGCACGGCGCAGTACACGGCCATCAGCCTCAGCCTCGCGAACAGCGACGACAAGCTGACCGTCTCCTACTTCTTCTACGGCAACGACCCGCGCAACGGCTACAACCCGCTGCAGCAGGTCAAGTTCGACAACGGCACGACCTGGGACCTCAACGCCCTCGTCGCCGAGGTCGACAAGGCCGTCGGCATGGACCTCGTCGTCCAGAACGTCAGCGTCACGCCGGCTGCCGGTGCCAGCCAGTTCCTGTCCGGCGGCAACGTCGTCGTCACGTGGACGACCGTCAACCAGGGCCCCACCGCCACCATCGGCGACTTCGCCGACCGCGTCACGCTGCGCACCGCTGGCGGCGACGTGCTGGCCGAGTTCCTGCTGCCCTACGTCGAGGCCACCTCGGGCGCGCTCGCGTCCGGCGCCAGCATCACGCGCACCGCCACGCTCAAGCTGCCCGACGGGCCGACCGGCGCTGGCAGCCTGCTGGCCGTCATCGAGAGCGACTTCGGCAACACGCAGAAGGAAGGCGGCGTCACCGAGACCAACAACCGCGGCCAGGTGGCCTTCACGAGCACGCTGGCCGAGTACGTCAACTACGTCAACCTGACGGCCAGCAACCTCAGCATTACGCCCGCAGGCGATTGGCAGAACGGCGACGCCGTCACTGTCGGCTGGACGACGACCAACGCCGGCACCATCCCGCCGGGGCGCAGCTGGACCGAGCGCGTCGAGGTGCTCAACCAGACCACCGGCGTCGTCATCGCCAGCCTCACCAAGACCGGCACGCCGGCCGAAGCCGCACCCGGCGCCAGCGTCAACCGCAGCGCCACGTTCAACTGGCCCGGCGGCGCCAACGCGGCCGGCGCCATCCGCCTGCGCGTCATCGTCGACGCCGGCAACGAGATCGCCGAGTTCAACAGCACCGGCACGCTGGAGAACGACAACCAGCTTGAAAGCAACGTCAACGTCGGCAGCGACCTGATCGCCCGCGGCCTCAGCCTGGACTCGAGCACACCCACATCCGGCGACGTGCTGACGCTGCGCTGGGAAGACGTCAACCAGGGCCGCGTCGCCACCAACCTGACGCACCAGGACCGCGTCGTCATCCGCCAGCGCAATGCCGACGGCAGCGCAGGCCCGGTGTTGGTGGACACCCTCGTCAGTTTCACCGGCGCCGCTTCGCTGCCGATGGCGGCGGGCGAGGTGCGCCAGCGCAGCTATGGCTTCGCACTGCCGCAAGGGCTGCGTGGTGCGGGCACCTTCGACGTGACCGTCAGCGTCGACCGCAGCAGCACCGGCCAAGGCATCCTGTTCGAGGCCAATGCCGATGGCACGGCCGAGAGCAACAACGACGCGGCCTGGAGCTTCACCGCCGCGCTGCGCACCTATGCCGACCTCGCCGTCACGACGGTCGATGTGCCGCCCAGCGCCAGCTCGGGCAACGACATCAGCGTCGGCTGGACCGTCAAGAACAACGGCGCCGCAGCCGCCACCGCCACCGGCGGCTGGGTCGACCGCATCGTGCTGAGCCGTGACGACATCGTCGGCAATGGCGACGATGTCGTGCTGGCCGAAGTGCCGCGCGGCACCGCACTTGCGTCCGGCATCAGCTATAGCCAGACCGCCACGGTGCGCATCCCCTCGCGCATCGACGGCGCCTACCGCATCGCCGTCATCAGCGACGCGACCACCAAGGTCACCGAGCCTGACACGCGCGCCGACAACGCCAAGCTCTCGGCTGCCATCACCGTCACCCAGACCTACGCCGACCTCGTGCCGACGCTGACCGTCGTGCCGGCCGAAGTTTTCGCGGGTCGCAGTGCGCGCGTGGAGTGGTCCGTCCGCAACTCGGGCACCGTCGCGACCGACGTGAACCGCTGGGTCGACCAGGTCTACCTCAGCAGCACGCCGAGCCTCACGGCCCAGTCCACGCTACTCGGCTCCGTCACCCGCGTGGGTACGCTGGCCAAGGACGACAGCTACGCCGCCGGCCTGGACTTCACCGTGCCGCGCGACGCCGCCGGCCAGCGCTACTTCATCGTCAAGACCGACGCCTTCACAGCGGTCTATGAACTCGGCCGCACCGACAACAACGTCGTCGTCGCCACCGACGCGACCCTCGTCAAGGCTGAGCCGAAACCTAACCTGCTGATCGAGGGCGTCAGTGCGCCCACGAGCTGGCGCGTCGGCCAGACCGTGCAGCTCAGCTACACGGTGCGCAATGCCGGCAACGACGCCGTCAGCGGCTTCTTCGGTGAAGAGATCCGCCTCGTCGACACGCTGGGCTTGGCGCCCACGCAGGTGCTCACCAGCACCTGGGCCTTCCAGACCCTGGCCGCCGGCGGCACGCTGGTGCAGAACCTCAGCCTCGCCGTACCCGCCATCCCACCGGGCAACTGGCGCCTGGAGATCGCCGCCGACAAGGGCAACTACGTCGTCGAGTCCAACGAGACCGACAACGCGGCCACGGCGGCCATTGCCGTCATTGCGCCGGACCTCGTGGTCGGCAACCTCACCACCACCGGCCTGTTGCAGGGCGGCGAGGCCGTTGCACTGGCCTGGAAGACGCGCAACACCGGTAGCGCGCCGGCCGCGAGCATCCGCGAGAAGGTCTACCTGTCCAGGGATGGCACGGTTGACGCCGCCGACACGCTGCTCGGCGAGCGCCTCATCGACAGCCTGGCCGCCGGCGCCAGCAGCGACGGCTCACTGAACTTCACGCTGCCGGTCGACCTCTCCGGCAGCTGGCGCCTCATCGTCGTCACCGACACGGCCGCCGCCAACAACGAATCGACCAACGAGGGCAACAACCAGGACTCGCTGGCCGTCAATGTGGCGCTGGACGCCTATGCCGACCTGGCCGTGCTCAGCGTCAGTGCGCCCACGCAGGTCATCGACGACCCGGCCAGCATCACGGTGGAGTGGACCGTCAAGAACGAAGGCCCCGGCGCCGGCCGCGCGACGAGCTGGACCGACCGCGTCATCTACAGCACCAATGCCATCCTCGGCGACAGCGACGACATCGTGCTGGCCAACGTCGTGCACGACGGCGCGCTGGCCGCAGGCGCGAGCTACAACGGCAGCCTGGACTACGCCTTCGGCCCGGCCTTCAGCCGCCACGGCACGATCTTCGTCAAGAGTGACGCGACTGGCACCGTCTGGGAAAACGGCAGCGAGACCAACAACGTCAAGGACGCCGGCCACGGGACCGACGTGATGCCCATTCCCTACGCCGACATGCGCGTCGAGGCCGTCTCCACGCCCAGCACGGCCTACAGCGGCCGTGACCTGACCGTGCAATGGACGGTCGCCAACCGCGGCATCGGCATCACCAACACGACGAGCTGGAACGACAGCGTCTGGCTCAGCAAGAACGCCGACGGCAGCGGCCAGACCTACAACCTCGGCAGCGCCGGCCACCTCGGCCAGATGGCCGTGGGCGACACCTACAACCGCAGCATCAACGTGCGCCTGCCGGAGGGCATCTCGGGCGACTGGTTCCTGAATGTCTCCACCAGTGGCCCCTACGAGTTCATCTACGCCGACAACAACGTGGGCCACTCGCTGGCCGTGCCCGTCACGCTGAGCGATTCGCCCGACCTCGTCGTCGAAGCCCTGGACGCACCGGCCGCCGCGCAGGAAGGCGCCCTCGTCGACGTCAGCTGGACGGTGCTCAACCAAGGCATTGCCCGCGCCGCCGGCCAGTGGCAGGACACCGTGCTGCTGCTGGCGCCTAACGGCTCCACCGTGGTGCTGGGCAACTACGTCTACGACCGCGGCCTGGACGCCGGCCTGCGCTACAGCCGCACCGAGCAGGTCCGCCTGCCGAGCAAGATCGAAGGCGGCTACCGCCTGCGCGTCGTCACCAACAGCCTGGTCGGCACCGGCGGCAGCCCGCAGGTCTACGAGTACGGCAGCGCGCGCGACAACAACACCACGACGGACACCGACGCCATCGTCGTCAGCCTGAACGACCGGCCCGACCTGCGCGTCACCGACATCGACCTGCCCGCCAGCGTGACAGCCGGCACCAGCCTGGGCCTGAAGTTCACGGTCGGCAACTTCGGCCCCGAGGCCACTTCGGGCCAGTGGCAGGACTACGTCTACCTGTCCCTGGACGGCATCGTCAGCGCCGACGACGTGCTGCTGGCGCGTGTCGACAGCGGCTCGGCCCTGAGCCCGGGCGGTGATCCCTACACGACCACCGTCAACGGCGTCGACATCCCCATCCGCTACCGCGGCGATGTCTACATCATCGTGGCCGCCGACGGCGCCAACCGTGTCGACGAATACCCCAGCGAAGCCAACAACACGCGCGCCGAGCGCATCCACATCAACCCCATCCCGTTCGCCGACCTCGTCACCAGCGACGTCGTCGCTCCCGACCAGGCCGTGCACGGCGCCACCATCGAGGTGCGCTACAAGGTCACCAACAAGGGCTCGGCTACCACGCGCGGCGACGCCGCCTCCACCAACAGCTGGACCGACACCATCTGGCTGACCGTCGACAAGACCCGCCCCAACCCAGGCAAGGGCGACATCAAGATTGGCCAGATCACGCACACCGGCCACCTCGCCATCGGCGAGGACTACCTCGGCACCGCCAACGTGCAGATCCCCGACGACATCCAGTCGGCGCGCTACTACGTCACCGTCTGGAGCGACACCTACGACGCGATCCTGGAGGACACGCTCTCCAGCAACATCAACCCCGACGATCCGACCCAGATCGACAACAACAACTACAAGTCGCGCGACGCCGACGGCCTAGGGCCCATGAAGGTGCTGGGCATCACGCCGCCCGACCTGCAGGTCACCAGCGTCATCGCGCCCGCCAACGCAGCGGCCGCCGGCAGCTACACCTTCAGCTACACGGTGAAGAACCGCGCCGACGCCTTCGGCGGCGCCTGGACCGACAAGGTCTGGCTGATGGACAACCCCGATCCCACGCAGGCCAAGGTCTACTGGCTGCTCGGCGAGTTCAAGCAGCAGCGCGCACTGGGCAACGGCGAGTCCTACAGCGTCAGCCAGACGGTCGACCTCGGCCCCTCGGTCAGCGGCGCCTACCTGGTCGTGCAGACCGATGCCAACTACGGCTTCACGGGCCGCAACGAGGTGACCGAGGTCGCGGAGGACAACAACGTCAACCGCGCCGCGTCCAACGTCACCAACGCGCCGGCCGACCTGCGCGTCACCAACGTCACGACGCTGCCGACCAACTACTCCGGCGAGGACACGACCGTCACCTGGACGGTGCAGAACTTTGGCGCAGCCGTCTGGAGCGGCACCAAAGGCTGGCTGGACAACATCTGGGTCAGCCCGGACCCGACCTTCATCCCGCAGCGCGCCACGCAGATCGGCTCGGTCGTGCACAGCAACACCGCGACGCTGGGCGCAGGCGAGAGCTACACCGCCAGCGCCGTCGTCAAGCTGCCACCGGGCACCGACGGCAAGTACTACATCTACGTGATGGCGGACGGCAAGCACCAGCCCGAGTCGCTCGCCCCCGAGATCGGGCGCGGTGAAAGCGCCGACCCGCGCTACCAGTCGCAAGATGAGATCGTCGCGCCGACCACGCCGCACAGCGACTTCAACGCCTACACCCGCGATATCTACTACACCACCTCGGTTTTCGAGGGTGCCCGCCGCGACAACAACCTCGGTCAGGGCACGCTGAACATCATCTACCGTGAGCCCGATCTGCAGATCGACTTGATCACCGTCAACAACCCCAACCCGGGCTCGGGCGACACCATCACCGCGACCTGGACGGTCACCAACCGCGGCACGCGCGACACCCGCGTGCCCGGCTGGTTCGACGGCGTCTACCTGTCGCGTGATGCGACGTTGGACCCGAGCGACTACCCGCTCGTCGACCGCGGCAGCGAGGCTGAAGTGCTGCTGCGCGCTCGCCAGGTCTACCTGACCGACGCGTTAGGCAAGCCGCGTTACCTGAAGCCGGGCGAGAGCTACACGCAATCGGCCACCTTCGCGATCCCGACGTCCATCAGCGGCGACTTCAAGCTCATCGTCAAGGCCGACACCGGCGTCTTCCGGGACTTCTCCGCCCAGGTGCCCAGCACCATCCGCAGCGGCCTGCCGGTCATCACCGAGAGCGGTGCCAACGGCGTGCTGGAGTTCAAGGACGAGGCCAACAACACCGCGCAGATCGCGTTGCCGATCACGCTGGCCGCGCCGCCCGACCTGCAGGTCACCAGCGTCACCGCGCCCGACGCGGTCATCGCCGGCCAGAACTTCACCGTCGCCTACAAGGTCGACAACCTCGGCGGCAAGACGCCGACGGACCAGGGCAGCTGGTACGACATGGTCTACCTGTCCAAGGACCGCTTCCTGGACCTGAACAAGGACCGCTACCTCGGCTACGTGCAACACGGCGGCGGTCTCGCGGCCGGCGCCAGCTACACCGGCTCGCTCACCTACACCGCGCCGCGAGACCTTGAGGGGCCCTACTACGTCTTCGTGGTGACCGACCCGGCGCGCATCTGGGGCAGTGGCGAGACCGGCCAGGTGCTGGAGTTCGGCAAGGACGACAACAACAACGCGGCGGCCATCCAGCCCATGCGCATCGAAACGCCGCCGCCGGCGGATCTGGTTGTCAGCAACGTCGTCGTACCAAGCAGCGCCAAGGTCGGCGACGAGGTCGAGATCACCTTCACGATCCAGAACACGTCTGTCAACCCCGCCTACGGCCGCTGGACGGATGCGCTCTACCTGTCCGCCGACAACGCCTGGGACCTGAACGACATCCAGATCGGCAAGGTCGCCCACGTCGGCGATCTTGGCGAGAACGGCAGCTACACCGCCAAGCTGACGGCCAAGCTGCCGGCACTGAAGGACGGTGGCTGGCGCGTCATCGTGCGGCCGGACCTCTACAACGAGGTCTTTGAAGGCAAGATCACCTACACCGACACCGGCCTGAACCTGCCGCCCGGCGAGGCCAACAACCGCACCGCCTCGGGCGCGACGCTGAACGTCACCGTGCCGGTGCTGACCGTGGCACAGACGCTGTCCGCCACGCTGTCCAACGGCCAGACGCAGGTCTACAAGGTCAGCGTCGGCGCCGGAGAAACGCTGCGCGTGCTGCTCGACTCGACCGCCGCCAGCGGCGCCAACGAGGTCTACATCCGCTGGAACGATGTGCCCACCGGCAGCGCCTTCGACGTGGCCTACAGCAACCCGGTCTCGCCCGACCAGACGCTGCTGGTGCCCACCACCAAGGCCGGCGACTACTACATCCTCGTGCGCTCGCGCCAGGGCGGCAATGCCACCCCGGTCACGCTGCGCGCCGACCTGCTGCCGCTGTCCATCACCAAGATCACGCCTGATCAAGGCGGCGTCGGCGACGACGACCACCGCTGGGTCACGATGGACATCGAGGGCGCCCGCTTCGGCGCCGGCGCCCTCGTCAAGCTGGCCCGCCCGGGGGAGTTCGAGATCGAACCCGAGCGTTGGCAGGTGCTGGACGCGACGCACATCCGCGCCGTCTTCGACCTGCGCCATGTGCCGCTGGGGCTGTACGACGTCATCGTCACCAACCCCGACGGGTCGCGCGTCGTCGAGCCCTACCGCTACCTCGTCGAACGCATGATCGAGGTCGACGCGGCCATCGGCGTCGGCGGCCCGCGCAACATCGCGCCTGGCGACGCGGCCACCTACAGCGTCAGCCTGCAAAGCCTGACCAACGTCGACACGCCTTACGTGCGCTTCGACGTCGGCGCCACCGACATGGGCAACAGCGCCAATGTGCTGGAAGGCCTGGCCCTGCCCTATGTCGTGTTCGGCGCCAACGTCGGCGGCAAGCCCGATGGCGCGATTGCAGCCGGCGACGGCAACAACCAGAGCTATGGCACCACGCCGACGACCGGCGTGCGCGCCGACGTGCCCTGGGCAGCGCTGGACGGCATGACCAACACCAACGGCTGGAACCTCGCGCCCGGCTACGCCTTCGACCTCGCCTCCAACGGTTTTGCCGGCGCCACCTTCAAGGTCCAGACCTACCCGGGCCTGGCCGAGTGGATCAACTACGACTTCGAAGGCCTGCGCGACAAGCTCTACGCCATCCGCCCGGACTGGAAGGCTGCGGGCCTGCTCGATGAAGGTGTTAGCGGCCTGAACCGCATCTCTCCGGGGCTGACGGCCAAGTTCCTGTCCACCGACCCGGAAGTCCACATCACCAAGGAAGAGGCGGTCGCCATGCCCTTCCGCTTCGACACGCTGGCCAGCGTGACGACGCTGACGCGCGACGAGTTCATTGCCGACCAGACCCGCCACGCCCAGGCGCTGCGCGCGGCCATCCTGGCCGACGCCACCGCGCCCAACACGCTGGCCGTGCTGGCCGCCGACGAGGCGCAATGGGTCAAGGGCTGGCTGGGCGCGCTGGAAGCCGCCGGCCTGTTGCGTGCCGAGGGCAGCGCCCCGGCCATCCGCAGCGACGAGCTGGTGCTGAGCCTGAATGCCACGCTGGCCACCGGCATCCTGATGGCCAAGGCCGGTGACAGCTACCGCACGCAGAACGACCTGCTCGGCTTCTTCGCCAAGGTGCAGCAGTGGTACGGCGACACGGCCAGCTACGCCGGCGACCGCAACGCCGCGCATGCACCGGTCGACTATGTGGAAGTGCGCGAGGTCGAGGACGGCGGCACCGTCGAGATCCCCGTGCCCGTGGCACCGAACGCGACGGACTACGACCAGCACGCCGGCCAGGCCACGCACTTCATCAGCTTCGACGTCTTCGCCGGCAACCGTGCCGAGCTGGAGTACCTGCGCCACATCGGCGTGCTGGACGCCGAGTTCCGCCCCGTCGGCCCGCAGGCGCTCAACCTCACCAGCTACCTGCAGCAGGCCGCCCAGGCGCAAGCCAATGCCGGTGCTGCCGTCAGCGTGCGCGGCCCGCAGGCCCTGCCCGCAGCCAACGGCTCGACCTATGTGCCGACCGACTACGCGCTGCCCTACACGATCAGCTTCAACAACCCGACCAGCGCCGCCGTGGGAGAAATCCGTCTCGTCACGGCCATCGACCCCGACCTCGACTCGCGCAGCCTGCGCCTGGGCGACCTGAAGATCGGCGACATCAACATTCACATTCCCACCGGCCAGGCCGTCTTCCAGGGCGACTTCGACTTCACCGGCGCCACCGGCAAGGGCTATGTGCTGCGCGTCAGCGCCGGCATCGACGCCGAGGCCCGCGTGGCCACCTGGCTGCTGCAGGCCATCGACCCCGATACCGGCGAGGTGCTGCACGACCCGACCCGCGGCCTGCTGCCGCTGGACGCCAACGGCAAGGCCACGGGCGGCTTTGCCAGCTACACCATCAGCGCCAGTGACACCGCGCAGAGCGGCGCCAACATCACGGCGGCGGCCCGCGTGTTCTTCGACGCCACGCCGCCCATCGTCAGCTCGGCCATCAGCCACACGCTGGACGCCGACGCGCCCGTGACCACGCTGACCGTGACCAGCAACGGCAACAACGCCAACGGCCAGCCCACCTACAAGCTGAACTGGAAGGCCGCAGACGACGCGGCCGGCGTCAAGCATGTGACCGTCTACGTCGCCGAGGACGGTGGCGACTTCAAGATCTGGCAGAAGCAGGTGGCCGGCGCCGAGAGCACGGCGATCTTCACCGGCCAGGCCGGCAAGACCTACGAGTTCCTGGCCGTCGCGACCGACAACGCCGGCAACCGCGAGGCCGCCAGCATCAGCAACGCCGTGCTGCCCGACGACGGCAGCCGCACCGAGGCCCAGCAAGGCCTGGGTGTCACCGACACGCTGGACCAGACCGGTGAACTGCCCGCCGCCGCACCCGACCGCAACTACAGCCCCAGCGACCTGTTCGCGCAGGCCGCGCAAAGGCTGCCCGGCTTCGTCATCACGCCGGCTCTCGGCGGCCTGGGTGCCGACCTGCAATCGGTGCTCGCACCGCTGCAGCTGCGCGGCTTCGCCAGCGGCTTTGGCGCCAGCCAGGGTGCCATAGGCGCGCTGGCGATGGTCGAGCTGGCCGACGGCTCGGTGCTCGCCAGCGCCGGTGCCGAACGCAACCAGGTCTTCCGCTTCGCCAAGGAGGGCGGTCGCTCCGTGCAGCCGCTGTTCACGACCGAAGCCGCCATCCTCGACATGGCGCTGGACGCCGTCGGCAACCTCTGGGTCATGACCGGCTCCGAGCTGCTGATGATCGACGCCGGCAGCGGCGCCGTCATCAGCCGCACCCACGCGCCCGCAGGCGAGCCGCTGACGCATGCGCTGGCCATCCAGCCCGGCACCGGCCTCATCTTTGTCGCCAGCGGCAACGGCGTCGAGATCTTCGACCCCAAGGCCACGAGCGCCGCCCAGGCCTGGAAGCACTTCAGCAACACCCGCGTCGGCGACCTGGCCTTCGGGCCCGACAACCGCCTGTGGGCCGTGCGCTGGACCGGCAGCGATGTGAAGGGCGCCCTGCCCGAGGCCACGACCGACATCGTCAGCTTCCCCATGAGCGGCCGCACCGTCGGCCGCGCCGAACTGGAATACCGCCTGCCCGGCCTGGTCGACAGCATCACCTTCGGCAAGGCCGGCACCGGCCTGGCCGGCCTGCTGCTGGCCAGCAGCAACACGGCGCAGCGCCCGGTCGCCGACAGCGGCGCCACTGCGGTCGCGCACACCAGCGCCGTGTGGGCCATCGAGCTGTCCAGCCGCCGCAGCCTCAAGCTCGCCGAAGGTGGCACGCGCGGCGAGAGCATCGTCGCCACCGCCGACGGCCGCGTGCTCGTCGCGCAGACCAACCGCATCGATGAACTCGCGCCCATCAAGGCGCCCAAGGTCATCTCCGCCAGCGTCACCGACGGCGCCCTTGTGCCGCTGCCGCTGACCCAGCTCGCGATCAGCTTCGACCAGGCGATGTGGACCGGTGCCGACGGCGCCGACACCACCAGTCCGTCCTCGGTTCTGAACCCGAAGAACTACAGCCTCATCGCCACCGGCGCCAACAGCCACCTCATCCTGACGCCCGAGAGCGTGCGCTGGGATGCGGCGAGCAAGAGCGTCATCCTCACGCTGCCCAACCTGTCTGCCGGCGGCTGGCGCGTCGAGATCGTCACCTCGGTGCGCAGTGGAGCTCAGGTCACCTTGGGCGAAGCCTGGGGCCTGGTGTTCACGGCCGTCACCGACATCTCCAACCTCGTGCGGCTGGAGTTCGCCGACACCCGCGCCGACCGCCTGACCGGTGCGATCAGCTACGACGTCAACATCACCAACATCGGCGTGGACGACCTCAAGGGCCCGCTGATGCTGCTGCTGGACCCGGGCCGCTACTTCGGCGACAGCATCCTGGGCGCCGCCCAGGGCGATGGCGCCCAGGCCGAGCTGTGGGTGCTGGACCTGACGGCGGCGCTGCAGGGTCACCCGCTGAAGACTGGCGAGACGCTCGCCAACCGCACGGTCACCGTGCGCCCGGCGTCCAGCTTCGGCACCACGCCGGGCTCGGGCCAGATCGTCAAGGTCAACCTCGGCCATGGCGTCTACGCGCTGCCCTACGACAACACCCCGCCGGTGCTGGGCCAGATCAAGACCGATGGCGGCCTGGACCTCGCCACCGTCGCCCTGCCAGCCGCCACTGCCGGCGCGGCCTGGACGGCCTCGCTCGGCGCCGTCGACACCGATGGCCGCCTGTTCTTCTGGGAGCTCGTCAGCGCGCCTGCCGGCATGACGATCACGCAGGACCCGCTGGTCGAAAGCAGCGCCAGCGGCTACGGCAACAAGGCCACGCTGCACTGGACACCGCAGGCTACCGACCGCACCGACAACCAGATCTTGATGCGCGTCATCGACAGCCGCGGCGGCGTCGCGCTGCGCCGCTTCACGCTCGACGTGGCCGGCGCCAACCATGTGCCGGTGGTCGACGCGGTCGAGAACCTGACGCTGGCAGAGGGCGACAGCCTGCAGCTGCCGCTGCTGGCCAGCGACGAGGACGGCGACACCGTCACCCTCCTCGTGCGCAACCTGCCCGCAGGCGCCTTCTTCGACGCGTCCACCGGCATCCTGAGCTGGACGCCGGGCTATGACCAGGCCGGCGTCTACAAGGACATCACCGTCGTCGCCAGCGATGGCAAGCACGAGGTGCAGCGCCGCTTCAACCTGACCGTCACCCAGGGCTACCCGCTGCCCATCTTCCCGACGCTGGACACGCAGGTGCTGCGCGAAGGCGACCGCTTCGGGCTGCAACTGCCCGGCGCCGTGCCGGGCGGGCTGCAGCAGGCCGACGGCAGCAGCGTCACGCTGAAGTGGAGCGCCGAGGTGCTGCCCGGCGGCGCCACGCTGGACGCCGACACCGGCTGGCTCGCCTGGACGCCCAGCTATGCCCAGGCCGGCCTGCTGACGGTGCCGATTGCCTTGATCGCCACCTTCACCGCAGCCGACGGCAGCAAGTACGTCACCGCCGTGAAGCGCGAGCTCAAGTTCGACGTGCGCAACGCCAACGGCGCGCCGGTGTTCGACCCGGTGCAAACCTGGGCCGTGCTGGAAGGCCAGCCGCTGCGCATCAGCGTGTTCGCCTTCGACCCGGACAACCCGACCTTCGAGCCCAAGGTGCGCCTGACGCCTGGCGGCGAAGCCAGCGGCCCGGCAGGCGGCACCGCCAGCGTGAGCTATGTCGTCACCGGCCTGCCGGCGGGCGCTAGCTTTGACGCCGAGACGCTGGAACTCATCTGGACGCCGGGCTATGCCCAGGCCGGCACCTACTACGTCACCGTCAAGGCCACCGACGACGGCAATGGCACCGGCACACCGCTGACCAGCCAGATCACGCTGCCCATCGTCGTCAGCAACGCCAACCGCGCGCCCGAGATCAGGGACGTCACCAACGCCTTCGTCGACCGCGGCGCGGTGCTGGAGATTCCGCTGGAGGCGACGGACGCCGACGGCAACGCGTTGACCCTGACCGTTCAGGGCCTGCCCAGCTTCGCCACCTACACGCAGACGCTGAACAGCGCCGGCAAGTTGACCGGCGTCATCCGCTTCGCGCCCGGCGCGGGCCAGCGCGGCGACTACACGTTGACGGTCGTCGCCCAGGACAACGGCGACGGCGACGTGAACCAGGTGCTGGCCACGGCCAAGAGCTTCGTCGTCACGGTCAAGAGCCCGAGCGAGGCGCCTGTCATCACGCTGCCCAGCCAGGTCGTCGCCGTGGCCGGCACCGAACTGCGCGTGCCCATCCTCGTCTCGGACATGGACCAGGACGCGCTGACCTACGCCGCCACCAACCTGCCCGCTGGCGCGCGCATCGAGAGCGACCCGCGCTACGGCCACGCCACGCTGGTCTGGACGCCGGCCGCTGGCCTGACGGGCAACTTCGACATCAGCCTGGCCGTCACCGACTCGGGCCTGCCCCCGGCCGACGCCGGCTATGTGCTCGACCCGCAGCACCCGCCGGTGCCCAACACCGCCGTGCGCGACCTGCGCATCGTCGTGCGCGCCGCCAACGCCACGCCGACGCTGTTCGCCATTGCCGCGACCGGTGGCACCGTGCAGGGCGACCCACTCGCCGGCACGCGCACCGTCGTCAAGGTCGACGAGGGCTCGCCGCTGGCCATCGACCTCTCCGGCCTCGACGCCGACCTCGACCTGCTGCACTGGACTGTGGAAGGCTTGCCTGCCGGCATGCTGCTCGTGCCCGGCGCCGGCAGCGGCGGCCAGACGCGCCTGCAGCTGCGCTGGACGCCCGGCCTCTTCGCCGCCCAGAGTGACAACCAGAACGGCGCCGCGCCCGGCCGCTACCTGCTCAAGCTGACCGCCAGCGATGGTGCCGCCAGCTTCACGCGCGACGTCGAGGTCGTCGTCGCCAATGTGAACCAGGCGCCGGTGCTGCTGCCGATGCCGCTGCAGCTCGTGCCCGAGGGCCAGACGCTGTCGTTCGCGATGCGCACGACCGACGGCGACAACGACGCCACGCAGCTCGCGCTGATCTACGACGCCAACGTGCCCAGCGGCGTGTTCTTCGACGCCGCCACCGGCTACTTCGAATGGACGCCCGGCCCGGACATCGTCAACAACGCGACCGCCGACACGCGTGCCTACACCTTCAACTTCAGCGCGACGGATGGCCAGGTCACCGTCACGCGCACGGTGCAGGTTCGTGTCTTCGACGTGAACCAGTCCCCCGAGATCAGCACCGCCAGCCATGCGCTGTTGGTGGGCCAGAGCTTCTCGCTGCCCGTCGTCAAGGGCGCCACGGCCCCGGTCGGCGCCCTGCGCCTGTTCGACGCCGATGGCACGGCGCAGACCGCCGCACTGGGCATCAGCTTCCTCGGCCTGCCCGAGGGCGCGGCCTATGACGCCGCCACTGGCCGCTTGAACTGGACGCCCGGCCCCGGCCAGGTCGGCGACTTCACCGTGCTGGTCACGGTCAGCGACGGCCGCAACTCGACGACCAACAGCTTCGTGCTGCGCGTCGTCGCCGAGGCCAGCGCCAACGCGCCCAAGCTGCTCGTCAACCTGACCCCCAGCACACCCGTGCTGCCCGGCCAGGTGGTGCTCGCCACCGTGCGCGCCGACGCCTTCAGCCCCATCGCCAGCATCACCGTGCAGGCGCGCGGCGCAGGCATCGGCCAGGCCGACTGGGTGCCGGTCACCCTCGACGGCCTGGGCCGCGTGCGCATCACGCCGAGCCAGCCCGGCCTCATCGAGCTGCGCGTGACGGCCGTCGACGCCGACGGCTTCTCCGCCACGACGACGCAGACCGTGCGCGTGCGTGACCCGCTGGACACGACCGCGCCGACGCTGGCCTTCACCGGCGTGCTGGACACGGGCGGCTTGGCCCCCGCCGTCATCGGTAGCACGACCGCGCTGACCGCCCGCATCGCCGACCTGCAGTTGATGGGTTATGTGCTCGAAGCCGCACCCGCCAATGGCGACCGTGTGGATGAGTCCGCCTGGCGCACGCTGGCGTCCGCCGACTACAGCGCCGCCGCCGTCAACGGCGACCTGACGCTGGCGACGCTGGACCCGTCCCGCTGGGCGAACGGCGTCTACCTGCTGCGCCTGCGCGGCTGGGACCTGACCGGCCGCACGACCGAGGTCACGACCCGCGTGCTGGTCGACTCGACCGCTAAGCAGCTCGTGCAGGCCCAGGCCACGGACGCCGTCTTCCGCCTCGGCAGCCACGACCTCGCGCTGACGCGCAGCCTGGACGTCAACGGCACCGGCGACTTCGGCAACTGGACGCTGCCGCTGCTGGATACCCGACTCAGCCACGACCAGGCCGGCAGCGATGCGCTCGGCGCCGCCGCCGCCTGGACGCTGGGTGCGCGCGTCTGGCTGCAGGTGCCCACCAGCCTGTCCGCCGCCAACGCGGCGACCGAGTCCCTGAGCTTCACGCTCGGCACGGCCGGCACGCCGCTGTCCAGCGACCCGACCTCGCCGCTGGTGCAGCGCCCCGTCTTCACGGGCAGCACGGCGGGCTGGAGCCTGTCGGTGGTGAACGCCGACCCGACCATCCCGGTCGCGCTGCTGCCGCAAGGCCAGCGCCTGCTGGACCGCGTCACCGGCCTGCCGTGGCAGCCTACCGCCTACCTGCTGACGGGCCCCGACGGCACGAGCTACCAGCTCGACGCGCGTGGCCAGATGCAGAGCGTGCGCTTTGCTGACGGGCAGCAATGGCTTGTGTCGGACGCCGGGGTGGCCCTGGTCGGCAGCAGCGACCCGAACACGCGCCTCGTCTTCGAGCGCGACAGCCAAGGCCGCATCGAGCGCGTCGTCGGCCGCCAGACGGCCACAGCCGACGCGGCCATCGTCTACCGCTACGACAGCACCGGCCGCCTCGCACTCGCGCGCAGCCTGTACGGCGACGGCAGTCTGAACGAGAGCATCGGCTACCACGCCGACGGCAGCGTCATCAGTGAGCCCATCACGGCCCAGTTCGGCACGGCGGCGGGCTGGCTCGCCAGCGTCGCCACACCTAACAACGCCTGGAGCGGCACGCTGAACACCGGCACGCCGGCACGGTTCAGCTTCGTCGTGCGCGACAGCGAGCTCGCCAGCACCGTGAAGGCGCCGGGTGCCGCTGGCGCCATCGTCTACGCCATAGAAACGGCGGCAGGCACCAGCCTAGCCGTCGAAGGCGCCACCGTGCTCGGCCAGGTGGCCAACGGCGGCAAGACCGTTACGCTCGTGCGCGTGACCGAAGCCGGCCTGAAGCTGCTGACGCTGACCGGCAACGGTGCGGCCAGCATCAGGGTCAGCATCGCCGGCGACCTGAACCGCGACGGCCGCATCGACGGCAGCGACTCCACCGCATTCGCAGCCTCTGGTGTCGACCTGAACGGCAACGGCACGGCCAACGACACGGATCGCCAGGTGCTCTACGCCAACTACGGCTGGCGGGCCAACCTTGCGCCGCTCAGCATGGCGACCGCCACACCGGTGCTCACGCACACCGACCTCAGCAAATGGCTGGCGCTCGACAACGTCGCGCTAGACCGCGAGGGCGACAGCGTCTTCTGGCGCGTCATCGGTGCGACCCACGGCACGGCGCAACTGGCCGCCGATGGCCGCACGCTGCTGTTCAAGCCCGAGCCAGGCTATGCCGGCTCGGCGGCCATCACCATCGAGGCCGACGACGGCTGGGGCGCCAGCGGCCCCATCGTGCTGCAGTTCAACGTCAGCTCGGCGGCGCTGCTGGCGATCGACATCGTCGACATGGGGCCGCTGCGCTCCGGCGAGACGCGCCAGCTGCAGGCCTACGGCGACTTCGCCGACGAGAAGGGCGTGGCGCTGACGGGGAACTATCTGCAGTGGACGGTGGAGAACTGGCAGGACGGCGTCGCCAAGGTAGTCGTCACACCCGGCGACACGCTGCTGAAGGGCGAGGCTGACGGTTGGGGCTATGCGCGCGCCAGCCACGGCGTACTCCAGGGCGTTCGCAGCTACGAGGTGGGGGGCCCGAGTGCCGAGACCTTGAACCTGGCTCTCGGCGGCCTGGATGTCTATCCCGGCTCCGTCTCGCTGGTGGCGCCCGCCGCCGGCGGCAGCGGTGCCGGCCAGCGCCCGATCAAGCTGACCGACGTGCTGTCGGGTCACGAGCTGGCGGACTCGTACTTCACGAGCTACTTCGTCGGCGACACCAGCATCGTCGAGGTGGGGCTGGACGGCCTCATCAAGGCCAAGGCTGCGGGCACCACCAAGGTCTATGCCATCTACAAGTCGGGCCAGGTCGAACTGACGGTCCACGTCGTCGCGCCAGCCCTCGTCACGAGTCAGGCGCCCAGCATCCAGGTCGATGAAGACGGCGCTGTGCTGCAGACCGGCAATGGCCTGCAGGTCGCCATTGCCGCCGGCGCGTTCGCCGCGCCGCGCCAAGTCACCCTGACCGACCTCGACCTGGACAACCTGCCGCTGGCGGCGCCCAGCTTCGACGGCTTTGAGGTGCTCTCGGGTTTCCGTCTGGACATCGGCGACGCCAAGAGTGCGCATCCCATCCAGCTCGCCGCGGCGGCGCTCGGGCTGGACCCGACGGCCTACGAGGTGATGATCCTGCGCCGTGGGACCATCACGCTGGAAGATGGCTCCGTCCAGGACACCTGGTGGGTCGTCGACAACGGCCATATCGGCGCAGACGGCCAGGCTCGCACCGCCAGCCCGCCGTATCCAGGCGTGACCAGCTCGGGCGACTACCTCGTCTCCGCGCGGCGCATCAGCAAGGACCCGAAGACAGGCGCTGCGGTGAGCAAGTTCGTGTCGCTCGACGCCAACTACCAGTACATCTATTTCAACGCCATCAACATGGCCATGATGGTGGCCGCTAGCGGCAACCTGGTTGCCAGCGGCACCGCCATCGGCCTGATGGCGATGCTGCCGACGGCGGTTTTCGGCCTGAGCACGTTCACGACCACGGCGCAGTACCACCAGACCGGCACCGCCAGCGTCGAGGGTGACGAACTGAAGATCACGGTCACGCCGATGACGCCCAAGGCCGTGGGCGATCCGACGATCACCGGCATCGAGCAGCTCGACGACAGCACCTTCCTGCTGACCGGCGACTTCTTCAAGCTGGAGGGCGACAACACGACCCGGCTGCGGGTCTGGATCAAGCCCGTCGGCAGCGGGCTGACCGCGCCCAATTCCGCGCCCGACCGCGGCCTGCTTTGGGACACGCTGGAGGTCAGCGCCGTCACCAAGACCTCAGCCAAAGTCAAGATCCCCAACTTCGCCGGCACGGCGGAGCAGCCGAACAAGGTGGCCCTGGCTCTGCACGAGATCTGGGTCGAGCGCGTGGGCGAGAAGATCAATGCGGACGGCACAGCGGGCGATGGCTATGGCTTCCTGTCCGGCAACCCAAGTTATCCGATCGAGCTCAAGCCCCAGCGCGAAATGGGCGTGGTGCTGGATCGCCTGCACGTGCAGTTCACCGATGGCGTCAAGCCCACCCAGCCGGGTGGCGATTCGGTGCTCAATGTCCTCAACGAGGTGGTGGACCTACCGGGCTATCTGACCGGGCTAAAGACCGACGCTCTGGCCTATGGGACCGACAACCGCGTCGTCTACGTCGCTGGCGCCGGCAAGATCTACATGATCGACATGGTCAGCCGCAAGCTGGTCTACACGCTGGTGCTGCCGGACTCGACGACCAACATCGCCTCCATCGCGGTGGCCGGTGATTGGCTCTACATCGCCGAGGGGGCCAGCTACAACACGGGCACAGCGCCGCGGTTGCTGCGCGTCAACGTCAACAGCAAGGATCCGCAGTTTCTCAAGGACGTGCAGCAGCTCTTGCTGCCGGGGTCGGTCAAGACCGGCGTGAGCGGCTTCGTCGACCTGGCCGTGAGTGGCGGGCGCTATCTGGGCGTCACCGCGCCGCTGGAGCGCGCCACGCGCATTGGCCTGGGCGCGCACGAGAAGGGCGACGTGTTCATCATCGACCTGCAGACCATGGACAAGGCCTGGAAGCAACAGGTCAAGGACAGTGACGGCGCCGACCGTGCGCTGCGCGTGGCGGCGGAGGATGTGAAGCACCTCGACTTCAGCGCCGTTGCCGCCCGCACCGGCCAGGTGCCGTACTACATCAGCGCCGGGCCAGAGGTGGGCCAGTTCGTCATGAGCACCTCGGGCGCCTACAACAAGGGTTTCGCCGCCGTGACCGTGTCGCGCGACGCCCAGAGCGGCGCCTGGGGCAATGCGGCCATCAATGCGCCGCTGCTGAAGCCCAGCCAGCCGCAGTGGTGGAACGGCACGCAGTTCTTCCAGAACATCCAACACGCCTCCGGCGTGGCGGTGACGCCGGACGGCCAGTACGCCTTCGTGGCCGACTACAACCTGATCTTTGACGAGATCGGCTTCATGGACGGGCTGCTGATCAACAAGCAGGTGGGCGGCAAGATCGGCATCATCAAGGACCCGTTCGGCAAGGCGGTGTACCTGGGGGCCACCACGCCCATCGAGGGCGCCAGCCTGGACAACCTGTCGATGTCGGCTGACGGCAGCAAACTGCTGGTCAGCGCGATGGTTGAAGAGTACGGCGGCCCGGGCGACGGCTACTACAGCCGCTTCTTCTCGACGTTCTTCGAGTACAGCACGCTGGGCCTGATCAATGCGGCGGAGGCCAACACCACCGGCGATCTGCGCAAGCCCATCGATCAGGGCAACGACGCGCTGCTGCCGCGCCGCTACGACGAACTGCCCAAGTCTTTCGCCGTCGCGTCGCTGGCGTCCAACGGCGATCTGGACCTCATCAGCCCGCGCGTCAACGCCGAGCAGCGGCCGATCTTCGAACTGAAGTCATCGCAGGACATCGTTGAGCTGAACATCTACGTCAGCACCTTCGGCCCGGGCGAGGGCCTGTTCCCGAACGATGTGCCCAACCTGCCCAATTGGGCCGATGAGGCCGACAAGCGCGTGAACGAGGCGGTGCATGACGAGCGCATCCTGACGGCGCTCGACATCAGCGAGGGCAAGCTCCTGAAGGCTGGCCAGGTCATCAAGTTCGAAGACTTTGCGAACATGGATCTGTTCGCCAACTTCAAGCTGACCGCCGGCCAGCGTTACTGGTGGGCGGCCGAGGCCAAGCTCAGCAACGGCGTCGTCATCACGGCATCGCAGCCGTTCACGGTCAAGAAGGCCTACGAGCAGTCCAACTTCGGTGGCGCATCCGTCACCGTGCTCACGCACGGCTACCAGCCCCCGATCGTGTCCGGCACGGACGGCGTGAGTTCCGTCTACATCAACGCCCTGCTGGGCAAGACCGACGCTTCGTCCACGGGTGCCGCCGAACTGGCGCGCGACATCGTGCAAACCCAGGGGGGGTACGCGTATCTCTACGACCGCGTGACCGGCCTCTGGGGCGCGCTCGACAAGGGCAAGAAGCAGCCGACGCTGGCGGAGGCCATCGCGCAGAACAAGCCCGTCGTGCTCGTGCCGGACTGGGTCATCGAGTCCGGCTTCAGTGATTCCGGCTTTGCCGAGGCCACCGCGGACGCGATGTACGCCTCGCTGCTGATGGCGGACCAAAGCACGGGCGGCAAGATCCTGTCGGGCAACATCCACCTGATCGGCCACAGCCGTGGCACGGTCGTGAACTCAGAGCTGGCGCAGCGCATCCTGTGGGGCGTGGAGAAGTACAAGCTCCCCAAGCCCGCAGACCTGCAGATGACGACGCTGGACCCGCACGACTTCTATCAAGAGTCGCTGATGCAGAGCGAGTTGGTGTCCAAGGCCATGGTCAATGCCGACACGGGCGCCATCGCCGCGCTGCTGACCAGCGTGCCGCGCCTGCTCTTCGACGCCCTGACCGAAGGGCTGCAACTCGGAGGACTCTGGCCTGCGCTGGGCGTCAGTGATCTCATCGGCGCCGACTTTGCAGCCGACCTCGAAAAGATTCTCAAGGGCACGGTCACGAAGCTCTTCGCGAGCGACGCGTTGCGCGACCTTCTCAAGGGCGCGGAAGTCCTTGAGGTGAACCCCAAGAAGATGGGCCTCAAGCAAATCAACTTCGCCGAATTCTTCGACCCCGACGTGATGGCCTGGCAAGGCATCAGCTACGCCGACAACTTCTTCCAGCTCGTCGCGGACGAAAACGCCCCGCCGAACAAGACCGTGACGCCCAACGGCATCAGCCTGGCTGGGGCCAACGCCCAGCGCAGGGATGCGGGCTTCGACTTCGACTTCAACCTGACCGGCTTGAAGGGCTTCACGAAGGACGACGAACTGGCGCTGCTCGGTTCGGGCGCCCAGACCCACTCGCGTCCGCATGCCTGGTATGCCGGCACGCTCAACACGAGCCTGAGCTACTTCAGCACGGTCATGAGCACGCCGAACGCCGATCCGAAGAACCTCAAGTCCGACTGGATCATCCGTCGGCGCGCCGACAGCACCTTTGAGAAGCAGGATCCGAAGCTCAAGGGCTTCGCCTCCACGCCATCGCCCTACGGCAACAACCAGGCGCCGTGGTACCTGCAGCGGCTGGACAAACTGGTCGGCCGCGTGGTGGAGGGCGCGTCCACGCTCGACCCGCTCGTGGAGTCTCGCGATGAGGAGGATCCGGCCGACACCTGGGAAGGGGTCGGCGCGGGCTTCTTCTTCTCCAAGCTCGGCGGCGGCAGCGATGACCGCATCGTCGCGGGCAGTGGCCAGCGCGTCATCCTCGACGAGGACAACACCGAGTGGGGCAAGACGACCTCGCCGGTGCCGGCGGTGTTCAACGGTGACTTCCAGGCCAGCATCCGGCCGTATTTCGGCCGCTTCCTGACGACCTACCAGCTGCCCGGCTGGGCGCTGCACAACGGCGGCGCCATTACGGGCGCGGATGCGGGCCAGGCCACCCACCTCGTGCTGCTGGACACCGTCAAGGATGCGCAGACGATGAAGGAACGTGGCGTGACGGACGTCACCAAGTTCAACTCGACCTTCGCGAATTACAAGGGCATCTACGGCCCGAACCTCAGCCTCGCGGACCTGTCCGAGACGGTCTGGATCAGCAACATGGCCGACTACCTGCGCGACCTGCTGGTCAAGTACGTCGTCAAGGCCATCTCGAGCTATCCGCCATTGGCCTTCCTGAAGGTTCCGCTGATCGCCAAGACCGCCGAGACCTATCTTGCCAAGCTGTTCGACTACCTCGTCTACGACAAGTTGCTGGGGTTCAACGAGGACATCGGCGCCTTCGGCACCGACTTGCAGAAGGTAGCGGACTGGGGCTTCCGGCTCGACAAGGAGTATTCGCAGCTCACCCACAACCGCATGGTGCTGCCCAAGTCGGCGCAGCAGCTCAGCCTCAACGTCAGCAACATCAGCTACGACGAGAGCAGCGACACCCGGTTGCGGATCAAGTTCGTGGTGCAGAACCCGGACGGCACGACCACCGAGGTCGCCGCCAATCGCGAACTGCGGCTGCGCGAGCTGGCCGGCAGCTCGATGCAGACGTTCGTGATCCCCGACGCTGTGCGCGCCCAGGCCGCGCAATCGGTGGAGGTTCGCATCGAGCTTTACAACATCCTCAACGGCACCTCGCAGCCCTTCCAGCTGACGTCGGCCGACAGCGTCACCATCGACAACGTCATCGTCGGCTCGACCCTGTCCATCAAGGACAGCAGCGGCGAGGCGGATGACCAGATCATCTTCCTGCGCGACAACCCGGCCGCCACACCCAGCACAGGCGACGAGGGGCTCGAGTGGGCCCGCCCCGAGGCGTTCTACCGCGCCAACGAGCACCAGCTCACGCTGAAGAACGAGAGCGACGGCGCCATGACCTACGACGTGGTGGCGCTGCCCAACGACTTCCTCTACCTGGGCACCGGCACGGGCACCAGCGCCGTCGTCGCCTCCGGCGAGAAGACGCTGCGCACCGGCCAGGCGCTGGCCCAGGGCGGCTCGGCCCAGATCGACATCGGCGCGCGGCTGACCGACGAGGCGCGCAAGAAGTGGGGCGATGCCTACGACGCCGTGCTGATGCCCGGCCAGTTGCGCTTCGACATGGCGCGCAACACGCCGCAGGGCAGCGTCGACGCCGGCTCCATGACGATGCGCACCTACTATTTCGGCGAGCTGACCAATCTCAACCAGATCGACGGCGTGCTCACGGCGATGTCGCTGCGCGCCGGCGAGACGCGCAGCCTGAAGATCTACAACCCTGACGGCCTCGTCATCGAGACCGACGGCCGCTGGACCGTCGAGACCGAGGGCGCCACGACCACGCTGACGCTGGTCTCCACCGCGCAGGACCGCGGGCGCATCGAGAGCACGCTGAACATTAAGTTGAACAAACAGGTCTTCTTCAGCGCCAAGGTGCGGGTCGACGTGCGGCCCACGCAGCAGGTCAACGTCGATCTCGACCGCCTCGACACACTGCTGCAGCAGGCTGCCGGGCTGGCGCACACCGCCTTCGACGACGTGGCGTTGCTGAGCGGCAACGACCTGGCCCTCTACAACCTGCTCGTCGGCGTGGCCGACAAGCTGCCCGCCGACCTCGGCGCTGGCGATTTTGCGGCGCTGGCTGAGGGCCTGAAGCTGGCGCTGGGCGTGGACGGCGGCATCTACCAGGCGGACCGCCAGGACAGCGCCATCGACTTCTCCTTCGGCAGCATGACCGGCCTGGACGCCCCGACCGCCCAGCGCACCTCCAACGTCGGCCTGGACGGCACGATCGCCGGCAACACCGTCGAGGCTGGCCACTCGGGCTGGGACTTCGCCTCTCACCAGATGGACCTGCTGCTCACATCCGGCAGCGGCGCCGTCACCAACGAGCAGAGCATCCGCACCAAGGAGTACGTCCTTAGCCGCCTGATCAACCAGCAGCAGAACGGCAGCGCCTATGGCGACGCGCCGTTTGTCTCGGTGCCGGCCGCCCTGCGCGAGGGCCTCGAACTGGTGGGCGGCATCGCCGACCGCGGCAGCCGCATGAATGCGCTCGGCCAGTACTTCGGCTGGCTGTTCGCCCATGAGCTGGGCCACAGCCTGGGCCTGCCCGACGAGTACCGGCTGGGCGCCGGCGGCCAGCCACAGACGCTAGTGCCCGTGCCCACCTTCATGGCCGAGGCCACGTTGTGGACACGCTCGGACGAGGTCAACCAGCTGCTTGACCTGGCCCTGGGCCAGGGTGATCGCGACAAGAACCTCACCCGCATGCAGGTGGACAACCTCATCCTCTACATGCAGGCGCTGGCTCGCCAAAGCCAATACCTCGGCGCGCCCCCGGTCACGGAGCACTCGACAGCGGGCGCGGCGGCGGCCTTCACGGTGCCGGCTGCGACTGCCTCAGCGCCGTCGACTGCTGCTAGTGGCACGCCCAGCTTCGCCTCCGGCCTGCCCGTCTACGCGTCGCTGCGCAGCGGAGACCTGCTGGACGCCGCTGGCTGGAGCACGCGCGGCAATGTCGTCATCCAGGACGGCAAGGCCACGCTGGGCGAATCCGCCTCGCGCCAGGCGCAGTTGTCGCAGGCCTTCACGCTCGGTGCCAACGACAAGCTGCTCAGCTTCACCGTCGAGTCGCCGCACCTGCTCGCCAACGCGGCCGGCCCGTTCGACGCGTTCGAAGTGGCGCTGCTTGACGCCGTCACCGGTCTGCCCATCGCCGGCAGCATCGGCCTGGCCGGCTCCGACGCGCTGCTCAATCTGCAGACCAACGGCCGCGAGCGCCTCGCCACCACGGTGGGCAAGCAGCTCAACGCCGACGGCAGCGCGACCTACTTCGTCGCGCTAGCACCGGCGCTGGCGGGCAAGTCCGTCTTGCTGAGCTTCGACCTGCTCGGCTTTGCCGCGCAGACCAGCACGATGACCGTGCGCGACATCAAGCTCATCGGCGACCCGCAAGCCGTGGGCGATGCCGTCGCGCTGGACGAGGACAGCACCGCCACCGGCAACGTGCTCACCAACGACCTCGTCTTTGGCGCCACCAGCGTCACCATCGAGCAGGTAGACGGCCCGGCCCACGGCGCGCTGGTGCTGCTCGCCAACGGCCAGTTCAGCTACCAGCCGGCCGCCAACTACAACGGCACGGACAGCTTCAGCTACCGCTTCGTCATCGACGGCGAGGCCAGCAACACGGCCACCGTCACGCTGACCGTGAGGCCCGTCAACGACGCGCCGACGCTGACCGGCCGCAGCCTCACGGCCCAGGCCGGCCAGACCGTCGCCATCAACCCGCTGAGCACGGCCTTCGACGTCGACGGCGACACGCTGACCGCCGCCGTCGTCACCGGCCCGGCCCACGGCGTGCTGACCGTGCTGGCGGATGGCAGCTTCAGCTACCGAGCCGCCAGCAGCTTCGCCGGCCCCGACAGCTTCAGCTACCGCGTCAGCGACGGCCAGAGCGAGTCCAACCTCGTCACCGTGGCCATCACCGTCAGCAACGACGGCACGCCCAATCTGGCCCCGACGGCCGCCGATGGCCAGGCCGCCGGCACCGAGGACGAGGCGCTCGCGCTGAGCTGGAGCCACTTCGCGGTTGTCGACCCTGACAGCCGGCCCGACCTGCTGCAGGTCGAGATCACGGCCCTGCCGACGGAGGGCGAGTTGCAACGTCAGCAGACCGACGGCAGCTGGGCCGCAGTCGCGGTGGGCGAGCGCTTCAGTCAGGCCGGCCTCGCGGCACGCGGCCTGCGCTTCGTGCCGGCGGCCAACGCTTCCGGCGGCGCCGGCTACTTCGGCACGGGCGAGGGCGATAAGCAGTCGCACTACGCCCACATCGGCTTCAAGGCCTTCGACGGCGAGCTCTACAGCCCCGCCGCCCGCCTCGTCATCGACATCGCGGCGCAAGCGGATGCCCCTTCGCTGGTCATCAGTGGCGACAACACGGCCACCGGCCTGGAGGACGTGGCCCTGGCCCTGCACGCCATCGTTGCCGGCCTCGTCGACAACGACGGCTCCGAGACGTTGGTGCTGACGCTGACCGGCTTGCCGGATGGCTTCGCCTTGAGCGACGGCACGCGCAGCTTCACGCCCTCGGCGACGCAGCATGTCGTCAACCTCGCCGGCTGGCAGCTCGACGCCCTCGTGCTGACGCCGCCGCGCGACTTCAACGGCAGCGTGGCCCTGCAACTGCAGGCCACCGCCATCGAAGGCGCGACCGGCGAGTACGCGACGACGACGCAGCTGCTGACCGCGCAGTTCGTCGCGGTGGCTGATGCGCCGACGCTGACGCTGAGCCCGCGCGACGTGGCGGTCAGCCGGGAGCTGGTGGCGACGAGTTGGGAGACGCCAGCGAACGGTGGAACGGCGGCAAGCGTCGTCGCCGGGCCTGGACTGGAAGGATGGACAGTTCGCACCACCACTTCCGGCAAGCAGGCGGCGTTCGAGATCTGGTCGGCCAACGACCGCATGACCAACGACATCAGCAACTTCGTGACCGTTCAGCCCATGGACGGCAACGGGTCGCAATGGCTCAAGCTGACCAACGGCAGCCGTGCGCTGGCCTACCAGACGCTGGGTATCGAACGCCAGGTCAACACCATCGACGGAGCGATTTACACGCTCGGCTTCGACTACGCTGGCGCGCCTGGCTTCGTGCTGGCCAACACGCAGATTGGCATCTATGTCGATGGCGTCAAGGTCGGTGGCTACGCCGGTGCCAGCCCGCGCACCGGCCTGACGTGGCAAACGCTGAGTTTCAGCTTCACGGGCAATGGCCAGCCGCGCAGCATCGCCATCGTGCTTGAGGGGGGTGATGCGTTCTCGACCAGCAACTCCACTCAGCGCGGTGCGATGCTGGACGACCTCCATCTCGTCGAAACACTGCCGGTCGGTGCAAGCCTTGTCTACGGGCTGGCCGATACGGCCATCGCGCTACCTGCAATCAGCGCGGCATTGAGCAATCCGTTCGGCGGCGAGCGCCTCAGCCTTGTGCTGACGGGACTGCCGGACGGCACCCTGCTCAGCGATGGCGTGCACGACAGGGCGGGCGGGGGCGACATCGACCTGGCTGGTCTGGACCTGAGCCGACTCAGCGTGAAGCTGTCGGCAGGGTTCACCGGCGAGATCACGCTGACGGTACTGGCCAGCAGTGCAGAAACCGGAAATGGGGCAAGTGCCAGCGTGAGCCGGAACGTAACGGTGCGCGTGCTGCCCGGCACCGCCGTGCCGACCCCGGCGGGCGTCAATCCGTTCGTGCTCACCACCGCGGCAGCCCAGACCCAGCAGGTGCAGGCGGGTCAGCAGGCGGTGGCCGCCCCAACTGCGGCCGCGTTGACGCTGCTGGCCGATGGCAGCGGCCAGTTGGGCACCGCCGCCACGGCCTTGCCACCGTTCAAGACAGCGGCCGAGATCGCGCAGGCAGAGCTTGAGCGTGCCCGCGCGCTCGGCGAAGCATGGCTAAAGGAACTCGAAGCGCGCGCGAAGTCTCAATGGGAACAACTGGTGGGAGGCAAATGAAATCAACCTCGACAAGCGTGCGGCCCGCAGCCTCCCCCATCTCTGCCGCGATCCGTGATGCCGTTGCAACGCCTTCCCCACGCTCCGGGGATAGGCAGCGCCGCTCCTCTACCTAAGATCAGTTGGCGCTGTTTGCCAGCGCCACAACTTTGCTGGATCTGCTCATGTCCTTGTTTCGTTCTCTTCTCTCCGGCCTCACGCTGTCCCTGGCCTTGGCGGGAACTTCGGCCCATGCGGCCACCAGCACCAGCCAGTTGGGTGCTGATGACGGCTTCGGCCTCGGCATCCTCAGCGGTGAGACGCTGTATGCCGGCGATCTTCCTCTTGGCAGCGGCTTCGGCGAATGGCATGAAGGCGGCTTCGTGACACAGCTCAGCCCAGTCTGGAGCCAGCCGCTGCTTTCCGCTCAACTCGCCGTCTTCAGCGCCGGCTGGGGCATGGACGCGCCGGCTCAGGTGTACCTGAACGGTCAGCTCGTCGGTGAACTGACGGTGGGCGACGCGAGTTCGAGCGCGACCGGCGATGACTACGCCTACCTCGACACCTTCGACCTGTCCGCATTGATCGGGAGCCTCGTCGCCATCAACGACATCGAGATTCGCACCGCCACGATGGACGACGGCGGCGCGCTGGGCTTTGTCCGTTTGACACTGCAAACCCAGGACGCCACCGGCGGTACCGTCCCCGAGCCCGCCAGCATCGCCTTGGCCGCCGTGGCCCTCGCCGGTGCCGCGTTGACGCGCCGCCGCCGTCGCGACTGAACCCAGTTCGCGCACACTCACGCGCCGGCCGTTTCGGTCGGCGTGTTCGTTTGGACTGCTCCTTGATCCGACTCCTCCCGCTGCTGCTCGTCTCGTTCGCCCAGCCGGCTGCGGCCCAGACCCTGCCCGAGCTGGCCGAGCGTGCGCTGGCCGCCGACCCCGCCGTGCGCGCCACCGCCGCCTCGCTGCGGGCCGCCGACGAGCGCCTCTTCCAGGCCAAGGCTGCCTACGGCCCGACCGCCAGCGTCACGGTGACGAGCAACAAGAGCCGTTACAGCGAGCCGCCGACCTACGACTCGCGCGGCCTCCGCTCGGACCAGTACGTGCTGCAAGTCTCGCAGCCGCTGTGGCGCGGCGCGCTCTATCCGGCCATGCAGGCGGCGCGCAGCCAGTTCGAGCAGGCCGAGAACGCGCTGATGCAGTCGCGCCTGGAGGCGCAGCAACGCCTGGCCGAGGCGGTGCTGGAGGTCTTCAAGGCGCGCGACGTGCTGGCCCATGCATCGGCGC
>NZ_JBDSQX010000055.1:0-30481 GCF_039929605.1 Roseateles sp.
CCTTGCCGATGCGCGCTTTCTCGGCACCCACGTCAATCTCCATGAAAAGGCACAGACGTGTTTCGCCCACCACGGCAACGGGCGCTGCCTGCGCGGCTTGCGCCCAGGCCGATTCGTCGTCGAACACCTTCACTTCACTGAGGCGAGCGAGTGCCTGCAACACAGGCGCAGCCTCGTTCAGGAACGCCGTATCGCCAACGGCATACATCGGCAAGCGCGTGCCAGGCGAGACGTTCAATTCCCCCCGCAATTGACGGCAGCTTTCGACCATCGATTTCAGCCGATCGACATACGCAATTGCAACTGGATCGATCTTGGCCGGCTGCGATTGCGGATACGGCGCGATGCTCACCGAATCACCTGCGATGCCCGCAACTGGCGCTACCTTTTGCCAGAGTTCTTCGGTGATGAATGGAATGATCGGATGCGCGAGGCGCAGGATCGCTTCCAGCGTGCGGATCAATGTGCGGCGTGTGGCGCGCTGCTGGCTCGCGTCGCCATTGCGAATTTGGACCTTCGCAATTTCGAGGTACCAGTCGCAGTATTCGTTCCAGGCGAAGTCGTAGATGGTGTTGGCGACGTTGTCGAGACGATAGTCGGCGAAGCCTTGTGCAACTTCGGCTTCAACCTTTTGCAGCACCGAACTGATCCAGCGGTCGGCCTGGCTGAACTTCATGTAGCCGGGCGGGCAGCCGCCTTGCTCATGCGCGAGGCCGCAGTCCTGGCCTTCGGTGTTCATCAGCACGAAGCGCGTCGCGTTCCAGAGCTTGTTGCAGAAGTTGCGGTAGCCCTCGCAGCGCTTGGTGTCGAAGTTGATGTTGCGGCCGAGACTGGCGTACGAAGCCATCGTGAAGCGCAGGGCGTCGGCACCATAGGCTGGCATGCCTTCGGGGAACTCCTTCTTCACGCGCGCGGCGACTTTGGGTGCCGTCTCGGGCTTGCGCAGGCCTTGCGTGGACTTCTGGATCAGCGTGTCGAGGTCGACGCCCTGGATCAGGTCCACCGGGTCCAGCACATTGCCTTCGCTCTTGCTCATCTTCTGGCCCTGCGAGTCGCGCACGAGGCCGTGGATGTAGACGTCATTGAACGGCACCTGGCCGGTGAAGTGCGTCGTCATCATGATCATCCGGGCGACCCAGAAGAAGATGATGTCGTAGCCGGTCACGAGCACCGACGACGGCAGGAAGAGTTCCTGCTCCAGCGTCTTTTCTGGCCAGCCGAGCGTCGAGAACGGCACCAGCGCCGACGAGTACCAGGTGTCCAGCACGTCGGGGTCGCGGGTCAGCTCGCCGAGGTAGCCGGCGGCCTTGGCGCGGGCTTGCGCTTCATCCTCGCTGCGCGCCACGAACAGCTCGCCGCCCGTGCCGTACCAGGCCGGGATCTGGTGGCCCCACCACAGCTGGCGCGAGATGCACCAGTCCTGCAGGTTGCCCATCCAGTGGTTGTAAGTGTTGACCCACTGCTCGGGGTGGAACTTGACGGCGCCGGTCTCGACGGCCTCGATGGCCTTGGTGGCGATGCTCTTGCCATCGGCGCTCGGCTTGGTGACAGCCACGAACCACTGGTCCGTCAGCATCGGCTCGATGACCTGGCCGGTGCGCTCGCAGCGCGGCACCTGCAGCTTGTGTTTCTTGACCTCGACGAGCAGGCCCTGCGCCTCCAGGTCCGCCACCACGCGCTTGCGGGCGACGAAGCGGTCCAGGCCGCGGTAGGTCTCGGGCGCGTTGTCGTTGATCTTGGCCTGCAGGTCCAGCACCGCGATCATCGGCAGCTTGTGGCGCTGGCCGACGGCGTAGTCGTTGGTGTCGTGCGCCGGCGTGACCTTGACGACACCGGTGCCGAACTCGCGGTCCACGTAGTCATCGGCGATGACGGGGATCTCGCGGTCCGTCAGCGGCAGCTTCACCAACTTGCCGATCAGCGCGGCGTAGCGATCATCCTCGGGGTGGACCATGACGGCCACGTCGCCCAGCATGGTCTCGGGCCGCGTGGTGGCCACGACGACTGAACCCGATCCATCGGCCAGCGGGTAGCGGATGTGCCACAGCGAGCCGTCCTCTTCTTCGGAGCTGACCTCAAGGTCAGACACGGCGGATTGCAGCACCGGGTCCCAGCTCACCAGCCGCTTGCCACGGTAGATCAGCCCTTCCTCGTACAGCCGCACAAAGGTCTCGACGACGACGCCCGAGAGCTTCTCGTCCATCGTGAAGTACTCATGGCCCCAGCTCACCGAGTCGCCCAGGCGGCGCATCTGGCTGGTGATGGTGTTGCCCGACTCCTGCTTCCAGTCCCACACGCGGGCGACGAAGTTCTTGCGGCCCAGGTCGTGGCGGTTCTGGCCGGCGGCCTGCAGCTGGCGCTCGACGACGATCTGCGTGGCGATGCCGGCGTGGTCCGTGCCCGGCACCCACAGGGTGTTGTCGCCCTTCATGCGGTGGTAGCGCGTCAGCGAGTCCATCACCGTCTGGTTGAAGGCATGGCCCATGTGCAGCGTGCCGGTCACATTGGGCGGCGGCAGCTGGATGCTGAAGGACGGCTTGACCGGGTCCAGCGTCGGCTCATACAGGCCGGCGGCCTCCCACTTGGGGCCCCAATGGGCTTCCAGGGCGGCGGGTTCGAAGGACTTGGCAAGTTCGGTCATGGTCGGCGCTTCAAAACGGCACGGGGCGACCTCCTTGCGGAGGGCGCCCCGTGCGGGTCATTCGGGGATGGGGGATTGTCTTACATGAACAAATGTTCCCCGGCGTTTTGGCTGCACTCCTGACGGGGCTTGCCGGAACGCGAGCATCGCGCTTCGCGCTCGGTGCCCCTGCGGGTCACATGAACAAATGTTCACCCGCGTTCTCTCCGCCCAGCACCACGTAGTTCACCTTGCGCAGATCCGCCAGCTGCGTGCCACCGGAATACGAAATCGAGCTCTGCAGGTCTTCCTGCATCTCGCGCAGCGTGTCGCCCAGCTTGCCCTTGACGGGTTCCAGGATGCGCTTGCCCTCCACGTGCCGGTACTCGCCCTTGTTGAAGTCGGACGCCGAGCCGTAGTACTCCTTGTAGAGCTTGCCGTCGACCTCGACCGTCGTGCCCGGCGATTCCTCGTGGCCGGCGAACAGCGAGCCGATCATGACCATCGAGGCGCCGAAGCGCACGCTCTTGGCGATGTCGCCGTGGTGGCGAATGCCGCCGTCGGCCACGATGGGTTTGGTGGCCACACGGGCACACCACTTCAGCGCCGACAACTGCCAGCCGCCGGTGCCAAAGCCGGTCTTGAGCCGCGTGATGCAGACCTTGCCCGGGCCGACGCCGATCTTGGTCGCGTCGGCGCCCCAGGTCTCCAGGTCGATAACGCCTTCGGGTGTGCCGACGTTGCCGGCGATGACGAAGGCCTCGGGGAGCTTCTGCTTGATGTGGCCGATCATTCGCTGCACGCTCTCGGCATGGCCGTGGGCGATGTCGATGGTCAGGTAGTCGGCGCCCACGCCCTCGGCCGCGAGGCGGTCGACGAGTTCGAAGTCCGCACCCTTCACGCCCACGCTCAAGGACACGAGCAGGCCCTTATCGCGCATCGACTTGGCGTAGGCCAGGCTGTCCAGGTCGAAGCGATGCATCACGTAGAAGTAGCCCTCGCGGGCCAGCAACTCGGTGATGGGCTCGTCCACCACGGTTTTCATGTTGGCGGGCACCACCGGCAGGCGGAAGCGGTGCGGGCCGAACTGCACCGAGGTGTCGCAGTCGGAGCGGCTCTCCACGCGGCATTTGCGCGGCAGCAGCAGGATGTTGTCGTAGTCGAAGATTTCCATGTCAGCGGTGCCCGGCCGCCCGAAACCGCTGACGCGCCCTTTGGGGGCAGCCAGCGGAGCGAGCATTGGGGCACGTCCTTTCAAGTTCGCAAGTGATGCCGCGCGTTCATGCAGTGCGCGACCTGGGCTGCGAGCGCTTGACTTGGCGCTGCCGGCTTTTCGCCCGGCACTTTTCGAGCGGGCAAAAAAAACCGGACGCCAAAAATTTGGGCCCGGTGTCTGATTCTACGCAGCCATGGCGAGCCGGGTCCGGGTCAATGGCTGAAGAACTTGCGGTGGATGCGCCGCGTCGTCTGCCACACGGTCAGCAGCACGACGGGAATGGCCACGCCGGCCGCCAGCTCGGGGCTGAACGGCAGCCAGCCCTCGGCCTTCAGCGCCTTGAAGAAGTAGAGCAGCAGGCTGACGACGTAATAGGTGATGGCGGCCAGCGACAGGCCTTCCACGGTCGCCTGCATGCGCAGCTGCGTGCGCTGGCCGTCGCCCAACTGGGCCAGCAACTGCTGGTTCTGTGCCTCGGTGGCGATGTCGACCCGCGTGCGCAGCAGCGCGCTGGCGCGTGAGATGCGCTCCGACAAGCCGGCCAGCCGCTGGGCCGTCGCCGTGACGGTGGCGATGGCCGGCGACAGCCGCCGCTGCATGAACTCGCCCAGCGTCTGCGCGCCCGCCACCTTGCCCTCGTGCAGCTCGCCCAGTCGGGTCTCGACGATGGCGTGGTAGGCCTGGGTCGCGCCGAAGCGGTACTGGTGCTCGGCCGTCGCGTGCTCGATGCGCGCGGCCGTGGAGATCAAATCGTCCAGCAGCTCGGCTTCGGACGCACCGCGCTGTTCAAGCCGCGCCGTGATGGTCGCCAGCGCCGCCTCGACTTCGCTCATCGTCGAACCGAGCGCCTTGGCCGCCGGCAGGCCGCGCAGCGCCATCAGGCGGTAGGTTTCCAGCTCCAGCAGGCGCTGGCAGATGCGGCCGGCGCGGGTCTCGGGTGTGCCGGGTTCAGCCAGCACGACGATGTGCTCGAAGCCGCTGGCGCGCAGGCAGAAGTCGGTCACCACCAGCGAATGTCCGCCCATCATCGACGCGACGACGGCATGGGCGCCGAACCAGGCCTGGGCCTCGGCCAGCGCGCTGGGTGCGAAGGTCAGCGGCCGCTCAAGCATGACCAGCTTGATGGCCGCGAACGTGCGCCCCGGAATGCGGCTCAGCCAGTCGCCGGGCACGCGCAGCGCCAGTGCGTCCAGCGTCTGCGCGCTGGGCTCGGCGTTGGCCGGCAGCGGCTGCACGACCGAGTAGCGCGTGAACTCGGCATGGCGCTCCCACTTCATCGAGAACTCGCCGCAGCGCAGGCGCAGGAAGTTGGCGCGCAATGCGTCCTCGGCCAGTTCGTGCTGGCCGGGCAGGCGCCGCAGGTGGGCGTGCTCGTCGGCGCGGCTGATGCCGTCGTTCAAAACGGCGATATTGACGATGACGGCCGGCAGGCGGATACGCGCCGGCGGGCGGGCATGCACCTCGTTGTGCAGCATCAGGCGCAAGGCATCGTCGGGCGGTAGCAGGCTGTCTTCGTTCATGGGCCCCAGGCTAGTGCGTAGAGAAGGCACCAAAGCGGTTCTATAAAATTTGAGGCTTCGTACTTCATCAGGCGGCGGCTTCCGTCTTCAATATGCAAGCTTCATTCCCGCCCGTCGTCATCAGCGGCACCGGCATCTACCGACCGCCTCATGTCATCACCAACGCGGAGCTGGTCGAGGCCTTCAACGCTTACGCCGATCTGCAGAACGCCGAGCACGCCACCGCCATCGCCGCCGGCGAGCGCGTGGCGCTGACGCACTCCAGCGTCGAGTTCATCGAAAAGGCCTCGGGCATCAAGCAGCGCTACGTCATCGAGAAGGCCGGCGTGCTGGACCCGACCCGGATGTACCCGCGCTTCACGCCGCGCGGCGACGACGAAATCTCGTTGATGGCCGAGATCGCCGTCGATGCGGCGCGCCAGGCCCTGGCGCAGGCCGGCAAGACCGGCGCCGACATCGACGCCGTGCTCTGCTCCAGCGCCAACATGCAGCGCGCCTACCCGGCCATGGCGGTCGAGATCCAGCAGGCACTCGGCGCCGGCGGCTATGGCTTCGACATGAACGTGGCCTGCTCGTCGGCCACCTTCGCGCTGGAGCAGGCCTTCAACGCGGTGCGCTCGGGCGCGAGCAAGTGCGTGCTGGTCGTCAGCCCGGAAATCACGTCGGCCCACCTGGAATGGCGTGACCGCGACTGCCACTTCATCTTCGGCGACGTCTGCACCGCCGTCATCGTCGAGCGGGCGGAAGACGCGACGGGCGCGGAGCAGTGGGAGATCCTGGGCACGCAGCTCGCCACGCAGTTCAGCAGCAACATCCGCAACAACTTCGGCTTCATGAATCGCGCCGAGGACCGCGACCCCGATGCGCGCGACCTGACCTTCTATCAAGAAGGCCGCAAGGTCTTCAAGGAGGTAGTGCCCATGGCCGCAGCCCACATCGAGGCGCATCTGGCCAAGCTGGGGCTTGAGCCGACGCAGATGCGCCGGTTCTGGCTGCATCAGGCCAATCAGGGCATGAACCAGTTCGTCATCAAGAAGCTGGTGGGGGCTGAATCGTCCATCACGGCGGGTAGCGAGATCGCGCCGCTGATCCTGGACGAGTACGCCAACACGGCGTCTGCCGGGTCGATCATTGCCTTCCACCACCACCGGGGTGATTTGCAGGCCGGCGACACCGGCGTCATCTGCTCCTTCGGCGCCGGCTATTCCATCGGCAGCGTGGTGGTGAAGAAGCGGTAGGAGGCTGTCGGGCTTGGGGTCGGGTGCGCGTTGGGCCCGCAAGGGTGCCCAGGCAAGGCGCAAAGCGGAGCGGTACCGGGTGTACCGCGAGCATTTGCAACGCCGAATCGGTGCCCTTGCGGGCCCAACCCGAAGGGCCAGGGCGATTTGCGGGGCGATCCGGCGTTGCGGACTCGTTGTGTGGCCCGCCACACGCCTCGCCCGCGCCTTGTCTCGCTCCGCAACTCGCCCCGGCGCGCACCCGACCCCAAGCCCGACAGCCTCCTAAAAGCGCAGCGACAGCCCCACCGTCCACGCCCAGTCGGGTGTGCTGCGGTTCAGGCCGCGGAAGACGGCCGTGTCGAGCTGGGCGTCGTCGGTGAGTTGCCACGCCAGCCCGGTGCCGGCCGTGACGACCTTGCCCCCGTTTCGCGCCGAAGCCAGCTGCTGGCCCGCAATCTCGGCAAAGCCGTGCAGCTTCTCGCCCAGCGGGATGCCAAGGCTCGTCGACAACACGGCGGCCGTGTAGCGCTGGTCCGCGTCGTTGCGATCCGTGACGAGGCCGGCCATGGTGCCGAGCGACAAATCCGCCGGCAGCTCCCACTGCGCCAGAAAACTCAATGCCGGCCGCAGGCCATGGCCCTTGAACGGCCCGCTGCCGGTCGGCGTCTTCATCTCGAACAGCCAGCCCAGGCCCGGCTTGCTTTCGTCACCGTCCTGCATCTGCCATTTGAAGCCGACCCCCAGGTCGCCACGGCCGCTGGCGTCGGGACCTCGCTGGCGCAGGGCACCGTCGCTGTCCAATCTCAACTCCAGGTCATGGCCGATGCCCAGGCGCCACAGCACCGGCGTCGAGCGCAACCGGGTCCGGCCATCGCGCTGCCAGGCGCCGCTGGCCTCGACCTGGAAGCGGCCGGCCGCCATCACGTCGGGGCCGTTGGTGAAGTCGGGCCGATCGGGCGAAATCGCCTCGTCGGCATGCGCGGCCACGCAGGCAGTCAGAAGCAGCAGCAGGGCAACTCTCATGGCGGGTGACTCTAACGCTGCGCTATCGTGCCGCCCATGAACGACCTGACCTTCTTCTGGCACGACTACGAGACCTTCGGCCGCATGCCCCGGCGCGACCGCCCGGCCCAGTTTGCCGGCCTGCGCACCGATGCCGAGCTGAACGAAGTCGGCGAGCCGCTGATGCTCTATTGCCAGCCCGCGCCCGACTACCTGCCCGACCCCGAGTCCTGCCTGCTCACCGGCATCCTGCCCCAGCACTGCCTGGAGCGCGGCGTGCCCGAGCACGAGTTCGCGGCCAGCATCGAGACCGAACTGGCCCTGCCGGGCACCGTTGGCGTGGGTTACAACAGCATCCGCTTCGACGATGAAGTGACACGCCACCTCTTCTGGCGCAACCTCATCGATCCATATGCCCGCGAGTGGCAGAACGGCTGTGGCCGCTGGGATCTGCTTGACGTGGTGCGCTGCGCCTATGCGCTGCGGCCCGAGGGCATGGCCTGGCCCACGCATGAGGACGGCCGCCCCAGCTTCAAGCTGGAACACCTGACTGCCGCCAATGGCGTGGCCCACGAAGCGGCGCACGACGCGCTGTCCGACGTGCGCGCAACCGTGGCGTTAGCTCGCAAACTGCGCCAGGCCCAGCCCAAGCTGTGGGACTTCTGCGTCAAGCTGCGCAGCAAGCAGGCGGTGTGGGACGAAATCGGCATCGGCAAACCCTTCCTGCACATCTCCGGCATGTACGGCCCGGAGCGCGGCTGCATCGCCGTCGTCTGGCCGCTGGCGCCGCACCCGACGAACAAGAACGAGCTCATCGTCTGGGACTGCGCCGTCGATCCCGCCGAGCTGCTGACGCTGAACGCCGAGGCCATCCGCGCGCGCATGTTCACCAAGCAGGACGCGCTGCCCGAGGGTGTCACGCGTCTGCCCATCAAGACCCTCCACGTCAACAAGAGCCCCATCGTCATCGGCAATCTGAAGACGCTCAGCCCGGCGATGGCGGAGCGCTGGGGCCATGACGTCGAAGGCCAGCTCGCCAACGTCAAGTTGCTGGCCGAGAAGGGCCGGTTGCTGGATGGCTTGTGGGGCGATGTTTTCCAGCGCGAGCCGTTCGATGCGGCCGATGTGGACGAAGACCTCTACGGAGGCTTCATCGGCAACGAGGACCGCCGCACGCTGAACCGCGTGCGCGCCATGCCGGCTGCGCAGCTGGCCGACCGCGCGGCGCAAGGCAAGCTGGCGTTTCAGGATGAGCGGCTGGACGAGCTCGTCTTCCGTTGGCGCGCGCGCAACTTCCCGGCGAGCCTGTCGGCCGAAGAGACCGAGCGTTGGCAAGGTCACCTGGCGGCGCGGCTGCACGAAGGCGAGGGCGGTGCGCAGACATTGGCGGCGTTCATGGAGCGCATCGACCAGCTGGGTGAGAACGTGGACGAGCGCGGCGAGGCCATCCTGTCGGCGCTCTACGACTACGCGGAGCAGATCGCGCCCTGAGCCTTTTCCCGTGATCAGCTTCATGGTCGAAAGCGGCGAGTCCTGCGATAGTCGGGTCTGGAAGACCGACTCGGAGACTCCCATGAGCAGCGCCGTACCCGCCCCGACCGACGATCCCGTCAACGCCCGTCTGCGTGCGTTGCTGGTCAAGGCCCCTACCGCCGTCGCCTTCGTGGTCGGCCAGCGTTTCGAGGTCGTCAGCGACGAGTTCAACCACATGTTCGGCTTTGGGGACGACAGCGACCTGGCCGGCCAGGCCACGCGCTCCGTCCACACCACCGACCTCGCCCACACGGCCCTGCACGAGCGTGCCGCTGCCGCCTTTTCCGCTGGCCGGCCGCTGGACGAGGAGATCGAGTACGTGAAGCGCGACGGCCACCGTTTCTGGGGCCGTCTGCAAGCCACGCCGCTGCAATGGGACGCGCCCGCCGGCGAGGCACTCTGGATCCTCGAAGACGTGACGACCGCTCGCGCCCAGCGCCTGCAGCCCACCTGGACGGCCAAGCACGACGCCGTTACCGAACTGGCCAACCGCCGCGAGTTCGAGCGTCGCCTGGGCGAGCACGTCGGCAGCCGCCGCAACGAGCCGGTGTCGGTGCTGTGGCTGGATGTGGACCGCTTTGGCGAGGTCGTCAAGGGCATGGGCCCCGAGGTGGGCGACCATTTCCTCTATGGCCTGGGCCAGATGCTGATCAGCAAGGTGCGTGCGTCCGACCTTGTCGCACGGCTGGAGGAAGACCATTTCGCCATCCTGCTGCCCGACTGCGACCACCACTACGCGCAGATCATTGCCGAGAAGATTCGCTCCGCCGTGGCGTCGTACCGGCTGCACTGGGGCATGCACCGCACCCGTGTGAAGGCCTCGCTCGGCGTCGTGCAGATCCACTCGACGCTGGGCACCGTCGACGCTGTGCTCGGCGCCGGCGCGCTGGCCTGCACCGAGGCCAAGGCAGCCGGTGGCGACAGCGTGCGCGTCTTCGTCTCCGCCGGCGGCTACGAGGAACTGGCGGGCTGAATCAGCCCACCCCCTACCGGCTACGCCGGCCCCCTCAAGGGGCACTGCCAGTGGCCCGGCAAAGCCGGTTCCACGGCAGTCACGCGGTAATGCGTGCCGTACTGCGCGGCTGCGGTTTCTCTGATCCCCGGAAATGCGGGGTTTTTCGGTGAATGTTCTAAAGTTCAGATCAGCCCGGCCGATGTAGCGGTCATAGCGCTTGAAACTGGATCCCGATGAACGTCGCCCTCTCCACCGCTCTGTCTGGCATCTCGTCCGCGAACGAGCGGCTGCGCGCGTCGGCGTCCAACATCGCCAACCTGGCGGCCAGCAACCAGTCCCGTCCCAGCGTCGAGCCGACCAATGTCGACAAGGTGCCCGAGCGCGAGATCAACCCGGCCAACGAGGTCGTCGAGCAGCAGTCTGCGGCCTATGCCTTCGTCGCCAACATGAAGGTGCTGCAGACGCAGCTGAACACGACCGGCGCGCTGCTGGACATCAAGGCCTGACGCTGGCGGCGAGTTTCATTTCCTGGGCAGCTCTTGCTGCTCAAGCCTTGAGAGCCTGCGCATAGCGCAGCGCCTGGACCCGGTCCAGGGACTGGCGGGCGTCGTCGAAGTCGGGCTCCAGGTCCCGCACCACCTGCAGCAGATTCTCTGCGTGCGGCAGCTGTCCGAGCACTTCCGCCTGCAGCGCGCGCCCGAAGAGTTGCAGGCCCCAGGGATCGCGCGCGGGGCACGAACTCACCTCGGGCGGCACGCTCGGCCACAGGCATCGACGGATCTGCTGGGTCAGCCCTTCGCCGAGGCTGATGAGGTCGGGAGCCGCAATCTGGCCGGTCCAGGGCGGCTGTGAAGGGAGCATCTCGTAGTCCAGCTGATAGCGGGACTGCCCCTGGCTGATGCGAATGCGCACGACCTGCTGCACGTCGAGGCGCCGGCAAAGCATCCGGATGCGTTTGCAGTCCGCCAGATCTGCGGGCACGTCCCTGAGCACTTGCAGCACCTCATGCAGGGCCGGCGTCGTGAACCGGTGGCCCCCCAGAGCCAGCGCGTTGCCAACCAGGGCCATCAATCCGAGCTGTGCCCATTCAACGCCTGGCGTGCCCGCGTGGGCTTCGAAGGGCAGCAGCGCCAGGCGGTGGGTGCCCACGCTGGACGCCTGCAGGCACGCGGTCTCCCGCACCACGTGGACTTCGTCCGTGAAGGCGTAGCCCAACCGGTGAACGGTGCGGATCCGTGCTCTGCCGGCCGGGGTGTCGTCGCCCACGGCGGCCCGGGCCAATGCCACGACCCGCGCGAGGGCGCTGGGCATGACCTGGCTGTCAGGCCACAGCGATTCCAGCAGGTCGGCCTTGGACACGGTCTGGCCGGCATGTTGCACGAGGCAAAGCAGCAATTGGAAAGCCAGCCGTTCGAGATGCCGGGGGCGCCCCGACACCAGGAGCTCACGAGAGCCTGAGCGCAGTTCGCAGTTGCCGAATCGGTAGCAGTTGCCGGAAGGGTTGTTTCGAGGAGGGGTCACATGCGGCTGGGCAGGAGAGGCAGGCTGGGGTGCTCCGTCTCGATCCCAGCGGCGGCGGCTGTATAGGCCGCGCGGAGCAGGTCGAGGTGCTGGCAGGCGCCGCCATGCTCCCGGCCAGCAAGACTCCTGCCAAGCAGGCGCTTGGCCTCGCGCGGCCGGCCCGCAGCGAACTCCACGCGAGCCTGCGCGGCGAGCGCTGCCGGCAGCGCCTGCAGCGTTTTAGGCATACGTCCGAGAAAGGCTTTGGCCTCGCCCAGCGCGCCGAGCCCGGCGCTGATCCATGCCGCGTCGGCCAGCGCCCAGCCTTGCCACATGGCCGCAGGCTGCGCGTGCACTGCGGCCTTCAACAGCATGAGTGCGTGCTCAGGACGACCTTGGGAGTGATCCAGGAAGGCGCGCAGCAGCACGGTGTGCAGGTGGAAGTTCTGGACATCGGTGCTGGCCATGTCCTCGCAGCGCTGCAGCTCGCGGTGCGCCTCGGTGTCGTGGCCGGCACGGATGAGCGCTTCGATGTACCAGGGCAGGGCCTCCTGCTCATGCATGGTGCGGCCGCAGCTTCGACTCCAGCGCAGCGCGACGTCGAAGCATTGGACGGCTTCATCGGTTCTTCCCGCCGCAGTGGCTGCATGCCCCCGGGCACGCCAGGGGGCATCTGCAGAGCAGGCCTGACCGGGCAGGAGGAGCAGGAGATCGTCCGCAGTTCGCCCGGCCAGGCGGCGCACCCATGCCAAGGATGAGATCAGCGCTTCGGTGAGGTCCTCGTGGCCGTGCGCGGTCGCGGCCGCCAGGCCATCGGCGCCCCAGGCGTAGGCGTCTTCCAGTTCGCCGAGATTGGCATGGGCCTCGCACGCGTTGCCGCAGGCCAACCCGAAGCTTCGCTGCTGTGAGTGACGGCGGGCCTGCGTGGCGACAGTCCGGGCCAGTGCTGCCGCCTGCGAGTACCGGGCGTCGCTGAGTTCGCAGGCCGCCTCGACGTTGGTGCAGGACAGCTGCGCGAGTTGGTGGCCATGGGCTTCGCAGCACTCGCGCATTCGCTCGAGGCGCTCCCGCACGGCGGGAATCTTGGCCTGGTACAGGTCCACGCTCGCGGCGGTCAGAAGGGCGCGCACCAGGACTTCGCTGGCACCTATGGCGTCGGCATGCCCTTCGGCCTTCTCAAGATGTACTCGTGCGAGCCCGTAATCTGCCCTCAGGAGATGGAAGCGCCCCAGGGCCAGGTGGGCCAGCGCGCGGGCGTGGCCGTCGTGCCCGTCCGACGTGCCGCTCAGCACACGATCAGCCATTGCTTGCACGCCGACCTGGTCATGCCCTAGTTCAGCCATCGCGCGCAGCAGGTGCAGTTCGGCTTCGCGATGTTGGGGATCGAAATCCAGCGCAAGCCGGTACAGGCGGCAAGCTGCGGCCCACCGCTGCTCTGCGGCAGCCTGCAGGCCACGCGCAAAGGACTCCATCGCGATGGTGGGCGTCCCGTTCTGACCCGGCGCCGGACCTTCCGAGGCCGTCGGCCCGAGGAAGTGTGCCTTCAGCGCGTGGGCCAGGGCTTCTCCGAGGTTGACCGGGGCTATGGCATCGACGGCGGCGGTTGAGCGCCGCTCACGCGGGTGCATGCCGTCGCGGCCATGCAGTTCGTAGTCGATGCGCAGCAGGCGGTCGCCATGAGGCGTGCCGAGCAGCACGAGCGATGCGTGCACGACGTGGGGCACGCCCAGTGTTCGCTGCAGCCATTGCACCCGCGAGGCCGGCTCGGCCGGTACTTCGCCGAGCACGGACAGCATCGAACTCATGGATTCGACGGCAAAGCGCCCGTCTCGCGCCAACAGCTCGCCAACCAGCACGGCCACGCCGACGCAGGCCCAGTCGAGAGACCTGTCGCCCGACTCATTGCGCAAAGGCAGCACGGCCAGCCGGATGGGTGCCGCGTTGCGAGCCGGCTCGGATGTGTCCTCCAGCACGAACCGGTAACCCACGCGCGGCACGGTTCGGATGAGCCCCTTGCCGCCCTGATCGCCCAAGGCGCGGCGCAGCTTCAGCAGGCAACGATCCAATGCTGCATTCGAACGCTTCGCGGCAGGCCACAGACGCTCCGCCAGTTCGGTCTTGGTCACGACCCTGCCACGTCCGTGGAGCAGATGGCGCAGCAACTCCAAAGGCTGGGGCTCGATGGGGACGGCCATGCCATTCACTTTCAACACACCGGCTGCGAAATCCGCTTCGCAGCCGCCGAACCTGACTCGCATTTGCAGCATGGGTCGAAAGGGTAAGGGCGCTCGCTGCGCTTGCACATCCAGATCGCCACGAATGACGGTCGGAATGTGGTCGACACGATCCAGGGATATCCCGCGTTGGTCAGGGTTTCATCAAGACCCGGCACCTGGCTCGACCTAAATTGCGTCGCTCGAAGAGCTGCATTCATCATCAGCACCGCTCAGCCGCACCCTTGAAGGGGCGGTGCATTGGGGGGCTTACCGGCCAACACCCCAACGCTCTTCGGACCCACTTGTCGGCAGTCGTCACCCTTGACTGCACTCATCCAAACCCTGGACTCGCCACAGACCCTCACCATGACATCCAAATCCATGCGTCCCTTGTTCCGGTTTTCGCTGATCGCGGCGGCCGCCATCGCTTTCGCCCCGCTGACGGCCCTTGCCGGCGGCGCCTCCATCGACCCGATCGGGGAGGCGACAACCTCGCACGCCGACTATGCAAGCAACCTGATCATCAAGTACCGCGAGGGTTCGGCCGGCCGAGTCAACGCCAATGCACTGAACATGGCCGTGGCGCATGCCGCGCTGCTTCAGAGTGGTGCCCAGATGCACTACTACCGGACGCTGGCTTCGGGCGCCCACGTCATGCAGTTGAACCGTGAAATGCCCATCCGCGAACTGGAGGCGGCGGCGCGGGCGATGGTCGCGACCGACCCGAACATCGAGTTCGCTGAACCGGACCGCCGCGCCTACAAGGCCCTGACGCCCAATGACACGCAATACACGAAGCAGTGGCACTACTTCGAGAAGACTGCAGGCATCAATGCGCCGGCGGCATGGGACGCCTCGACCGGCAACGGCGTCGTCGTGGCCGTGCTGGACACCGGCTACCGTCCTCACGGGGATCTGGCCCGGAACATCGTGAGCGCTGGCTACGACATGGTGACCAATGTCTCGACGGCCAACGACGGCAACGGCCGCGACAACAGCGCCCTGGACCCCGGCGACTGGCACTTCGCGGGCCAGTGCTCGTCCGACGACCGGGGTGGCAACAGCTCCTGGCACGGCAGCCACGTCTCCGGCACCATCGCCGCAGTGACCAACAACGGCGCTGGCGTGGCTGGCGTGGCCTTCGGCGCCAAGATCCTTCCAGTGCGGGTGCTGGGCAGGTGTGGCGGCCAGGCCAGCGACATGGCCGATGCCATCACCTGGGCGGCAGGCGGCGGGGTCTGGGGCGTGCCTGCAAACACCACCCCGGCACGGGTGATCAACATGTCGATATCCGGCACCGGCAGTTGCCCGGCTGCCATGCAAAACGCCATCAACTTCGCCCGTTCCAGGAACACGGTGGTGGTGGTGGCGGCCGGCAACTTCAACAAGAATTCGTCGGGCTATTGGCCCGCCAACTGCTCTGGCGTTATCTCGGTGGCTGCGGTCGGCCGCACTGGCGGCAAGGCCTCGTACTCCAACTTTGGCAACCTCGTCACGCTGGCCGCGCCGGGCGGCGACATGGCCAACAGCCAGGCCGACGGGGTTTACTCGACCGTGAACACCGGCACCATGTCGCCAGTGGGTGATGGCTACGCTTTCTACCAGGGCACGTCGATGGCTACGCCGCACGTCGTGGGCACCGTGGCGCTGATGCTCGCCAAGAAGCCAAGCCTCACCCCTGACCAGGTGGCCAGCCTGCTGAAGTCCACGGCCCGCAGCTTCCCCAAGACCTGCGACGAGTGCGGGGCCGGCATGCTCGACAGCGCCGCAGCGGTGGCCGCAGCCAGCCGTTGATGCCCTTTACGGGCGAGGCGGATCACCGCCTCGCCCGTCCAGGCCGGCCTCGAAAGGTGAAGACCAGAGGAGGCCGCCCGGTCAGGGCAAAGCAAAAGGTCCGCCTTGAGCCTCAGGCCGCCTTTTTTGCCCGCGCGGTTTCACCCCGTTTGTCACGCGGCTCCGTACAAGCAGAGGTCCCCACCCCTGCGAAGGTTCCGCCATGAGTTCGCTGCCTCCTCTGCGCCGCCGCACCGCCTTGCTCCAGTTGGCCGCGCTCACCGGCTTGGCTGGCCTGCACGCCAGCTGTGCGGCTGTCCCGCCGCCGTCCCTGCTCGACATGCAACTGGTGGACCGCGACAGCGGCGCCTTGTTGACCCAGTACCCCAACAGGGGCCGCCGCTTCAGCCCCGGCACGCCGGGTGCGCGCTACGGCATCCGGCTCAGCAACCGCAGCGGCGAGCGTGTGCTGGTCGTGTTGTCGGTGGACGGGGTCAACGCCATCACCGGCGACACGGCCGCCTGGAGTCAGTCGGGCTACGTGCTGAGCCCGGGCGAGAGCTGCGACATCACAGGCTGGCGCAAGAGCGACGAGCGCATCGCGGCCTTCGAGTTCACGTCGCTCGGCGATTCCTACGCGGCGCGCACCGGACGAGCGGCCAATGTCGGCGTGATCGGCGCAGCGGTGTTCCGCGAGGTGGTGGTGCCGCCGCCGGCGATCTACGAGAGCCCGGCGCCCGTGTCGCCCAGCACCCTGAGCCGCCTGAACGGTGCAACGGCCGACGCGGCCCAGGCTTCGCCGGTGCGTGAAAGAGCGGGGCGCGCCGAGGCCGAACGTGCGGCGTCGGCCAAGCTGGGCACCGGGCATGGCGCCTCGGAGTGGTCGCCGATCCAGCACACCGGCTTCCAGCGGCGCAGCAGCCGGCCCGAGCAGGTGCTGGAGATCCATTACGACAGCCAGGCCAACCTGATGGCGGCAGGCATCATGCCCAAGCCCATGGCAAGCGCGCCGCGCGCCTTCCCCAACAGCGGCGGCGGCTATGTGCCCGACCCGCCGGCGCGCTGGTGAGGTCTCGCGTGATGCAGCAACCCGCTGGGCCGGCGTAGCATCCGCGCCGCATGGCCGCGAGCGAACCCGCCGATGAAGAGCTCATTGCCAGCTATCTGCGTGGCGACATGGGTGCGTTCGACCGGCTCTACCGCCGCCACGACCGCAAGACCTTCGGCTTTGTCCGCCAGATGCTCCACCCCACGGACCGCGCCACGGTGGAAGACCTGCACCAGGACGGCTGGCTGGCCGTGGCAGCCAAGGCCGCGAGCTTTGCGCCGGGCAAGGCGAGGTTCTCGACTTGGCTCTACACCGTGCTGCGCAACCAGGTGCTGGACCATCTGCGTGCCCGTCAATCACGGCCCGTGGGCGACGGCGAGGCCGATCCCGATGACCTGGCCTCATCTGTCGCCGCTCCCGAGCAGGTGCTGTCCGAAAAGCGCCTGGTGCTGGCCGTGGAGCGCGAATTGCTGGCCCTGTCGGTCGAGCAGCGCGAGGCCTTCCTGCTCTTCACCGTCGTTGAACTCAGCCTCGCCGAGATTGCCAACGTGACGCAGGCCCACCCCGAAACCGCCAAGACCCGGCTGCGCTATGCCCGGGAAGCGCTGCGGCACCGCTTGAGCGAGTGGCGTGATGGCTGAGTTCGACCCCACCACCCCGAACGACGCGACCGAGGCGGCCTACGCGCGAGCTTTGCTGGGCGACGACGACGGGCGGGAGCAGCGCCGTGCGCGGCTGATGGCGGCGCTGCCGCGGCCGGCCGGCTCGGGAACCATTCCGGTGGCTCGCGCCGAACTGGCGTGGCGCTGGCAACCCTACGTGCTGGGCCTGCTGGCCACGGGGCTGCTGGTGGCCGCGGTGCTCGCCTTCAAGGGCCGTCCTGTCGCGCCGCAACCGCAAGCCGATCCGCGATTGGCGGCCGGCCAGCCGGCGTCGGCGGCCATCGTGGTGGCGCAGGCGGAGCCGCCGGCCGAACCCGCGCCGGCGATCACCAAACCGTCGCGCGCTGCCGCCAAGGCCAGCCCGTCGAAGCCTCGCACGACGCAGAGTGAGGCCGTGGTGGTTGCGGATGCGGCATCGCCTCCGCTGTTGAGGGTGAGCGAAGCGCCTGTGGCGTCTGCGCGCGAACCCGCCGCAACTGTCGCCGCTGCTCCGCCGCCGGCAGCTGCGCCGGCAGTGGCTGCCGCACCGCCCAGGCTGCTGGCTGAATCTGCCGCGCCGCCGGCCTCGGGCCAGGCGGAGGCGCCCGCCACGGTGGTGGTGCGTGGCGCACGGGCGCAGATCACGCAGAGCCTGGCGGCGTCGGACGCCCAGTCAGCAAAGTCCGTCGCGACGGCAGACGCCATGCTGCTGGCCGCCGTCAATCGGGCGGATTTGCCTGCGGTGCGGGCGGCGTTGCAGGCCGGCGCGTCCGCCCAGCAGCGCGACCCGCAAGGCCGCACGGCGCTGATGCTGGCCGCTCGCACCGGCGCGCGCGATGTCGTGGACCTGCTGCTCGCAGCCGGTGCCCGCAAGGGCGACCGCGACCCCCTGGGCTGGACGGCTGCGGATCATGCCGAGGCCCAGGGCCGCAACGATCTGATCGACCTGTTGCGCTGAGCCGCCCAATAAAAAGCCCGCCGGGCTTGCGCGCGGCGGGCTGGCTTTGGGGTCGGTCAGGTTCAGGCGGCCACGGTTCTAGCGGTTTCGGCGTATTCCTCGATCTGATCGAAGTTCATGTACTTGTAGATCGACGCGCCGTCCTTATTCACGACGCCCATCGCCTCGTGGTACTCCTGCACCGTCGGGATGTGACCCAGCTTGGATGCGATGGCCGCCAGTTCGGCCGAGGCCAGGAACACGTTGGTGTTCTTGCCCAGGCGGTTGGGGAAGTTGCGGGTCGACGTGGACACGACGGTCGCGCCCTCGCGCACCTGGGCCTGGTTGCCCATGCACAGGCTGCAGCCCGGCATTTCGGTGCGTGCACCGGCCGTGCCGAAGGCGGCGTAGTGGCCTTCCTTGATCAGCTCGCTCTGGTCCATCTTGGTGGGCGGTGCCACCCACAGCTTGACCGGGATGTCGCGCTGGCCGCCGAGCAGCTTGGCCGCCGCGCGGAAGTGGCCGATGTTGGTCATGCACGAGCCGATGAAGACCTCATCGATCTTGGTGCCGGCCACGTCGGACAGGAACTTGGCATCGTCGGGGTCGTTCGGGCAGCAGAGGATGGGTTCCTTGATGTCGGCCAGGTCGATCTCGATGACGGTGGCGTATTCGGCGTCCTTGTCAGCGTCCAGCAACTCGGGGTTGGCCAGCCAGGCTTCGACCTTCTCGATGCGGCGCGCCAGCGTCTTCGCGTCGGCATAGCCGTCGGCGATCATGTTCTTCATCAGCACGACGTTGCTGGTGAGATATTCCTTGATCGGCGCCGGATTGAGTTTGACCGTGCAACCGGCGGCCGAGCGCTCGGCGGAGGCGTCGCTCAACTCGAAGGCTTGCTCGACCTTCAGGTCCGGCAGGCCTTCGATTTCCAGGATGCGGCCCGAGAAGACGTTCTTCTTGCCGGCCTTGGCAACAGTCAATAGGCCGGCCTTGATGGCGTACAGCGGGATGGCGTGCACAAGGTCGCGCAGCGTCACGCCCGGCTGCATCTCGCCCTTGAAGCGCACCAGCACCGATTCCGGCATGTCCAGCGGCATCACGCCAGTGGCAGCGCCGAACGCGACCAGGCCGGAGCCGGCGGGGAAGGAAATGCCGATGGGGAAGCGGGTGTGCGAGTCGCCGCCGGTGCCGACGGTGTCGGGCAGCAGCAGGCGGTTCAGCCAACTGTGGATGATGCCGTCGGCCGGGCGCAGCGACACGCCACCGCGGTTGCTCATGAAGGCGGGCAGCTCGCGGTGGGTCTTCACGTCCACGGGCTTCGGGTAGGCCGCCGTGTGGCAGAAGGACTGCATGACCAGATCGGCCGAGAAGCCCAGGCAAGCCAGGTCCTTCAGCTCGTCGCGGGTCATCGGGCCGGTCGTGTCTTGCGAGCCGACCGTGGTCATTTTGGGCTCGCAGTAGGTGCCCGGGCGCACGCCCTGGCCTTCCGGCAGGCCGATGGCGCGGCCAACCATCTTCTGTGCCAGCGTAAAGCCGGCCTTGGTCGCGATGGGGGGCGCGGGCAGGCGGAACAGCGTGCTGGCGGCCAGGCCCAGGAACTCGCGGGCCTTAGCGGTCAGCGAGCGGCCGATGATGAGGTTGATGCGGCCGCCGGCGCGCACTTCATCGAAGAGCACGTCGCTCTTGAGCTTGAAGGTGGCGACCGTCTCGCCGTTCTTCACCAGCTTGCCTTCATAGGGCAGCACGTCGATGACGTCGCCCATCTCCAGCTTGGACACGTCCACTTCGATGGGCAGCGAGCCGGAGTCTTCCTGTGTGTTGAAGAAGATCGGCGCGATCTTGCCGCCCAGCGTGACGCCGCCGAAGCGCTTGTTCGGCACGAAGGGGATGTCCTGGCCCGTGGCCCAGATGACCGAATTGGTGGCGGACTTGCGCGAGGAACCGGTGCCCACGACGTCGCCGACGTAGGCCACGACGTGGCCCTTCGCCTTCAGGTCGTCGATGAACTGCATCGGGCCGCGCTTGCCGTCGTCTTCGGGCACGAAGGCGGCGTCGGCGCGGGTGTTCTTCAGCATCGCCAGGTAGTGCAGCGGGATGTCCGGCCGGCTCCAGGCGTCGGGCGCGGGGGACAGGTCATCGGTGTTGGTTTCGCCGGGCACCTTGAAGATGGTGACGGTGATCTTGGTGTCGACCTCGGGGCGGCTGGTGAACCACTCGGCGTTCGCCCAGCTCAGCATCACTTCCTTGGCCTTGGCATTGCCGGCCTTGGCCTTGGTGGCGACGTCGTTGAAGAAGTCGAACATCAACAACGTCTTCTTCAGGCCCTGGGCCGCGACGCTGGCCACGCCTTCGTCCGCGTCATCCAGCAGCTCGATCAGCGGATGCACGTTGTAGCCGCCCACCATGGTGCCGAGCAGCTCGGTGGCCTTGGCCTTGGAGATCAGGCCGACGGCGATGTCGCCGTGAGCGACGGCGGCCAGGAACGAGGCCTTGACCTTGGCGGCATCGTCCACGCCCGGGGGCACGCGGTGGGTCAACAGGTCGAGCAGGAACTCGTCTTCACCGGCCGGCGGTGCCTTGATCAGTTCGATCAGCTCGGCGACCTGCTTGGCTTCCAGGGCCAGGGGCGGAATACCGAGAGCGGCGCGTTCAGCGACGTGTTGGCGGTAGGCGGTGAGCATGGGGTTCTCCAGTTGAAATCAAGTCGAAATCAGGCGCCAGGCACGATGACCTTGAGGCCTTTGAAATAGTCGCGAAAAAAGCCTTGGTCGCGGGTGATCAGCGCCTGGCACTGCAGCAGTGCATGGGCGCCGACCAGGAAGTCGGGCACGGTGCGCGGGCCGGCTGCGGCCTCGCCGGCGGCTCGACGGCGCTCTTTGTAGCGCCGCTGCATTTCGCCGGCACGCACGGCCGAGCGAGATTCGATGGGGGAATAGACGATGCCGACACCTTCCAGCGCATCCAGCAACTCGGCACCGAAGCCCAGGCCCGAGACGACTTCGCCGAGCACGACATCGCACGCAACAACCGGGCCACGCGACAGGGCCTGGCGCAGGCAGTCCTCGGCCGCTTCGGCGCCGGCGTCGCCACCGAGCAGATCAACGAGAACGGAAGAGTCGATGGCGATCACGGCTCGACCGGATCGCCGGGCGCACGGCCGCGCAGTTCGCGCATCACGTCGTCGGTGGTGACGCCTTCGGGCAGCTTGAAGCGGCCACGCAGCTTGGCCAGCGCGTCGTCGACGTTCTTGCGCAGGATGATGCGGCCGCCATCGAGCTCGACCTTGAGCGTGGTGCCCTTGGTCAGCCCCAGGGCATCCCGGACGGCTTTGGGCAGGGTGATCTGCCCGCGTTCGGCAACAGTAGCTTCCATCGCGCCTCCAGCGGCTGAGCGCTGCGGAGGCGGCGACTCAGGTATGCATCAGAAAGTATGCTTTCATTCTACATACCTCTACGAAGCAGTTTCAAGCGGGATGCCTCACTTGCCGGCCGCCGGCGTGATGCCGAGGCTGTTTCGTGCGGATTCCGCAGCTTCGGCTTCCGGGTCGGCGATCTTGGCCGCCATAGCGGCGGCCATCAGCTTTGCCTGCTCGGGGTGGATGCAGTCGTCCAGCACGCGTTGACCGATCTTGGTGTCCAGCAGCATGGACTTGTTGGCGATCTGAATCATCAGCGTGCGCCCGGTCACGTCTTCCAGGCGCAGCGCGCCGGTGGACGACAGCACGGGCTTCATGGTGATGAAGAGCTTCTGCCAGGCCACCGTGATGTAGCCGGCCATCTTGGGGTGCTTGTCGATGCGAACGGTCTGGTTGAACTCGCAGGCGTAGTCGCCGAGGTAGGCGCGCTCGGACGCGACGAGTTGAGCCTCGTCGGCCTCGGTCAGCACGGGCTCGGCAGGCGCAGGCGGGGCCTTCGTGGCCGGAGCGGCCTTGGCGGCCGACTTGGTTTGAGGCTTGGAAGCAGGCTTGGCTGCAACGGGTTTTGCTGCGGGTGTTGCGGCGGGCTTTGCGTGAGGCGTCTGGGCCAGGGCGGGGAGGGCGGCGCAGAGGATCAGCGCAGCGGCGCTGCGGCGGAGCGGAGGAAACTGCATCGAGCGTGAGGAGGGAAAGGTGAGTGGGATGAAGGCGGCGCATCATGGCCTTGAAACAGCCGCGCCGCCGTGAGCGGATGTAGGCATTGTCCGGCGCGGTAAATCGCACGCAGGCCCGTGCTTTACCCGATGGCTGCTGTGAAAAACGCCCGCCGGGCTTCGGCCGGCAGCGTGCGGCCCGTGCGCTCGGCGCGCTCGAGAACGGTCCAAAAATAGCGATAGCTGGCGCGGTCGTGCAATCGGTCACGGAAAGATATCGGCGCCCATTGCTGGGCTTGCGCGGCCATCAGCAGCTCGGCGGCTTCCTCGATCTCGTCGGCCGCCGGCGCGAAGGCGTCGACGATGGGGCGGATCTGGTCCGGATGGATGCTCCACATGCGTGTGTAGCCAAAGTCGCGGGCGGCACGGCGGGCTGCGGCGGCGAGGGCGGCGCTGTCGCGGAACTCGGTGACGACGCAGTGCGAAGGCACCTTGCCGAAGGCGTGCGCGGCAGCTGCGATCTCCAGCTTGGCGCGCACGACCAGCGGGTGCTCGAACTGTCCCGGCAGCTCCATCGCCGTCTTGGGGATGGCGCCACCGTGAGCCGACACGAAGTCCATCAGGCCGAAGGACAGCGACTCGATGCGCGGATGTGCGGCGATGCGGAAGACCTCGCGCAACGCGCCGTGAGTCTCGATGAGCACCTGCAGCGGCAGCTTCGGCTGGCCGTGGCGATCGCAGGCGGCGTCGATGGCGGTGGCGGCGCGCTCCACGTCGTCCGCGCTGTCGGGCTTGGGGATCATCAGATAGGCCAGGCGCCCGCCGGCCTTGGCGATCAGCGTGTCGACGTCGGCCTCGAACGCCGCATGGCCGACGGGATGGACGCGGGCGCCGACGCGGCCGAAGCGGTTGGCGGCACTCGTGGCCAGCTCGGCGATCAGCAGCGCGTGCTCGGCCTCGCCGCCGACGGGCGCACCGTCTTCAGCGTCCAGCGTGATGTCGAAGACTGGGCCCAGTTCGGCCTGCAGCGCCAAGCTCTTGCGCATGCGGGCCTCGACGCCGCAGTAGTGGTCGACCACGGGCAGCGCAGGCCGTGCGGCTTCATGGCCGAACAAGGCGGCGCGGGGATGCAGAAGGGCACTCATCTCATCACTTTACCCACGCCGGGCCGTGCATTACGCACTGTCGTGCCCTGGCCAGACGTGCAAGCATCAACGACCAAGAAATTCCGGAGACATCCATGCTCGAAGCGCTCAGCTGTTCCCGTCGCCTGGCGTTGCAGACCCTGGGCGCCGTCCTCGGTGTGCTGCTGGTTGCCGGCTTCCTGCTGTTCTCGGAACGCAGTCTCATCATGAACGAACGCCAGCAGGCCGTGCGCCAGGCGGTCGAGGTGGCGCACGGGGTGGTAGCCAGTTTTCATGCGCAGGTCGCCACCGGCAAGCTCTCCGAAGACGACGCCAAGAAGGCGGCGCTGGCCGCCGTGAAGGCGCTGCGCTACAGCGGCAACGAGTACTTCTGGGTCAACGACAACACGCCGGTCATGGTCATGCATCCGATGAAGCCGGAGCTCGACGGCAAGCCGCTGACCAACAGCAAGGACCCCACCGGCAAGGCGCTGTTCGTCGCGATGGTGGACATCGTGAAGGCCGAGGGCGCGGGCTTCGTGCCCTACCTCTGGCCCAAGCCGGGCAGCGAGCAGCCGGTGCCCAAGGTGTCCTATGTGAAGGGCTTTGCGCCCTGGGGCTGGATCGTCGGCTCGGGTGTCTATGTCGACACGGTCGACCAGGCGATCTGGCAGCGCGTCTGGCAGGTGGGCCTGGGCGTGCTCGTGCTTGTCGGCGTGCTGCTGGTGCTGGGCCTCGCCATCACCCGCAGCATCACGCGTCAGCTCGGCGGCGAACCGGCGGAGGTCAACACCATCACGCGCAAACTCGCCGAGGGCGACCTCAGCGTCGACATCGACCTGGCGCCGGGCGACCACGCCAGCGTCATGCAGGGTGTGAAGGCCATGCGCGACAGCATGGCCAGCATCGTGCGGCAGGTGCGCGACGGCTCGGAGTCGGTGGCCAACGCCAGCTCGGAGATCGCGAGCGGCAATCAGGACTTGAGCGCCCGCACCGAGAGCCAGGCCAGCGCGCTGCAGCAGACGGCCGCCTCCATGGACGAGCTGGGCGCCACCGTGCGCAACAACGTCGACAACGCGCAGCAGGCCAACCAGCTCGCGCAGAACGCCTCGCACGTGGCGGTCGAGGGCGGCCAGGTCGTCAAGCAGGTCGTCGAGACGATGCGTGGCATCAACGACAGCTCGCGACGCATCGGCGACATCATTTCGGTCATCGACGGCATCGCCTTCCAGACCAACATCCTCGCGCTGAATGCAGCCGTCGAGGCCGCGCGCGCGGGCGAGCAGGGCCGGGGCTTCGCGGTGGTGGCCGGTGAGGTGCGCCTGCTGGCCGGCCGCAGCGCCGACGCGGCTCGCGAGATCAAGCAGCTGATCACGCAGAGCGTGGAGCGCGTCGACCGCGGCAACACGCTGGTCGACAAGGCCGGCGAGACGATGGAGAAGGTCGTCAGCAGCATCCAGCGCGTGACAGACATCATGGGCGAGATCAGCTCCTCCAGCGCTGAGCAAAGCTCGGGTGTGGCGCAAGTGGGCGCCGCCGTCACGCAGATGGACCTGGCCACGCAGCAGAACGCCGCGATGGTCGAGCAGATGGCCGCCGCAGCCGACGGCCTGAAGGTGCAGGCCCAGCAGTTGGTGGAGACCGTGTCGACCTTCCGTCTGCCTGCCACGCGCTGAGCGGCACGAGCAACGAAAAAGGCCTTCCGAGGAAGGCCTTTGTCTTGGCTGGAGCCGTGGCTTACAGCAGGTGCTTCACGCCGTCCTGCTCGTCCGTCAGTTCCTTCAGCGTCTTGTTGATGCACTCCTGCGAGAACTCGTCGATGCTGATGCCTTCGACGATCTTGTACTCACCACCTTCGCAGGTGACGGGGTAGCCGAACATGACTTCCTTGGGGATGCCGTATTCGCCACCCGACGGGATGCCCATCGTGACCCACTTGCCGTTGGTGCCCAGGGCCCAGTCGCGCATGTGGTCGATGGCGGCGTTGGCGGCCGAGGCGGCCGACGACAGGCCGCGAGCGGCAATGATGGCCGCGCCGCGCTTGCCGACGGTGGGCAGGAAGGTCTCGCGGTTCCAGGTCTCGTCGTTGATGAGTTCCTTGACCGAAGCGCCATCGATGGTGGCGTTACGGTAGTCGGCATACATCGTCGGCGAGTGGTTGCCCCACACAGCCAGCTTCTCGATCGAGGCCACGGCCTTGCCGGTCTTGGCAGCCAGTTGCGAAGCGGCGCGGTTGTGGTCCAGGCGCAGCATGGCGGTGAAGTTCTTGGCCGGCAGATCCGGAGCCGACTTCATCGCGATGTAGGCATTGGTGTTGGCCGGGTTGCCAACAACGAGCACGCGCACGTTGCGCGACGCGACGGCGTTGAGCGCCTTGCCCTGCGTCGTGAAGATGGCACCGTTGATCGACAGCAGCTCGGCACGCTCCATGCCCGGGCCGCGGGGGCGCGAGCCCACCAGCAGCGCGTAGTCGGTGTCCTTGAATGCGGTCATCGGGTCGCTGTGCGCTTCGATGCCGGCCAGCAGCGGGAAGGCGCAGTCTTCGAGTTCCATGATCACGCCCTTCAGCGCGTTCTGGGCCTTCTCGTCGGGAATCTCCAGCAGTTGCAGGATGACGGGCTGGTCCTTACCGAGCATCTCGCCGGAAGCGATGCGGAACAGCAGGGCGTAGCCGATCTGGCCAGCAGCGCCGGTGACGGCGACGCGAACGGGTTTCTTGCTCATGAAAATCTCCGAAGGGGCAGTTGAAAATGCGGGTTGGGGCGTGCCGCCCTGAACTCGGCGAGTGTAGGGGCAGACCCTGTGCTGCAATGCGCCGATGCCCTCGCCCAAGCCCCGGTCACCCGCGCCGCTCTACGAGCAAATCCGCCAGTTGATCGTTGCCGCGCTGGCTGCGGGCGAGTGGCGGCCGGGCGACGCCCTGCCCAGCGAGGCCGCGCTGGCCGAGCGTTTCCACGCCAGCGCCGGCACCGTGAGAAAGGCGCTCGACGCGCTGACGGCCGAGCATCTCGTGGAGCGCCGTCAGGGCCGTGGCACCTTCGTCGCCACCCACACGGCGCCGCGTGATGCCTACCGCTTCCTGCGTCTGGTGGCGGACGACGGCGCCCGGGGCTTCACCCGTGAGCTGGTGCATTGCCGCCGGGCGCGCGCCACGGCTGCGACGGCCCGCGCCCTGCAGCTGCGCACGGCCGAGCCGGTCATCGAGGTCAGGCGGCTGCTGCTGCGCCGTGAGCGGCCCGTCGTGCTGGACGACCTGTGGCTGCCCGAACGCCATTTCGACGGCCTGAACGCCGAGCTGATCAACACCTATCCGGGCACGCTGTACGCGCTGTTCGAGGAACGCTTTGGCGTGCACATGGTGCGTGCCGAAGAAAAGCTGCGTGCCGTGGCGGCAACCGTCGATGCGGCCAGGCTGCTGCGCGTGACGGCGGGTGAACCGCTGCTCAGCGTCGAGCGGGTGGCCTTCACTTATGGCGACCGACCGGTCGAATTGCGTCGCGGGCTGTACCACACGAATGCAGACCACTATCTCAACGAGTTGCACTGATCTGCCAATGCCGCAGTGCAGCAACTGCGAAGCTTGGCCATGGTCTTAGCCCTAGAATCTTTCGGTTTCACATTGATAACGGGCCCGCGACCATGACGGATAGCGCCAAGACAAGACCGGTTTACCGAAATATTCACGTCACTCAGCTTGCCGGCTACCGTCTGCCGGCTGCCGGCATCGTGTCCATCCTGCATCGCATCAGCGGTTTCGTGATGTTCCTGCTGCTGCCCTTCGTGGTGTGGATGATGGATAGCAGCCTCAGCTCGGAGATCTCCTTCGAGAGCTTTACCAACGTGTTCGTAGCGGGCGTGGTCGGCATTCCCGGCTGGTTCGTCAAGTTGGCGGCACTGGGCCTGATCTGGTCCTTCCTGCACCACTTCATCGCTGGCGTGCGCCACCTCTGGATGGACGCCACGCACAGTGTCAGCCTCGCCCAGGGCCGCAGCTCGGCCATCGTCACGCTGGCCCTCAGCCTGCTGCTGACGGTGCTGCTTGGCGCCAAGCTGTTCGGTCTGTACTGAGCCCCTTGAGGAACAACAAAAAATGAGCACTTTTGGCTCCAAGCGCATCGTCGTCGGTGCGCATTACGGTCTGCGCGACTGGCTCGCACAGCGTGTTACCGCCGTGCTGATGGCCGTGTTCACGGTCGTGCTGCTGGCGCAGGTGCTGATGCCTGGCGAGTTGGGCTACGACCGTTGGGCGGCGATCTTTTCCCAGCAGTGGATGAAGCTGCTGACCTTCGTGACCATCCTGTCCCTGGCGTATCACGCCTGGGTCGGCATGCGTGATATCTGGATGGACTATGTGCAGCCGGTCGGCATTCGCCTGACGCTGCAGGTGCTGACCATCGTTTGGTTGTTGGGTTGCGCTGGCTGGGCAATCCAGGTGTTGTGGAGACTTTGATGGCCGCGCTTTCGACCCGTAAGTTTGATGTGGTGATCGTCGGGGCCGGCGGCTCCGGCATGCGCGCCTCGCTGCAGTTGTCGCTGGCCGGCCTGAACGTGGCTGTGCTGTCCAAGGTCTTCCCGACCCGCTCGCACACCGTCGCTGCGCAAGGCGGCATCGGCGCGTCTCTGGGCAACATGTCCGAGGACAACTGGCACTATCACTTTTTCGACACCGTCAAGGGTTCGGACTGGCTGGGCGACCAGGACGCCATCGAGTTCATGTGCCGCGAGGCGCCCAAGGTCGTCTACGAGCTTGAGCACTTCGGCATGCCGTTTGACCGCAATGCCGACGGCACCATCTATCAGCGCCCGTTCGGCGGCCACACCGCCAACTACGGCGAGAAGCCCGTGCAGCGCGCCTGCGCGGCGGCCGACCGCACGGGCCACGCGATGCTGCACACGCTGTACCAGCAGAACGTCAAAGCGCGCACGCAGTTCTTCGTCGAGTGGATGGCGCTGGACCTGATCCGCGATGCCGAGGGCGACGTCGTCGGCGTGACCGCGCTGGAGATGGAGACCGGCGAGGTCCACATCCTGCAAGGCAAGACCGTGCTGCTGGCCACCGGCGGCGCGGGCCGCATCTTTGCGGCCAGCACCAATGCCTTCATCAACACCGGCGACGGCCTGGGCATGGCGGCGCGTGCCGGCATCCCGCTGGAGGACATGGAGTTCTGGCAGTTCCACCCCACCGGCGTGCACAACGCCGGCGTGCTGCTGACCGAAGGCTGCCGTGGCGAGGGCGCCATCCTGCGCAACGCCAATGGTGAGCGCTTCATGGAACGCTACGCGCCCACGTTGAAGGATCTGGCGCCGCGCGACTTCGTGTCCCGCTGCATGGACCAGGAGATCAAGGAAGGTCGCGGCTGTGGTCCGAACAAGGACTACATCAACCTCGACATGACCCACCTCGGTGGCGAGACGATTGCCAAGCGCCTGCCCTCGGTGCTGGAGATCGGCCACAACTTCGCCAACGTCGACATCACCAAGGAACCGATCCCCGTGGTGCCGACCATCCACTACCAGATGGGTGGCATCCCCACCAACATCCATGGTCAGGTGGTGGTGCCCAAGGATGGCAAGCCGAACGAGATCATCAAGGGCCTGTACGCCGTCGGCGAATGCGCTTGCGTCAGCGTGCACGGCGCCAATCGCCTGGGCACCAACTCGCTGCTGGACCTGCTGGTATTTGGCCGCGCGGCCGGCAACCACCTGGTGGAAGCGAACCTGGGCAAGCAGGCCCACAAGGCGATGCCGGCCGATGCGGCCGACCTCTCGCTGGCCCGCCTGGCGCGCCTGGACAACAGCACCGGCGGCGAATATGCGCAGGACGTGGCCAACGACCTGCGCGCCGCGATGCAGCAGCATGCCGGCGTGTTCCGCACCCAGGCCATGCTGAACGAGGGCGTGAGCCAGATCGCCGCGATTGCCGAGCGAGTCAAGACCATCGGGCTGAAGGACAAGTCCAAGGTCTTCAACACCGCACGCATCGAGGCGCTGGAAGTCGAGAACCTGATCGAGGCGGCGAAAGCCACCATCGTCTCGGCCGCCGCGCGCACCGAGAGCCGCGGCGCCCACACGGTGAACGACTACGGCGACTCGCCGGCTCACCCGAATGGCCGCAACGACGAGCAGTGGATGAAGCACTCGCTGTGGTACGCCGATGGCAACCGGCTGGACTACAAGCCGGTCAACCTCAAGCCGCTGACCGTTGAATCGATTCCTCCGAAGGTCCGGACCTTCTGATGACCTTGTGGGACAGACCGCCCGAGCAACGCGAGTAGCTCTGTCCCCAACTGACTAGGACTGATTGATGAAGCGCACTTTCGAGATTTACCGCTACGACCCGGACAAGGACGCCAAGCCCTACATGCAGACCCTTGAGGTCGAGCTGGACGGCTCCGAGCGCATGCTGCTGGACGCGTTGAACAAGCTCAAGGCCGTCGACCCCAGCCTGTCGTTCCGTCGCTCCTGCCGCGAAGGCGTGTGCGGTTCGGACGCGATGAACATCAATGGCAAGAATGGTCTGGCCTGCCTGACCAATATGCGGACCTTGCCCGGCGTCATCGTCTTGAAGCCGCTGCCGGGCCTGCCCGTCATCCGCGACATGATTGTCGACATGACGCAGTTCTTCAAGCAGTACAACTCGATCAAGCCTTACCTGATCAACGACATGCCGCCGCCCGACAAGGAGCGCTTGCAGTTCCCCGAAGAGCGTGAAGAGTTGAACGGTCTGTACGAATGCATCTTGTGCGCCAGCTGCTCGACGGCCTGCCCGAGCTTTTGGTGGAATCCGGACAAGTTCGTCGGTCCGGCCGGCTTGTTGCAGGCCTATCGCTTCATTGCCGACAGCCGTGACGAGGCGACCTCTGAGCGCCTCGACAACCTCGAAGATCCGTACCGCTTGTTCCGCTGCCACAGCATCATGAATTGCGTCGATGTCTGCCCCAAGGGGCTGAACCCGACCAAGGCGATCGGCAAGATCAAAGAGCTGATGGTCAGCCGCGCAATCTAAAGCGACTGATGACCGCAGCCTCCGCCCTCATCGACGAACGCGCGCTCTCCAAGCTGCGCTGGCGCTGCAGGCGAGGGCTGCTCGAAAACGATTTGTTCATCA
>NZ_JBDSQX010000056.1:0-31412 GCF_039929605.1 Roseateles sp.
TCGCGAGGGAGAACGCCGGCCACGCCTTCGTCCCGCGCTGACGCGCCAGTGGTAAGAATCCGTTCGATCTCGCTCATGGCTTCGGCGAGGCCCAACGTGAAAGCTCAGCGGGCGGCGAAGCCGTCCGATGGAGCGAAGGGTTGAACAGAAGCCATCACCATGGCGGAGCAAGCTCCCACGAACGCAGCGGGTGTTCTGCCGGGAGCTCCGACACAGGGACGTGGCCTACGTGCCTCGGAGGAAACGACAGGGCTCGGCGAGCGATCTCTTCATCGGTCGTGCCAATTTCAGCATCGAGCACCGCCGCCAATGCCGCGCTTGGGTCGGGCGTGTTCAGGCAGAACGTGAGCAACATGCGTTCCGATTCTTGATCACCGTGACCAGGCGCTGACATGTCCTGCAGTAACTGAACGAGCTGTGCCCTATCAAGCCTCGGAATAATCGTCGTCATGCTGCTGTTCAACTACTAGTTTATGCAGCACGCCCTGCCGGATAACTCCGGCGGGTGCTGCATAACCACGGGCGCGCTTGCGCGTGCAAGTCTTTGACTTGACTGCTATTGCGACCTCTTGACTGTTGTTTCATACAGTACTAAATTCGTGTGTAAAGCGGCGTCGACGCCGGCACTGTGCCAGCCCGATCTGCAACGCACAAGCAGAGCAAATGCTTGATGAGAATTCCCGCTGCTGAGAGGTAGGTGTGGCATGTCGCCGACGCTCCTGGATCCGACGATGCCGCGCGGCGCTTTGCGGCCCGCTGTGCCCAACACGTTGCCAGCGCTGCAAGCGCCTCGGCTGCTCGATCAGGTGCGCGAGCGCGTTCGCTACCTGCATTACAGCCGGCGCACCGAGCAGGCCTACGTGTACTGGTGCAAAGCCTTCATCCGCTTCCATCAGCTGCGCCACCCTCGCGACATGGGTGCCGCCGAGGTAGAGACGTTTCTGACTTGGCTGGCCGATGAACGTCAATTGGCCAGCTCGACTCACAAGCAGGCACTGTCAGCGCTCGTGTTTTTGTACACCAAGGTGCTTCAAGTGGGCTTGGCATGGGTCGATCAGTTGGAGCGGCCCCGCGTGCGGCGACGTTTGCCGGTGGTGCTGAGCCGGGATGAGGTGACGAGTATTTTTTTGGGAATGCAGGGCGAGCATGCGCTGCTGGCAAGGCTTCTGTACGGCACGGGCCTGCGGATCAGCGAGGCCTTGCAGTTGCGCGTCAAGGACGTCGACTTCTCGCACCAGGCCTTGATCGTGCGCGAGGGCAAGGGCGGCAAAGATCGCGTGTTGATGTTGCCGCAGAGCTTGGCGCAGCCGCTGCGCGATCAGCTGGGCCAGGCGAGACTGTTGTGGGCTGAAGATGCTGCCCAGCAACGTGGCGGTGTTGAATTGCCGTATGCACTGGAGCGAAAGTACCCCCGCGCCAGCACATCCTGGGCGTGGTTCTGGGTGTTTCCGCAGGCAACCCACTCCACCGACCCACGCAGCGGTGTCGTCCGGCGCCATCATTTGTACGACCAGACGTTCCAGCGGGCCTTCAAACGTGCGGTGCAGGCGGCTGGCATCGCCAAGCCGGCGACCCCGCACACGCTGCGCCACTATTCCGAGTCCAGGAATATGCCGAGACAGCCGTGTCGCCGGAGTCGCACGGCGGACGGCAAGACGGGAAGAACACTCGGCATATTTTCTCCTGCCACGTTTTGTGGTGTGACTGGAGATGATCGTGACTCAGACATTCGAGGCTCAGCGGCCAGCAGCGGCAGAGGGTGCGTTCCTGGCGTTGGTTCCCCTGCTTTCCGAGCAGATGCGATCTCATGGCTACGCGCCTGCCTCGTTGAGCGGCGCAACACGATTGGCGCAAGACTTCGCGAGCTGGCTTGACCAGCGCGAGATCTGTGTTCTAGGCGTCGAGGCCGGGCTCGTTGATGAGTATCTCGAGGATCGATGGGTGCATCGACGGCGCAGGCGTGGCGATCGCTTCACGCTGCGCGAGTTCGTCAGGCTTGTCTCGGTCGATGGCACCGCCGTAGCCCGGCAGTCGACTGCGACGGCGCCAAGACTTCACGTCCGTCAGAAGTTCGAACACTACCTGCTGTGTGAGCGTGGGCTGGCCACCGCGTCGATTCGCCTGTACGGCGACCCGGTTGGACGCTTTCTCGAGCATGTATTCGGCGACGGCGAAGTTCGGCTCGACGAGATCACCGCTGCAGACGTCATCCGCTTCGTACAGCTCGATGCGGCGCGCCTGCAGCACTCGAAGCGGGCCAAGGTCATGACCTGCGCGTTGCGCTCGTTTCTGCAGTACGGCCGCTACCTTGGTGACATCCACGCCGACCTGCATGCCAGCGTGCCGACGGTGGCGAACTGGTCGATGGCTGGGATTCCCAGGTCGATATCGGCTTGCCAAGTTCACAGCCTGCTGGCCCAGTGCGAGCGGCGAACCGCCACCGGCCGCCGAGACTACGCCGTGCTGCTGTTGCTCGCACGGCTAGGACTTCGTGCGGGAGAAGTGGTCGAACTCACACTGGACGACCTCGACTGGGACGCGGGTGCCATTCACATTCGTGGCCCGGCCCAACGCTGTGACCGGCTGCCGATGCCGGCCGATGTCGGTGCGGCCTTGGTGGACTACCTGCGCCACGGGCGCCCCGCGTGCCACGTGCGCAATGTCTTCATCCGATCGCGCGCACCGCAACGAGGATTGCGCGGACCCAGCGCGGTCAGTTGCATCGTGTTCCGGGCCCTGCGGCGCGCAGGTATCGAGTCGCCCTGCAAGGGAGCACACCTGTTGCGTCACTCGCTGGCCACTCAGATGCTCGGCAACGGAGCGTCCCTGAACGAGATCGGCGAGATCCTTCGTCATCGCAATCCCCAGACCACGACGATATACGCCAAGGTCGACCTTGCCTCGCTGCATGCCTTGGCCCTTGCGTGGCCGGGAGGTGCGCAATGAAGTCGCTGACCAAGGCAATCAAGGACTACCTCGCTTTGCGCAGAAGCCTGGGCTTCAAGCTTCATAGCGCGGGCGCTGCGTTGATGAACTTCGCATCGTTCATGGAGCGGCAGCAGGCCCAGAGCATCACAACGCGACTGGCCTTGGACTGGGCCCAGCAGCCGCCCGATGCGCAGCCGGCACATTGGGCCCAGCGTTTGAGTTTCGTGCGCGGTTTTGCGCGCCATCACCTCGCAACCGATCCCAGCACCGAAGTCCCGCCAGCGGGACTGTTGCCGTATCGGCCAGCACGTGCCCGTCCGTACCTCTATTCGCACGACGAGGTTGCGCGCCTGCTCAAGCAAGCCCTGCAATTGCCTGGTGGCGTCTCGGGTCTGCGGCCTTGGACCTACCACGCGCTTTTAGGCCTGTTGAGCGTGACGGGGCTGCGCGTGGGCGAAGCCTTGCGGCTCAGGTTCGACGACGTCGACCTCGACGCCCGTGTACTCACCGTGCGCGGCACCAAGTTCGGTAAGTCGCGGTTGGTACCGATCCATGCTTCGACCCGTGATGTCTTGGCCGACTATTTGGCGCGCCGGACCAAGCATCTGTGTGGCCGCGGTGCTGTTCACTTCTTCGTCACCCGCACAGGCCACGCGCTCGACGGCGCCGACGTAAGACGTACCTTCTACAGCTTGTCGCGACAAGTCGGGCTGCGCGGACAGGAAGACAGCCACGGACCGCGGCTGCACGACTTTCGCCACCGATTTGCCGTCGAGACGCTGATGGGCTGGTACCGATCTGGCGAGGACGCTGAGCGGCGCCTTCCGGTGCTGTCGACCTTTCTCGGGCACGTGCATGTCAGTGACACCTACTGGTACCTCAGCGCGCACCCACAACTCATGGCACTGGCGATGGCCCGCGTGGAGCGCCACTGGGAGGATCGGTCATGACCGCGCCCGGCTTTCCCGTGCTGCTGCAAGGCTTCTTCACCCAGCGGCTGATGCAGCAGCGTCAGTGCAGTCCCCACACGATTGCTTCGTACCGAGACTGCTTTCGGCAACTGTTGCGCTTCGCACAGCAGCGGTTCGGCGTTGCGCCCCAGCGCCTGAAGTTCGAACAGATCGACGCACCGCTGATCGCCGCGTTCCTGGAGGACTTGCAGCAAAGCCGAGGTATCGGCGCTGGCAGTCGCAATCTGCGGCTGACTGCCATTCGCTCGTTCTTTCGCTATGCGTCCTTCGAACTGCCGGACTGCGCGGCACAGATTCAGCGGGTCTTGGCCATGCCCAGCAAGCGCTGCAGCCGGGCACAGATCGGCTTTCTCACGCGCGAGGAGATCGATGCCTTGCTTCGTGCACCGGACTTGCGCACCCTGGCAGGCCGGCGCGATCACGCACTCATGCTCGTGGCCGTGCAGACCGGCTTGCGCCTGTCGGAGATCACTGGGCTTTGTCGCCGTGACGTTTGTCTGGGCACTGGGGCGCACGTCCGTGTTCTCGGCAAGGGCCGCAAGGAACGCTCTACGCCGCTGACCAGGACCACCACCGATGTCTTGCGCGCCTGGCTGCGCGAGATCGCCGACGGTGATGACGCGATCGTCTTCCCCAGCGCGCGCGGGAATCGTCTGAGCGCAGACGGCGTGCAGTACCTGCTGGCCAAGCACGTCGATCGAGCACGCGAGAGTTGCTTGTCCCTGCGAGACAAGCACGTGACGCCGCACGTGCTGCGCCACACGATGGCCATGGAACTGCTGCAGGCGGGTGCCGACCGCAGCGTGATTGCGCTGTGGCTAGGCCACGAGTCGATCGCGACAACGCAGATCTATCTCGATGCGAATCTCGACATCAAACAGGCAGCTCTCGACAAGGTCGAGCCAATCAAGGGTCGAGTCACTCGCTTCCGGCCCGACAACCAATTGCTGGCCTTCCTCAAGGACCTGTGAGGTACGCGAATATGCCGAGTTCAATCTGCGCGAGAAGCCCGCCATGCATCCCGATGCCTGCGCCTTCCTCACGCTACTCGGCATATTCCTGGACTCGGAATAGTGGCGACTATGCCGATAGCGGCATAGGCGCCACTGTTTCGCCACCCACCTCTTGCAGGACGGCTACGACATACGCACGGTGCAGGATCTTCTCGGCCATGCGGATGTGGCCACCACGATGATCTATACCCATGTGCTCAAGATCGGCGGTGGTGCGGTGCGCAGCCCGTTGGACAAGCTGAGTCCTGCGTAGTCCTGGGTGGCACGCTTGCCATGAGCTAGCGTCTATCGATATCGTCGCAGCTGGGGTGTCTTAGCGACTTGGGGAAGTCAAAGTACTGAACCTGCCATAGCCATAGCCATGGGACTGTCCTGCCGCCGTTACTACCTCGACCGGGAAGATCGTGTGACTCGCATGAAGAGCACGACCTTCGAGGCGCTGGTAAGCAATCCACAGATTCACAGGATGCCGCCGCTGGCCGGCCAGCGCGTGCGCATGGCGGAGTTGCTGGTCGAGGTCAGCGGCCACACGGTGCTGCGGATCGTGCGGAGGGTGTACTTCGTGTTGACCTTCGATCAGGACGGCCGCGTCGATACCGAAAGGTTCCAGCGTCAACAATGGGCGCTTGCTGGCATCGCAATCGACGGTGTCTTTGCGCAGGCGCGAGATTCAGCGGATGTCCTCGACGCGACGGATCGTTTTGTCGCCCAAGGCGGGCGCTGGCGGCCATCACCTGCGGTAGCTCAGCGGATTGATGAGATGTGTTTTGCCTGACGGCAATGAGGCCAGCGCCGTCGGCGACAGGGAAGCACAAACCGGACATTCACGAGCACCCGCTTTGGGCACGAAGCCGTCAACCGACTAGGCGGAGGCTGTGACCGCTGGCCGGGAGCGCCTGTTCACCGGCACGCCAGGGGGCTGACGATGGCACGGAGGTGATTCGTCAGCTGTCGCAGCAATGCACGCCCTCGTGCCGAAATGGCCATCCGGTGGGACTCGGTTCAGTTTCAGTTTGCTCCGAAATCTCCGAGGCTGGGACTCGATGCCGAAATAGACGGCCAACCGCGCCGCCGCCAAGCTCGTCGATCAGTCGGTCGACCTGTCTGTGGGCCGCGACCGCTGCGTCAGCAGGCGCTTGCGCACCGCATGGATGTTGTTGCGCAGCGCGTAAAGCTCTTCGGCATAGGACAGCGGCACCGCAATGCCGTGTGTGACACGGTCCAGCTCGTCCAACTCGTCGAGCAAAGCGCCGCGCTCGCCAGTGCCGGTTTCCAGCTTGGCTTCCACCTCGCGCAGCCGCGCATACCAGCGGAACACGCGCGAGCGCACGCGGAAGGTGTAGAGCGGCGGCACGACGCGCGACAGCGGCAGCATCAGCACCAGCAGGCCGCCGAGCACCAGCCACATGCGTTCCAGCAGATTGCCGGCCCAGAAGGGCAGGTAGCGCGCCCAGGCCGGCGGCGTGCCGTTGATCGCGCGGTCGCCCTCGGCACTGACAGGCAGCTCGCTGGTGCGCGTGTTGGGGAAGTCGCGCGCGCCATTGAACCAGCCGGCCTCGCCGTGCAGGCCCAGCGCCGCCTGCGCGAACAGCTGGCGCAGCGCAGGGTGCGTGCGCTCGCGCGCCAGCAGTGCGGTGGTGGTGGCCAGCAGCGGCACATCGTGCGGCGGCAAATCGGCCGCCATGTCCACCACACCGCGCGGCAGCGTCACTGTGGACAGGAACGGTAGATGCCGCGAATAGGCCTCGTTCTGCTCGAAGGCCATCAGCGCAATGGCTGGGTCGCGCAGCAGCGCGCGGATCACGTCGTCCTGCGGCGCCGAGATCAGCACCGCAGCGTCCAGCCTGCCCTGGCGCAGCGCCGCGCCGGCAGCGTCGGGCGCCAGATTGGACAGCTGCAGATCGATCGGCTTCAGCTGGTTCAGCGCCAGCAGCTTCTCGACAATCTGCGGCACACCGCTGCCGTCCTGATCCACGTTGACGCGCAGGCCGCGCAGCTGGGTCAGGCGCTGCAGTTCGCCGCCGGGCTGGCGGCGCGCGACGGCAAGATCGCGGCGATAGAAGATCCAGATCGGCTCGTAGAACAGGCTGCCCAGCGAGGTGATGCCGGCCTCGGTATCGGCCGCCGTATCGGCCATGCCGCCGCGTACGAAGCCCACATCGGCTGTGCCGGCGCGCAGATGGGCCAGATCGTCCTGCGCGCCTTCGCTGGCGATCAGCTCCACCTGGATGCGCTCGCGCGCCAGCGCCTTCGCGTAGCCCTCGCCGAAGCCGGCGTAGGCACTGCCGACCGGGCCAGTGGCCAGCCTCACCTGGTGCGGTGGCTGCGGATCCAGCCACCAGTAGGCCGCGACCAGCAGGCCTCCGCCGAGCAGCAGCAGCGGCCCCATCGAGACCATCATGTCGCGCAGCGTCTGCAGCAGTAGGCGCAGGCTGAGGGTGGCTCGCCATTGCTGAATCGGGGTCATGGATTGCAGTCTTGAGCTGGTAGGGTCTGGGCCGGCGTGTTGCTGAGTCGCGGGCACTCCTGACCAACGGGTGCTGGATGTCAGTGGCGCGGGAGGGACCGCCGTGTGACCGAAACCGCGAACTCAGTGGCCTGACACCACCAGCAGCAATCGCTACAAGCCCTTCGGCGGCTCGCGACCGCTCACTCGGTGGCGGACGCTGCCGACGCCTTTCTGGCCTTTCGTGCGGGCGCCTTCTTCGTTGCAGCGCGGGTCTTGGCAGCCACCTTGGGCGCTGCTGCGGACTTGCGCTTGGCCTTGACGGCCGGATTGGCGCCTGCGGCGCCAATCAAGAAGTCCTGGATAGCCTTGCCTGCTTCCAGCGCCTGACGAAGCCAGTCCGGACGCTTGCCCATGCCGCCCCAGGTATTGCCAGCGCCGTCAGCGTACTTGGCTGCTCGCACCTGCGGTGCCTTGCTGGCCGGCTTGGCCGCGACCCTGCCAGGCTTCTGAACTTCGCCGAAGAGTTGCTCAGCAGTCAGGCTGTACTTCGCGATGTCTTTCCTGATCCGGCCGAGGACTTCGGACTGAATAGATGCTGCCTCTTTCTGCAAGCGTTCGATTTGGGACAGGATGGACGAGAGAGATTTGGCCATTGAATGGGTCCTGTGCAGTTCGGATTTGCGAGACAACCCCGCGCAGTGGGCGAACTCTAATTCATGGCCTTAGTTGGCTAATTCGAGATCGGCGTAGGACTTGTCAGAAGCAGCGTTGGAGAGGATTCCTGCTACCTGCTTCGGTCCACATCAGAACGTCCAGGTTGCATTTCCGGGACTGCTCGCCGCAGCGGAGTTTCGATGCCGCGCTGAAGGTCCGAACGCTGATGTCGTACGCGTTCCTGCACGAACGGCCCACCGTGAACGAATGATCTCAGCTGCTTGGCCAGCAGTCGATCCTCTGCGACCTCCGATGCTGCAAGCGCCTTGAGGATGTGCGCCCAGCTGACCATGGCTTCTGCCCGACTGCTCTGCGCTTGAGGGCCGGTCTTCGTGGCTGCGTGCGTCACGTTCAGTCGGCCGTCTTGCTTGGCCTTCACGCGCCACAGTGGCTCGAAGTTGCGGCTCTCGCCGCGGGATGCCTGGCGCGTCGCCTCCGCTTCGATGCCCCAGCCGCGGAGCTTTTCGGCGAAGGTCTCTCGCCAGCGATGCAGGTCAGTCTTGCGCGGGTTCAAGCGCTTGCCGGAGGCGCCTTCGGCCCTCACGCTCAGGTGGACGTGGGGATTGGCCTGGTGCTCGTGCAGGACCATGACGTAGCGGTGGCCAGCCAGCTCCACCTTCGCGAATTCACGCGCCGCCTTCTGAAGCAGGCGTGCATCCGTGCCGGCCGGCATCGACAGCATGATGTTGAAGGCCTCGCGCCGGTGGCCTTCTTCCGGGATCAATGACCCGCCAAACCGCCATTGATCGGCCAGGGCATGCAGGGCCTCCTTGCCGGTGCGGACCACTTCCCGGTCGTCTTCGATGTTGAGCCGGCCGTTCTTGCTGATGTAGCGGAAGTGCGCCGCGATGGCGGCCATGCCCCGCCCGCCGCCGGTGACCTTGACCATCACCTGCGGCACCCGACGCACGACGGCCTCGATGCGCTTGCGGATGACGGCGGCCTTGCGCCGGGTCAGCGCGTCAAGCCGGGGCGTCGGCGCCGTCTTGACGATGCGATTGGATGGATAGAACAGCCGCTCGCCCCACTGCACCAGAATCCCATCGACGTGTTGGGCGCTGGTCATGGGCGCGGCCTCCTTGCTGGTCGCAGCTCGGCGATCAGCGTGGCGGCCGAGGCGAGGTGCTTGCGTACATCGTCGACCAGATCCCTCAGACCGGCACGGTATCGCTCCAGCTCGGCCGATGGGACATGACCGAGCAAGCGCAGGAAGGCGTTCAGGTCCACGGAGATCGCCGCGAGGCGGTCCGTCGAGACGATCAACGCTTGCACCGCTGCCGCATAGTCCGACGGCAGCGGCGCGGGCGGGATGCCATCGAGCAGCGCGGCGACGTAGTTGCCCTGTGCGACATCCGCTGCACGCGCACGGGCCGCCAGCAATGCGGCCTGGGCCGGCGGCAGGCGCAGCGTCACTTTGACCGCCGGCCCAGCAGTAACCGGGCGCTGCTGGCCCGCTGCGACTTCGTCGGAAGGCGCCTCCTCGCCGAGCATGCGAACGACGGCGCTCCGAACGAGCGCCGCTGGCGTGGTCTGGCTCTGCAGCGCTCGCGCCCGCAACCGGGATCCGAGGCCGCGAAGATCCACCGTGAGCCTGTCCCGGCCTTCCGGACGGTCTCCTGGGCCGACAGCTACCTGGGTACTGGAACTCTCGTGCGCAGCACAGACACCAAGCAGTTCAAACTGCCAGTGCTGAGATTCGGTCTGCGGCACAGCCATGGCGCATGGTGTGGCACACGGCAGCAAGGTCGCAGACCAAGGTGTCGCAAAGTTTCTCGGCAGGCTCGCGCTCAGAAACGCTCAGGATGTCCTGACCGTTCTCGTGCGATCCCGCCTGCGGTCACGCTTCGTATCAACTGCGTCGCTTAGGAACGACGCACACATCGGCGCGGAAGCGAGGCCAGTTCAAGCTGCCCGGGCGCTGCCGGACGACGTGACCACGCAGCTTGCCTGCTACCAGCCTTCCATCCCAGTGGCGATGTGCAGCGTGGCCCTGGCGATGTGCTTCTCCACCGTGCTGACGGTGAGGCCGTGCTGGCGCGCGATCTCTTGATAGGTCATTCCGTCGACCCGATGCGCGAGGAAGATGTTTCGCGTCTTGGCGTTCAGGCGGCCCAGGCAGATGCTCAGGCGGGCCGTCCGCTCCTTCGCCAGCACGATGGCTTCGGTGCCGGGTGCAAGGTCGAGCAGGACGACATCGTCGACCAGGACTTCTTCGCCATGGGCGACCTTCGTTCGATGGGCGTCGATGGACAGGTTAAGTGCGGTGCGCATCAGGAACGCCTCGGGCTGCTGCACGGCCTGCTCTTGTTCGTAGCAGGCCAGTCGCACCCAGGCTTCCTGCACCAGATCATCGGCGTCGGGTGCGCTGCGGCCACGGCGCATCAAGGCGCTGCGCACGCGAGCGAGGGTGTCTCGCCAATTCTTGACGAGGAGCCCGGTCATGTCCCGTAGAGACGCCGGTCGGCGCGCTCAAGGGCCTGCGCGAGGAAAGCAGCCGCCGCAGCATCGTCGGCAAAGGGCCCTCGGCGCTTGATGGTGCGGGTGATGCCGATCTGCAGGCGCTGCGCGGTCGCGGCGGCCGAACGGAGCGCCGCGCGGCGCCGCGGTCCGAAACTGCCTGCGGCTGAGACGCTCGTGCTGTTCAGCTCGCTGACCGACGACCAGCAGACTGCGTCGGGGAACGTCGTTGAACAATCCATGCCAGCATCCGCAGAGATCGCCGTCAACTGCTCGATCCCGCGCTGGTGGAGGTCGTGGGCGACGTCCACTGACGCAGCCCCTGCCGGCCATGCGCCGAGAACTTCGTACTGACCTGGCTTGAAGAGGCCGAGCGCCCAGCGCCAAGACATGTCCCGGACCTCGGCTCCGTCGCGGACGGGCAGGCGCAAGGTCTTGAACTCGGCGAGGACGTACCTGCAGCAGAGTGGTTTGCTGAGCCAAACTTTTGCCATCGCATCACCCTCCTCAAGGCGATCACTCGGATGTTTCCGAGGGGGTCGCCAGGTCATAGCTACGTAACTCGTAGTAGTCGGATTCTACGGAAGCTACGACTCTCGTAGCAACATGCCGGAGGCGGGAATTGCTGCAGGGGAAGTTTGGCCAAAGCGCTTGAAGGAGGCGAGGGTTGCCCTCGGGCTGAGCCAGAAGCAACTGGGCATTGAGTCTGGGCTGGACGAGTTCGTCGCCTCTACCCGAATCAACCGCTACGAACTTGGCGTGCACGCTCCTGATTTTCAGATGTCGATGCGGCTGGCCCGTGTTCTGCAAGTTCCCGTTGCCTATCTCTACTGCGACAGCGACGACATGGCGCAGCTGATCTTGGCGTTCCATCGAGCGTCAAAGGCCGCCCGAAAGCATGCGATGGCCGCCTTGCAAGGCCCCGTATAACCAAGAGGCCTGCTGCAACGCGGATCGCAGCTGCTGGGGCCATATGCGGCCCGGCCAGGCCTGTGCCTCACAGGGCGAGCGATGAGCGCTCGGTGAGAGCCCCCGGCGCCTAGAAATCCCAACTGAAGGTCGTGCCGCTGTTTTTGTGGGTGACGATAACCCGTACCCGAGTGGCGCGACAGATCCACTCCTGCAAGTCGTAGGGCGGCTGCGTATGGAGGGCTCTCGGGCTTAGGACCGCCGCGCAGTGGGTGCCAGGACACCTCACCGACTCATACCGGATCCAGTCGATTCCATGGATCCGGGCCTCTGCTGCAACGGCGTGGGTGCTGCCGTAATCGGCACCGTCAACCCATTGCGGACGGCCGTCCACCCAGGGGGGTGCCGTCAGATTCAGAGCCAGGCCGTCGACATGGGTCTGAAAAAACGTGTGCAGGGTCAGCAGGCCATCTTCGTCTTTGGCCAAGCCTGCCGAATCGAGGATAAAGCGATGGCGCCAGTACGCCAGTTCCGCGCAAACGGCTTCGACCGAAGACGCGCCGTACCAGATGCCCGCCTCGTTTGGACGCCGAAACCTCGACGCGTACGGGGACGTGTACCTGAAAGGCGTGAAGAGGAGGTAGTGCAGCCCTTCGCAACCCTCGGGCAGCGGAGGCTTCGAGGTCTCCAGCATCTCCTCCAAGGCCTCGTGCTCGGCGCCGGAATCGACAAGTCGCCATGTGGCCACCTGGGCCTGGCTCTCCACGCCCCGCCAAGCTGGCATCTCGGCCCGGGTGCAGTCTTGGAACCAGGCCGCATCCCAGGTGAACGCCGTCTGGGCGCGATCTGATGCCATCAGATGGGCGCTCGCATGCCGTCCAGGTACGCCAGCGTGCGACCAAGGCCCTCTGGCATGAGGATCAAGCTCGCCGGTACCCCGTTCAATGCGGAGTTGTGCGAGGTCATCCAGGTACGGCGCTTCACATCGTCACCGCCGACCAACGCATCAAGCGAACGGTACACGCGTACCAGCATCAGGCTGAGTTGACCTTCCTTGGAACCTGGCTCGATGCCGCGCTCACCACGAAGAATTCTCGACACCGTCGGCTCGCTGAAGCCGACAGTCAACGCGAGTGTGCGACCGCTCATGCCCAGGCCCTCAGCGGCGCGTTGAGCAGCTTTGGCCAAGACAAACGTCCTGTCGACTTCCATCACGGGACTGACTTGCATCGCTCTCTCCTGCCGCTATCACTAATTTCTCAAGAAATATTAGCATCAAATAACGCAATTATTATGTTCCGACAGCAAGGCTCATAGCTTTCTCGCACGTGCCGATGGTCCACATCGCCGAACGGGTCGCTAGAGCACAAGCTTCGCCAGGGCCTCTGCCGCGTGATCCGCACGCAGGTGCCCATAGTGTTTCTCGATCATCTCCACGCTCGTGCCGCTCAGCTGAGCAACGCTCAGCAAGTCGAGCCCACCGACGACGAGATCAGTGATGGTCGAATGCCGCAACGTGTAAAGCACGGTGCCCGGTGGAAGCGCTGCAGCGATCGCGGCTGACCTCATCGGCTTCTTCCACGCGTCCTTCGTCCAAACTCTGCCGCTGAATTGTGCGAACAGCGGCGCCGCAGGCAGCTTGTCCTTCGCCAGCTTCGAAAAAGTGGCGGCGGTGAACGTCGGCAACTTGATCCGTCGTTCTTGCCCCGCTTTGTCCTTTCCGATCCTCAGCACACCGTTCTTCCTGTCGAAGTCGCCAGCCGTCAACGCGGCGAGGGCGCCGGGGCGCAGAGGCAGATACGTCATCCCCGTCAAGAACGGGGCGAAGTCAGCTTCGGCGCTGCCGAGCAGTCGACGACGCTGCTCGCGGTCGAGATACACGGTGCGTCGTCCGTCGGCCCCTTTGGTCGGGCGCAGCGCCACCCGCCAAGCCATGTCTGTGGTGACATCGCCCATGTCGTGGGCATAGTTCAGCGCGGCACGCAGCGCTGCGCAGTCACGGTTGACGGAGGACGCTGCTCGCACGCGCGTCCTTGGCTCCTTGGCGTGTGGATCGATCAACACCGGCGTCGCCGCCAACTCGGCTCGCCAGGCCTCGACTTGACGCCGTGTGAGCTTGGTGACGAGAACCCGTCCAATGGGCGCGTCATCCACCCACCGGGCGAAGCGGGCGGTCAGGTCGTCAGCGGTGCCGTCTCCCTTGCCGGCCGTTGACCGTACGTGCTTGACGTAGTTCTCACAAACGGATCGCAGCGTGGGAACGACGGACGCCCCACCGCGCCCCAGGTGCGTGAACCACTGCTCTGCTTCCTTCTTCGCCGCGTCGTAACGGTGGGCCGCCGGCAGCAAGGAAAAGTCGCCCAGACTGACCTTCGCGCGCGCACCCGTCTCCGCATTCCTGTACCTGGCGTACCAGGATCCGATGGAGGCGTCCGTGAGCTTGCGATAGCCGAGCGTGCACCCACCGGAAAGCTTCACCCAGTACGGCTCCGAGCGCGGCTTTGCCCGAGCGCGCGAGTCAACGGTATCGATCTTTGAACCCATCTTTTGCCCCGTCTGCAGGGCTCCAATTGTGGGCCAAAGTGGGCCAAAAGTGGGCCAAACCGCCTTGAATCTCTTGGGACGTTATGGGCCGTTTTCATAGGAGAAACAGAAAAACAAGAAGCGCGAATCTCTCCCAGTACCCTGCCCTCCGAAGGCAGGGGTTGTTGGTTCGATCCCAACCGGGCGCACCAAGGCTGCAAGGCCGCTGCGGGGAATCCGCATGACAGGTCGGCCATAAGACGGCGTTATTGCCAGCTTATGCCTTACCGCAAGTCTCGCCAGCTTTTGGCTGAACCTGGGGCTGAAGGGCGCACCTCCCTCTGAAAACGACGAACGGCTGATGGATCGCTCCAACAGCCGTTTTTTGTTTGTGCCAAAGCCGCCCGAGGCGGCCGGTCCTACCGGTAGTCCAGCAGCAGCATTGCTTGGGTCTCGCCGAACGTAGCGCGGACTCTCCGGGCCGCTGCTTCGATCTTGCTCAGGAACGCGTCGCTCATCCGTACAGCGGAAGTCGGATGTCGCACCGAGCGGTCACCCAGCCCGATGCGGATCAGCGCCAGCACCGTCCACTCGACGGTACTGGGATAGAAGTACGCGCCTTTGCCTTTGGCGTTGCGAGGAGTCAGTCGACGGCCGTCGCGCAGAAGCTTGATCGCTACTCCCTCGGCCTTGGCGATGGCGGCATCCTGGCGGGCGGTATCCGAAGCCGCTTTCCGATTTCGGGTTGCCATTCGGACTTCGGCATAGAGATCGGCATGCTGCGCCAGGGTAGCGATGTCCACGCGCAGACGCTCTGCCACCGAGGTCACCGAGTCGCCCGTCTCGACGGCGGCCTTCAGCGCGGTCCTGATCGCTTCGTGGTTCGCCGGTCGCACGACACGCCGGATCCGCTTCGGCGCCACTGGCGTGCCGAACGAATCAGTCTTCTCAATTCGCCCCTGCAAAAGCGCAGCCAACTCCAGCCCTTCAGTTCCGCAGATGTCCAGAATCTGGTCGAAGGTCAGCCGCGCGCCGGGCTGGTTGATCCACCGCGACAGCACCGAGATGGTTGCACCCGAACGAAGTGCAAGGCTTGTCAGCGAGCCAGGCTCTGCGCAGTACTCCTTGATGCGCTGCGGCAATTGCGCTGGGTCGGAGGCTTCGATGGCGGGAAAGGCGGTGATCATTCGCCGGCACTGTTCCGCCCGCCAGACCTCGTCGGCGCTGGCGATCGGAGCTTTAGCAGTGTTGCAGCGATGCCCGATCGACCCGCAGTCGCTGCATACCCCCGCGAGCTTCACCCGTAGAAACTGGCGCTTCGTGGTATCGGGTGGTCGACCACAGACCGGTGTCACCAGCGCGCAGCGATGGGTCGGGCAGCAAGCCACGCACTTCATGCGCCAAAGCAACCGGCCGTATGGGAGGCGCCCTTGCGCTTCGTCGTCGCCCAGGCATTGGTGACAGACTCGATCCTGGTCCGTCGTCATGTCCCCGTAGACGTGCGCGGCCAGTGGCACCATTGTCGCGAGCTGAAGACCGGTCTGGCCTGTCGCACTGGACAGGATGGTTGACCATCTCTCGGCGACGTGACCGGAGCCAATCATTTCCTTTCCAGCGTTCTTGTCCCAGCCCCAGCCCAGGCGCGTCCCATCGAAGCGCGATAGCTTGGCCAGCACCTCAGGCAGCACCAGGTCTATGACCTTCTTCGGCGTGAGCCGATGGTCATGGGAAAGGCTAAGGAAGTGACTGAAGAGAGACTCGATGTCGCCCGTGCCTTCACCCATGGGGCGCCGGCCGTACATCGGTGTTGGCGCCGGGAATTCGGGGCGCAGCAGAAAGAACAGTTCGTCAGCCACGGCCCGCCCCCTTCAGCCTGGTAAACAGCGCCGTCATGACCTCCTCGGAGCCAAAGTCTGCCTCGCCATAGCAGGCGCCGATGAGGTCCTGCTCCCCTGCCAGCGTCTCTGCTTCGATCTTCTGCAGCTGCTTCGGGGGCTTGACCGCGCGCTGCAGGTCTTTCGCCTCGAATTTCTCGCCCTTGCGCTTCATCTGCAAGGAAGCCAGTTGCAGGAGTTGCGACTTCAGAAGCCCGACAGACCCGAGCGATGCGTTCATCAAAGCGTCCCAGATCGCCTCAAGATGAGGCACCTCCGCGCAGGGCCACTGAGATTGCAGCTTGACGACTGCCTCCTTGAAGCTGGTTTGCTCGTCTGTTAGCTTCTGGGGATTCGAATTCTGCCGAATCGCATAGCGTCGGTAGTGCAGGATTGCGCTGCGCCGTGCGAGCTGCCCGTACTCGATCATCAGCGGCGCGATTTGGTATGTGCCGATCAACACCAACTTGGTCTGATGAATGTCGGCCAGGCTCTTGAGCGTGTCCATGATCGCAGCGTTCTGATCAAAACGAAGCAGATGCAGCGCCTCGTCGATCACGATCACACGAACATTGCGCTTCCGAATCACGGCCTCCAGCATCTCACGCATGTGAGCAAGGCTCGCGCGTTCGCCGCGGACGGCGTGGATCTCGCCCTCGCTCACCTGCGTCTGCCGCTGTAGGTCGATATGCTTTTCTCCGGCGGCCGTCTGAATTCGCCGGTAGAGCGTTTTCCAGGACATCGACTTGTCCCCGTTGGCAGGCGCACTGACGTAGATGATCGGCACCTCGTGAGGCTGCCGTTGCGAGGTGAACCGGTCCACGAGTTTGGTCAGGATGTTGGTGGCCAGCGTTGTCTTGCCGATGCCTGTCGGTCCGATGATTGCGATGATCTTGGTGTCGTTGTTCGGGTCCAGCAGTTCATCCAGGTCTCGCGCCACACGAGACAGTTCGGAGTGATTCACCTGACGCAGGTAGAACCAGCGCATGCGTTGTTCTGGGCAGAGTTGCAGTACTTGATTCCTGGTCATGGTGGCGAGCGTCGCGTCGTCGAGGGCCACTGCCGCGTTCTTGTCAGCGCCGTCGGCGTCGGATTGGTTTTCGGTGTTCATGGGATTCCTTTGATGTGGCGTCACTGCAGGTTGCAGAGTGCGCCTAGCCTGTCTTCGAAGTCGTCGTCGTTTGCAGGCGGTTCAGAGTTGAGAGGCGCAGAGGCCTGCGGAAGTTGAGGGCGCACCCCGTCCAGTGCGGTTGGTTGGGGCGCGGGCCGCGCCCCCGGCGCAGCATTGGCCAGCGGGGTAGGCGCGTCATTTGCTGCAGCCTCGTCCAACAGGCCTGCCGGCACAGGAAACGCAGTGGCCATCCCCAGGCTTTCGTTGAGCGCGCGGATCGCAGCCTGCTGCGCCGCGACCGCCGGATCGAAGTCCTCGGGGCGCAGCGGGCGCATCTGGTGCTTCAACGAAGCTGAGCTGACACCGTCGCGCTTCGCATTCAGTTGCTTGATGCGCTGTTCTTCCCGGCGCGCGATCTCCACCTCACGGTAGGTGCGCTTCCCGAGCCACCGGCTACTGGTGCCGACCGCCGCAACCCAGCGGTCGCCGACGTTGACGTACACGACGCTTGCGTTGAACGGTTCGACGCGAACCTCAACCGAGGCGTTGCGCTTGACGCGGTCGAGCGCCTCGTGGCGGTAGTAGATGCCGTTGACATTGACGCCGCGACCACGAATGACCTTGCGCTGGGGCCGCTTGGCGTGAGGGCAGGTCATCAGCATCATGTTCTCGTCGAGCTTGAACATCCGGAACTCCCGTTGACCGGTGGCCCTGCGGCTGGCCGCCTCGAAGTCGTCCGGGGACTGGCCGTGTGCGGGATGCACCCGCTGGGCACGCACCTCGAACAGGTATTGCTCGACTGCCTTGTAGGCGCTGTACAGATCCCACCTCACATGGCGCCACGGGTCGACGCTCTTGGTGACCTGGCGAGTGTTCTCCTTCATGATCCGAGTGTTGCCCTCCATCTCGGATAGCACCTCGGTTTCGACAGCGCCCAGCAGGCGTTCGATCATCGCCGCGCCCCGAGGCTCGCCCGGCGACCGAAATCGGATCTCGATGCCAAACATGCGGCAGAAGAATTCCAGCTCGTGGCTGTGAAATTCCTTGCCGTTGTCGACGATGAGGGTTCGGGGGAGCCGGTGGTGGCGCCTTACGTAGTCTCTCAGCACGAGCAGCACGGTCTTTGCCGACGGCGGGTCGAAGCTCATCACCAGTGCACGTGCGTGTGCGGTGTGCCCATCGACACCGATCGTCAGGGTCGGCTTCGTCGTGAATTCCAGTCCTGTCGTCGACTTGAGGACGAGGTTGGCTACCGTGTGGTCAATCTCACAAACGTCGTGAGGGTGCGTGCCATGGGTGGGATACCGGTTGTCCAGCCTCGGCACGATCGTCCGCCGTTGGTACGCCGCCCGTCGCCCTTCGCGCTTCACCACGTCATAGTGGTCGGTGCAGTAGCGGCAAAAGGTCTGATACGACACCGGCTGCACTGGCGCACCTGACTCTTCTCGCTTCGGCCCCGCCACGGCGGCCACACTCGCGTCGTCCAAGCCCTCGCACAGGCCACGGTACTTCGCATAAGCGCCCGACTTGCGCTGTTGCGTTGGCGTGTTGTAGCCCTCTTCGATGGCCTTCTCGATAAGGTTTAGGTTGACCTTTGAGATGCGCTCCGAGCGGTTGCCTTTTTCCGCCTCTTTGTCGACCAACGCGATGAGTTGGTCTAGTAGCGTTGCGGCGCCTGCGATTCGGGACCTAAATCGTGCAAGGCTGCGCTTGGAGTATTTTGCGGTGCTGCCGCTGTTCACCGCTTCCAGTCTCTCCCGCGCCATTTCGAGCTTGGCACTGGGAATGCTGGCGAGGTCTTTGGGGTCGGTGCTCAGGCGGACGGCTTCGCCGGCCGCGTGCCCCTGCTCGTAGAGAAGCTCGATCTCCCGGCGCGACTTGAATTGCTGTTGCCCGAATTGGTCGACAAGGCACACGTCTCCCTCGCCTTCGAGCAGCACTGTGTACTCACAGCCGTAGATCGAGATGGGCGAACCGGAGCGAAGGAAGAGAGAGCCAGGAATCGGCGGCGGCGGCTCAAAGGCTTTGCCTGCGACGGCGCGGTAGACCTTGCACGTCTCTTCGTCGGCATACAGGCCGACATCGTCGATCGCGGCCAAGTTGTCCGATTCCAGATCGACGTACACATGCCGTTCGACGATGGCCTTGAAGATGTGGTCCGCCGAGACGCCGCTGCCCAAGAGTTCGAGCATGGGCACGAAGCGGCGCGCCACCACAGGCTTCTGGACGGCTTCGATCTCGGCCTCGGTCAGTGCCGGGCACGACGAGTGCGAGTAGTCCTCCAGGAAGCGCATGTTGCCGACGAGGACGGCCGGTAGGTCCGAGTTGGCCTTCAGTTCGTACTCGATGCCGATCCTTTTGAAATGCTCCTCGGCCGCGCGGAAGTGCCACACCCCGTCGAGGTCGCGGTAGAACTGGTAGGGGTTCGCCTTGTTCGCCTCCAGCAACGCCTCCGTGGCGCGGGTCTCGATCACGAGGACTTTGTCTTCCCGCACCACCAGAAAGTCGGGCGTGTACATCCGTGTCGTCGTACGCTTACCTTGCTCATCCAGGTAGTCGAGCGAGACCTGTGGCGGCTGGGCGAAGAAGGCGATGACCTTCGTGTCGCGGTCCAGCAGCACCGCCATGACGTGCTCACCGCGCCGGCTCTCCAGCTTCAGCGTGGCCTGGGTCTTGTGGCTGTAGAAGGTGAACGTGTTGTTGCCGTAGCGCCCCTGTACGTCTCTGGACGGGCCGTTTGCCATGCACGCTTCAACGTATTCCCTGGCCGGCTGGGGAAGCCGCACGTCGAACATCGCCTTGTCCAGCCGGTTGCGCATTGACGGGCAGGGTGTCCAGCGGTTGATGGAGCGCGGGTTCATTTGACACCTCGCTGATCGCCGGTGCTCTTCTCTTGGCCACGCTCGATGAGCAGCGACAACTTGTTCAACGCGCTCGGTTCACCAGCGGGCCCGTGACGGAATCGGGAGATGCTTGCCGCCGAGGCCTTGTCGAACTTTCCGGACTTCATTGCGGCGACCCTTTCGCGCGCCGGCGCCGACATCGCGGGCGAGACCTCGGCATTCAGGCATCTGCTGTGTGTGTCAGCCAGAGCAGGGAACCCTTTGGCCGGTTCGTCGGCAGGCCCCATGTGACCGTCGTTCGCGGCTAGGGCAGTGTTCGGTATGACGCAAAGCGAACTGGCGCCCGGGCGCTCCATTCGGTGCTCGGGCCTTGGCCGTGAGGAGGTGAGATGTTGGGTACGGTTCATTGAAATCTCCAAGTTGATGGTGAAGTCCTGCAGCGCATCTGCGTGTCAGCAACTTCGGTAAATCTTTTGCGACATAAATACATCTCATGCGCAATACAAACTACGCGTGAAATAGTTCTCGCTATCCTGCTGGGATGCAAACAAGTCCTGCGGACAGGCAGCCTCTGCCTGAGCGATCCACCGGGAAGGAACCAGAGCCCTTTGCCGGGGAGGCAAAGAACATCCTTCGAGCGGCTATGCATCGCCACGCGTTTAGCTACAAGGATTTGGCTGACGCATTGAACGCATCAGCCGAGGGCCCAACCGAGTCGGTTCAGGCCCTCATCAACAAGGTCAACCGGGGTCGGTTTTCCTTTGCGTTCTTCCTTCGCGCTTGTCGCGCGATGGGTGCGCAGACGATCGATGTGTCCGCCGTCGCGTCAAAGCCTCAGTCCGAGCTGATCCGCACACGCCACGCGTCTGGGTCAAATTTGAAGCGGTAGTTTTCATTCTTCTACGCGTTCGGCTGGTGTTTCTAGAGAGACCTCGAATAACTTGCCTGTCTCTATCGGCTTTCGGAGAAACCTGCAGTCTGCGTTTTGGTAATTGGCGTTGGTGTTGGCGTGTCGGTGAGGCAACTCTATACACCGATATGAACGATTGCAAATCAGTTTCAGTTCATGCAGATTCGGCTCGCCAGCCGCATCGTTACCGCGAAACGATTAACAGCGGCTGCGTTACTAAACGAGTTCCGAGGAAGTTGCTGCTTCCCAAAAACCCGTCACGATTTGAATAGTTGACATAGACATCTCACAAGCGAGTTATCGTTACCGAGTAACGAGCCTGTGGGCAATTAGTTATCAACAACTCGTCACCGGGTAACGAGCTAACAGCCGTTGTTGATAAGCAAATAGCCACGTACCTCTTATGGTTAATCGGTGAGGGTTTGAGGTGCGATTGGTCGAACAAACCGCATCCTGTGCCAGCTGGAACCCTGGGAGGCGGTTACGAACCCGAGCATCAGATGAGCGACCGTGGGTACCGAGAGAAGGTGGCTCCGGCGATCTGGCAGATACCGGCGGCTGCACGCCTCGTTGAGCGATCAATCCGTGAACATCTCGGAGAAAGTTGTGCGGCGGCTCATGAAGCAGGAGTGCCTTGTCACCGACCGCCGTAATAGAGCCACCGATGTTCGGCATATTGGAGCCAGTAACAGGTGGGTAAAACGGGCGTCCCGAGGGGTTACGCTGGGGTGGATTTTGAAGGCTTTTGAGGGACCGGTCTGGCGGCCTGCGCGATCTGTTTTGGCGCCCGGTACGACTGCCCGTCCAGCACCAGGCAGGAGGCGTTGTGGCGCAGCCGGTCCAGGCTCGCGCTGGCCAGCAGCCGGTTGGCGGGGAAGGCCTGGTCCCACTCGGTGAAGTCCAGGTTGCTGGTCACGATGGTGGCGGCCTGCTCGTAGCGCTCGGCGATCAGGTCGTGAAGGTCTTCGTCGGCGGGCGCGCGCAGCGGCTTCAGGCCGAAGTCGTCAATGATGAGCAGCGGCACGCGCGCCAGCGTGGCCAGCTTACGTTCATAACCGCCTGTGGCGCGGGCGGCGTTCAGGCTCTGCGTCAGGCTTGCACAGGTCGTGAAGACCACGTCCACGCCCTGGCGCACCGCGCAGTGGCCCAGCGCCTGCGCCAGGTGGCTCTTGCCCGTGCCGCAAGGCCCGACGATCAGCACCGGCGCCTTCTCCTGCAGGTAACGCCCGGTGGCCAGGTCGTGCACGAGCGCGCGGTTGAGCTGCGGCAGCCGCTCGAAGTCGAACTGCTCGAGCGTCTTGGTCGTTCTGAACTGCGCCCGGCGCAGCCGGGTGCTGAACTTCTTCTGCTCGCGCCGGGCGACTTCGTCGCTGATGAGCAGGGCCAGGAAGTCGGTGTAGGCCAGCTTGGCCTCGATGGCCTGGCGGTTGCGGGCTTCGAGCGAGTCGAAGATGCCAGACAGGCGCAGCTGCTTCGTAAGCGGCCAGCCATCCCATCTTGAACAACGTAGCCTGCTGCGGGATGGTGTCCACCTAACTTCTGAGGTGGGCACCTATGCAAACGAAGGGCGCGCCGCGACGGCGCCATAGCGACGAACTCAAGGCGCAGGTACTGGCGGCATGCGCTCTGCCCGGTGCATCGGTTGCGGCCGTCGCGCAGTCGCACGGGCTGAACGCGAACCTCGTCCACAAGTGGCGCCGCGGTCCGGCGCTGGCGCCACAGCCGGCGGTCGCCGCAGCGGCCTCAGTAGCTGCAGTGCGGGCCACGATCACAACCGATCCGGGTCTTGTCGGCTTCGTGCCGCTGCAACTTCCCGCACGGACCCCGGCTGCGCCCGCAGCGGACATCCGCATCGAGTTGCGCCGGGGAGCCACGTCGGTCACCGTGACCTGGCCGACCCATGCGGCGGCCGAGTGTGCGAGCTGGATGCGTGAGCTGCTGCAATGATCCGCGTCGACGCGATGTGGCTGGCCGCAGAGCCGGTGGACATGCGCGCAGGTACTGACCGCCTGATGGCGCGCGTCGTCGAAGTCTTCGGCGCCGCCCGGGCGCACCACGGCTACCTCTTCGCCAACGCCCGCGGCACGCGCATGAAGCTGTTGGTACACGACGGCTTCGGGGTCTGGTGCGCTGCGCGGCGCCTGAACCAGGGCCGCTTCCTCTGGCCCGACGGCACGGCATCGCCGCCTCAGCTCACACCGGCGCAGTTCGATGCGCTGGTCCTGGGCCTGCCGTGGCAGCGCCTGACGCACATGCAGAGCATCACACGCGTGTGATTCCCGGGACCTTGCGCGTGTGATTCCCGAGACCTTGCGCGTGTGATTCCCGAGACCTTGCGCGAGTGACTCCCGAGCCCGTGCACGCAGCCGTGTATGGCTTGCGGCGGAGCAATTCGAGGATGCCCCGATGACGGCCGCCACGAGGCTTCCGACAATGCGAGCATGCTCGATGTGAACGCGCTCCAAGCCACGGACCTCCAGGGTCTGAGCCAAGGCGCCGTCACCGAGATCGCGACTGCGCTGCTGGCTCGGGTGGCCGCCCAGCAAGCCGCCATCCTCGCCAAGGACGAGCACATCGCCCGGCGCGAGCGTGAGCTCAAGTTCAAGGACGCCAAGATCGAGCGCATCACGTTCGAGCTGGCCCGGCTGCGGGGCTGGAAGTACGGCGCCAAGACCGAAGCGATGACGGCCGAGCAGCGCAAGCTGTTCGAGGACGCCCTGGCCGAGGACGAGGCCGACCTGCAGGCCCAGCTCGATGCGCTGCAAGGCGATGCACAAGCAGACGACCAGGCAGACAGCCCAGCAGACACGGCGCAAGGCAGGCCCAAGCGCCAGCCGCGCCGCCAAGCCCTGCCCGAGCACCTGCGCCGCGTTGAGCATCACCACGAGCCCGAGAACACCGACTGCCCCACGCCCGAGTGCGGCCAGCCGATGGCGCGCATCGGAGAAGACGTGAGCGAGCGGCTGGACGTCGTGCCGGCCGAGTTCTTCGTGCACCGCCACATCCGCGGCAAGTGGGTGTGCAAGTGCTGCAATCAACAGGGTGAAGGTCGACTGGTCCAGGCGCCTGTTGCGCCGCAGATCATCGACAAGGGGCTGCCGACGGCCGGCCTGGTGGCGCACACGCTGGTGGCGCACTTCGTGGACCACCTGCCGTACTACCGGCTCGAGCAGGTCAACGCACGCTCAGGCGTGCACACGCCGCGCTCGACGCTGGCGTCGTGGGCCGGGGCCGGGGGTGCCAGCCTGAAGCCGCTGTTCGAAGCGCACCGCGCCTTCGTGCTGGGGGCCAAGGTGCTGCACGCCGACGAGACGCCCGTAAGGATGCTCGACCCCGGCGCGGGCAAGACGGCCAAGGCCTATGTGTGGGCGTATGCGAGGGGCGAACACGACGGCACGCCGGGTGTCATCTACGACTTCTGCACCGGCCGGGGCTCGAAGTACCCGGCGGCCTTCCTCAGCGCATGGGAGGGCACGCTCAGCTGCGACGACTACGGCGGCTATGACGTCATCTTCAAACGCCAGGGTTGCATCGAGGCGGGATGTCTTGCGCACGCGCGGCGCAAGTTCGCCGATCTGGCCAAGGCCAACGCCAGCCCGGTGGCCACACAGGCCCTGCTGCGCATCGCCAGGGTCTACCAAGTCGAGAGCCAGGCGCGCGCGATGGCGGCGGGCGACAGGCTGGCGCATCGACAGCGGCACGCTCGGCCGCTGTGGGCCGAGCTGCATGCGTGGATGACGCTGGAGAGGAAACGCGTGCCTGACGGCGGCGGCATCGCCGCAGCGCTGGACTACAGCCTCAAGCGCTGGTCAGCGTTGGGCCGCTTCCTGGACGACGGCGCGGTGAGCGTGGACAACAACCACATCGAGAACCTCATGCGGCCGTGGGCGATGGGACGCAAGGCGTGGCTCTTCGCGGGCAGCGAACTGGCAGGCCAGCGCGCGGCGATGGTGATGAGCTTGGTGCAGTCGGCCCGCCTGCACGGGCATGACCCGTGGGTCTATCTCAAAGACGTGCTCGAGCGGCTCCTGGCCCACCCGAACAACCGCATCGACGAGTTGTTGCCGCACCGCTGGAAGCCGGTTGCCTGACCGTCGAATCGACGGCGATTGCCGCCGTCAAGATGGGGTGGCTGGACGCTTACGCTGCTTCAACTGCGGTGCCAGCTCGGGGGCGGGGTTCATGGGCTTCTCCTTCGGGGGTCAATGCAGCAGGTCTTGCTGCGGGTGGGTGGATGTGCCGGGGGTGGCGTCGGCGAACAGCTCTGAGGCCGGCCGGGTGAAGCGGGTGCGGCCGTAGGCTGCTGGCGTGGGCGCAGGCACGTCGGCGCGCTGGTCGGCGCCGGTGGCCAGGATGGTCTTGACGGTGCGGTAGTGGGGCGAGCCGTGCGCCAGGGCGCGAGCGCAAGCAGCCTCCAGGCGCTGGGCGCCGTAGGGCTTGAGCAGGGCCAGCACGCCTTGCGCGGCTCGCAGCCGCTCCAGGACGTGGTCGCTGAGCAGTTGCTCGATCAGCACTTTGCATTGCGGCCCGACCCGCTCGGCCTGGGTGGCACACCAGGCCCGGTCGCGGCCGAAGAAGGCCTGCGCCTCGGGCGGCAGGTGCTCGCGCACGCTCAAACGCTGGCCGGGCTTGAGCCCTCGCGGGTGGGTGGCGACATGGCGGTAGTCCTCGAACAACGCCACGGCCGCATCGGTGGCCCGCAGCCACAAGGTCTTGCCCACCAGAGTGAACGGCGCCGAGTACAGCACCCGCTCGTACTGCACATGGCAGTCGCGGTGCACGTTCACGCGGTGCCAGGTGCCCAGGTCCGGCGCCTGGCCGGGCAGCGCCTGCAGCAGCGGCGCCTCCAGAGCGAACAGTGCAAGCGGGCTGCGCCGGGTGGTGCCGTGGCAGCGCACGCCGGCCTCCTTCAAGACCCAGGCCTTGGCCTGCGCGTTCAGATCAGCCAGGTCGCGGAACTCGCGCAGCGGCAGGAAGTTGCCCTTGAGGTACTTCACGCCGGACTCGACGATGCCCTTCTTCTGCGGGTCATGCGGCGGGCAGGGGTCGATCTTGAAGCCGTAGCCTTCAGCACATTCGGCGTAGGCGCGCTGCACGGTGGGGTCCTGGGCGCAGGCGCGGGTGATGGCGCACTTGGCGTTGTCGATGATGACGCGCCGGGGGACGCCGGCGAACCACTCGAAGGCGCGGCGGTGGCAGCCCAGCCAGGTGGCCACGGTCTGGTCCCAGACGAACTCGACGTACTGGTGGCGGTTGCTGGCCAGCGTCATCACGAAGGCCCAAGTGCGCCGGGGCTGGCCGTCGGGGTGGATGAGCGTGGGGCCGGCGCCGAAGTCGACCTGAGCGGCGTCGCCGGGCTCGAAGTCAAGCCGACAGGTGGTCTCGGGCGGCAGTGCCCGGCGGATGTCGGCGACCAGGCGGCGCACGGCCGAGTAGCTGCCGGTCCAGGCGTGCTGGCGCTTCAGGGCGGCGTGGATGGCAGTGCCCGAGATGCCTTGCTCGACCCAGGCCGCGATGGGGTCGCGATGAGACGCCAGCGTGGAGATGGTGCTGCTGGCCTTGCGGGGGCTGCCCAGCGCGGCAGCGATGGCCTCGTCGTCGGGCAGGGGCTGCGAGGGTTCGAGCCAGCCGCGCTCGGTGGCGACGTTGCGCCACTGCGCGGCCTTGGGCCGGCCCATGACACGGGCCGCCGCGATGTCGCGGTCGGAGTCGCCTTGCCGCATGCGCAGCAGGGCCTGTCGGTAGTGATGCATCTCGAATCTCCTGCGTGCCATCCCTGGCCCTCCGGGCAAATGGCCCGAAGGGTAGAGATGGCCTCGCGGTGTTCGAGACGCCCGTCAACCCGGCGCCGGCTGGCTCCTATATGCCGATCCGCCGCTGGCTCCATTACGTCGATCACGCAGTGGCTCCAATATGCCGGTCAGCAACTGGCTCCTACATGCCGATCACAAAGTGGCTCCTATATGGCGGTCGGTGACATGCCTGGTCGCCGCTACGAGCAAGCGGCGCCGATACGGCTCGTACCTGGGCGAGATCAACCCAGCACCCGACAACCTGTTGAACCGCGACTTCAGCGCCGGCGCACCGAACGAGAAGTGGCTCACCGACATCACGGAGTTCCAGATCCCGGCGGGCAAGGTCTACCTGTCGCCCATGATCGATTGCTTCGATGGCATGGTCGTCAGCTGGTCGATCGGCACGCGGCCGAACGCTGAGCTGGTCAATACGATGCTGGACGCCGCCGTCGACAAGGTCGCGGCTAGCGGCGAGCGGCCGGTGGTGCATTCGGACCGTGGCGGCCACTATCGGTGGCCAGGCTGGCTGAGCCGGATCGCCGGCGCGAAGCTGGCGCGCTCCATGTCACGCAAGGGGTGCTCGCCTGACAACGCCGCATGCGAGGGCTTCTTCGGTCGCCTGAAGATCGAGATGTTCTTCTCGCGCGACTGGCTCCGCACGACCATCGAGGAGTTCGTGGCGGCCCTGGACGCCTACATCCGCTGGTACAACGAGACGCGGATCAAGATCTCGCTCGGCGGCCTCAGCCCCGTTGCACATCGCAGAAGCCTCGGGATCGCTGTTTAACCAGTCCAAGTTTTTGTCCGCACCCCCAGTGGGTCAAATTTCGGTCGGCGCCAACAGTACTTGTCATCTCATCCAAAACGCCCTGAGCGCGATCGCGACGCCAAGGTCTTCGGGCCACTTCGTTTGGAGCCAATGAAGAAAATCGGAAACAACACGCCTTTCAACAGGACAAAACCAAGAAGCGGAAGCCGCAAACCAACTGATATTCATCGACGGATAACATCCTCCGCGCCAGGAATCGACCAGACCCATCGACTCGCAAATAACCCGCTCATGTATTGGAACCTTCCGCGACAATTCATCCAACTCAGTCTCGCTAAAGTCACTTACATCCGAAAGATATGATATTCCGCACTCCTCCAAAACTATTGATGAAAACGCGAATAATCGTGAGCTGTCGTCGAAATCCAGGCGGTCAATTCCATTGATTATTTGAATCATGAAGGTGGGCGCAAAATACCATCTAGCATAGGCAGACATCCGTAGCAGAACTTCGGAATCGACCCACTCGCACTCCTTGGCAATTTCAAATCTATCCTTTCCGCTGAATCGATGCAAAAGGTGGTTTGTTGAATCGCTCCTTGATTCAGCCTCATATCCATTCGGATAAAGTGCTATGTCTGCAATTTTGGGAAGACGAGAAAACACACCTTCAATCCTCTCAATGAGGACTTGCTCATGCAGAACAATGGAAATCATACGCCTAGGGCTCCAATACCACCGCACATCGGCCGCGGCCGGCCTCGCACAAGCACTTCATCAATCCTTGAACTTGCTGCTTAAGGTGATTCCAGTGAGCCACATCTCCGTACCTAGCGGCACCGCCTGGATAGCAAGTGGCCATGACCTCAAGACGTGCATTCATGCATTTAATCCGATTAGAAATCTTCTCTTGAACAACCGAACACCCTTCACCCTTAACACATTTCGACGGCAGCCCACAAGCTAGGGCCTTCTTTGCCTCAAGCGCCGAATGTATTTCGGGCGAACAGGCAATCGGTATGCTAGATGCTGCAGAAAGGGGCCATGGCCCATAGACCTTACCCATTGATGCAAGCCACGCGTCATGCTGATCTCCGCTAAGCTGCTCAACTGAAAGGTTGACAATCGTTGCGTCAGCCGAATCTGAAGCCAAATATAGAAGCACAAGAGCGGCAACTGCGCCGCCCGCGCCTCCACTTCCGATTATCCAGGCAGCGAGGGCCATCATGGCTAGTATGAAGAATACTTGCTCGAATATTCCCCAGCCTGGCTGCTTGCTGGTGGGCTCGTTGTCACGATCATTGCTGCAAGTCTCTTCCTCGCCGCCATTTGTATTGCCGGTGATAAGGTACGCTGCAGAACCAGTCGCTGGATCAGAAACGATATAACCGGCTCCACGCCAGTTTCCAAACTGGAGCGCCGACTCTGAAAACGTCACCTCCATTCCCGCTGACACAGCATCTTGTAATTGTTGGCGAATATCCAGAGGAAGACCCTTTATCGAATCTGCAAGTAGCGCCGAGTTCTCAGCATTGACGTTGTAGATTTTTTGACCCTGCTTCGAAGCGTTCTGCAGTAGGGACACTGCAGATGCAGACTCACCCAGTTCGTGCTTAAACAGCATGTCCAACGTCGCTCCTTCCAAATAGGAGTCGATTGCGCCGGTCATCGCTCGAAGACGTAGCGCGATCTCGCGAGACTGTCCAACATAAGCAGTCGCACTTCGGCGCACATCCATCATGCGGCCGCCGTAGTAGCCAAACCGAGTAATACCAAGAGTCTTAACGGTGCGTAGGGGTTGCGCAAACATTCCAAAGGATGGCAGCCTGAGGCTAATACTGCCCGTCGCCTTCGAAAGCATGGTGTGAAAGCTATCTTGCAGGCTCCAATATCGAAGCGAAACCAGTTGATTGGTTTTCGAAGCGTCAAGGCTCGCCGAAGGATCGAGGGGGCGAAGTCGTGTGACGTCGCTTTCGGCGACCCCTGAGTTGTTGAAACCAAAAACAATCTCGTCACCCACGGAAGCGTCTCCTCGGAACCCCTCGTCCTGTTGCCCACCGCTGAGGGGGCCTGTCATCTCAATGGCCCACCACTGGGATGCCCCCATCAGCGCCGTCGGCGTGCGGGCAATTTCTGTTCCGTCCAACGCAATCACGCCGAACATCGAAATGAGATAAGCCGGGAGTCCTGACTCGTTCCGACGGTAAGCATCGATGACTGATTTGTCAGCTGCTGTTCCAGGCGAGTACGTGACGCTGAGTCTATTTGACGCTCCGAGCTTGGAGAGCGGAATGCGAAGGGTAAGCGATGGCTCGTCAAGGTATTGCGCTTCTGGGCTTGCGTAGAGTTTGAGCGTGGCCCCGTTTACCAAACCGGCGGGAATTGCGGGGACTCTCTGTCCGAGCGAAGCAACCGCGTAGGGGCTGCTCCCGGCCAGAAGCGTTGGCCTCTCTTCAATGACAACAGTTCGCCCGAGAGCCGTGTCGACCCACGCAGTTCGAGATACAGGCAGGCTCGACCGAAGCGAGTCTCGGAGGTTCTCCATGGCGTCTCGAATCGCCTCTTGGTTAAGGTTCTGCACCCACCCTTCGGCGGCGTTGGCCGTGGCCCCGGTTTGGGCTGCGGTTAAGAGTGCATTCGCGTCCAGGGGGACGGCTGTCTTGAGGTCCAGCCCCTGGGTGTAGCTGTACTGCTTGTAGCTCGCATCCAGCGGCACCCAGGCGTTGAGCTGGCCGTTGGGGTTGACGTGCTGGCTGGCGGTTCCTTGCTTGGCGCCTCGGCTGGGCAGCCAGTTCACGAAGGCGCTGACCCAGACGTGCTCCATGCGGATCTTGCCGATGCGGCCGCCTTGGAGGATGCCGCGGTTGGCGATGCCGCCTTGGCTAAGGAGCTGTTGCGCCGCTTCGACTTTGGTGGTGCCGCCCACCCAGTTCTGCAGCTTATCGGCGTCCACGTCGATGGTGCCGTACTGGTAGCGGGCGGGAATCTTGGCCGCGCGCAGGAGGGCGATTTCCAGGCTGGCGATGTCGTGTGCGTTGCCGCGCTTCTTGGCCAGGGTGTCGTCGGCGCTTTGTACCGCGCCCCAGCTCGGCAGCCAGTCCAGGTTGTTGCGCACCCAGTTGTGGATGGCCAGCGGGTTGGTGCCCAGCTCTGCCGCTTTGGCGGTGATGGCCGCGCTGCGCTGGGTTTCCGGCGTCTGGGCGAGGTCGGCCTCGGTCGGCGCCTGGCCGGGCTCGGGCGGGATGTTGAAGTTGATGGGGCCAATGCTGCTGCCGCCGGCCTGAGCCAGCATGACCTTGGGTTGGCCCCACAGGTTCTGGAACCAGGCGGTCTGCGTGTCCGCCGGCTGGCGCGTGGTGGGCTCGGGTGCTCGCCAGGGGAGCTTCTTCGGGTCCAGTGGCGCGGCGACGCGGGTGGACGGGTGACGTTTGAAGAAGTCGTTGAGATCGGCCAGCGCTGCTGGCTTGGCGTCGTCAGCCGCTGCCTGCCAGGCCTGACTCAGGCGCTCGAACTCGGCGGCGCGTTGCTCGAACTGGGCCACGGCTTCGGTGTGGCGGGCGAGGATTTCTGCGGGGAGGCGCTTGGCTTGGAGTTCGCGGCCGGTGGCGGTGAAGTCGGCTCGCACACCGGCGCGGCTTTGCGAGATGGCGGCGAGGTGGCTGCGCAGACGCTGGGTCTGCTCAGCCACGCGCTGCTCACGCTGGCGACGCTGGTCGGCGGGCTCTTCCACTTCGATGCGCATGTCGGGGCCGACGGCGCGCAGTTGGCGGCCGCTGCGTTCGGCAGGCTTGGCGTCTGCCGCGATGCTGCGCGCGAGGTCTTGGGCTTGCTGGAAGTCCTTGGACACACGGTCAGCCGGCGTGCGGGCTTTCTCGGCCTTGGCTTGCTCGATCTTCTGGTTGAGCGCGGCGTACTGCTGGAGCTGGCGCTGTGCGGCCGGGTTCGGCGCGGGCTTGTCGTTGGCCAGCACGCTCAGCGGGCTGAGGGCGTTGAACAGGATGGCGCCGATGAGGGTGCGGCCGATGGCGTTGAGCACGGGGCGCCGCTGGCGGCCGGTGACGAAGATGGGCGTGGACATAGGGCTCCCTAAGTTCATTTATTCGACTTGGCGGCTTGAGGCTTGGACCCGGCGAGGCGGTGCCGCTC
>NZ_JBDSQX010000057.1:0-13558 GCF_039929605.1 Roseateles sp.
ATCAGGCTCTTCAACACCTGCTGGCCGCCCGACGCTTCGCCGTCGTTCAGGCCGACCTCGCCCTTGCCGTCAAAGTTGAACTTCACCTGCAGGCCGGCTTGCGCCAGCACCGCATCGTCGTTGTCCAGATGTGGCAGCTCGGCCTGCGCCATCACGCCGGCCAGTTCGCCCAGCTCCTGCACGTTTTTCTTGTAGCGGCGCACCGTCGCGCGCAGCACGTCGATGTAGCGCTCGCGGGCGTTGAAGGCGGCGATGCGGGCCATCTCGTTGCTGGCGCGGCGGTCGCTGAGCTGGGCCTCCTGCTCGTGCACCTGGGCGCTCATGCGGGCATGGCGGTCGATGACCGTGGCGTCGGTCTCCCACACGCCCGTCTCCAGCTCCTGGTCGACATGCCGGGCGCGGATGCCGGCCTGGTGGGCGTTCTCGAACTCCTCGGTCAGCGCTGCCAGCGCGTTAGGCGCGATCCAGCCCGCAGGGAAGCGACCGCGCTGCGCCCGCGACTCGGCCGAGGCTGCCTTCAACGCGGTGAGCCGCGCGGCCTGGTCGCGGGCGCGCTCAGCCGCTGCCTTCTCACCGTCGCGCAGGCGCAGCTGGGCGGCCTCGTAGGCCTGCTCGTTTCGGGTGGCGTCGCGCAGCACGCGGTCGTGCTCGCCGTCCAGCGTCGTCATGCGGGTGGAAGCCTCGGCGCGGGCCTGCTTCAGCGCCGGCAGTCGGGCGCGGGCTTCGGCAAAGTCCTGCGCGCGTTCGCTCAGCTCCTGCGCGGCCTTGTGGCCTTGGGCGGCGCGCTGGGCGTCCTTGAGCTGGCGCTCGGTCTCGCCCTGGGCCTTGGCAATGCGCGTCAGCTCGCCGTCCAGCCGCGTGACCTCGGCCTCCAGCGAGGCGCGCCGCGAGGCGATGGCGTTGGCGCCGAACTGGTGGTCGCGCGGTTCGACGAAGACGCTGCGGCCACCGCGGCCGGTGCGGTAGTAGGCGTCCGCCGTGATCCATTCGCCACCGACGCGTGCGCCCTCCTCCGTGGACGCCACGCAGCGGATGCCGCCCAGCTCGCGCAGCAGCCAGCTCGGCAGCGGCGCCGTGACCTTGAGCGCGGCCAGCACGCTGCCGGCCGGCGCAGCCGTCGCCGCGGCTGAATCGGACACGACGTAGTGCCGGTAGCGCTGCTTGGCCGCGATGTCGAAGGCGCGGCCTTCATCGCTGCGGTGTTTGAGCACGACGACCCAGCGCGACGGCCGCAGCAAGCCCTCGGCGGCGGCGCGCCAGGCTTCGTCGGCGATGTCGATGCTGTCGGCGACGAAATGGTGGGCGATGCCGGCTTCATCCAGCGCGCGCTTCAGCGGCGCGACCTCGGGCGGCGCGGGTGGCAGCTTCTTGCCGGCCAGCTCGGCGAGCTGGGCCTGGGCGCGGTCGGCCTTGTCGCTGATGCGGGTGTAGTCACCGCGCAGCCGGGCCTGTTCGGCCGCCAGCGCCTGGGTGCGGGCGGCGAGCGCGGCGGCATCGGACTCCACATCGGCCAGCGCGCGCAGCTCGTCCTCCCGCTTGGTCAGCAGCTCCACCGGGCGCTCGGCCTCGCGGGCGGTGTCAAAGGCGGCTCGCGCCTCGCGCTTGTCGGTCTCCAGCGCCACGAGGCGGGCCTTGGCGGCTTCCTGGGCGGAGAACAGGCCCAGCAGCGCGGCGCGCTGGTCGGTCAGCGCGCGCGCATCGGCCGCCGCAAACAGGCGCTGGCGGTGCAGCTCGCGCGCGTCCAGCGTGGTCTTGTCGCGGGCCTCACGCCACTTCATGACCGGCAGCACCTCGGTGGCCAGGCGCTCGCGCTCCTTGATCTTGGCCTCGCGCAGCCGGTAGCTGGTGACGCGGTTGGCCAGGTCGCTGAGCTGGGCCTGGGTGTGGGCCAGCTCCTGCGCGGCCTTGTCCACCTCCTGCGTCAGCTGCAGCTGGTGGCTGCGCGCCAGCTCGTAGCGGTCCAGCACCTCCTGGTCGCCGAACACCTCGAACACAAGGCGCAGCAGCTCCTTCGGGCTCAGCTCGCAGAGCCGATCGGTCTGGCCCTGCTCCAGCGCCAGCACGCGGCCGATGGCACGGGTCAGACCGGCCGCTTCCAGGCGCTTGCGCCAGGCCTCCACGCCCAGCCAGTCGCGCTCGCTGCGGGTGGCCAGTTGCTCGATCTCGTGCACGCCGTCGCTGATCAAGTAGCGACGCACCCAGTCGCCGCCTTGCCTCTCGATGCGACAGGCCAGCGTCACCTGATCGGCATAGAGCAGCGACGACGCGAACGGCCGGCTGCTGTTCTGCCGGCCGCGCGGCCGGTTGTCCACCACGGCGCGCAGCCAGGCGGTCTCGGCATTGGCGTGGCGGGCGTAGGTCTTGTACGTGCGCCCACCCGAGCACTCCAGGCCGAGCAGCGTGCGCAGCGCGTCCAGCAGCGTCGTCTTGCCCGAGCCGTTGGGGCCGGCGATGGTGATGATGGCGCCGTCCAGCGGCAGGCTCACGCGCTGGCAGTAGTCCCAGTGCAGCAGTTCGAGGCTTTGAAGGTGAAACATCAGTCGTCGCTTCTGGCTGCGCGCGCTTCGGCCAGGGCCGGCGCGGCGAAGGGGTCGGTGGTGCGGGCCAACACGTCGGCCAGCGCGCCGTCCAGGATGCGGGGGGCCAGCGTGTCGTAGTCCAACAGCAAGTCCAGCAGCGGGCCCTCGGCGATGTCCTCGCCCTTGCGGGTGATGAAGCCGTGGCGCTCCAGCAGCTTGAGGTTGCCGTCCAGCCGCGTCTTCTTGCCGAGCTGGTCGCCAAAGTCGGCCAGCAGGCTGCGGTAGCTCAGCAGCGGCGACACGCTGGCGGCCGTGGGCAGGGGCTTGGCGGCGGCGAACATCTCGCCCTGGTTCTCGCCAGCGTCGTTGCTGCGGGCCAACTGGCGCTGGCGCTTCGGCAGCACGATCAGGCTCCACAGCACGATCAGCAGCGACACGCCGTCGCGCGGCAGCTCCAGGTTGTTGTTGGCGCCCAGGCCGGTCTCGCCGAACACGGCGCTCTCGGCCGGGCGCAGCAGCGCCACGGTCACATGGTCGGCGTAGACGTTGTCCACCAGCCGCAGGCCCACGCCGGCCAGGCGCTCGGTCACGGCGGTCCACAGTTCCGCGTCGATCAGCGCGCGCTTGACCAGCGGGTGGCTGCGTGGCAGCCAGCGGCGGGCCAACAGCTGGGCCGCAAGCGAGGCGGCATCGTCGAAGTTCGGGTTCATGGCGTCTCTTTGATCAGCGCGCCCTGGCTCATCCAGCGCACGAATTCATCCGTCACCTCGCCCTGCTCCGCCGCCCAGCGCACGCGCCAGGGCTGGCGGGCCATGTCGCCGGTGGCGCCTTGCAGGTGGCGGGCCTGCTCGTCGCCCAGCAGCGGCAGCAGCTGCGCGCGGTAGGCGGCGCGGGCGTAGCTGCCGCCCAGCACGGCGGGGGCCACGGGTTGCTCGGTGTGGCCGGCTTCGGCCCAGCCGTTCAGCAGCAGCTGCATCAGGCCCATCTCGGGCGGCAGGCTCATCACGGCCAGCTCGCCGAGCGGCGCAGCCACGGCGGCCGGCAGGCCCTCGGGCGCGGCGGCCACGGGGCGGTCGCGCTCGAACTCGGCCTCGGCGCCGTCCACCAGCTCCTGCGCCGCCACCATGACCGGCTGCAGGCCGACCGAGACCAGGCCCGCCGCCAGCGCATCCAGCTGCGGCACGGCCTGCAACCAGCGCCGCACGTCGGTGGTGGTGACGCCGGTGGAGCCCAGCGTCACGCGCTGGCGGTCGGCCTGCTGCAGCGCGCGGTTGAACTGGCTGGCCATCGCCAGCAGGCTGGCCTGGGCGCCGCCCAGCTCGCGGGCCAGGCGCTCCAGGCGCGCGTCGCCGTGGGTCTGGGCCTGCTCGATGATGGCCTTGAGCGCCTCGCCGGCCCGGTCCACCAGCGTCAGCGCGCGCTCGAAGCGCTGGCGCGCGCGGCGCAGCTGGAACTCGCTGCCGCTGGCCATCGCGTCGGCAAACTCCTCACGCAGCCGGGCCAGCTGGGCCAGCAGATGCTGCAGCTGCGCCGGCTGCAGCAGTCCGAGCTGATGGGCGCCGGCCACGCCGGCCAGCAGCGCGGCGAGGTCGGCGTCCTGGTCGGTGGCGTCGGCCGTCAGCGGCTGCAGCAAGCCCACGAGCTGCTGGGCGAGCGGCGTGACGGCATAGGTCTGCGCGGTGGCGTCCCAGGCCAGCAGCTCGGCCTCGCGCAGGCGCTTGAGCACGCTGTCCAGCACCTCGTCGCGCAGCACATGGAAGGCCTGGTTCAGCGCATCGCGCGTCAGCCGCGCATCGCGCAGCGCCATCAACTCCAGGAACACCCACAGCCGCAGCTTGGTGACGCGCGCATCGCCCTGGAACAGCGCCCGCAGCGCGGCCTGCAGCGGCTCCTGGCGCTCCAGCTGCCACCACAGCAACGCGTCGGCCGGCGCGGCGCCGTCACGGAAATAGTCCTCCAGGCGAAGGGCGTCATCGCTCTCGGGCAGGGAGGTGGGCGGCGGCGTGGGTTGGGACATGGGGCGCGGATTATCTGTTCAGCCGCCGCGCGCGCTGCCGCACGCCCGCCTGGTGCATCACTGGGGGTTTGCGAGGGAAGGCGCTGCCGCTACGCTGCGCGCCACCGCACCCCTGCCCATGCCTCACCGTCGCCTTCTCCCCACCTCACTGCTGCGTGCCGCCCGCGCCAGGTGGCCCGGGCTCACGCTCGGCCTGCTGGTGCTGGTGCTGGTGCTGGTACTGGTGCTGGTGCTGGGCTGCCTGCCAGCCACCGCCGCGCTGGCGCTGGACTGCCCGGCCATGCCGCAACAGGTGTCGCGCGACGCCGAGGTCGAGGTGCGCGTCGGCGTGCGCGGCCTGGGCGCGGCGAGCGGCCCCGAGCTGGCCACCAAGACGCGCCTGCTGAGCAACGATCTGCTCGGCCGACTGCCCCAGGCCGACCGCGTCTATCTGGAGCAGATGATGTTCGCCAGCTATTGCTCGGCAGTGCGCAGCGACGCCGCGCTGACCGAGGCCGAGCGCCAGAGCCGTGTGAAGGCCTATGCGCGGGAGCTGCGCGCAACGCTGGCAGCGGCACGCCTGCCCGCGCCGGCACCTGTGAACCCGCGCGACGCCGCCCGCGCCGAACTGGCCCGGCTACCGCTGCCCTACACCGGCGAGGCCTTCGTTGCCGCCGCCCGGGAGGGCAACGCCAAGGCGGTCGATCTCTTCATTGCCGCCGGCATCGACGTGAACGCGGTCGACGGCGACGGGGTTCCTGCGCTGGCCTACGCGGGCTCGAAAGGCGACCTGCCCCGGGTGCGCGCCCTGCTGCGCGCAGGCGCCCGGGTGGACCTGCACATTCCCAGCCGCGCGGTCAGCAATGCGTCGCCACTGAGCTGGACGGCCATCAGTGGGCAGGACGAAGCGCTGCGGCTGATGCTCGCCACGCGCCCGGCACGCGAGGTCATCGAAGGTGCTTTCGTGCTCGCTGCCGGCGGCGGCCACCCACGCACGCTGGATCTGCTGCTTGCCCAAGGTGTAGACCTGAAGAAAACGGGCGGGCGGGCGCTGCTGGAGACCGCCGTCTGGCTGGAAAGGGAGCCCGACAAGGTCGCCGCCGCGCGGCGCCTCGTCGAACTCGGCGTGCCCATCGACACCGCCGACGACGAGGGCTGGACGCTGCTGCTGCAGGCCCTGGCCAAGCAACGCCACGAGATCGCGCGTTTTGCACTGCAGGCCGGCGCCGACCCCAACCACCGCTGCAGCTGCGGCGGCTACATGGAAGGCGGCTTCAACGCCCTGGGCGTCGCCCTGCTGCAGAACGACGCGCCATCGCCCGAGCTGCTGCGCGCGCTCATCGACGCCGGCGCCGATGTGCGTTCACGCAGCAGCACAGGGCGCACGCCACTGCTGATCGCGCTGAAGCGGCCGGACCCTGAGCTGATCGCGGCCTTGCTGAAGGCCGGAGCCCAGGCCGGCGACCGCGACGCCGAAGGCCAGACGACGCTGGGGCTGGCGGCGCAGGCCGGTGGTCCATCGACCGAAGTGGTGCGGCTGCTGCTTGCCGCTGGCGCCGAGGCCGACCCGCGCGACGGCCGGGGCGCCACGCCGCTGATGGACGCGGCGGCAAACGGCGGGCTCGAGACGATGGAGCTGCTGGCCAAGGCGGGCGCGGACCTGAACGCGCGCTCCCGGCGCGGCCGCACGCCGTTGATGGTGGCCGTGCTCTCCGAACAACCGCAGGCGGCGAAGTGGCTGCGCGAACACGGTGCCCGCCTGGACGCGCTTGACGAGGACGGCCTCGACGCCCAGGCTCACGCACAAGGCCTGCAAGGCAATCTCAAAACCCGCATGCTTGCGGCGCTCAACACGGGAGTTAGACCATGAGCATTCATTACCTTCACTCCTTTCATCCACGTCGACTCGCGCTGCAGGCGCTGTCGTGCCTGCTGGCACTCGGCGCCCCGGCCGCCCAGGCGATGGACTGCCCCGACCCGCCCAAGCAGCAGCAGCGCGACTGGGACACGCTTGTTCGCACGGAGGTCGGCCGCATCGGCCCGGTGCGCGGCGCCGAGTTGGAGGCCAAGGTCAAGAACGTCACCCAGGACCTGCTCGTCAAGCTGCCGAACGCAGACAAGCTCTACCTGGAGCAGATGATGTTCTCGGCCTACTGCAGCGCCCTGCGCGACGACAAGTCCGTCAGCGAGTCCGTCAAGGCCAGGCAGATCCTCGACTACCGGCGTGAACTGCAGAAGGCGCTGAAGCCCTGAAGTGAAATGCCCCTCGCCCAATCTCGCCCTGCTGCATGCGGGCGAGCCCAGTCGGTCCCCCGAGGGGACGCCGATGCTTCCGGCATTGAGCCGCTCGCATCGCCAGGCGGGCCGGCTTGGGAGCGGCCCGGCGCTCGGCCCGAATACCCCGGTGGCGCCGGGCGACCCGGTGGGATGACTGGGCAGGGAAGTCAGTCGCTTGCCTTTGAGCGTTCGTGCAACGGCCCGCTCATGCCCAGGTAGTCAGCATGGGATGCGGACTATCGATGGCGGCGGCCCCACCCTTGGCGGCCGACAAACTAGGGTGTCGGCGCTTTTGACAAACCCACGCCGACACCCGATGCAGCCGCCGCAGCGCACCCATGAAGCCGCCCCAGTGGCATCGAAATTGCGCAGTGTCTTGCTACCACCTGGAGGAGGCACCATGACCCGTCGTTCACTGCTCGCCACTGCCGCCCTGACCCTCGCTGCTGCGGCACCGCAGGCCCAGGCCGCCCTCATCATTGACTACGCCAACTTCACCGGCACCTGCGGTTCGACGCTGAGCTGCGTCGGCTCGGCAGCCGTCGACGCCGGTGGCGACCTGCGAGTGACGCCCTCAAGTGGCGGCGCCGGCGCGGGCTACAGCAACACAGCCATTGCGCTGGGCTCTGGCGCCACGTTCAGCACCTCCTTCCAGTTCCGCATGAGCGACGCCGGCGGCATCGCTCCGGCCGACGGCTTCACCTTTGTCGTCTCTCAGAACACGACCAACCTCGGTGGTGCTGGCGGCGGCCTGGGCTATTTCGGCGTCGGCAACAGCGTTGCCATCGAGTTCGACACCTTCGACAACGGCGAGAACAGCAGCAACCACGTCGCGCTGGACACGAATGGCTCGCTGTCCAGCCTCGTGCAAGTCAACCCCTACGGCGTCGCAAGCTGCACGTTTGGCAACTACGGCGCCGCCGGCTGCCTAAGCAACGGCAAGATCTGGTCGGCCTTCATCAACTACGACGGCACAACGCAGTTGCTCAATGTCAGCGTGCAGGAAGCGAACTCCGCGCTGATCCAGCTGATCACCAACTACAGCGTCGACATCGCCTCGGTCTTGGGCACCAACAATGCCTACGTCGGCTTCACGGCTGCGACGGGCGCGGGTGTCCAGAACCACGACATCCTGAACTGGCAGCTGGCCAACGACACCTCTATCGTCGGCCCGGGCCGCCTGCCCGAGCCCGCCAGCCTGGCGCTGCTCGCGCTGGCTGGCGCTGCGGCGATGGGCGCTGGCCGTCGCCGCCGGGGCTGATCGGCCCACCGACGCGGCGTTCGAGTTTTGCGAACGCCGGCGTCAAGACGACTGAAACCCGGCGGGCCGCCACAGCCCTAGCCTTCAGGGCATGACGTCCCCTCGCCTACCTACCTTCTTCCTCTCCCACGGTGGCGGCCCCTGGCCGTTCATGGATGGCGACTACCGCCGGGCGCACGCCAAGCTGGAGGCCTCGCTGCAGGCCCTGCCCGCCACGCTGCCCGAGAAGCCCAAGGCCATCTTGATGATCTCGGCGCACTGGGAGGAAACCGCCTTCACGGTGATGACCTCGCCCGCGCCGGGCATGCTGTACGACTACGGCGGCTTCCCGCCGCACACCTACGACGTCGTCTACCCGGCACCGGGCGACCCGGTGTTGGCCGAACGCGTCGTCGCGCTGATCGAAGCCGCCGGGCTGCCCGCTGCGCGCGACGACAAACGCGGCTTCGACCACGGCGCCTTCTGCACGCTGGTGCCGATGTATCCGGATGCCGACATGCCGATCGTGCAACTGTCGCTCAAGCGCGGCCTGAGCCCGGCGGACCACCTCGCGCTCGGCCGAGCGCTGGCGCCCCTGCGTGACGAAGGCGTGCTGATCCTAGGCAGCGGCTTCAGCTTCCACAACCTGCGCCTGTACGGCATGTCGGGGCGTGAACCTTCGGCGGCGTTCGACGGCTGGCTGCAGGCCGCCGTGCCCTCGCCCGCCGGCCGCGACGAGCGCCTGCAAGCCTGGGCACAAGCGCCCGCCGCGCGCGTCGCGCACCCGCGCGAAGAGCACCTGCTGCCGCTGATGGTGGCCGCCGGCGCCGCCGAGGGCGAGGCCGCAGTGTGCAGCTATCACGAGACCGATTTCATGGGCGGGGTGACGGCGTCGAGCTTCCGGTTCGGCTGAGTCGCCTTGCCGCCGCCGGCTGTACCGAGGCGCGGGCCGGGACCCGCCACCTACACTCGCCGCCACGATGACACGTCTGTCCGCGCTGGCCGAGCAATGGGTCGCCATCAGCCAACTGCTCGATGAGGCGCTGGCACTGCCAACGACGGCGCACGCCGCGTGGCTGGACGGCCTCAGCGGCGAGGCTGCCCATCACCGGGAGACGCTGCGCGCATTGCTGCAAACGCAGGCCAGCCTGGAAACCGACGACTTCCTGCAGACGCTGCCCCGCGGCGGCGCCTCGCCGCTCAATGCGCCCGGCTCGGAGCCGCGCGAGGGCGAGCAGATCGGCCCCTACCGGTTGATCCGCGAGCTCGGCCGCGGCGGCATGGCGCTGGTGTGGCTGGCAGAACGCAGCGACGGGGTGGCCGCGCGCCGCATTGCGCTCAAGCTGCCGCGCCAGGCCTGGGGCCAGGCCTTCGCCGAGCGGCTGACGAGAGAGCGCGAGATCCTGGCCGGGCTTGAGCACGATCACATCGCGCGGCTGTACGACGCCGGCACGGACACGCAGGGGCGGCCCTTCATCGCGATGCAGTTCGTCGAGGGCGAGCCCATCGATGCCTACTGCCGGCGCCACGCGCTGCCCCCGGCCGGGTGCATCGGCTTGCTGCTGCAGGCCATGGCCGCCGTCGCGCATGCCCACGCACGGCTGGTGGTGCACCGCGATATCAAGCCCGGCAATGTGCTGGTGGACACGCAGGGCCGCGTCACGCTGCTGGACTTCGGCGTCGCCAAGCTGCTGGACGATGGGCTCACCGGCGCCACGGCGCTGACGCAGCTGTCCGGCCGCGCGCTGACGCCCGACTACGCCAGCCCCGAGCAGATCCGCGGCGAGCCGCTCGGCACGGCGAGCGACGTCTACAGCCTGGGCGTGCTGGCCTACGAGCTGCTGGCCGGCACCAGGCCCTACCGCCTGACGCGCGGCACAGCGGCCGAGTTGGAGGAGGCCATCACGCTGACCGATCCGCCGCGCGCCAGCGATGCCGCGGCCACGCCCGCCTTGAAGAAGGCGCTGCGCGGCGACCTGGATGCCATCCTGGCCCGGGCGCTCAAGAAGGACGTGGCCGACCGCTACACCGGCGTGGACGCCTTCGCGCAGGACCTGCAGCGCCACCTGCGCGGCGAGCCGGTGCTGGCCCGGCCGGACGGCACCGCCTACCGCGTGGCCAAGTTCGTCGGCCGGCACCGGCTGGCGGTGGCGCTGGGCTCGGCCGCGACGCTGTCGCTGCTGGCCGGCGGCGTCGTGGCGGCCTGGCAGGCCCACCAGGCCCGGCAACAGGAGCAGCGCGCCACCGCCGAGGTGCGCCGCCAGCGGGCGACGCAGGACCTGTACATCGAGACGCTGTCACGGCTATCGGTGCTGGCGGCCGAGCAACCGCAGGCGCTGATCAAGCCGGGCGCGGTGACGTCGGTGCTGGTGGAGAAGCTGCGCGACCTGGCACCCAGCGTCGCCGACCGTCCCGACGAGCGCGGCGCGCAGCTCGAAGCGGTGATGGTGCAGCTGAACTACGACCACCGCTTCAACGAATCCCTCGCCATCGGCAAGGAATACCTCGCGCACCTGAAGGCCCACGGCGCACCGCCGTCGCAGGTCATCAACACCTACGCGTCGCTGGGCCGCACGCTGTTCCAGCTGGGGCGGCTGGATGAGAGCGAGGCGATGCGCCGCGCCGGCCTCGACTGGGCAGCCGACACGCACGACCGCGAGACCGAGCGGCTGCGCATGACCATCGCCTCCGACCTCGGCGGCCTGCTGACCAACCGCGGCCGGCGCGACGCGGCGCTGACGGTGCTGACCCAGGCGGATCAGCTGGCCGCGCGGTACGGCAGCGACCAGCACCTGCGCTACGAGCCGCTGATGCGGCTGGGCATGTTCCACCTGGGTTTCGACGACGCTCAGGCGCTGCAGCTGCTGCGGCAGGCACGGGTCGAGCTGCGCGCCAATGGCGCCGCAGACGACGACACCCGCGGGCTCATGGACTGGCAGCTGGGCGACGCGCTGCTGGCCAGCGGGCTGACGGCCGATGCGCAAGCGGCGCTGGCGACGTCGCTCGCCAGCTACCGCCGCGCCGACGGCCGGGACAGCCGCAGCGCCGTCCGCGCGTTCGGGCGCAGCATGGCCGTCACCGCACGGCTGGACCCGGCCCGCGCTGCGGCGCTGATCGCGGCCGAGCGCGAGGTGCTGGGCCGGCACGCGGACGGATTGCCACCGATGGCCGACTCGTTGCTGCGCGCACGCGAGTTCGAAGCCGCCTGGCTGAGCGGCGATGTGGAGCAGTCGCTGTCCCTCGCGCTGCCGGGCGATGCGGCACTCAAGTCGCCCGCCGCAGTGCGCGAGAACGAGGTGCTGATCCTGCTGGCGGCCCAGGCCGCCACGCAGGACGGCCGGGCAGGCGCGGCACAGCGTCCGCTGGAGGCGCTGCTGGCGCACTGGCCCGATGGGCACACGCCCAAGCGCACGCGCGTGCGCATGGAACAGGTGATGGCCGAGACGCAGCTGGCCGCTGGTGCGCCGGCCGCCGCCCGGGCGACAGCGCAGGCACTGGCCACGATGATAGAAGGCGCCCATGGCAGCACCAGCCAAAGCTACCGCGCTGCGCTGTCGGTGGTGGCTCTGGCCGCTGCGCGTGCCGGCGACGCTCAGGCCGCCCGGCAGGCGCTCGCGCGGCTGGCGACGCTGCCGGTGCCGCCCGCCCCTTCCGCAGCCGAGCATGCCGACACCGAACTGCGGCGCGCCGAGACGCTGGCACTGCTGGGCCACACCGGCGACGCCGCTGCCATCGCGCGCAGCGTGCTGCCGGGGCTGCAAACGCAGCATCCGCGCAGCCCGCGCCTGGCTCTCGCCCGGCGGCTCAGCGCGGCGGGCGGCTGAGCCGAGCGGGCGGAGCGCCTTGCGCTCAGACGTGGCGCGCGGCCTCGGCCTGCAGCAGCGTGAACAATTTTTTTCGATTGCGGCGGGCATGATGCCCGGCGACGCGGCATCTCCATGTTGAGGCACCCGCGCGCCTCACCCCCCGCCTTCTCATCGCCCGAATGATCGACACCTTGATCCGAACCCTCGCCGAGAGTCACCGCCACGGCACCCGCCTAACAGCCGCGAACTGGCGCGATGCCGTGCAGACGCAGGCGCATGCCTACGCCGTGCAGGATGGCGTCGCCGCCGCGCTAGGCTGGCGACTGGACCGCTGGAAGGCAGGCGGCGCCGGCCCGCAGGGGCCGTTCAGCCATTCGCCGGTGAACCCCGTTGCCGGCACGGCGCTGCTGGGCGTGGAAGCCGAAGTCGCCCTGCGCGTCGATTCGAACGGCTCGCCCGAGGCGATGTGCATCGCCGTCGAGCTGGTGGCGTCGCGCTGGACAGAAGGCCTGGACGCGCCAGCACTGCTGCGCATGGCCGATCACCAGTCCAATGCCGGCCTGCTGCTGGGCGCCTGGCAGCCTTACCGCGATCTGGACTGGGCGAATCTCGAATGGCGCCTGACACTGCCAGGCCAGCCACACATCGTGCGGCGCGGCGGGCATTCGCTGGCCAACCCGGCGGGCGTGCTGCCGGCGTGGTTCGCGCATGCGACGCGCGGCGGTCGTGCCATCGAGGCCGGCACCGTCGTGACGACAGGCGCCTGGGGCGGGCTGCATGCGGTCACCGGCGCAGCCCACGGCACGCTGAGCTTCGAAGGCCTGGGCGAGTTCGCCTTCTAGAAAAGCCGCCGCGTCGCCCACTCGCGCAGCGGCGTGAACAGCAGCGCAAAGCCCAGCACGTTCAACACCACGGTCAGCCAGAAGAGGCGGCGGAAGGCCGGCTTCACGCTCTTGTGGCGCAGCATTTCCTGCGCGAGCAACGCGCCCGGCCAGCCGCACAGCAGCGCCAGGCCGTGCAGCGTGTTCTCGGCCACGCGCCAGGCGCCGCCGACGCCTGGATTGCGGGCGGCGCGCTTGTCCAGCGCGTAGACGATGAAGGTCGCCATGCTCATCGCCGAATAGGCGCCCCAGGCCGCGTTCGGCACGCCCCACAGCAGGTGGCAGCCCAGCACGAAGACCGCGAAGCCCGGGATCACCAGCACCACGCGGCCACGGTCACGCGCCTGCGCCACAGGCGGCATGGCGCGCGGCGCCAGGCCCTGCACGTCGACCGCGCGTTTCTTGCCCTGCGCATCCTGGCCTTCGCGATAGCTCAGGCGCTCGCCGACGAAGGGGCGGTGCGGCCTGAGCCCAAAGGCCTTGATGTGGACGAAGACCTTGGCGCCGCCGTCGTCGGGCGTGATGAAGCCGTAGCCCTTGGCGTCGTCCCACTGGCTGAGGCGGCCGGTGGCCTGGGCAGGTGCTGATCTCATACTGGGGGCGGACTGTGCCAGAGGCCCGGCCTGCCCCGCAGCGCAACCCGCCGTTAGGGCGTGACGGGAGAGATCACGGGAGCAATGCGGAACATCAGCACGCCATGCGGCGCCACGGTGCCGCCGTGGCGGCCGCTGACGCCCAGGGTCTTCTTGCCCGACCACAGGTCGTGCACGTTGGCCTTGAGCTTGGCCGGCAGGTCGAGCTGCTCCCACGCCACGGCCATGTCGGCGGGCTTGTCGCCA
>NZ_JBDSQX010000058.1:0-6581 GCF_039929605.1 Roseateles sp.
GCGTGACGGAAGAGACGACCACGGGCGTGCACCGCCTGAAGGAAATGTCCGCCAAGGGCACGCTGCTGTTCCGCGCCATCAACGTGAACGACTCGGTCACCAAGAGCAAGTTCGACAACCTCTACGGCTGCCGCGAATCGCTGGTCGACGGCATCAAGCGCGCGACCGACGTGATGGTCGCCGGCAAGATCGCCGTCGTGGCCGGCTACGGCGACGTGGGCAAGGGCTCGGCACAGGCGCTGCGTGCGCTGTCCGCTCAAGTCTGGGTGACCGAAATCGACCCGATCTGCGCGCTGCAGGCGGCGATGGAAGGCTACCGCGTCGTGACGATGGAATACGCCCAGGACAAGGCCGACATCTTCGTGACGACGACGGGCAACAAGAACGTCATCCGCCACGAGCACATGGTCGCGATGAAGAACAACGCCATCGTCAGCAACATCGGCCACTTCGACAACGAGATCGAAGTCGCGGCGCTGGAGCAGTACGAGTGGGAAGAGATCAAGCCCCAGGTCGACCACGTGATCTTCCCGGACGGCAAGCGGATCATCCTGCTGGCCAAGGGCCGCCTGGTGAACCTGGGCTGCGGCACGGGCCACCCGAGCTATGTGATGAGCAGCTCGTTCGCGAACCAGACCATCGCCCAGATCGAGTTGTTCGCCCACCGCGACAACTACGCCGTCGGCCAGGTCTACGTGCTGCCCAAGCACCTCGACGAGAAGGTCGCGCGCCTGCAGCTGACCACGCTGAACGCGCAGCTGACCGAGCTGACCGAAGAGCGGGCCGCCTACATCGGCGTCAGCAAGACCGGCCCGTACAAGCCGGACGCCTACCGGTATTGATCCGTCGATGCGCGCAGACCAGCTCCTCGTCGCCCAGGGCCTGACACCGACCCGTTCGGTGGCCCAGCGCCTCATCAGCAACGGCGCCGCCGAGTGGGCATCTCCCACCGGCTGGGCCGCGCTGAAGAAGGCCGGCGAGGACCTGCCCGAGACGGCGCAGCTGCGCGTCACCGACGACGCGGAGCTGCGCTACGTGTCGCGCGGCGGGCTCAAGCTGGAAGGCGCGCTGAAGCACACGGGTTTCGACGTCAGCACCCACACGGTGCTCGACGTCGGCCAGAGCACCGGTGGCTTCACCGACTGCCTGCTGGCGCGCGGCGCACGCCATGTCGTCGGCATCGACGTGGGCCACAGCCAGCTGCACCCGCGCCTGCAGGCCGACGAGCGCGTGTCGGCACTGGAAGGCGTGCACGTGCGCGAACTGGGCGTGCTGCGCCAGCACGCGCCAACGGGCGGCTTCACGCTCATCGTTGGCGACCTGAGCTTCATCTCCATGGTGGGCAGCCTGCCCGAGCTGCTGCCCTGGCTGGAGTCGCACGGCCAGTTGCTGGTGTTGATCAAGCCGCAGTTCGAGCTGGGCCCGAAGGCGTTGGACAAGCGCGGTCTCGTCAAGGATGAGGCCGACTACCCGCGCCTGGAAGGCCGCGTGCGCCTGGCCTGCACGGCCCTTGGCCTGAAGGTGCTGGACTATTTCGACAGCCCCATCACCGGCGGTGATGGCAATCGCGAATTCTTTTTGTGGGCCTCCCGATGAGCACCCCTGTCAGTTTCGAATTCTTCCCCCCCAACACGCCGGTCGGCGTCGAGAAACTCAAGACCGTCGTGCAGGAGCTGGGCGCCCTCAAGCCCCAGTACTTCAGCGTCACCTACGGCGCTGGCGGCTCCACGCGCGACAAGACGCTGAACGCGGTGATGGACATTGCCGGCGCCGGCTTCAACGCCGCGCCGCATCTCAGCTGTGTCGGTTCGACCCGCGAGAACATCGCCGAGATCCTGGCCACCTACCGCACGCAGGACATCCACCGCGTGGTGGCGCTGCGCGGCGACCTGCCCAGCGGCACAGCCACGGCGGGCGAGTTCCGCTACGCGTCCGAACTGGTCAGCTTCATCCGCGAGACCCAAGGCAAGGACTGGCACATCGAGGTGGCCGCCTACCCAGAGACACACCCCCAGCAGCGTTATGCCGCGCGCGACCTGCAACACTTTGCCGACAAGATGAACGCCGGTGCCGACGGCGCCATCACGCAGTTCTTCTTCAACCCCGACGCCTACTTCCACTTCGTGGACGAGGCGCGCCGCCTGGGCGTCACCCAGCCCATCGTGCCGGGCATCATGCCCTTCCACAACTATGGCCGCATCGCCCAGTTCGCGCAGCGCGACAGCATCGAGATCCCGCGCTGGGTGCAGATGAAGATGGAAGGCTTCATGGACGACGCCGCCAGCATCCGCGCCTTCGGCCTGGACGTGGTGGCCAAGCTCTGTGAACGCCTGATTGCCGGCGGCGCACCGGGCGTGCACTTCTACACGCTCAACCAATCGACGTTGACGCTGGAGCTCTGCCGCCGGCTGGCGCTGGGCCGCTGAACACCGCGCGGCCGGGCGCCAAATATTCGGGGGTCATTTCCGCACCCCCGAAGGGAATCCGCGCCCGTCGGAAGCGGGCTGATGCAGAGTGTTGAAAAGTTCACAGTTTGTCCCCGCAGCTGCGGGGGTAAATGGCGTCGGGGTAAACGCGTAGCCACTTAGAGTGACTCCGTATACCAACCCACAGGAATTCATGTTGTCTCCCGCTCGCCGAGTCCTCCGTCCCGCCCCTGCCGTTCGCCTGTTGGCAGGCGTGCTTTTGTTTGCCAGCGTGAGCGCGCAAGCGGTGCCGCTGACTGCCACCGAAATCATCCAGAACTTCAATGTCGTCACGCTGGGCGATTTCGCCATGGCGTCGGACGGCACCTCCCACGTCGAGGGCCTGACCTTCGTGGGCGGCAGCCTCACCGGCCCGTCCACCTCCTGGGCCTACGGCGAGCCCAACCAGCACAACGTCGCCAGCTACGCCGGCTTCGCCGGCCTGACCGTGCTGGGCAACGCCAGCAAGGTGCGCGTGCAGGGCGGCGCCACCGTTCTCGGCAGCTTCTCCAACTCGGAAGTCCAGAACGGCAATACCGTGGCCGGATCGATGGCCAACGTGAACATCAACGGCGGCGGTCAGTCCTATGCGCTGGACACCGGGCTCGGCAACTGGACCGCTGCGGCGGCACAGGAACGCAAGGCCACGGCCCTGGGCACCGACTTCAGTGCCCTGTTGCATGGCGCGTCCGGCGCGTTCAAGTCGCTGGCCGACACGGGCAGCACGGTGGCCAACAACGGCTTCGGCAAATTGACGTTCACGGCCGTGGCTGGCAGCGACGGCGTCGCGGTGTTCAACCTGGCGGGCCTGTCGGGCTTGCTGACGTCGGCGGGCGAATTCGATTTCGTGCTGGGTGCCGGCGTGGATTCGGTGGTGCTCAACAGCGACCTGGCCATCGGCACGCTGCACGCGAACTTCCTGGGCGGATCGGCCATCAACGCCGGCAGCAAGCTGCTCTGGAACTTCTACGACGCCAGCAACATCACCATCACCGCGCAGTTCGGCGGCTCCATCCTGGCGCCTGATGCCGTCATCAGCAACCCGGGCAGCAGCGCCAATCTGGAAGGCGGCATCTTCGTCAACAGCATCGTCCAGGGCAGCGAAATCCATCAGCGCGGCTACGTGGGCGGCGTGCCGGCCGTCACGGCCGTGCCGGAACCCGAAAGCTGGCTGATGCTGGCGGCCGGCCTTCTGGTCATGGGCTACCTGCGGCTGCGTCAGCGCCAGGCCCGCTGAACGGCCCGCCCCCACCCGGGCACTTCAAGGGGCGCGTCAGCGCCCCTTTTTGCATCACTGCGCGGCTCGCATGCCGCCTGCGCCCCTCCTGGGCAAAACCATGACTTCCGCTCATGTAAATGAGCGCTTTACGTGAGCGGGCGTACCGCCTCACCCAGCAGAATGCGCGGCCATGAGCCGCCCCCTTCTCGCGCTGGCCGGGTTGTGTGCCTGCGCGATGAGCGCAGCCCAGACGCCCGCCCCCGTCCCGCTCCCTCCTGCCGCCGTAGCCGCCAGCGCTCCCGCTGCGGCGGCCAGCGGTGCCGGCAACCGCCTGGACCGTGTCGAGGTCAGCAGCGGCCCCACGGCCAACAGCCGGCGCCGCAACAGCACCGCCAGCAAGATCGTCATTGAGCGCGAGGACCTAGAGAAGTACGGCGATGTCGTGCTGGGTGACGTGCTGCGCCGCCTGCCGGGCGTCACGCTGGGCGGCGGCCGCCCGGGCCGCGGCGGCGACATCCGCATGCGCGGCATGGGCGGCGGCGCCACGCAGATCCTCATCGACGAGGAACGCCCGCCGCCGGGCTTCGCCGTGGAAGAGCTGCCGCCCGACCAGATCGAGCGCATCGAGATCTACCGCGCGCCCACCGCCGCCACCGGCACGCGGGCCATTGCCGGCACGATCAACATCGTGCTGCGCGAGCCGCTGCAGAAGTCCAACCACGAGGTGCGCATGGGGGTGGGCTGGGACCGCAATCAACCCCAGATCGACGCCAGCTGGACGCGCAACCTGAAGTGGGGCGGCCCCAACGGCGACGAGTTCGTGGGCGCCATCTCCACCAATGGTGCGGTCCGTCGCTTCTTCAACAACGTCGACTCGGGCAACCGCATCACCGATGCGGAGACCGGCGAGGTCACCGAACAGAACACGCAGATCGGCACCAGCGAGAACCAGAACAAGAGCCTCAACGGCAATGCCCGGCTGCGCTGGAAGTACAGCGACACGCTGACCTTCAACCTCACGCCGTCATTCTTCCTCTCGCAGAACGAGGGCAGCAGCCAGTACAACTCCGAGGGCACGCGCTTTCGCGACGTTCACAGCGAGAACGACGCCAAGAACCACAACCTGCGCCTGAACATGTCGGCCGACTACCGGCCCCGCGTGGGCGAGAGCTTCACCCTCCGCCTGGGCACCGGCACCTCCAAGAACACCAGAAACAGCGATCGCCGTGACACGCAGGCCATAGCCGGCGTCACCTCCGAGCGCGCGCAGCAGGACCACAACTCGGTCGAGGAAGACCAGACCAGCCTCAACGGCCGCTGGAGCCTGAAGACGGCGCAGGAGCACCAGTGGGTCACCGGCGTCGAGGCCGAGCGCAGCCAGCGCACGCAAGTCGTCGACACGCTGGTCAACGGCGCCGTGCTGCCGGGCCTCGTGCGCTTCGGCAACACGCTGGGGACGCGCAACGAGCGCTTCGCCGCGTTCACGCAGGACGAGTGGAGCCCGAGCAAGCAGTGGGCGTTCTACGCCGGCCTGCGCTACGAGCGCATCGAGACCACGGCGGCCGCCACCGGTGCGCTGCCCGAGACGCGCAATGTGTCGCAGGTCACCTCGCCGCTGTTCCACATCCTGTGGAAGCCCGAGGCCTTCCCGAAAGACCAGGTGCGCCTGGCGCTGACGCGCAGCTACCGCGCGCCCAGCCTCAACGACCTGGTCGCCCGCCCCAGCATCAACACCACCTATCCCGACGGTGCCAACTACCAGACCCAGGCCGACCGCGCCGGCAACCCCGACCTCAAGCCCGAACTGGCCACCGGCGTCGACCTCAGCCTGGAGCACTGGCTACCCACCGGCGGCATCATTTCCGCCAGCGCCTTTCTGCGCGACATCAGCGGCCTGATCCGCAGAGAGGTGATGCTGGAGACCGTGAGCTGGGACAGCTCGCAGCGCTGGGTCAGCCGCCCGCGCAACATGGGCAGTGCCCGCGCCACGGGGCTGGAGTTCGAGTTCAAGGCCCGCATGGACGAACTCTGGGAAGAAGCGCCAGCCGCGCTGCAGATGATGCTGCTGCGCTTCAACTTCGCCGTATTCAAGAGCGCCGTGCAGGGCATTCCAGGCAACAACCGCATCGACCAGCAACCGCGCGGCAGCCTCAATTTTGGGCTGGACCACCGCTGGAAGGCGTTGGGCCAAAACTTCGGCAGCGGCTTCAACTTCAACTACGTGCCCGCCACCAACGTGCAGCAGACCGAGACGCTGCGGCGCGAGGAGACCGCCCGCCGCCAGTTCGACGCCTACCTGTCCTGGGCCAGCGGCGCCGTGCGCGACGGCATCAATTGGCGCCTGTCGATGGCCAACCTGCTGCCGCGCGACGCCGAGAGCAGCTCCGAGGGCATCAGCACCAACAGCGTCACGCAGCGCGAGTACCTGACCGAAAGCTGGTCACGCAACAAGACCTTCCGCGTGATCTCGCTGCGCGCGGACATGCGGTTCTGATGTGCCCCTCGTCCAGCGAGTACGCTGGCCGGTCCCCCGAGGGGACGGCGATGCTTGCGGCGTTGAGCCCCAAGCACATCGCCTTGGCGGGCCGGCTTGGGAGCGGCCCGGCGCTCGGCCCGAAGAGAATGCGTGCGACATGACGACACGCCGCATCCTCTTCTTCTGCATGGGCAACATCTGCCGCAGCCCCACCGCCGAGGGCGTCATGCGCGCCAAGCTGGCGGCCGCAGGGCTGGACATCGAGGTGGACTCCGCCGGCACCCATGGCTATCACATCGGCGCGCCGCCCGACCCACGCAGCCAGCAGCATGCCGCACGACGCGGCTATGAACTGGGCGCGCTGCGTGCCCGCCAACTCGTCGCGGCAGACTTCATGCACTTCGACCTCGTGCTGGCAATG
>NZ_JBDSQX010000059.1:0-48400 GCF_039929605.1 Roseateles sp.
GCTGCTCGTGCGATACGAGAAACTCGATCGCAGCTTCCTCGCGCTCAACCACATCGCCGCAGCGATCATCGCGTTCCGCAAGGTGCCGCTGACAATAAACATTATTTACGGATAGGCTCTAAGTCCCGCAAGTGACACCGATCAGTGCCGGAAGTGGCGCACGCCGGTCAACACCATCGCGATGCCACGCTCGTTGGCGGCGTTGATGACCTCGTCATCGCGCATCGAGCCGCCCGGCTGGATGACACAGGTCGCGCCCGCGTCCGCCAGCACGTCCAGCCCGTCGCGGAACGGGAAGAAGGCGTCGCTGGCGACGGCCGAGCCGGTCAGCGTCAGGCCGGCGTGCCCGGCCTTGATGGAGGCGATGCGGGCCGAGTCCAGGCGGCTCATCTGGCCCGCACCGACACCTAGCGTCATGCCGCCGCCGCAGAAGACGATGGCATTGCTCTTCACGTACTGGGCCACGGTCCACGCGAACATCAGGTCGTCGAGCTGCTGGGCCGTGGGCTGCAGCGTCGTGACGATCTTGAGGTCTTCCTTCTTCAGGAAGTGGTTGTCGGACGTCTGCACCAGCAGGCCCGAGCCGACGCGCTTGCTGTCGCCAGCATTGCGGCCCTGGTCCCACGGGCGCGGGCCACCTAGCGGAAGGTCGATCTGCAGCAGGCGCACGTTGACCTTGCCCTTGAAGGCTTCGAGCGCCTCGGCGCTGAAGCTGGGCGCCATCAGCACCTCGACGAACTGCTTGGCGACGAGTTGGGCAGCGGCCCCGTCCACCTCGCGGTTGAAGGCAATGATGCCGCCGAAGGCGCTGGTGGGGTCGGTCTTGAAGGCCTTGCTGTAGGCCTCGGCCGGGTTGGCCGCCACGGCCACGCCGCAGGGGTTGGCGTGCTTGACGATGACGCAGGCGGCCACGTCAAAGCTCTTCACGCATTCCCAGGCCGCGTCGGCGTCAGCGATGTTGTTGTAGCTCAGCTCCTTGCCTTGCAATTGCTTGCCGGTGACGAGGGAGCCAGGCGCCGGGAACAGATCGCGGTAGAGCGCGGCGCTCTGGTGCGAGTTCTCGCCGTAGCGCAGGTCCTGCACCTTGACGAAGGTCGAGTTCATCTGCGCCGGGTACTCGGCCTTGGCGCCGTCTTCGGTCAGCGCAGACAGGTAGTTGCTGATGGCCGCGTCGTACTGGGCGATGCGGTTGAACGCGGCGACGCTGCAGGCAAAGCGCGTCTTGTCGCCGGTCCGGCCATTCGCCTTCAGCTCGTCCAACACGGCGGCGTACTGGGCGGCGTCGGTCAGCACCGTCACGTCACGCCAGTTCTTGGCCGCGCTGCGCACCATGGCCGGGCCGCCGATGTCGATGTTCTCGATGGCGTCTTCCAGCGTGCAGCCGGGCTTGGCCACGGTGGCCTCGAACGGGTAGAGGTTGACGGCCAGGATGTCGATGCGCGTGATGCCGTGCTGGGCCATCGCGGCCACATGCTCGGGCAGATCAGAGCGCGCCAGCAGGCCGCCGTGGATCTTGGGGTGCAGCGTCTTCACGCGGCCATCCATCATCTCGGGGAAGCCGGTGTGCTCGGCCACCTCGGTGACGGGCAGGCCGGCGTCAGCCAGCAGCTTGGCGGTGCCGCCGGTGGACAGCAGTTGGGTGCCCAGCGCGTGCAGCTCTTTGGCGAATTCGAGGATGCCGGTCTTGTCGGAGACCGAGAGCAGTGCAGTCAGTTGAGTCATGAAGGGCTTAATCAGTTGGGGTCGGAGCTTCTCGCTTCGCTCGAAGGTCCAACCCGCAAGGTTTTATAGATTGTGATCTGTCAGCTTGCGCCGCAACGTATTGCGGTTGATGCCCAGCCATTGCGCAGCCTTGCTCTGATTGCCGCCGGCTTCGCGCATGACGATCTCGATCAGCGGCTTTTCAACGAGCTTGACCAGCATCTCATGCATCGAATGCGGCTCCTGGCCGTCGAGGTCACGGAAGAAGGCTTCGAGGTTGTCGCGCACGCACGCGTCGATGGGATTGGGTGGGGTGTTCTTCTGGGCGCTCATTGCAGGGTCAGGCAGGTTCAGACAGCGCAGGCTTCGTCGGCTTGCGCGTCTTCGTCGATGGCCACCTCGGTAAGAGGCAGGCGGTGGTGGGTCTGGCCGAGGTGATCGAACCAGTCGCGGAGCGCCTGCAACTGCTCTTCGCAGCGCTCCAGGGTGTTCATGTGCTGGCGAAAGGCTTCTCCGCCGGGCAGGCCGCGCACGGCCCAGCCGATGTGCTTGCGCGCGGTGCGCACGCCGCTGCGCTCGCCGTACAGGCCGTAGTGGTCGTGCAGATGCTCGGTGAGCACGTCGCGCGCTTCGGTGACAGTGGGTGCGGCTAGGTGTTCGCCCGTCGCCAGAAAATGCGTCACCTCGCGAAAGATCCAGGGCCGGCCCTGCGCGGCGCGGCCGATCATCAGCGCGTCGGCGCCCGTGTAGGCCAGCACATCGCGGGCCTTCTCAGGCGTGTCGATGTCGCCATTGGCAACGACGGGGATGGTCAGCGCTGTCTTCACCGCCGCAATGGTGTCGTATTCGGCCAGGCCCTTGTAGCCCTGTTCGCGGGTGCGGCCGTGGATGGTCAGCATGGCGATGCCGGCGGCTTCGAAGATGCGCGCGAGCCGCAACGCATTGCGCTCATCGGCGCTCCAGCCAGTGCGCATCTTCAGCGTGACCGGCACGCCACGCGGCGCGCACACGGCCACGACCGCCTCGACGATTTCCAACGCCAGCGCCTCGTTGCGCATCAGCGCCGAGCCGGCCCACTTGTTGCAGACCTTCTTGGCCGGGCAGCCCATGTTGATGTCGATGATCTGCGCGCCGCGGTCGATGTTGTAGGCCGCCGCCTCGGCCATCATGGCCGCGTCGGTGCCGGCGATCTGCACGGCGATCGGGCCCGGCTCGCCGGCGTGGTCGGCGCGGCGCGAGGTCTTCAGGCTGCCCCACAGCTCCTTGCGCGATGTCACCATCTCGCTGACCGCATAGCCCGCGCCCAGGCGCCGGCACAACTGGCGGAACGGCCGGTCCGTGACCCCGGCCATCGGCGCGACGAACAGCGCGTTGGGTAAGAGGTGGGGGCCGATTTGCACGAAGGGGTCTGCTTAAAAATGAGGCGCGATTGTAGCCAGGGGCCCAACCCGACAATGCCGGCATGGAAGTCTGGCTCGGTCAACTCGTTCACAACCTGCTCGCTGCACTGGCCCTGCCCCAGATCGGGCTGGTCGCGGTCTTCGTCATCGCCTTCATCTCGGCGACGTTATTGCCGCTCGGATCGGAGCCCGCCGTCTACCTCGTGGTCAAGGCGGACCCGAGCATGTTCTGGGTGGTCATCCTCGTCGCCACCGTCGGCAACACGCTGGGCGGCGTGGTGTCGTGGTGGATGGGCTACGGCGTCGAGAAGGCCGTCGAGGCCGTGCAACACCACGAGCCCTCGCACTCACGCGCCGCGCAATGGCTGCAGCGCTTTGGCCCCAAGGCCTGTCTGCTGAGCTGGCTGCCCATCGTGGGCGACCCGCTGTGCGCCGTCGCCGGCTGGCTCAAGATGCCGTTCTGGCCCTGCGTGGGCTACATGGCCGTGGGCAAGTTCCTGCGCTTCCTCTTCTACACCGCCGCGTTGTTGTGGCTCGTTCCTGAAAGCTGGCTGCAGTGACGCTGCCCCTCGCCCAACCTGGCCGTGCTGAACGCCGGCCAGCCTGGTCGGTCCCCCGAGGGGACGGCGATGCTTGCCGGTTCGACCGGCAAGCACATCGCCATGGCGGGCCGGCTTGGGAGCGGCCCGGCGCTCGGCCCGAAATTTCCAACGCAACACTCGGTGGACGATTGACATGACCTCTTCCTATCAAGACCTGGCCACGCGCCAGCGGCGTCTGTACCGCCTCGCCCACCTGCAAGCCATTGCTCAGTGGGACCAGGCCGCCAACATGCCTGCCAACGGCAACGAGGCACGCAGCCTGGCGCTGGCCGAGATGGATGGCCTGATGCACCAGCTCGCCACCGACCCCGCGCTGGCCGCCCTGCTGGACGCCGCCGCCACCGAACCGCTGGACGACGCGCAGCGCGCCAACCTGCGCGAGATCCGCCGCGCCTGGCGCGCCGCCAACGCGCTGCCGCAAGCGCTGGTGGAGGCCAAGAGCCTGGCCAACAACCGCTGCGAGCACGCCTGGCGCACGCAGCGCCCAGCCAACGACTGGGCCGGCTTTGCGCCCAACCTGCGCGAGGTGCTGAAGATCGCCCGCCAGGAGGCCGAACTGCTGTCGCAGAGCGCGGGGCTGAGCCAGTACGACGCGCTGCTGGACCAGTACGAACCGGGCATGCGCTCGGCGGACATCGAACGCGCCTTCGCGCCGCTGCGCCAGTGGCTGCCGGGGCTGATCCGCGACGTCACCGCCAAGCAGTCGCACGAGACCGTCATCGAGCCCGTCGGCCCCTTCCCCACCGCCGCGCAGAAGGCCCTCGGCCTGGACGCGATGAAGCTGATGGGCTTCGACTTCGCCGCCGGCCGGCTGGACGAAAGCACCCACCCCTTCTGCGGCGGCGTGCCCGAGGACGTGCGCATGACCACGCGCTACCGCGAGGACAATTTCCTGCCCAGCCTGATGGGCACCATCCACGAGACCGGCCATGCGCGCTACGAGCAGGGCCTGCCGCGCGAGCTGCTCGGCCAGCCCATTGCCAGGGCGCGCTCCATGGGCATCCACGAGAGCCAGAGCCTGTCCTTCGAGATGCAGCTCGGCAGCCACCCGGCGTTCGCGGGCCTGCTGGCGCCGCTGCTCATCAAGCACTTCGGTCACCAGCCCGCCTTCGAGCCCGGCAATCTGCACAAGCTGCTGACGCGCGTGCAACCGGGATTCATCCGCGTCGATGCCGACGAGGTGACCTACCCCGCCCACATCCTGCTGCGCTTCGACATCGAGCGCGCGCTGATCGAGGGCCAGGCCGAGGTCGACGACATCCCCGCGCTGTGGGGCACCAAGATGGCCGAGCTGCTCAGCCTGGACACGCGCGGCAACTTCAAGGACGGCCCCATGCAGGACGTGCACTGGCCCGCCGGCCTGTTCGGCTACTTCCCCTGCTACACGCTGGGCGCGATGTATGCCGCGCAATGGTTCGCAACGATGCGTCGCCAGCAGCCGCAACTGGACGCGCAGATCGCGCAGGGCGAGCTGGGTGGCGTGTTCGACTGGCTCGGCACCAACGTCTGGCAGGCCGCCAGCCGCTGGGAGACGCCCGAGCTCGTGCAGCGAGCCAGTGGCGAGGCGCTGAACCCGGCGCACTTCGAGGCCCATCTGCGCGGCAGGTATCTGTGAGCCCCTCGCCCAGCCTCGCCCCGCCGGACACGGGTGAGCCGAGGGCAGAACGTGGTGGCTGCCAGCGTCAGGCTGGCCCTAAGCCATCGGCAAGGGGCTCCGGCTGCTCCAGCCGTGCTTCAACGAAGGCAGCGTTCGCTTGATGAGTTCGGCCGGCCTGACGACGAAAACCCCAGGGTCGCGGCCCAAATCCAACAAAAGGTGCCGAACTCGCGCCTGCCAAAGGCGGCCAAGCTCCTGCTTTTCAGCCTCCGAGCCCTTGCCTTCCACGCAACGCTCCAGCAACTGCTCAAGCACTGGCGAAGCTGGCAGGTGGGAAAGGTCTGCATGCGCCTCCACCACTTGGCGCGTGTCCATGCGGGTGAAGGTCATTGTCGTCAAGAGGTCTGGCGAGTAGCGGATAAGACCGACTCGACCGTAATGACGCTGCACCTCGCACGGCGAATCCTGTCAAAGACAGGGCAACGGCGGTCTGGTGGAATAGTTTGACGCTGAAGTAGTTCACGATTCAGCGTTGCTTCACCCCGGGCGGCCATCAAGCCTTGGGCGACAGAGGATGGGCCAATAGCGAATGGCAAAGAGCCCGAAGCCCGCTGACCACAGCACGGCGGACAACACCACAGCGTTCATCAACTGGGTTGGTGCCATCAGGGGAAGCGCAACCCGCACGAGTGCCGCAAGTGCCACGAGCACGTAGCAGGCTGTGTCGAAGCGGTCGGCGACGAGCGGACGTGCAGTGTGGCCTCGGCTCGTCCGGGTCATCATTCCGATGATGAGGCCTCCAATCGCACCGACTGTCAAAGCATGTGCAGAAAGGGAAGGTGTCACCAGGCCGATCGCCGCCGCTGCGCGCAGCAGCAGGTGAATGGGTACCCAGAGGTAGGCAAGATGAAGGACCCAGACCAACGGTGTTTTTCTGGACGTCCACGGGCGCCAAAGCAGCCACCGGACGGAATGCGCAAGGCTGGCGATGGCGAGGAGGACGGCTGCAGGCAAGCCCCCCAGGCCAACCTGGTCTGCGACCAAGACAGCGAGGACCAGACCCAACGCAGTGCGTTCCGTGCCCGGACGCTTCGTTGCGTCCGCACCCGGAACGCCGTTGTTCGTAAACATGGGAATCACTCGACCGCCCATGACGGCCAGGATGAAGAGGACGACGTCCAGCGCCAGCTGTATGCCTCTTGCCGAGAAGGAGGCTGCACCGCGCAGCTGTGACCAATGAACCGCCGCTGCGGCCCCGGCGACGAGTATCAACAAGCCAACGAAGAAGTAGTTCCGGCGGGCCCCGGACTTCCAGAAGGGAATTGCTAGCGCCACTGCAGCAGCAGCGGGGAAGGCGACATTGCAGACCGCTGCAGCCCAGGCGTAGGGCGTCAGCACCAGCACTCGGCTCGCAACCCAAAGAGCGCAGAGGCAGGCAAGGGGCAGGCCTGTCGGCGTAGGCATGTTCGACCAGTTCTTGCCTGCTGTGAACAGGAAGCCGACGATGACTGCGAGAGTGAATCCGAAGACCATCTCGTGTGCGTGCCACACGGGTCCAGCCAGGTAGGGATGCGGCAGGAGCCCGGAGAACTGCAGCGCCCACAACGGGATGGAGATTGCTGCGAAGACACTTGCAAGAAGGTAGAACGGTCGAAACCCCAGGTCGAAGAGGGCGAACCGCCTGGCTACTGTCGCCCGCGGCTCATGTATCTGAATAGGAGACATAACGTCGAATGCGTTGTTGAGCGTTCTTGACCCGCCATGCGACCGCAGCTCGGGGCCTTCGTAGGCGTATGAGGTTTGTTCTCGTTTCATCAAACTCTCCCAGCTTCGGTGACAACTGCCGGGCGACGGAACCGAAGGATGCTCGTGAGCGCGGCCCTGTTTTTCGTGATGTCGGCAAGCGTGTGGCGGTCGAGAACGGCGTAGAAGGCGTGCACCGCCTCCCTCAACACGCCCTTCAGCTGACAGCAACTGACGATGGCGCAGTCACTCGCTTCGTCCGAGAAGCATTCGGCGGGCATTGCAGCGCCCTCGGTATCACGAACGACTTTGCCGATGGAAATCTCCGTCGCCGGCATGGCCAATCGCATGCCGCCGCCCTTGCCTCTCACGGTGGCAATCCAGCCGTGCTTTCCCAGGAAGTGAACGACCTTGGTGAGGTGGTTCTCCGAAATGTCGAACGCCGTCGTGACCTCCATGATGGTCACGCGCCGCTCCGGCTCCGCGGCCAAGTAGATGAGCACACGGAGGCTGTAATCGGTAAAAGCGGTCAATTTCATAAGACAGAAAAGGAGGGCTCACACCCTCCCGCTTGATTAGCGCTTGGCCGTCGCAGCGCCGATGGGCACTGCAACCACACGGCCTTGCGGCCTCAGCAGTTTGTAGGCGTACACCGCAAGGAACACACTGCCTGCGGCGAAGACGATGTCACCGGGCACGCGCAGCCACACCAGGGTTTCCATGACCGGCGAGTGGACGATTTCGGGCGACCGGGCGTACCACAAACCCTTGCTCATGCTGGCCCAAGCCTGGTAGATGCCGGCCGGCAGCAGCGACATGAAGACCATCATGGCCAGACCGATGTTCAGGCTCCAGAAGGCCGGCTTCAGGTACTTGTCTGCGTGCAAGCTGCGGTCGTACAGCCCACGCAGGCAGAACAGCATCAGGCCGATACCCAGCATGCCGTAGACCCCGAAGAGTGCGGCGTGCCCGTGAGCGGCGGTCATGTTCAGACCTTGCACGTAGTACAGCGACGCCGGAGGGTTGATGGCGAAGCCGAGGAGGCCGGCACCCACCGTGTTCCAGAAGCCGACAGCCACGAACGACAGGATGACCCACTTGTAGGCACCCAGCCAGGCGACGTCCTTCGAGCGGCGATAGGTTTGCAGGGCTTCCAGACCGATGAGTGTCAGCGGCACCACTTCGAGGGCCGAGAACACCGAGCCGACGGCGATGACCGAGGTCGGGGTGCCAGTCCAATAGAGGTGGTGAAGCGTGCCGAGGATGCCACCGAAAAGGAACACGATGGTCTCTGCAATGATGGCCCGGTTTGCAGACGCAGCACGGATGAGGCCCAGGTTGGTGAAGATGAGGGCGACGACTGCGGTAGCGAAGACCTCGAAGAAGCCTTCCACCCACAGGTGCACCAGCCACCAGCGCCAGTACTCAATCATCGAGTAGTGCGTGTGCTGACCCCAGGTGAGCGAAGTGGCATAGAACCCGCCGATGCAGGTGGCCGAGAGGAAGACCATGGCAATCAGGCCGCGCGTTTCCGAGGGCTTGCGAAGCGCCGGCCAAAGGGCGCGGCCCAGCAGGAACACCCAGAGCAGCAGGCCAACGAACAGCAGCAGTTGCCAGACGCGACCCATGCTGGTGAATTCGAGGCCCTGGTTGCCCAGCCAGAAGCTGAAGTCGATACCGCGGTGTTGGAGCGTGCCAAGCCAGCCGGTGATGGTCGACCCCAGCACGACGAAGACCAGCGCATAGAAGAGCAGGTCTACGCCGAACTTTTGGAACTTCGGCTCCTTGCCCGACAGCAGTGGCGCCACGTACAGGCCTGTGGCGAGCCACGCGGTCGCAATCCAGAAAATTCCAACCTGGGTGTGGATGGTGCGACTGACCACATATGGCAGGACTTGCGCGAGTGGCATGCCAAAGAACGATTGGCCTTCCACCGCATAGTGGGCGGTGATGGCGCCCATGCCAATCTGCAGCAGCATCAGGCCGATGACGACGAAGAAATACTTCCTCGTAGCCTTCATGGAGGGTGTGGCCTTGGCTCCGAGCAGCGGGTCCACCGCGGGAAGCTGTGCCTCCTCTTCGTGCTTGTCACGGCCGTGCAGCCAAAGCATGGCAGCGATGCCAGCGAGCAGCAGAATGATGCTGACCATCGACCACATCGCCGCAGAGGTCGACATGACGTTGCCAACCAGGGGCTCATGCGGCCAGTTGCTCGTGTAGGAAAGATGGGTCTCGCCGGGCCGGTTGGTTGTAGCCGCCCACGAGGTCCAGAAGAAGAACGCTGCAAGCGCCTGACGTTGCGCCTTCTCAGGAAGCGCACCCTCAGTCATCGCATACTGCTCACGCAACTTGGCGAGGCCGGGCTCCGTACCGAACAAGCCTTCGAAGTGCTGTGCCACTTCACGGATGGCTTTGGCACGAGCGGGCGTTACTGTGATGGTGCCGGCTCCGTCATCGTAGGTGTTGCGCCTCATCTCCTCGCGCACCTGGGTGTCCAGAACCGCCAGGTCGGTCGCTGAAAGCGCCGCAGCGACGGGGGCTTGCTCCAGTGTGCGGAGCTGCTTCAGCGCCACCGCTTCGCGATGGAGCCAGTCAGCAGACCAGTCGGGTGCGACATAGCTTCCGTGGCCCCAGACCGTTCCCAGTTGCTGACCGCCGGCCGACAACCAAGCTTGTTGTCCGAGCTGAACTTGCTCGCCAGTAAAGAGAACTTCCCCGTCAGTTGTGACGACCGCCTTAGGAATCGGCGGCGCCGTCAGGTAAATCTGCCAGCCCAGGTAGCCCAGCGCTCCGAACGATAGAACGAAGATGAGCCCGAGCCAGCGCCAGAGTCTGTTGTTGTTTCTCATGACTGCTCCAGATGTGTTGTTGGTCCAGTTATTGGCCTCCGCAGGAGCCGCAGCACTGGCCATTGCCGTGGGCGCTAGCTGTTCGCGTGACGCGAACCCGCCAATCGTCAGGACCTTGCTCCAGGTACTCGGAGGTGAACTGACCCGGGAACTGACGGCCCATCTCCTGTATCAGGGGGCTCGGGTCGTGGTCGTTAATCACGTCCATTGCCTCTTCGACCTTCAGGTCGCGGAACATCAGGAAGACCGTCGGGTGTCGGTCCCGGGGACGGACCAGTCGAACATCGACCTTGGATGCAGATGCGATATCGGGCATGTGGACTCCTCTTTGGATAAGGTGCATTTGGAATGCATGAATCCTAGGAGTCGCTTCCAGAGCCTGATTTGACGTTTGTCAAGAACAGGGCGGATTGGTCGAGTGGCCGCTTACCGCGAGTCCCATTCACGCGCTAGCGCAGCCAAGCATGAAAAGCGCGGCGGCCGTGTGGGCCTCTGACATAGGTCAAGACTGGCTCGGCCGACGCTGCCGACGCTCGCAGCCATGGCCAAGAAATTTCCCATCGTTCCGGTGAACCCGCAACGCATTTGCTGGGGATGCGACCGCTACTGCGCCGCCGACGCGATGGCCTGTGGAAATGGCTCGGTCAGAACGCCTCACCCCAGCGAGCTGTTCGGCGAGGACTGGAATTCCTGGGGCCTGCCAGGGAACGACGCTGAAGCAGCAGCAACGGCTCCAGTTGCCCCCGCTCCCGAGACAGTGGAAGCGGCGACCGGGAACTCAGCTGCCTGCGAAGGCAATGCCTGAATCCGTGACCGTCAAGCTCGCGAGAGTGCGCCCATGCCGGGCGCACCAAAAAAAAGGGCCGCCCCAGCGGGGAGCGGCCCAAGTTCAGTCGAACGATCTCTCTTCCAAATCCACAGCGCTTCCCCGGCCCCCCGGCCTTCTCCGCGCGTGGCGCCCGTCATGTTGTTCTCTGTCGGGCTCGGCCGCTGCAACTCGTTCAGCGACCGTGAATGCATTCTGAGCACGTCGGGCCGCGCTGGCATCCCCGCAAGCCCAGGGGTAGCTAGCCCCGGCCGTGAACGGCGTCACAGCATCACGGCCAAACGTTCGAGGATCAGCACGGCGAAGAACCCCAGCCCGGCCACCACCGTCCATTTCAGGATGACCAGACCCATGCGCCGCCAGCGCGGCTGCCCGGTGGCGATGGAAAACGCAAAGCAGACGACGGCCGAGAACAGCAGCAGGCCGATGAGGAGGCGGGCGATGAGCATCAGTTGACAGCGTCTGTCGACTCAAAGTAGCGAGCATGGGTTCGCCGCAAAGTAGCCTCGTCGGCCGCACTCAAGAGAATCACCTCTCGTTCGTCGCCTGTGCGCAAGTGCACCAGCTCCAACGCAAGCCCCTCATCCTGAGCGCTTCGGCGCTGCTGATCGTCGAAGACCTTCATGGCGTGCAGCCGTCGACGTTCTGGATCGAAATCCATCAAATAGATCATGGTCATTCCTCTAGCTTCGGCAACAGCACCACGAGGCCATTCAGTGTCTGAGTGAAGTGTTCCCGATTCGGTTCGATGTGGGGACTGTCAGGAAGCGGGAACATTTTGATGCCAGCGGCCACCGCTTCGCCCCGCTCAATGCCGTCAACAGTCTCAGACAACCCATTCATCCATGCACGCAAGTCGGGCCTACCGGCACCGTACTTGAATTCAAGTCCGACCTTGTCAGCGACCAGCTCGCAGAGCTGTGCCCACAAATGCTCAAGCTCCGTTCGCACCTGAATCTCAACCCAGTGCCCGTCCTCGGCTTCGACACTCTGTCGATGAACTTGTCCTCGGCAAACCGCTGCGCGAGGCCATCCACGAGCGCGTTGAGCTCCTCGGTCCTGAACGACGACGCGGCAACCAGCGATGTCATGCATGGTCGACAACCGGGTGCTCTCGCGACGCAGCTTCGCACGGATCGTCGACTTCGCCTCGAGCGCAGTTGGACGATGCCCAAACTCCTCGCGCAACACTCGCTCCACCTCAGCACTTGCGGCCGCAAACTGGCGCCGGTAGTCGTCCAGCTGCCTTAGATCCGCTTCGACCACCGACTCCTCGCGCAACCTGTCCCCGAGTCGATTGATCTGCGTCGTACTCAGCGACACAGCCGTCTCACCACGCCGGCGCCAGCTCGGCAAACCCCTTGGGCGCCTCGTTCACGTCGTTGAAGTAGACGACCTCGTAGGCGTCCTCGTCCGCCAGCAGCGCGCGCAGCAGTTTGTTGTTCAGCGCGTGGCCGCCCTTGAAGGACGTGTACGCCGCCAGCAACGGCATGCCGGCGACCTGCATGTCGCCGATGGCGTCGAGGATCTTGTGCTTCACGAACTCGTCGTCGTAGCGCAGGCCACCGGCGTTCAGCACCTTGTAGTCGTCCACGACGATGGCGTTGTCCATGGAGCCGCCGAGCGTCAGGCCACGGGAGCGCATCAGGTCGATGTCGGACGTCATGCCGAAGGTGCGCGCGCGGGCGATCTCCTTCTTGTAGGTGCCTGAGCCCATGTCGAAGACGAAGCTGCTGCCCGTGGCCGCAACGGCCGGGTTGTCGAACTCGATCTCGAAGCTCAGCGTGTAGCCGTGGTGCGGCTCCAGCTTGGCCCACATCAGCTTCTTGCCCTCGCCGTGGCGCACCTCGACGGGCTTCTTGACCTTGAGGAAGCGCTTTGGGGCGTCCTGCATGGCGATGCCGGCGGACTGCAGCAGGAAGACGAAGCTGGCGGCCGAGCCGTCCAGCACGGGCACTTCGTCGGCGTTGATGTCGACGTAGAGGTTGTCCAGCCCGAGGCCGGCGCAGGCGGAGAGCAGGTGCTCGATGGTCTGCACCTTCGGCGCACCGGGGTCGCCGCCGGGGCTGATCGTGGTGGCCATGCGGGTGTCGCTGACCGAGGTGACGCTGACGGGGATGTCCACGGGCGGGCACAGGTCCACGCGGCGGAAGACGATGCCGGTGTCGGCGGGCGCAGGGCGCAGCGTCAGCTCGACCTTCTGGCCGCTGTGGATGCCCACGCCGACGGCGCGCGTGATCGACTTCAAAGTGCGTTGCTTGACCATGCCCGATTGTCCGGGATCAAGGGCTGGCCTTGCGCTCCACGGGCAATCTCAGGGACAGCCGTGTGCCGCCGCCCGGTGTCGAGTCGACGCGCAGCTTGCCGCCCAGGCGCTGGGCGCGCTTGATCTGGCTCTTCAGGCCGCGGCCGTGCTGGATGTTCTGCAGGTCGAAGCCGGCGCCGTCGTCCTCGACGCGGATCTCGACATAACTGCCGTGGTGGCGCGTGACCATGCGCACGCGGCTGGCGCCGGCATGCTTGAGCACGTTGTTCAGCGCCTCCTGCATCAGGCGCAGCACATGCAGCGCGTCGGGCGGCTCTAGCCAGGTCAGCATCGGCAGGTCCTGCACGTCCCACTCGAGCTTGAGGCCGCCGATCTGCAGGCGCTTGCCGAGGCGGTAGCGCATCGTCGCCAGCAGCGAGACGAGATCGTGGCCGATGGGCTCCAGCGAGTCGATGACGAGGCGCAGGTCGTCCACGCATTCGCGCAGCACCTCCACGCATTGCTCGTGCGACATGCTGCCCTGCTCCATCGCCACCAGCGCCGACAGCAGCGAGGAGCCCAGGCCGTCGTGCATGTCGGCCATGATCCGCTGGCGCTCCAGCAGCAAGGCCTGCTGGCGCTCCACCTCACGCAGCTGGGCGTTCTGCGCCTGCAGCACCGTGACCTGCTCATCCAGGTCTTCCTGCAACTGGCTGTTCTCTGCCTGCACCTGCTCGACGGTGCCGACATAGCGCCGCTGCACGGCGTGCAGGAAGCTCAGCATGACGGCCAGCGTGGCAAACGGCATCCAGAAGAAGTGCTCCGGCCAGGCCCAGCCGGCCAGCACGGCTAGATCATGCCCGCCGATGAGGACGCCGATAACGAGGGCCAGCGCCATCAGGCGCAGCTCGGCGTGGCGCTCTCGCCAAGCCAGCCAGCACAGCCAGGCCGTGCCGACAGAGGCAACACCGGCCGTCACCGCGTACTGCAGCACAACCATGTCGAGCTGGCGCAGCCACAGCGGCATGCTGACGACGCTGACGATGACGACCGCCGCCACCAGCGCCTGCTCCAGCCGCCGCGAGCGCCGGGTCGCAAAGCGCAGCGCGAACAGCAGCGCCGTCGCCATGGCCCAGGCCATGGAGGCATGCGTGGCCCACCAGAACCAGTCCTGCCCCACCGTGGAGACTGGCAGGCTGACGTAGTAGTGCAGATTGCGCACCACCCAGGCGGCGCAGGCGAGTGCAAAGAGGGCGTAGATGGCCTCATCGGGCCGGCGCAGCCACAGCGTCAGCGCGAACAGGCCGAGCACGGCCAGCGTCAGGCTCACGGCTTGCGGCAGCCCGGTCTGCATGCGCACGCGCCACAGCCAGCGCTTCTCCAGCACGTCGCGCGGGCCGACCCAGATGCGCGCGACCGCGTGGTAGCTGTCCGCCGGCACCGGCAGCGCGACGACCAGTTCCAGCCCCTGCGCGCCGCTGCCCGGCAGCGGCAGCCAGATGGGCTGCACCCATTGCTCGCGCTCGGCGTACTGGTTGTCCAGCAGCAGTCGCCAGCCGCCGTCGGTGCGCGCGAGCACGGCCGCCGACAGCGTCACCAGCCGGGGCAGGTAGAGCGCCTGAGCCTCGTCGACACCGGCCGGCACACGCACCCGGTACCAGCGCATCTCGTAGCCACGCGCGTCGCTGACCAGGGTGGCGCCAGGGCGGGAACGCGCGTCGGGCATGGTCAGCGGCTGCCACGCGGTGGGCAGATCGGGCGGCAACAGGTCGGGCGGCAGGTCGAGGCGCTCGTCGGCGGACACCGCCTGGCGGCGCAGCGCGGCCCACCACGCTTCGAGCTGCTCGCGGCTCCAGGCGGTGGTGGCGATTTCGGTGGGCGCGGCCACGTCGGCGGCATGGCGCGGGCTCGGCTGGGGCAGGCGCTGGGCCAAAGCGGGCAGGCAGCAGCCCAGGGCCAGCCACAGCAGCCAACCCCGAAACAAGCCCCGCAAGCCGTGCAGCTCAGTCATTCCCGTCATTTCTAGGCATTGACATGGGCCGCGAGCATGCCACAGGGGCTGGCCAGCAGCAGCCCACCCAACGGGCCTCAGCCGCCGCCGGTCGGCAGACTCTTGCGGGCGGCCTTGCGCAGCTCGCTCGACAGGCCCGTGTCGCCCACCGCGCGCGACAGCAGCAGCGAGCCGACCAGGGTGGACAGCATGGCCAGCGCCTGTTCGCGGCGCGCCGCTTCGTCGACGCCGGGCATCTGGCTCTGCAGCGTCTTCGCGAAGCTGTCGACTTCTTCGGCAAACACCGCCTTCACCGCCGCTGTGCCGCGCGCGGCGTCACCGGCAAGCGCCACCAGCGCGCAGCCCACGCCGAGGCGGTCGCGATGGGCGTCAGACAGATAGGCCTTGACCCAGCCCTGCAGGCTGCGGTCGGTCTGCACTTTCCACTGCTCACGGTTGACCTGCAGCGCACGTTGAGTGGCCTGGGCCGCCAGGTCGTCCTTGGACTCGAAGTGGCCATAGAAGCCGCCGCGCGTCAGGCCGGCGGCCTGCATCAGGTCGTTCAGGCCGATGCCGTCGAAGCCGCGCTCGCGGAAGAGCTGGGCAGCGTTGTCGAGGATGCGTTCGCGGTTTTCTTCGGCCTGGGCGCGGGTGACCTTCATCGCGGTCTCCTGAGTTTGCGGAGGGACTTGACGGATTTTATATGTTGATCGACATTTATATCAATCATGTCGATCGACATGAATAAGTCATATTTCAAAGGAACACCCCATGAAGCTCAAGAACGCCGTCGTCTTCATCACTGGCGCCAACCGTGGCCTGGGCCGCGCCTTTGCCGAAGCCGCGTTGGCCGCCGGCGCCGCCAAGGTGTATGCCGCCGCGCGGGACCCGGCCAGCGTCGACCTGCCTGGCGTCGTGCCGATTGCGCTGGACGTGACCGACCCCGCCCAGGTGGCCGCTGCGGCCACGCGGTGCGGCGACGTGACGCTGCTGATCAACAACGCCGGTGTGTCGCAAGCCGCCACCGTGCTTGCCGACGACGCTATCGACACAGCCCGCCGCCAATTCGAGACCAACTTCTTCGGCGTCTGGGCCCTCACCCAGGCCTTCGCCCCGGCGCTGCAGGCCAACGGCGGCGGCGCAGTATTGAACGTGCTGTCGGTGCTGAGCTGGCTGACGGTGCCGGGCCTCACGCCCTACAGCGCCAGCAAGTCGGCGGCCTGGGCGCTGAGCAACGGCCTGCGCGGCGAGCTGAAGGCGCAGGGCACACAGGTCACCAGCCTGCACGTCGGCTACATGGACACCGACATGACGCGCGGCCTGGACACGCCCAAGTCAGCCCCGGCCGACGTGGCTCGGCTGGCGCTCGAGGGCATCGAGGCCGGCGCCTTCGAGGTGCTGGCCGACGACATCAGCCGCCAGGTCAAGCAGAGCCTGTCCACCGCCACGCCGGCCTACGCCGGCTGAACCTCGCGGAGATCGCCATGGTCGAGTCCCCCGTTCTTGCAGCGCCGTTCGCGGCCCATGCCGACGGCCATCTGGCTGCGGCCCGCCATGCCTTCTCCGCGCCCGAGCGTGTCGCGCTGAGTGCCGCCGAGAAGGCCGCCCTCGCTGGCGCCGCCGAACCGCCGCTGCGCCATGAGTGCCTCAAGCTCGCGCGCTGGACGCTGGGTGCCGGGCCGCGCGTCGTGCTCGTGCATGGCTGGAACAGCCGCAGCTCGCACCTGCTCGGGTTCGTGCCGCCGTTGCTCGAAGCGGGCTTCTCGGTGACCCTCTTCGACCTGCCCGGCCATGGCGACTCCGGCGGGCATGCGTCCAGCGTCGTGCATGCCGCACGCGCGCTGCGCACGGTCATGGCGGCGCTGGGCGACCTCCACGCTGTCATCGGCCACTCGATGGGCTCGGCAGCGGCGCTGCTGGCCTTTGCTCATGGCGTGCAAGTGAAGCGCAGCGTGCACCTGGCCGGGCCGTCGTCACTGACGCCCATGGTCAAGGGCATCGCCAAGGCTCAAGGCTTGGGGCCGGCGGATGCAGCCGCGTTCGCAGGCTGGGTGGAGCGCTTCATCGGCACGCGCCTCGGCAGCGTCGACCTGGAGCGGTTGCAACACGGCCTGCGCCATCCCGGTCTCATCGTCCACGACCCCGAGGATCGAACCGTGCCGTTCGCGGCGTCGCAGGCGCTTCACGCCGCCTGGCCCGGCTCTCGCTTCGAACCCATCTCCGGCCTTGGCCACCGTCGCATGCTGGCAGACGCCGATGTCATCGCCCGCAGCGTTGCCTTCATCGGCGAAGGAGCCCTTCAATGACCGCAGTACCCCGCCCCTGGCTGCTGACGCTGGCCGCGCTGTCGGCGCTGGGCACTTTGTCCACCAACATCCTGCTGCCGTCGCTGCCCGTCATCGCGCAGTCGCTCGGCGTCGACGAAGCCCGGCTGGCGGCAGCGGTGCTGGGCGTCTTCCTGGCGGTGTTCGCGCTGGCCCAGCTCGCGGTCGGGCCGCTGTCGGACCGCATCGGCCGCCGGCCCGTCGTGCTCGGCGGCCTGGCCGTGTTCGTGGCCGGCAGCCTCGTCGGCGCTTTGGCCAGCACGCTGCCGCTGCTGCTGGTGAGTCGCGTGCTGCAAGCCGTTGGCGTCGCTGCGGCTTCGGTGCTGGCGCGAGCTGCCGCGCGAGACCGCTTCGAAGGCCCGCAGCTGGCAGCGCTGCTCGGCCGCATCATGGTCGTCATGGCGGCGGCGCCGGGCTTCTCACCGCTGCTCGGCGGGCTCGTGCAGGCCGCCAGGGGATGGCGGGCGTTGTTCGCCGCCCTGGTGCTGGCCGGCCTCGCATTGGCGGCCGCCTATGCGCGCATCGTCGGCGAGACGCTGCCCGCCGAACGCCGCCGTCATCAGCCCGTGAGCGCGCTGGCGCGAGGCTATGTCACGCTGCTGGGCGACGCACGATTCATGCGCCCGGCGCTCGCAACGGCAGCCATCCTCGGCGCGCTGTTCGCCTTCTTCGGCACGGCGCCGCTGGTGCTGACACGCAGCTTTGGGTTCTCGGCACTGCAGGTGGGCCTGTTCTTTGCGGCGACGGTCTTCGTCGTCTTCGCGGCCGGGCAGACTGCCCCGCGCTGGACGGCACGCTGGGGTGCTCCTACGGTGCTCCGCCTGGGCGCGGCGCTGGCTGCGGCCGGCGGTCTGGCGATGCTGGCGAGCCCTGCCCTTGGCCTCATCGGCTTCGCTGCGGCCGGCTGCGTCTTCTTGTTCGGCATGGGCCTGGTGTCGCCCACCGGCACGGCGCTGGCACTGACACCATTTGCCTCACAGGCGGGTCAGGCTTCGGCGCTGCTGGGCTTCCTGCAGATGGCCGCTGCCGCGCTGCTGACGACGACCGCCGCAACGCTGCCGGGTGCGCGCGTGGATGCGTTAGCGCTGGTGCTGGCCGGCGGCGGACTGCTGGCGCTGCTGGCGGGCTCCGCGAAGCCAGGCGCCACCGTCGCTCGCGCATCCTGAAAGCAAAAAGGGCGGGCCTTGCGGCTCGCCCTTTTTTAGGAAGCGAAGATTGCTCAGTCGGCTTGCTTGCGCAGGAAGGCCGGGATCTCGATCTCGTCCATGCCGTTGGACGACAGCGCCTCGACCTTGGCGGCCGCGCTGCCCGAACGGCCATGGCGCCAGACGCTCGGCACGTTGGCATTCGCAAAGTCACCCAGACCCAGGCCGACATTGGCGTGCTGCCCCGTCGACGTGGTGGACTGGCCGACAGCAACCGCCTGCGTCAGCACCGGCATGGCCACACCGTCGGTGCCGTTGCGCACGACCTGCTGGGTCTGCACCACCTGCAGCGGCGCCTGCTGGCGGGCGCGGCCAGCCGTCAGGCCCGTGGCGATGACGGTCACGCGCAGCGAGTCACCCAGGCTTTCGTCGTAGGCCGTGCCGTAGATGATGTGGGCTTCTTCCGAGGCGTAGCGCTTGATGGCGTTCATCGCGTTGCGCGACTCGCTCAGCTTGAAGTTGGCGCGGCTCGCGGCGATCAGCACCAGCACACCACGTGCGCCGGAGAGGTCGATGCCTTCCAACAGCGGGCAGGCCACTGCGGCTTCGGCCGCCTTGCTGGCGCGGTCCGGGCCGCCGGCCTGTGCCGTGCCCATCATGGCCTTGCCGGGCTCGCTCATCACGGTCTTGACGTCTTCGAAGTCGACGTTGACGAGGCCGGGGATGTGAATGATGTCGGAAATGCCGCCAACGGCGTTCTTCAGCACGTCATTGGCGTGCGCGAAGGCCTGGTCCTGCGTGACGTCGTCGCCCAGCACGTCGAGCAGCTTGTCGTTCAGCACGACGATCAGCGAGTCGACATTGGCTTCGAGTTCGGCCAGGCCGGCGTCGGCCGCCTTGGCGCGCCGGCCACCTTCGAATTCGAAAGGTTTGGTGACGACGCCGACAGTCAGGATGCCCATTTCCTTGGCAACCCGCGCAATCACCGGCGCCGCGCCCGTGCCGGTACCACCGCCCATACCGGCGGTGATGAACAGCATATTGGCGCCCGAAATGGCTTCGCGGATGCGGGATTCGGCCTCCTCGGCGGCGGAGCGGCCCATTTCGGGTTTCGCGCCAGCGCCCAGGCCGGAGGTGCCGAGTTGCAGCAATTGATCCGCGCGGGAGCGGTTCAAGGCCTGCGCATCAGTATTGGCGCAGATGAATTCAACGCCTTGCACGCCCTGGGCGATCATGTGGTCAACCGCGTTACCGCCGCCACCACCGACCCCGATCACCTTGATTTGGGTGCCTTGGTCAAACTGTTCGATCATCTCGATGGGCATATCAAATCTCCTAACTTCGGCAATTGTGCCGTGGCACAAAAAAAATAACTAGCTACTGAAACAACTTTTTCACGACGAGCCCTGGTTTTGGGGGGTCAAAAATTCCCCATGAACCAATCCTTGATGCGCCCGAGCAGGGTTTGCACCGAGCCGGCCTGCTGCGCGGCCTTGAAACCCCGGCTGCGCGACAGCCGGGCTTCTTCCAACAGCCCCATGACCGTGGCAGAGCGGGGGTTGGCGACCATGTCGGAAAGCGCGCCGGAATAGGTGGGCAGACCGCGGCGCACGGGTTTCAGGAAAATGTCCTCGGCGAGTTCCACCATGCCAGGCATGACGGCCGATCCGCCGGTCAGCACAATCCCCGAGGACAGCAATTCCTCGTACCCGCTCTCGCGAATGACCTGGTGAACCAGGGAAAAGATTTCCTCGACGCGCGGCTCGATGACGCCAGCCAGCGCCTGCTTGGAGAGCATCCGCGGGCTGCGGTCACCCAGACCGGGCACTTCGACCTGGTCGGACGGGTCAGCCAACAACTGCTTGGCAACGCCATATTCGACCTTGATTTCCTCGGCATCCTTGGTCGGCGTGCGCAACGCCATGGCGATATCGCTGGTGATCAGGTCGCCAGCGATGGGAATCACGGCGGTATGGCGGATGGAGCCGCCGGTGAATATCGCGACATCGGTGGTGCCGGCACCAATATCCACCAGCGCAACCCCGAGGTCGCGCTCGTCGGCGGTCAGCGCTGCATGGCTGGACGCGCTGGGGTTCAAAACCAGCTGATCCACCTCCAGGCCGCAGCGGCGCACGCATTTGACGATGTTTTCGGCGGCACTTTGCGCGCCGGTGACGATATGAACCTTGACTTCCAGCCGCCCGCCGCTCATGCCGATGGGTTCTTTCACCTCATGGCCGTCGATGACGAATTCCTGCGGCTCGACCAGCAAAAGGCGCTGATCGTTGGGAATATTGATGGCCTTGGCGGTTTCGACCACGCGGGTCACATCGACCGGCGTGACCTCCTTGTCGCGCACGATGACCATGCCGGTGGAGTTTTGGCCGCGGATATGGCTGCCGGTGATCCCGGTGTAAACCCGGGATATTTTGCAGTCGGCCATCATCTCGGCCTCTTTCAAGGCCTGCTGGATGGACTGCACGGTGGCATCGATATTGACGACGACGCCACGCTTCAAGCCGTGCGAGGGCGCAACGCCCAGGCCGGCGATGCGCAATTCACCGCCCGGCAAAACCTCGGCCACGACGGCCATGATCTTGGCGGTACCAATATCCAAACCGACGACCAGATCCTTGTATTCCTTGGGCATGTCCGTCCTCAGCGTTTTCTAATTACGGGTTTACCCGGTGTTTGTGCCGTCACAGTCGTCACACCGCGCAACTTGACCGCGTAGCCGTCGGCATGGCGCAGGTCGGCGGACAGCAGCGGGCTGTGATACGTCGCCGTGACCTGCGTGATGGAGCGCGCGAACTGGCTGAAGCGGGCGACGACATCGGCCTCGCCGCCACGGCCGAGCTCGACGACCGCACCGCTGCCCAAGGTGGCGCGCCAGGAGCCGCGGCCGGAAAGGTCCAGCCGCTCGATGCTTTCGCTTAAGCGCTCGGCGGCCGGCGACAGCGCCTGCCACATCTGCAACATCGGGCCGGCGGTATGGGCCGGGCCGGCGAGCACGGGCAGGGTTTCGTCTTCGACATCGCCGAGGTTGGCCTGGAAAACTTCGCCAAAGCTGTTGACCAGCGCGCGCTCGGCCGTGGCCTCGGTGGCCGCGTCGGCACCGTCGGTGCGCGCCTCCCAGTAAGCGGCGGCGCGGTGCTCTTCCAGGTTGACCCTGAGACGCATCGGCCAGATGCGCTGCAGTTGCGCGTGGCGCACCCAGGGCACGGCCTCGAAGGCGGCGCGGCCTTCCTGCAGATCCATGCCGAGGAAGGAGCCGTGCAACTGCGGCAGCGCATTGGCGCGCAGCGAGGCGACGCTGTTGCGGCTGACGTCACCCTCGACCTGGATGGCGCGCAGGTTGAACACCGGCAGGCGCACCACCCAGCGAATGGCCGCCCACGCCGCCGTCACCAGCAAAGCCGCGACGAGCAGCGCCGACACCGCATTCATCAGGCGGATGTCGGGTGGCAGCGCGGCGCTCGCAGCGGAGTTCATGAATTCAAGCGCGGTCAAGGCGGGCCTGCGACAGCAGCCACAAGCACAAATGCGGGTAGTCGATGCCCACCGCTTGCGCGGCCTTGGGCACCAGCGAATGCGAAGTCATGCCGGGGCTCGTGTTCATCTCCAGCAGGAAAGGCTTCATGTCGGACTTGCGCAGCATCAGGTCGGCGCGGCCCCAGCCACGGCAGCCGAGCAGGCGGTAGGCGTGAAGCACGAGTTGACGGATATCGGCTTCCAGCGCGGCGGGCAGGGAGCCGAACAGGTACTGCGTCGTGTCGGTCTCGTACTTGTTGGCGAAGTCGTAGTTGCCGGCCTCGGCGCGGATCTCGATGACAGGCAGCGCGACGGCGCCCTCGCCTTCGCCCAGCACGGCGCAGGTCAGCTCGGGGCCTTCGATGCATTGCTCGAACAGCAGCTCGTCGTCAAAACCCAGCGCCAGGTCGACGGCGGCCTGCATGTCCGAATAGCCGGCGGCCTTGGTGATGCCGATGCTGCTGCCTTCGTGCGGCGGCTTGACGACAACGGGCAGGCCGAGCGTGTCGGGAATCTGGCGAATGCGCTCGCGCGTCAGCTCCGCGCGGGTCAGTGCCAGGTATTGCGGTGTCGCCAGGCCCTCGTGGGCCCAGATCCGCTTGGTCATCGTCTTGTCCATCGCGACGCCGGAGGCAGTCACGCCGGAGCCGGTGTACGGGATGCCCAGCCATTCGAGCGCGCCCTGGATGGTGCCGTCTTCGCCGCCACGGCCGTGCAGCGCGATGAAAGCGCGCGCGAAGCTCTCGTCCTTGAGCGCCTGCAGCGGGCGCTCGGCGGGGTCGAAGGCGTGGGCGTCGACGCCGATGGACTGCAGTGCAGCGAGCACGCCTTGGCCACTCATCAGCGACACCGGCCGCTCGGCGCTGTGGCCACCGAGGAGCACCGCAACCTTGCCCAGGCCCTTGGCATCCAAGTTCAGATCAATCGGCGAGTTCATGCCGAAGCTCCTTCAGAGAAATGCGCCGCGACACGGCCCGGCAGGCTGCTCATCGAACCCGCGCCCATGCCGATGACTACATCGCCATCGCGCGTCAAGGTGGCCAGGGCGGCGGGCATGTCGGCCACCGTCGCAACAAAGTTCGGCGTGCCGACGGCTTCAGCGAGCGCCATGCCGGTGGCGCCTTCGATGGGCGCCTCGCCCGCCGAATAGACCTCGGTCAGCAGCACGACATCGGCGCCAGCCATGACACGCACGAAGTCGGCGAAGCAGTCGCGGGTCCGTGTGTAGCGGTGCGGCTGAAAGGCCAGCACGAGGCGGCGACCCGGGTAGGCGCCGCGCGCGGCGGCGAGCACGGCGGCCATCTCGACCGGGTGGTGGCCGTAGTCATCGACCAGCTCGAAGCGCCCGCCATCGCCGGCTGGCCACTCGCCATGCTTCTCGAAGCGGCGGCCGACGCCGGAGAAGTTGGCCAGCGCCTTCTGGATGTCGGCGTCCGCGCAGTCCAGCTCGGTCGCGATGGCGATGGCCGCCAGCGCATTGCGCACGTTGTGCTCGCCGGCCAGGTTCAGCAGCACGTCGAGCGGCTCGGCGCCTTCGCGCTGGCAGGTGAAGCGCATCTGCGCGCCGGCCAGCGCCTGCACGTCGACCGCGCGAACGCTGACGCCGGCCGACAGCCCGTAGCTGACGACCGGCCGCTCGATGCGGCCGAGGATGGCCTGCACGCCGGGGTCGTCTGCGCAGACGATGGCCGCGCCGTAGAAGGGCATGCGGTGCAGGAACTCGACGAAGGCCGCATGCAGACGCTCGACCGAATGGCCATAGGTGTCCATGTGGTCTTCGTCGATGTTGGTGACGACGGCCAGCACCGGGCTGAGCTTGAGGAAGGAGGCGTCGCTCTCGTCGGCCTCGACGACGATGAACTCACCGCGGCCCAGCCGCGAGTTGGCGCCGGCCGCGTTGAGCTTGCCGCCGATGACGAAGGTCGGGTCCAGCCCGGCCTCGACGAGGATGGCCGTGACGAGCGAGGTCGTCGTCGTCTTGCCGTGCGTGCCGGCGATGGCGATGCCGCGGCGCAACCGCATCAGCTCGGCCAGCATGACGGCACGCGGCACGACGGGCACCTGGCGTGCACGGGCGGCGACGACTTCGGGGTTGTCTGCAGTCACGGCCGTGCTGGTCACCAGCGCCTGGGCGTCGCCGATGTGCGGCGCGGAGTGGCCGATCTCGACGCGCAGGCCCATCGTGCGCAGGCGCTCGGTCGACGCGCTTTCAATCGCGTCGGAGCCGCTCACCGTGAAGCCGAGGTTGTGCAGGATCTCGGCGATGCCGCTCATGCCGGCGCCGCCGATGCCGACAAAGTGCAAACGCTGTACGGCGTGTTTCATGTCTGCCCCTCGTCCGACGGGTACGTCGGCCGATCCCCCGAGGGGATGCGGGCCGGCTTGGCGAACTGGAGTCGGACACAAGCAGTCCCTGCGGACTGCTTGTGCCTACGACGGGCCAGGGGCCTCTGGTCCCTGGCAGCCCGGCGCTCGGCCCGCCATGCACTACGGCCTTCACGGCTCATCGCAACATCCCTTCGATTTCATCCGCCACGCGCGCGGCGGCGCGGGGTCGGGCCAGCGCGCGGGCCTTCTCGCCCATCGCCAGCAGCGCGCTGCGGTCCAGGCCGCTCAGGAGTTCGTGCAGCTTCGTGGGTGTCAGTTCGGTCTGCGGCAAATGGATGGCCGCGCCGTGCTGGGCCATGAAGACCGCGTTGTCACGCTGGTGCGAAGTGGTGCTGACGACCAGCGGCACCAGCACCGCCGCGCAACCCGCCGCGCAGAGTTCACTGACGGTGATGGCGCCGGCGCGGCAGACGACGACATCGGCCCAGGCCAATGCCGTGGCCATGTCGTCGATGAAGGGGCGCACCTCGGCCGTCAGGCCGGCATCGGTGTAGGCCTGCCAGACGGCACCGAGATGGTCCTGGCCGGACTGATGCAGCACCTGCGGGCGCTTGTCTTCAGGCCACAGCGCCAGCGCCTGCGGCAGGGCCTGGTTCAGCGCACGGGCGCCGAGCGAGCCACCCAGCACCAGCAGGCGCAGCGGGCCCTGCAAGCGATCCGGGTCGACCATGCGTTCGGCGGGCAGTGGCAGTTCCTCGATCTCGGCACGCACCGGGTTGCCGCTGACGATGGCGCCTCGCGTCGACGCGGCCGCCGCGCCGTCGAAGCCGAAAGCGATGCGGCGGGCGAAGGGCTTGAGCGCGAGGTTGCTCTTCAGCATCGCCGCGTCGGCATTGACCAGCATCAACGGCCGGCCGGTCAGCGCCGCCGTCAGGCCTGCCGGCACGCAGACATAGCCGCCCATGCCGAGCACGGCCGTCGCGCCGCGCTGTTCGTAGACGCGGCGTGCCGCGCCCAGCGACTTGAAGAAGCCGACGATGCCGCGCAGCGTGTGCTTGAGGCCTTTGCCACGCATGCCGGCGAAGGGCAGTGCGTCCAGCTCGATGCCGCGCGCCGGCACGAGGCGGTTCTCCATGCCGTGCGGCGTGCCGATCCACGACACGGTCCAGCCGCGGCGCTGCATCTCTTCGGCGACTGCGAGGCCCGGGATCACATGCCCACCGGTGCCTGCGGCCATGACGACGAGGTGGCGGGTCATGTTTTCCGCATCCGCTCGGGAACACAGCCACAGAGACACAGAGGCACAGAGAAAGCACCACACAAGGGGCAATCCCGCTGTCTCTGTGTCTCTGTGCCTCTGTGGCTTTGTTTGAAGTTCAGCCTCACGACCGCCCTCCCCGCATCATTTGCCGGTTCTCAAGGTCGATCCTCAAGACCACCGCCAGCGCCACGCAGTTCATCAAAATCGCCGACCCCCCAAAGCTCATCAACGGCAACGTCAGCCCCTTGGTCGGCAGCGCACCCAGGTTCACGCCCATGTTGATGAAGGCCTGGCCGCCCATCCAGATGCCGATGCCTTGCGCGTACAGCCCGGCGAACACGCGGTCTAGCGCGATGGCCTGGCGGCCGATGAGGAAGCAGCGGCGTGTCAGCCAGAAGAACGCGAGGATGACCAAGGCAACTCCAGCAAAGCCCAGTTCCTCGCCGATGACGGCGAGCAGGAAGTCGGTGTGCGCTTCGGGCAGGTAGTGCAGCTTCTCGACGCTGCCGCCCAGGCCCTGGCCGAGCCACTCGCCGCGCCCGAAGGCGATCAGGCTGTGCGTCAGCTGGTAGGCCTTGCCCTGGGCGTACTTGTCGTCCCAGGGGTTGAGGTAGGCAAAGATGCGCTCGCGGCGGAACTCGCTGAAGGTGATCATCAGCGTGAAGGCGCCCACCAGCACCAGCGTGATGAGCAGGAACATGCGGCCGTTGACGCCGCCCAGGAAGAGGATGCTCATCGCGATGGCCGCGATGACCATGAAGGCGCCCATGTCCGGCTCGGCCAGTAGCAGCACGCCGACGACCGCCAGCGAGATGGCGATCGGCGTGACGGCCTGGAAGAAGTTCTCCCGCGCGTCCATCTTGCGCATCATGTAGTTGGCCGCGTACAGCGCGATGCCGAACTTGGCCAGCTCGCTGGGCTGGAAGTTCATGACGCCCAGCGGGATCCAGCGCCGAGCGCCGTAGACGACCTTGCCGATGCCGGGGATCAGCACGCCCACCAGCAGCACCAGCGCCGCGACGAACACCCAGGGTGCAAAGCGCTCCCACAGCGACACGGGGATCTGCACGGTGACGAGGCCGGCGACCAGCCCGAAGCCGATCGCCACGATGTGGCGCGTCAGGAAGTGTGTCGGCAGGTACCTGGCGAAGCGCGGGTTGTCCGGCATCGCGATGGACGCCGAATAGACCATCAGCAGGCCCAGGGCCATCAGCGCCAGCACGACCCAGACGAAGGTGATATCGAAACCCTGCAGCTGCGTCGGCCGACCGGCGGAGGTGGAGACCCAGTCGCGCACCGGCACCGGGCCGCCGGACTCGTCGTCGCCGCGCTTCCAGAACGATTGCAGCTTGGCCGCGATGGCGTTCACAAGCTCACCCCGCGTTCATCGGCCAACTGCTGCACCGTCGCGACGAACACTTCGGCGCGGTGGGCGTAGTTGCGGAACATGTCGAGGCTGGCGCAGGCGGGGGACAGCAGCACGCTGTCGCCGGATTGCGCCTGGCTCAGGCACCATGTGGTGGCGGCTTCGAGCGTCGTGTGGTGCTGCAGCGGCACGCCGGTGGCGGCGAGCGCGGCCTCGATCTGTGGCGCGTCGCGGCCGATCAGCGCGACGGCGCGGGCATGACGTTGAACACCCTCTGCCAGCGGCGCGAAGTCCTGGCCCTTGCCATCGCCGCCGAGGATGAGCAGCAGCTTGGCCGGTGCGCGGTCGGCGCCAAGGCCCGAGATGGCGGCGACGGTGGCACCGACGTTGGTGCCCTTGCTGTCGTCGTAGAACTCGACGCCGTCGATGCTGCCGATGGGCTCGACGCGGTGCGGCTCGCCGCGGTACTCGCGCAGCGCGTGCAGCATCGGCGCCAGGTCGCAGCCGGCGGCACAGGCCAGTGCCAGCGCGGCCAGCCCGTTGGCGGCGTTGTGGCGGCCGCGCACGCGCAGAGCGTCGGCGGGCATGAGGCGCTGGATGATGAGCGGATCAACGTCATCGCTCTTCTTGCGCTTGATCGTCGGGTCCAACTCCAGGGCGCGCACCAGCCAGGTCAGGCCGCCCTCTTCGACGAGGCCGAAATCGCCGGCCACGCGCGGCGGGTTCAGGCCGAAGCGCACGACCTGGCGCGACACGGTGCGGCCGGGCTTGCCACGGCTGCCTTTGACGAACACCGGCGCCGGCACCAGGCCTTCGACCTCGGCGTCGTCGCGGTTGGCAACGATGACGGACTCGCGGCCGAAGACGCGCGCCTTGGCTCGGCCATAGGCGGCCATGTCGCCGTGCCAGTCGAGATGGTCCTGCGTCAGGTTCAGCAGCGCACCCGCCGTCGGCTCGAAGTTGGCGACGCCATCGAGCTGGAAGCTGGACAGCTCCAGCACCCAGACCTCGGGCAGCGTCTCGAACACCGGGCCGCGCGGCGGCGGCGGGTCAATCGGCAGCGGAGTCTCTTCGTCCGGCAGCACCGACTCGGCATCCGTCGTCTCTTCGACCGGTGCGTCTTCGATCGCCTCGGCGATGGCCTCGGCCGGCGTTTCGACCGGCGCGGGATCGGGCTCCTTGGTCAGCGCCTCGGTCAGCGTGTCCAGCAGCGTCGGGCCGATGTTGCCGGCGATGGCCACGCGCTTGCCGGCGCGCTCGGCGAGCAGGCCGGTCATGCAGGTCGTCGTCGTCTTGCCGTTGGTGCCGGTGATGGCGAGCACGGCGGGCGCGTAGCCGTGCTGGGCCTTGAGCGCGGCCAGCGCATCGGCGAACAAGTCCAGCTCGCCGCGCACAGCCGGGCCATGGGCGTAGACGGCGGCGAGCCGCGCATCCAGCGGCGACAGGCCCGGGCTTTTCAGCACGGCGTTGAAGCCGGCCGCGATGTCAGCGGTCAGCTCGCCCGTGATGAACGCGGCCGTGTCGCCGAGCGCGCCAAGCTGCGGCGGCTCGGCCCGCGAGTCCCACACCGTCACCTGCGCGCCAAAGCTCGCGCACCAGCGCGCCATCGCCAGGCCGGAGTCACCCAACCCGAGCACGAGCACGCGCTGGTCAACGAGTTGCGGCAGGCTCAGCTTCATCGGTTCAGCGGAGCTTCAAGCTGGCCAGGCCGACCAGGCACAGCAGCATGGTGATGATCCAGAAGCGGATGACGACCTGCGTCTCCTTCCAGCCGCCCTTCTCGAAGTGATGGTGCAACGGCGCCATCTTGAAGATGCGGCGGCCCGTGCCGAACTTCTTCTTCGTGTACTTGAACCAGCTGACCTGGAGCATCACGGACAGCACTTCGGCGACGAAGATGCCGCCCATGATGCCGAGCAGGATTTCCTGGCGCGTGATGACGGCCAACGTGCCCAGGCCACCGCCCAGCGACAGCGCGCCCACGTCGCCCATGAAGACCTGCGCCGGATGCGCGTTGAACCACAGGAAGGCCAGGCCCGCGCCGGCCATCGCGGCGCAGAAGATCAGCAGTTCACCCGCGCCGGGGATGTAGGGCAGCAGCAGGTATCTGGAGAACACCGACGAGCCAGTCAGGTAGGCGAACAAGCCCAGCGCCGAGCCGACCATGACGACGGGCATGATGGCCAGGCCGTCCAGGCCGTCGGTGAAGTTCACCGCGTTGCTGGTGCCGACGATGACGAAATAGGCCAGCCCGACGAAGCCCCACACGCCCAGCGGCATGCTGATCGTCTTGAAGAACGGGATCAGCAGGTCGGCCTTGGGCGGCAGCTCGGTGGAGAAGCCGCTGGTGACCCAACGGAAGAACAGCTGGACGACGCCGAGGAACGAGGTCTCCGACACGCTGAATGCGAGGTAGAGCGCAGCGAACAAACCGATGAGCGACTGCCAGAAGAACTTCTCGCGGCTGCGCATGCCCTCGGGGTTCTTGTCGACGACCTTGCGCCAGTCGTCCACCCAACCCACGGCGCCGAAGCCCATGGTGACGATCATGACGACCCAGACGAAGCGGTTGCTCCAGTCGAACCACAGCAGCGTCGACACGCCGATGCCGATGAGCACGAGCACGCCGCCCATCGTCGGCGTGCCGGTCTTGACCAGATGCTCCTGCACGCCGTAGGCGCGCACCGGCTGGCCGATCTTCATCTCGGTCAGGCGGCGGATGACCCACGGCCCAAAGGCCAGGCCGATGAGCAACGCCGTCATGGCGGCCATCACCGCGCGGAAGGTGATGTAGTTGAAGAGGCGCAGGAAGCCCAGGTCGGGGTAGAGACCCTGCAGCCACTGGGCGAGGCTAAGCAGCATGCGTGTCTCCCTGCGGCGCGCTGCGGGTGGTGGGTTGCTGCAGCGCAGCCACGATCAATTCCATCTTCATGAAGCGCGAGCCCTTGACGAGGGTCTGGGTCGAGAGCGGTTGTTCGGCCAGCGCTTCGATGAGCGCGGCGGGGTTGTCGAAGGCGCGGGCGCCGGGGCCGTAGGCCAGCGCGGCGTCGCGCGCGGCGTGCCCGGCCGTCCACAGATGCGTCACGCCCTGCTCGGCGGCGAAGGCGCCCACCTCGCGGTGGAAGGCGGGGCCTTGGTCGCCCACCTCGCCCATGTCGCCGAGGATGAGCCAGCCCTGGCCGGGCAGCGCAGCGAGCATGGCGATGGCGGCGCGGACGCTGTCGGGGTTGGCGTTGTAGCTGTCGTCGATGAGCAGGCGGCCACGCGCGTCGCGCTTGATCTCGCTGCGGCCCTTGACAGCGCGAAAGGTCTCCAGCCCTTGCTGGATGGACGCCAACGGTGCGCCGGCCGCCAACGCACAGGCCGCAGCGGCCAGCGCGTTGCGCACGTTGTGCTCGCCGGCCAGGTAGAGCGCCACCGGCACGGTGCCGGCCGGTGTGTGCAGCTCCAGCGCCCAGTGCTGCGCGTCGCCCTGCCACTGCGCCTCGCCGGTCACGTCGGCCTCGCCGTGCAGCGCGAAGGTCAGGTGCGGTCTCGTGCCGGCCAGGTCGAACCAGATCGGCGCGCACGCGTCGTCGGCCGGGAACACCGCGCAGCCGCTCGCGCTCAGCGCCTGCAGCACGGCGCCGTTCTCGCGCGCCACGGCATCGACGGTGGCCATGAACTCCTGGTGCTCGCGCTGTGCGTTGTTGACGAGGGCTACGGTGGGCTGCGTCATCGCGGCCAGCGGCGCGATTTCGCCGGGGTGGTTCATGCCCAGCTCGACGACGGCGGCGCGGTGGCTGGTCTCGTCGTCATGGCGCAAGCGCAGCAGCGTCAGCGGCACGCCGATGTCGTTGTTGTAGTTGCCCTCGGTGGCCAGCGCGCCGTCAGCCACCCATGCACGCAGGATGCTGGCGATCATCTGCGTCGTCGTCGTCTTGCCGTTGCTGCCGGCGACGGCGATGACGGGCAACTGCTGCTGGCGGCGCCAGGCGGCGGCGAGCTGACCGAGAGCGGCCTTGGCGTCTGGCACGAGCAGGCCCGGCAGGCCGGCTTCAGCCAGGCCGCGTTCGGCGAGTGCCGCGACGGCGCCCGAGGCCATGGCTTGAGGGAGGAAGTCGTTCGCATCGAAACGCTCGCCGCGCAGCGCAACGAACAGGTCGCCGGCGCGCAGCGTGCGCGTGTCGCTGTGCACGCGGGCAAAGCCGGTCGCACCGTCGCCGACCAGCGTGGAACCCGGCAGCAGCGCCTGCGCTTCGGCCAATGTGAGGAACAGGCTCACAGACCCGCCCTCCCAAGCAGCGCCGCGCGCGCCTCGGCCACGTCGGAGAACGGCCGACGCACGCCGTTCACCTCCTGGTAGTCCTCATGGCCCTTGCCGGCGACGAGCACGATGTCGCGTGCGCCAGCCTGCGTGATGGCGGCGCGGATGGCTTCCTCGCGTGCCTCGATGACGATGGCAGCGGGCGCGCCGGCCGTGATGTCGGCCAGGATCTGCGCCGGCACCTCGCTGCGCGGGTTGTCCGTCGTGACGACGACATGGGCCGCCAGGCGAGCCGCGATGCTGCCCATCTGCGGGCGCTTGCCGCGGTCGCGATCGCCGCCGCAGCCGAACACGCAGATCAGCTCGCCGCCGCGCGCCTTGGCCAAACCCTGCAGCGCTGACAACGCCTTCTGCAGTGCGTCCGGCGTGTGGGCGTAGTCGATGACGACCTGCGGCAGTTCGCGGCCGTTGCCCACGCGCTGCATGCGGCCCGGCACTGGTGTCACGCGGGCCAGTGCGCGTGCCACGTCGGCCAGCGTGTGGCCCTGCGCCCGCAGTGCGCCGGCCACGCCGAGCAGGTTGGCGGCGTTGTAGTCGCCAATTAGGCTGGTCTGCAACGCGATGGACTCGCCGCCCTCGTGCAGCGTGAAGGCCAGGCCTTCGCCGGTGTAGTGCAGCTCACGTGCGGTCAGTCGCGCATCGAGGCGCTCGACGCCGGTGGTCCACACCTCCAACGCCGCCAGCTCGGCCGCCAGCGCGTCGCCCTTGGCATCGTCGAGGTTGATGACCGCCGCGCGCAGGCCCGGGAAGCCGAACAGGGCGCGCTTGGTCGCCCAGTAGGCGTCCATGTTGCCGTGGTAATCGAGGTGGTCCTGCGTGAAGTTGGTGAACACGGCGACGCGGATGGCGCTGCCGGCCAGGCGGCCTTCGTTGAGCCCAATGCTGCTGGCCTCGATGGCGCAGGCCGAGAAGCTCTGCTCGACCATGCGCGTAAACGCGGCCTGCAGCAGCACGGGGTCGGGCGTGGTCAGGCCGTTGTAATCGAGCTTGGGCGGCTCGCCGATGCCGAGCGTGCCGACGACGCCGCAGCGCTTGCCGAGCTGGGCCGAGGCCTGCGCGATCCACCACGCCGACGACGTCTTGCCGTTGGTGCCGGTGATGGCGATGACGTCCAGCGTGTCGGTGGGCTTGCCGAAGAAGGCGGCGGCGATCTCGCCGGTGCGGGCCTTCAAGCCGGGCAGCGAGGCGACGCGCGCGTCTTTGATCCCGAATCGCTCGACATCAGCTTCCTCGACGAGGCAGGTGGCCGCACCGGCGGCCAGCGCGGCCGCAACGTACTCGCGGCCGTCGCGCGCATAGCCGGGCCAGGCGATGAATGCGTCGCCGGGCTGCACGTGGCGGCTGTCGGTGCGCAGCGTGCCGGTGCACCATTCTTGGAGCCAGCGGGCGGCGGCGGCGGGGGACTTCAGGCGGGTCAGCATCAAAAGCTCTCTTCCGTGGCCGTCGCCTTTTGATTCGCGATGATCTGGCTCTTCACATCGAGGTCGGGCTGAACGCCCAGCAGGCGCAGCGTCTGCGCTGCAACCTGGCTGAACACCGGGCCGGCTACCTGGCCGCCGTAATGGGCGCCGGCGGTCGGCTCGTCGACCATGACGGCGACGACGATGCGCGGCTTGCTGATTGGCGTGATGCCGACGAACCAGGAGCGGTATTTGTGGGTGGCGTAGCCGCGGCCTTCCTGCTTGTAGGCCGTGCCGCTCTTGCCGCCGACGCTGTAGCCAGGCACCTGGGCCTCCGGCGCAGTGCCGCCAGGGCCGGCGGCGGCCTGCAGCATCAAGCGCAGGTCCTGCGTGACCTTGGGTGAGAACACGCGGATGCCGGGCACTGGATGCTCGTGCGGCTGGCGCAGCATGCTGACCGGGATGATCTCGCCATCACGGGCGAACACCGTGTAGGCGCGCGCCAGCTGGAACAGCGACGCCGACAGACCGTAGCCATAGCTCATGGTCGCCTGCTCGATGGGCCGCCAGCTCTTCCAGGGGCGCAGCTTGCCAGTGACGGCGCCGGGGAAGTTGATCTGCGGCCGCTGGCCCAGACCGATGGCCGTGAACATCTCGTCCATCTCGCGCGGCTGCATCTGCATGGCGAGCTTGGTGGCGCCGATGTTGCTGGAGAACTTGATCACCTCGCGCACCGGGATCACGCCGTGGGCATGGGTGTCGCTGATGACGGCGCCCTGGAAGGCGTACTTGCCGTTGCCGGTGTCGACCAATGTGTCGGGCGTGCTGCGGCCGGTCTGCATCGACAGGCCGGCGATGAAGGGCTTCATCGTCGAGCCGGGCTCGAAGACGTCGGTCAGCGCGCGGTTGCGCAACTGTTCACCGGACAGATTGCGACGGTTGCCGGGGTCGTAGCTCGGGAAGTTGGCCAGCGCCAGCACCTCGCCGCTCTGCGCGTCCAGCACGACGACCGAGCCGGCCTTGGCCTTGTTCTCGATCACCGCGTCGCGCACGCGCTGGTAGGCGAAGAACTGCACCTTGGAGTCCACCGACAGGTCGATGTCCTGGCCGTTGACGGCGGGCACGATGTCACCGATGTCTTCCACCACGCGGCCCAGCCGGTCGCGCACGACGGAACGCGAGCCGTCGCGGCCCTGCAGTTCCTTCTGGAAGGCCAGCTCGACGCCCTCCTGGCCGCGGTCCTCGGCGCCGGTGAAGCCCACGACGTGGGCAGCCGCCTCACGTTCGGGATATTCGCGGCGGTACTCGCGGTCCTGGAACACGCCCTTCAGGCCGATGGCCTTCACGGCGGTGGCGGTGTCGGTGTCCGCCAGGCGCTTGAGCCAGACGAAGCGCGTGTCCGGGTTGAGCTTGGCCTCCAGCTCCTTGCTCGACAGACCCAGCGCCTTGGCGAGCGCGAGGCGCTTGGCCGCGTCGGCGTCCACTTCCTTCGGGATGGCCCAGATCGACGGCACCGCCACGCTGGCTGCCAGCGTCTGGCCGGTACGATCGTTGATGCGGCCGCGGCTGGCGGGCAGCTCCAGCGTGTGCGCGTAGCGCGCCTCACCCTGCTTCTGGAAGAAATCGCTGTGCAGCACCTGCACGTAGATGGCGCGGCCCAGCAGCCCAGCGAAGGCCAGGCCAACGAGGGCGACGAGAAAGCGCGAGCGCCACGGCGGCGTCTTGGACGCGAGCAGCGGGCTGGTGGAATAGCTGACCCCGCGGCCCGAGCCCAGGGCGCGGGCGCCTGACTTGTTGGCCTTGCCCGCACCCATCACGGCGTGACCCCCGACGCGACGACGGCCGGCGAGATCGGCCGCATGCCCAGGCGCTCGCGCGCCACCTGCTCGACACGCAGGTTGGTGGCCTGCGCATGGCGCTCGGCCTTCAGCCGCTCGGCGTCAGCCGCCAGGCGCTGGCCGTCGGCCTTGATACGGTCGCGCTCAGCAAACAAGCGGCGCGATTCATAGGCGTTGTGCACCAGCACCAGGCCACTGGCCAGCACGGCGAGGATGAGCACGAGGTTGATCTTGGCCATGTCAGCCCTTGCACCGCGTGCTTGCGGGCCGAGCGCCGGGCCGCTCCCAAGCCGGCCCGTCATGGCGATGTGAGCTTTGGGCGAGGGCCATCATTTCAGAGGCGCGTCGGTGCGCTCGGCGATGCGCAGCACGGCCGAGCGCGAACGCGGGTTGGCCCTCACCTCGGTCTCGCTCGGCATCACGCGGCCGAGGGCCTTCAGCACCAGCGGCGGCGGCGGCGCGAAAGGCGCACGGCGGTCGAACTCGGGCTTGCTGTGCGCGGCGATGAACTGCTTGACGCGCCGGTCTTCCAGCGAGTGGAAGCTGATGACGCTGAGCCGGCCACCGGGCTTCAGCAACCGCAGCGCGGCGCTCAGCCCTTGATCAAGCTGCTCCAGCTCTCCATTGACGTGAATCCGAAGAGCTTGAAAGGAACGCGTGGCCGGGTCTTGCCCAGGCTCGCGGGTCTTGACCGCGCCAGCCACGAGTTCGCGCAGCTCGTCGGTGCGCGTGAGCGGCGCACCGGCTTCCCGGCGAGCAACAAGCGCCTTTGCAATGTGTGAAGCAAACCGTTCTTCGCCATAGTCCTTGATCACCCGTGCAATCTCGCGCTCGTCGGCCCGCGCCAGGAAGTCGGCCGCGCTCTGGCCGCGCGTCGTGTCCATGCGCATGTCCAGCGGCCCGACGAAGCGAAAGCTGAAGCCCCGCTCCGGGTTGTCGATCTGCGGGCTGGACACCCCCAGGTCCAGCAGCACACCATCCACCTGATGAACGCCGATGGCCGCCAGCTCCTCCACCATGTCGGCAAAGCCGGCGTGGACGATGGAAAAGCGCGGGTCGGTGATCGCGGCCGCTGCAGCGACGGCCTCCGGGTCGCGGTCGATGCCGATCAGCCGGCCCGCCGGCCCCAGCTTGGCCAGCAGCGCGCGCGAATGGCCGCCGCGGCCGAAGGTGCCGTCCACGTAGACGCCGTCCGGCCGCGCCAGCACGCCGTCCACCGCCTCGTCCAGCAGCACGGTGGTGTGGCGGAAGGTGGCGCTTTCGTTCACGTCGGCGCCCATCAGAAGCTGAAATCCTTGAGCGCGTCCGGCAGCGGCCCGGCCATGGTCTCGGCCTCCTCGGCGAGGCGGGCCTTTTTGTCCCACAGCTCGAAGTGGCTGCCCATGCCGAGCAGCACCACGTCTTTGTCCAGGCCGGCACTCTCGCGCAGCTCGGGCGAGATCAGCACGCGCGCCGCCGAGTCGATCTCGACATCCATCGCATTGCCCAGGAAGACACGCTTCCAGCCGGCCGCCGCCATCGGCAGCGCCGCGACCTTGTCGCGGAATGCCTCCCACGTCGGTCGCGGGAACAGCATCAGGCAGCCGTCCGGATGCTTGGTGACGGTCAACCGCCCCTGGCAGAGCAGTTGCAGCACCTCACGGTGTCGCGTCGGGACGCCCAGACGCCCCTTGGCGTCCAACGCCAAGTTTGAGGCACCCTGAAAGACGATTTCCGACACTTTTCACCACGAAAGAACACTTCTCCCCACTTTAAGGCCCAGGAACACGGGGGTCAAGGTTGTGCACAAGTTTTTTCAATGGAATCAAGCACTTAGCGATGACTGTGAAAATATCCAGGCGCGCTGAAAATGTCATTCATAAATAAGGACTTGGCGGGATATTGCGATGTGGTGCTTTAGATATGAGGCCGTTGAGTGCCACGTTTATCCCCACCTTCGACGGCGTACAGCGAATTGGCCCGACGCATCTTGAATCGTCACCCTGCGTCCCTATAATGCAGAGCTGCTAGCACTCTAGGCATTCGAGTGCTAACGAATCGGGTCGAACCTTCGGCCCCGTTTTTTGGCGTTCGCCGCGTCGAGACTCGGCACGGCGACCGCCTCAGTTCCAACTCTCAAGGAGACCCCATGAAGCTGCGCCCCCTGCACGATCGCGTGATCGTTCGCCGCCTGGAACAAGAAACCAAGACCGCCTCCGGCATCTTCATTCCCGACAACGCCGCCGAGAAGCCCGACCAAGGCGAAGTCCTGGCTGTCGGCCCGGGCAAGCGCGATGACAAGGGCAACTTCATCGCCCTGAACGTCGCCGTCGGCGACCGCGTCCTGTTCGGCAAGTACTCCGGCCAGACCGTCAAGGTCGACGGCGACGAACTGCTGGTCATGCGCGAGGAAGACCTCTTCGCCATCGTTCAAAAGTAATGACACGGGGATGGACCATCACGCAGTGATGCTCCGTCCTCGCTGATTTACTGACTTGCGGGACAGACCGAAGCGCGCAGCGCGAGTTCTGTCCCCAACTGATTCAGAGAAATTGTCTCTGACCCAATTTAAGTATTCGGAGAATTCCAAATGGCAGCAAAAGACGTGATCTTTGGCGGCGAGGCTCGTGCCCGCATGGTTGAAGGCGTGAACATCCTGGCCAACGCGGTCAAGGTGACCCTGGGCCCCAAGGGCCGCAATGTCGTGCTCGAGCGCTCCTTCGGCGCCCCGACCGTGACCAAGGACGGTGTGTCCGTGGCCAAGGAAATCGAGCTGAAGGATAAGCTTCAGAACATGGGCGCGCAGATGGTCAAGGAAGTCGCTTCCAAGACGTCTGACAACGCCGGTGACGGCACCACCACCGCCACGGTCCTGGCTCAAGCCATCGTCCGCGAAGGCATGAAGTACGTGGCCGCCGGCATGAACCCGATGGACCTGAAGCGCGGCATCGACAAGGCGGTCACCGCCCTGGTCGCTGAGCTGAAGAAGGCCTCCAAGGCCACCACCACCTCCAAGGAAATCGCGCAAGTCGGCACGATCTCCGCCAACAGCGACCACGAAGTGGGCCGCATCATTGCCGAGGCGATGGACAAGGTTGGCAAGGAAGGCGTCATCACCGTCGAAGACGGCAAGAGCCTGGACAGCGAGCTGGAAGTCGTCGAAGGCATGCAGTTCGACCGCGGCTACCTGTCGCCCTACTTCATCAACAACCCGGAAAAGCAAGCCGCGCTGTTGGACAACCCGTTCGTGCTGCTGTACGACAAGAAGATCAGCAACATCCGCGATCTGCTGCCGACGCTGGAACAGGTTGCCAAGTCGGGCCGCCCGCTGCTGATCGTCTCGGAAGACGTGGACGGCGAAGCGCTGGCGACGCTGGTGGTCAACACCATCCGCGGCATCCTGAAGGTTGTCGCCGTCAAGGCGCCTGGCTTCGGTGACCGCCGCAAGGCCATGCTGGAAGACATCGCCATCCTGACGGGTGGCAAGGTCATCGCCGAAGAAGTCGGCCTGACGCTTGAGAAGGTCACGCTGGCTGACCTGGGCCAGGCCAAGCGCGTCGAAGTGGGCAAGGAAAACACCATCATCATCGACGGCGCCGGCGCTGCTGCTGACATCGAAGCCCGCGTCAAGCAAGTGCGCGTCCAGATCGAGGAAGCCACCAGCGACTACGACCGCGAGAAGCTGCAAGAGCGCGTGGCCAAGCTGGCCGGCGGTGTTGCCGTCATCAAGGTCGGTGCTGCCACCGAAGTCGAGATGAAGGAAAAGAAGGCCCGCGTCGAAGACGCCCTGCACGCCACGCGCGCTGCGGTGGAAGAAGGCATCGTGGCCGGTGGTGGCGTGGCTCTGCTGCGCGCCAAGCAAGCTGCTGGCGCCATCAAGGGCGACAACGCTGACCAAGACGCCGGCATCAAGCTGGTGCTCAAGGCCATCGAAGCGCCCCTGCGCGAGATCGTCTACAACGCCGGTGGCGAAGCCTCCGTCGTCGTGGCCGCCGTGCTGGCCGGTTCGGGCAACTACGGCTTCAACGCCGCCAACGATTCCTATGGCGACATGATCGAAATGGGCATCCTGGACCCGACCAAGGTGACGCGCACTGCCCTGCAGAACGCCGCTTCGGTCTCGTCGCTGATGCTGACCACCGAGTGCATGGTGGCCGAGTCCCCCAAGGACGAAGCTGCCGGCGGCGGCGGCATGGGTGGCGGCATGGGTGGCATGGGTGGCATGGGCGGTATGGATATGTGATCGGCACGGCATTCGGCTACTGCGCAGGCGCTGGACGGCGCTGCAGTGCTCACCGCACGCAAGTGCGGTTCCGCGCTTCACACCGCCCAGCACCTGCTCGCTACGCCGACTGCCGCACCGATCCGTGTCGCTTGGCGACTTTCTGTTCAAGCAAAAAGGGGCTGCTCACGCAGCCCCTTTTTTTGCGCGCCCGGCTGGCGTCAATCGTTCGCGCGCGCCGCCGACCGCTTCAGCGTGTAGGTCAGCCCGATGCCGTAGCTGGCGCCGCTCATCTGCCGCACCAGCGGGCTGTCGCGGTTGGCGGCGCCGGCTAGGCTATCGAGGCGGACGAAGGAAAAGAGGCGCAGGTCCGGCGTCAGCTGGGTCGCCACGCTGCCGCCCAGCCGCCAGGCGATCAGGCCAGCGCGCGCCTCGTAGGCCGGCCGGTCCGCCATGGCCTCGCCGGGCGCGACGCCGTAGAAGGTCGAGCCCAGTCGGCGGTCGCCGACCAGCGCGCCTACGCTGAGCCCATAGCCCCAGCCGCCTTCAACGGGGCGTTGCTGCCAGCTCAATCGGGGCTCGAAGCTCATGCCGCGATGCAGGCTCAGGTTGCGGGCCTCGAACACGCCACGCACAGGCAGTTCCAGCACGATGCGATCAGCCGCGTTGCGGCCGTTCAAGAACCAGCGCGCCACCGGCCCCGCCTCCACCAGCGTGTTCAGCCGCGCCATGCCCTCGCGTGCCCGCAGCGACTCGGAGCCTGAGCTCAGCGAGCCCGCGAACGACACATCCAGCTCGAAGCGCTCCGTGCGCAACGCGCGCAGGCCAGCGCCATCGCGGTCGGCGCGCCACACCTTGCCGCGGTAGATCAGATAAGGCAGCGCCAACGCACGGCGGGCCTGCTGGTCCGACCCGGGATAAGCCTGCTGCGAGACGCCGACCGCCGCGACGCCGACCTCCCACAACGGCAGGTCCGGTCGCTTGGGCGCGGGCTCGTCAGCCTGTGCGCCGGCGCCGACCAGGCTGAGAAGAAGAACGAAGCGTTTCATGGCGGATGCGGGAGCAGGGACGCCGCGCATCATGCCGTCAGTTGGGCCAGCAAGTCGTCGGCGAAATGGCCGGCGTCGCACAGCGGGCTGGCCGCCATGCGATCACGCAGGCCGGCGCGCAGCGCAGCAAGGCCCGCACGGTCCTGCGCCCGCAGCTGCGCGAGGCGCACGAAATCATCCTCGTCCGCCGCCACCCAGCCGTCCGCCAACCCCAGCGTTTGCATGAAGCTCAAGCCCTGGCGCGAGATGGGCGCGAGGCCGGGCAGTGTGAGCACGGGCACGCCCATCCACAGCCCATCCAGCGTTGTCATGCCGCCGCCGTGCGGGAACGGGTCCAGCGCGATGTCGACACGGCCGAACGCGGCCAGGTAGTCCGCCAGCGGCCCGGGGCCTTCCAGTTCGAGCTGCGCCGCGTCGCCCGGCCAGCGCGCCTGCAGCGCCGCGCGTTCGTCGGCGTGCTGCAGGCCCGGCGCCTTGATGAGCAGGCGGCTGCCGGGCGTCGCATGCAGCACGCGCGCCCACAGCGCCAGCACCTCGGCGCCCAGCTTGTGCAGTGCGTTGAAGCTGCCGAAGCGTGGCGCCTCGCCCAGCGGCGTGACGGCCGGCGCGTCGGCCGGCGGCGCGTAGACGGTGAAGCTGTGCGGCAGGCGGCGCAGCGGCTCGACGAAACCCGCCTCGGCAACGACTGGCAGCAGCCCGTGGTCGCCGATGAAGGCGTCGATCTCAGCCAGGCCGGTGCTACCGGCATAGCCCAGCCAGCTGAACTGACGCGGCGCGGGCCGGCGCGCGAACACGCCGAGACGGTGGCCTCCCGTGTGGCCGTTGAGGTCGACGAGCACGTCGATGCCGTCGGCGGCGATGCGCTCGGCCAGGGCCGCGTCGCCCAAGCTCGCAGCATCCAGCCAGCGCGGCGCGGCGGCGCGCAGCCGCTGCGTCAACGTGTCCTCGCTGCGCATACCGGCGTAGACGAACAGCTCGCACCGCGCCGCCAACGCCGGCAGCCAGGCCTCGGCCAGGCGCCCGACGGGGTGGCCGCGCAGGTCCGCTGACACCAGGCCGACCCGCAACGGCCCCGCCGCCCGAGCGGGTCGGGCGACGCGGGGTGACTGCACGGCCCGGCCGAAATCCGCCGCCTCGGCAACGGACGCCATGCCGCGATAGGCGCGCAGCAGCAGCCGGTCGCTGCGTGCGGTCAGCAACGCCGGGTCCAGCTCGATCAGCTGGCTCAGCACGGCATCCGCTTCGTCCAGCGCGCCCTGGCGCTTCAGGGCCTGGGCCAGATTGCTCAACGCCTGAGGCGATGACGGCGCCGCGCCCAGCGCTTCTCGATAGGCCTCGACCGCCTGGGCATGCCGGCCCTCGGCCAACCTCAGCCCGCCGAGATTGCCCAGCACGGCGGCACGGCGCTCGCCGCTCAGTCCCCTGTCCAGTCCCGTGTCCAGTCCCGCTGCCAGCGCAGCGCCCAGCACCGCCTCGCCGCGCTCGGGCCGCAGCAGCGCGAGGTTGCAGGCCGCCTCCGCATGGCCGGCGTCCAACGCCAACACGCGCTCCCAGGCCTCGGTGGCGTCATCGCCGTTGGCTTGCAAGTGCTGGCCCAGCGCGAACCAGACGTCGACACGCTGCGGCGCCAGGCTCGCGGCTTCGCGCAAGCAGGCAATGGCCTGGGCCACACGGCCCGCAGCCGCCAGCGCCGTTGCCGCATGCAGGCGCAGGCCGGCGTCGCGCGGCTGCGCGGCCACCGCACGCCCAAAGGCCTCGGCGGCATCGTCGTGGCGCCCCAGCGCCAGCAGCGCACGCGCCCGGTTGCCGGAAGCGGCGACCAGCCCGGGTTGCCAACTCAACGCGGCGTCAAAGGCCGCCAGCGCCTCGGACGGCTGGCCCAGCGCCAGCAGCGCATTGCCCAGGTTGTTGTGCGCGCCCGCCAGTTGCGGCTGCAGGCGCAGCGCCTGCTCATAAGCCGCGCGCGCCTCGAGCCATTGGCCACGGGCTGCCAGCAGGGCGCCCAGGTTGGCCGGCAGATCGGCGTCGCCCGGCAAGAGCTGCATCGCTCGCTGCAAAGCCGGCAGCGCGTCCTGCCCCAACACCTGCTGCGCAACCGACAAGGCCTTCCATAGCGCGCCGTCGTCCGGCGCCTGCGTCAGGAGCTCGCGGGCCCTCGTCGCCATCTCGGCGTGGCGACCGCTCTGGAAAAGCGTGAATAGGTTATGAAGTGCGGCGTGTGCCATGCGGTTCAGGGGGTGGTAAGTGGCGGCAACACCGCAAGACGCACCAATTCGGCGCCAGATAATCTCATTCCGCCGTCGCATCGCCTTCATGTCCGCCAGCCTGCATCCCCACCATCTGCTCGACCACGCGCTGACCGAAGCCGGTCCGCTGGCCCGGGAGTTGCTGAACCTCGTGCAGGACGCGCTCGATGCCCAGCCCCAGCACTTCGCGCTGCGGGACAGCTGGCGCAAGGTGCGGTCGCGGTTTGCGGCCGATTTCGAAGGCAGGCTCATCGAACTGCTGCAGGCCGGGCGCCGTGGCGAGGACCCGTTGCACCGCAGCGTGCCGGCCGGCGGGCTGGAAGGTCTCAGCCTCGTCGACGAGCCCCAGGCCTTGCAGGCCGTGGCCGTTGCCCACGTCGCCCAGGCGGCCGAGGACATGAGCCGCGCCGAACTGCACCAGATCGGCAACTTCTACGCCGCCCTGCGCGGCACCGCCCGGGCGCGCGAGCGCGACAACCCGCTGCGCCCCGCCCTCTACGCCCATGCGCTGCACCAGGCGCTGGCTGCCAGCCCGCTCGCTGCCCAGACCCGATACGAGCTGATGCGCGTGGCCGCCGCGCCGCTGGCCGAGGCCCTGCACCGCCAGTACGTCCAGGCCTGTGCCGCGCTGCGCGCCGCCGACATCGGCGACATGGTGGCGTCGCACGGTCGTGCCCAGACCGACCCGCTGGCCCACCAGCGTCTGGCCGCCATGCGCGGCATCGGCGCACGTCCTGCGGCGGCCGGCACGCTGGACGGCCTGTCGCGTCGCGTCGACGCCGTCAATTCGCGGCCCCAGCGATTGAGCAGTTTCGGCACAGCCACGCAGCGCGACCCGCTCGCCCCCGCGCCCTTCGTGCGCACGACGGGGCCGGACATGCTCAGCCGGCTCTACGACCAGATCCTCGCCGACCCGCGCCTGCTGCCGCCGCTGAAGGCCCTGCTGGCCCGGCTGCAGATCGCCGTCGTGCGCCTGGCGCGCAGCGACGCGATGCTGCTGCGCCGACAGGACCACCCCACCTGGGCGCTGCTGAACCGCGTCGCCGCCCACGGCATGGCCTTCGAGCGCGTGGACGACAAGCGCTTCGTCGACTTCCTGCGCTTCATGGAAGCCGAGGCCCAACTGCTGGTGGACGCACCGACGCCGACAGCCGCCCTCTTCCAGCAGGTGCTGGCGCGCGTGGACGCCCGGATCGACCAGCAGGCCCGCCAGAGCAGCGAGCGCAACGCCGTCGAGCTGGCTGCTCTGGAGCGAGAGCAGCAGCGCAGCGAGTGGCGTGAGCTGATCCGCGAGCAGACCGATCACCAGGTTGCCGGCGCGCCGCTCGGCCCGCGCATGCACCGCTTCCTGCAGACGGCCTGGGTGGACGTCATCGTCACGGCCATGGTGCGCCACGGCCGCGACTCGCAGGAGGCGCTGGCCGCGATGGAGCTCGTCGACGCCGTCATCGACAGCCTCACGACGCCGCGCGACACGGCCGACCGCGACGCGCTGCGCATGCGCCTGCCGGTACTGATCGAACGCCTGATGGCCGGCTGCGAGAGCATCCAGCTGCCACCGGCCAAGCGCGAGCCGCCACTGTCCGAGCTGATGGCCCAGCATGCCCGCCTGTTGCGCGGCCTGCCGGCCCAGGACCCGGGCGAGCGCCGACCCATGCTGCCCCGACCGGCAGTGGCGAGCAGCGCCGCGCCCGCCACGGCCGACGAGATCGTCAAGCGCCTGATGGAGGAGCGCGACTCCCAGATCCCCTCACACTGGCTCAGCGCCGACGTCGACCGCGGCGAGCTGCCGACGGTGCCGGTGCAGCTCTACAACGAGCACGATTCGCCCGACGCGCGCGCCGCCCTGCAGCGCTGGGTCGAGGACGTGGAGATCGGCCGTTGGTTCCACCTTTTCATCCAGGGCGGCTGGCACACCAGCCAGGTCGCCTGGATCAGCGAGGGCCGCCAGTTCATGCTCTTCGTCGGCCGCGACTCCGACGAGCGCCTGCCGCTGACGCGCCGCGCGCTGGAGGCCCTGCTGGCCAACGGCCTCATCACAGCGCTGGAGGACGACAGCGTCGTCCAGCGCGCCGTCGACACGCTGATGAGCGACCTGGACGGCGGCGGCTAATCCGTCGGCTGATCGGGCTCGGCACCCGCAACCGCATCGGGCAGCCGATGCGCCAGTACCCATTCGCGCAGCGCCAGCGCCACGTCGCCGACGCCGCTCTTCTTCAGCGCCGAGAACAGCGTCACGGCAACGTCCGAGCTCTCGGTGGACAGCTCCGCCAGGTAGTCGGTTGTCGAGCGCAGGATGGCGTCGGCCCCCCTGCGGTTGAGCTTGTCGGCCTTGGTCAGCAGCACCAGCAGCTTGATCTCGCCACTCGAGATGCGGGCAGCGACGAAATCGAGCAGTTGCTTGTCCAGGTCGGTCAGGCCCAGCCGCGAATCCACCATCAGCACGACGCCCGACAGGCTGCGGCGCACCTCCAGGTAGTCGGCCATCACCTTCTGCCAGCGCATCTTGGCGGCCTTGGCGACGGCGGCGTAGCCGTAGCCGGGCAGGTCGGCAAACAGCGCGTCGGCGGCGTCCTTGGGGCCCAGCTCGAACAGGTTGATGTTCTGGGTGCGGCCCGGCGTCTTGGATGCAAAGGCCAGGCGCTTCTGCTGGGCCAGCGTGTTGATGGCCGTGGACTTGCCGGCATTGGAGCGGCCGACGAAGGCGATCTCTGGCAGGTCGGTGGCGGGCAGGTGGATGAGCTGGCTGGCGGTGGTCAGGAAGCGCGTGGTGTGCGTCCAGGCCAAGGCGATCTTCTCGGTGATCGGCTCGGCGGGTACTGCATCAGGGATTTCGTTGGTCATGGCCGGGTCGAGCGCTTAGGTCTGGCATTGTAAAATTCGAAAGTTGCGCCCAACGAAACCATATAAATCCATGAAGACTGTCGCCATCCTTCTGTCGAGTCTGCTGCTGGCCACCGTGGCCCAGGCGAACGAGCCGGCTGCCGCGCCCGCCAAGCCCGACCTCGCCAAGGGTGGCGCGCTCTCCACCCAGGTGTGCGCCGCCTGCCACACCGCCGACGGCTCGCGTGGCAGCCCGGCCAACCCCATCCTGCAGGGCCAGCACGCGGAATACCTGGCCAAGCAACTGGCCGATTTCAAGAGCGGCAAGCGCAAGAACGCCGTCATGACCGCCATGGCCGCGCCGCTGTCGGAAGAAGACATCCGCAACGTGTCGGCCTTCTACGCGTCCAAGACCGCCAAGCCGGGCTTCGCGAAGAGCAAGGACACTGTCGCGCTGGGCGAGAAGATCTGGCGCGGCGGCATTGCCGAGCGCAATGTGCCGGCCTGCGCGGCCTGCCATGGCCCGACCGGCTCGGGCATCCCCGCCCAGTACCCGCGCGTCGGCGCCCAGCATGGCGACTACGTCGAGGCACAGATGGTGGCCTTCCGCAGCGGCGCGCGCACCAACAACGCCGTCATGAACGGCGTGGCCGCAAAGATGAACGACAAGGAAATCAAGGCCGTGTCCGACTACGTCGCCGGCCTGCGCTGAACCTCCACGCACGCCTCGGGAACTAAGGCCGGTGAACTCCACCGGCCTTTTTCATTGATGCCCTGATGTCCGCCCCCGCCGCTCCCCCACCCGTCCAAACCCCCACCGCCGCACGCGTGCTGCTGGACCTGCTGTCGTCCATGCGCTTCGCCATCACGCTGCTCAGCGTGATTTGCATCTCGTCGGTCATCGGCACGGTGCTGCGCCAGAGCGAGCCGATGGGCAACTACATCAACCAGTTCGGCCCCTTCTGGGCCGAGGTGTTCGGCAAGCTGGGCCTCTACACGGTCTACAGCGCGCCCTGGTTCCTGCTCATCCTGGCCTTTCTCGTCGTGTCGACGAGCCTGTGCATCGCCCGCAACGCGCCCAAGATCCTGGTCGACCTGCGCAACTACAAGGAAGGCGTGCGCGAGCAGTCGCTGCAGGCCCATCACCACAAGGCCATCGGCGAGCTGCCCAGCAATCCTGCGATGGCGCTGGCCGAGATCGGCAACACGCTGGCGGCGCTGGGCTGGAAGGCGCGGGTGCAGAAACGCGACAACGGCAACATGATCGCGGCGCGGCGCGGCGCGGCCAACAAGATCGGCTATCTGTCGGCCCACTCGGCCATCGTGCTCATCCTCATCGGCGGCGTGCTGGACGGCAACGCGGTGGTCAAGCTGGCCATGTGGGTGCAGGGCAAACAGCTCTACACCGGCTCGGGCTTCATCGCCGAGATCAAGCCCGAGCACCGCCTCAGCGCCAGCAACCCAAGCTTTCGCGGCAATGTGTCGGTGACCGAGAAGCAGCGCCAAGGTATTGCCGTGCTCAGCCTGCCCAACGGCGTCGTGCTGCAGGACCTGCCCTTCGACATCGAGCTGAAACAGTTCAAGGTCGACTACTACCCGACCGGCATGCCCAAGAGCTTCGCCAGCGACATCGTCATCCATGACGGTGGCACACGGCGCGAGGCGACCGTCAAGGTCAACGAACCCGTCATCCACAAGGGCGTGGCCATCTACCAGAGCAGCTTCGAGGACGGCGGCAGCAAGCTGCAGCTCAAGGCCCTGCCACTGGCGGGCGGCGCGGCGTTGAAACTGGAGGGCCGCGTCGGCACCAAGATGGCCTTCGGCGCGCAGACACTGGAGCTCGACGGCCTGCGCGTCATCAACGTCGAGAACCTGGCCAATGACGGCAGTGGGGCCAACGCCAGCGGCGCCGACGTGCGCAAGGTCGACCTCGGCGAACGCCTGAACAAGCACCTCGGCAGCGGCGCCAAGAGCGACGGGGCCAAGGTGCTGCACAACGTCGGCCCCAGCTTCAGCTACAAGCTGCGCGACGCCGCCGGCCAGGCGCGCGAGTTCAACAACTACATGGTGCCGGTGGCGCTGGACGGCCAGCGCCTCTTCCTCGCCGGCATGCGTGAGACACCGGCCGAGAACTTCCGCTACCTGCGCATGCCGGCCGACGAGAACGACTCGCTGGACAGCTGGCTGCGCCTGCGCCAGGCGCTGGCCGACCCGCAACTGCGCGACCTGGCCGCGCGTGCCTATGCCGTGTCGGCCACGCCAGCCGCGCAGCCCAAGATGCAGGAACAACTGCAACTCACCGCCCAGCGCGCGCTGACGCTCTTCTCCGGCGCCGCTGCCAAGCCGGGCGAAGACGTCAAGGGTGGCCTGCCGGCGCTGTCGCAGTTCATCGAGCGCGACGTGCCCGAGCCCGAGCGCCAGCGCGTGTCCGAGGTGCTGCTGCGCATCCTCAACGGCAGCCTGTTCGAACTGCATCAGCTCGCCCGCGAGCGCGCGGGCCTGAAGCCCGCCGGCACCGACGCGGCCGCGCAGGCCTTCATGACCCAGGCCGTGCTGTCGCTGTCCGACAGCCTCTACTACCCCGCGCCCATGTTGCTGCAGCTCGACGGCTTCGAGCAGGTCCAGGCCAGCGTCTTCCAGGTCGCGCGCGCACCGGGCCAGAAACTGGTCTACCTCGGCGCCCTCCTGCTCATCGTCGGCGTCTTCTCCATGCTCTACATCAAAGAGCGTAGGCTGTGGATCTGGATCGCGCCCAGCGCCGACCCGGCCAGCTCGCAGGTGCGCATGGCCATGTCCAGCACCCGCGAATCGCCCGACAACGCTACCCTCTTCGCCCAGCTCAAGGCTGCCGTGCTCAAGGACCCGACATGAACACCACCACCTTCGACCTGCCGCGGCGCCACGCGCTGCAGCGCCGCGACGCGCTGGACTGGGTCTTTGCGGCCCTCGTGCTGCTCGGCGGCGCCTATGCCTTCAACCGCTACCACGCCAGCATGGACGGCTACGAGAAGGGCATCCTGGCCTGCGCCATGCCGGCGCTGATCGCGCTGGGCTGGTTCTGGAAACCGCTGCGCACCTTGTGCGTCGCCGTGGGCGCCGCCACGCTGCTGGCCATTGCGCTGTACGCGCGGCAGACCGACGCCTTTGGCGCCGACCTGGCCGCTGGCGAGCAGGTCTTCTGGCTCAAGTACATGCTGTCCAGCCAGAGCGCCATCCTGTGGATGAGCCTGCTCTTCACGATGAGCATGCTCTTCTACTGGGGTGGCTTCTTCACCGGCGCCGGGCGCAACAGCGTGGCCGAGGCCGTGGGCTCCAAGCTGGCCTGGGGCGGCGTCTTCATGGCACTCGTGGGCACGCTGGTGCGCTGGTACGAGAGCCACCAGATCGGCGCCGACATCGGCCACATCCCCGTCAGCAACCTCTACGAAGTCTTCGTGCTGTTCTGCTGGATGACGACGCTCTTCCACCTCTACTACGAGCAGCGTTTTGCGACGCGGTCGCTCGGCGCCTACGTGATGCTGGTCGTCAGCGCGGCCGTCGGCTTCCTGCTCTGGTACACGCTGGAGCGCGGCGCGCAGGAGATCCAGCCGCTGGTGCCGGCCCTGCAGAGCTGGTGGATGAAGATCCAC